>NZ_JAVRHZ010000001.1:0-897897 GCF_031846325.1 Patiriisocius hiemis | reverse complement strand
TGCAACATATTTTTAAATATTTTATTAGTTTCATTTATTGTTTAGTATTAGAAAATTAATATCTTTCCATTTAAAATTTGTAAGCCTTTTATTATGAGCTCTTTTCCAGTAAGACTTTTGTTTATTTTACTATATTTTTCATTTTTATCTTGCAATGAAAATAATTCTTCTAAAAATTCTAGTTCGAATAAAAATATAGGTCCTTTATTTACCAAAATTGATAAGTCTCAATCAAATCTTTCTTTTAAAAATGTTTTGAAACAAGATTTAAATTTTAATTTTTTAAACTATCCATATATATATACTGGAGCCGGTGTCGCTGTAGGTGATATTAACAATGATGGTCTTGATGATATTTATGTGGTCTCAAACTTTGAGGATAACAAGCTATACCTTAATAAAGGTAATTTAGAGTTTGAGGATATTACTAATATTTCAAAAACAAATGACGCAGCCGGCTTTTCTACTGGAGTTGCCATGTTAGATGTAAATAATGATGGTTATTTGGATATTTATGTTTGTAAAGCTGGGTCGTTAGGAAATGATGCTGGTAGAAGAAACTTACTTTTTGTAAATAATAAAGATAATACTTTTACCGAATCAGGGAAAAAATGGGGTATAGATGATCCTGGATATACCACTCAAGCCTATAGTATAGACTATGATAAAGATGGAGACTTGGATTTGTATGTAGTAAATTATAGATATGATTTTAAAAATAATTCTAAGATTAATAGTCAAATTCAAAGAGCTAAGGAAGAAGTAACTAGTGACCAGTTATATAGAAATGATGGTAATAGTTTTGTTAAAGTTACTGGTGAAGCAGGTTTATATAACAAAGCTTGGGGCTTAAGCGCTTCAATTGGAGATTTTAATGATGATGGATGGGATGATATTTATGTGGCAAATGATTTTTTAGAGCCAGACTTTCTCTACATGAATAAAAAAGATGGCACTTTTGAGAATAAAGCTTTAGAAGTTTTCAAGCACATTTCATTTAATAGTATGGGCTCAGATTTTGAAGATATTAATAATGATCTTAATCCAGATTTATTTACTGTTGATATGCTTGCAGAGAGTTATGCTAGAAGTAAAGAAAATATGGCTTCTATGAGTATTGAAGGTTTTAGGTCTATGGTTAAAGTTGGTTACCACCATGCTTACATGGCAAATATGTTACAAATTAATTCTGGAAATGGTGTCTTTCAAGAAACTGGTCAATTAAGTGGTTTAATGAAAACGGATTGGAGCTGGACTCCTTTAATAGCAGATTTTGATAATGATGGACTCAAAGACATTTTTGTAACAAATGGAATTATTAAGGATTATACTAATCAAGACTTCAGAAATGCTTTAAAAATTAAAAATCAAAATAATGAATCTTTAACCCTTGAAGAGGTAAATGCAATGTTACCTTCAGAAAAACTTTCAAATTATATTTTTAAGAATAATGGTGATATTACTTTCACAAAAATGCAAGACGAATGGGGCTTAGATGACCCAAATTTTTCTAACGGTGCTGCTTATTCAGATTTTGATAACGATGGAGATTTAGATTTGGTTGTAAATAATCATGATGATTTTTTAAGTTTATATAGAAATAACTCTAACAAAAATTATATTTCAGTTAAACTTGAAGGGCCAATGAAGAATAAACTTTCTATTGGAAGTAAAGTAACTGTTTTTACAGATTCGATAACACAAACTAGAAGGTTGTTTACATCTAGGGGTTATGAGTCCTCTGTAACTAATGTTCTTCATTTTGGACTAGGTGATGAAGATCAAATTAAAAAAATAGTTGTAGAATGGCCAAACGAAACTTATTCTACTATTGAGAATATTGAAAGTAACCAAACGGTAACCCTTGCTTTTGATGAGTCTAAAAAAATGGCAACTACAGCTAATAGTAATCAGAATTTTAAAGTTTCTATAGACCCATCTAGTTTAGGTTTTAACTATATGCATAAAGAGAGTGACTTTGATGACTATTTAAATCAGTTACTTTTACCACAAAAACAATCTACTAAAGGTTCATCTATTGAGATAGGTGATATAAATGGTGATAATATTGATGATATTTTTATTGGTAATGCTGCAGGTTCAGAAGCTGCTACTTATATTCAAAATGCAGACGGTTCTTTTACATCTGTAAATAAAAACCTTTGGAAAGTAGAGTCTATCTATGAAGATTCTGAGGCCGTCTTTTTTGATTTTGATAATGATGAGGATTTAGATTTATATGTTGCTAGTATTGGTTATGAGTTTAATGAGGGAAGTAGCTTATTAGAGGATCGACTTTATATAAATGATGGCTCAGGGAACTTCAAAAAATCAAAAAATATTCTTCCTGTAATAAAAAGTTCTAATGGTTCCGTAACTGCTGGAGATTTTGATAATGATGGAGATAAAGATTTATTTATTGGAGGTTCATCAATTCCATCAAAATACCCTTTAGCCTCACCTTCTTATATTTTAATTAACGAAAATAAACAGTTTATTAAATATAACGATGAGAATGAAATTCTATCCAATCTTGGTCTAATAACAAGCTCAGAGTTTATAGATATTGATAATGATAATGACTTAGATTTGCTAGTTGTAGGGGAGTGGAATTCACCTAAAGTTTTGGAGAATAATAAAAATGAGTTTCAAATAAAAGATGATAATACCCTTAGTAACAATAGTGGTTGGTGGTTCTCTCATATTGCTGGAGACTTTAATAATGACGGTTCAATAGATATAATTGCAGGTAATATTGGAGAAAACAACAAATTTCACCCTAAAAAAGATAAACCGATCTTTATTTACGCTAAAGATTTTGATAATAACGGGAGTTTTGATGTAGCATTAAGTAAGATTAATAATGGTACAGAGGTACCTGTAAGAGGGAAGGAGTGTAGTTCTCAACAAAACCCATATTTGTTAGATAAAATAGATACCTATAAACAATTTGCTAACCTTGGAATTGAAGATGTTTATGGGAAATCACAAATGGAAGATGCTTTTAAGCTAAAGGTTACAAATTTTTCAAGTACTTATTTTAAAAGCAATAATAGTGGAACTTATGAAGCACATTCATTACCAATTTTAACTCAGCTAGGACCAACCATGTCTTTTGAAACTTTTGATGTAAATAATGATGGGTACTTAGATATAATAGGAGTAGGAGGACTATATGATGCGGAAGTAGAAACCATAAGATATGATGGGAATTGGGGATATGTACTCATAAATGATGGTAGTGGTAATTTTACTGTAAGTAAAGATTATAAGCCGTTTATTGCGAGTGATGCAAGAGATATAAAAACAATTAATATAGGAGGAAAGCCACATTTCGTAGTTTTATCTAATAATAAAGAACTCGACATCTTTAAGTTTTCAAAATCCTAAAACAAGTATAGGTTTTAAGTAGCCAAAGAATTTATTATAGTAACTATATAAGTCCAACTAGTTTTATAATAAGGATTTATAATAATATGTAAACATAAATTTTACTATATTACTGAGGTCTAACCTTTATAAATTCTTAATTATGAAAAAAATTACTCTTCTATTTTGTGCATTCTTTGCCTTACTATTTACTACATCAACTAGCTTCTCTCAAGAACAGGAAGTAATAGCTGTAATACAAGAACCATTTGTAGTATTACTTGATCCTGCAGACGGATCGGTATTAGATAATCAATTCATCGATTTAACACCCTTAAATCCAGCGACTCCAAAAGATCTTTTACAAGTTGATGATGAACTATGGATATCGGACCAATTAGAAGACAGAATTGATAGATTTGATTTAGATGGGACTTTTTTAAGTACTATAAATACTGACCTTGACAATATTAAAGGTATGGCTGTTGTTGATGATGAAGTATGGGTAACTAACGCTGGCTCTAATAATGGAGCACCAGGAGATGCTATAATACGTTTCGATTTTGATGGAGTAAACCTTGGATTTTATGATACTGGCGGAGACTCTTCTTTTGATATTATTGACATTGGTAATAATGAGGTTTATATATCTTATATTGGGCCAAACACAAAAATAGAACGTAGAGACTATAGCGGAAATATATTAGGAAATATTGTTGGCCCTGGTGTTGTCACTTTTATTCAACAAATTGAAGTTAATACTACCAATAACTCTGTTTACTCAGCTGTATTTAGTAATAATGGCTCTAATACTGCAGGACTATATGAATTTTCTATAGCAGATGGTTCTATTTTAGATAGTTTTATGATAGGTTCCTTACGAGGGGTTGCTCAATTAGATGATGGAAATATATTGGTATCTGCTGGGAGTAATTTTGGAATACAAATTCTAGACCCGTCTAATGGTAGTACAACTGTTGTTAATTCTACAGAAAGTGCACAGTATTTTAGTAAAATAATAACATGTGTTGCTCCTACTACTCCTACTGGTGATGCAACTCAAGAGTTTCAAGGAGGAGCGACCCTTGAAGATATTGTTGTTAGCCCATCTAATGTGACTTGGTTTGCTACTGAAACAGATGCAATGAATAACGAAAGTCCATTACCAAACACAACGCCTCTAGTTAATGGTGAAACATATTATGCAGTAAATATTATTGACTCTTGTTTAAGTGAGCCTTTTGCAGTAACAGTAACTGTCACTTTAGGGGTTGAAGAGTTTAATCAAAATTCCATACTAGTATTCCCCAATCCAACTCAAGGACTGCTTACTATACAAGCAAATACTCCTTTAAGTCAACTAGTAATTACCAATATTGTTGGGCAAGTAATACAAGAGAAAGATATAAGTAACAATCAATTTGTAATTGATTTAAGAAATTATAGGAGTGGTATTTATTTCTTGAACTTGACAGATGACTCTGGAGCTGTTGTAACAAAGAAAATTATCAGAAAATAACTTTATTTAAAAAAATAAGTGCTGGCTACTATCAATGGTATTGATATGGCCAGCATTTTTATTCCTTTTAATAACAATTTAGTATTAGTATGTTTAGTCATTTTTATAGCTATTAATAACATTTCTTACGCTTCCGTCTTTTTTAAGTAGAAATTCAGCTTCATCTTCTTTTATACCCAACGCTTCCATCACCATTCGAGTACCGCGGTCAACCAATTTGTTATTGCTAAGTTGCATTTCCACCATTTTGTTCCCTTTTGCCTTTCCTAATTGAATCATAGCGGTTGTGGATAGCATATTTAACACTAACTTTTGAGCAGTACCAGCTTTCATTCTAGAACTACCAGTTACAAATTCTGGACTGACATGCTGGAATGCCTATAACCAAATCTTTTTTTGAAATGTTCAATTGTATTAATAAGTTACTTTAAAAGGTGTATCTATAATAGTTCATTTGCAAAGATTTATAAGTTCTTTAATTTGTTTAAGTTTAGTTGCTCAATAATTTGTTCTAATGCTTCCCGAGGCACTTTGTGGGTTTCGAGCGTTACACCAAAGCGCATATCATACAAAAATGAAACCCGATAGAATTCATCCTTCTTTACATACGTTTCCAATACTTTCAAGCCATTTTTTTCGTACGTTTTCTCATGCCCTGAAGATTTAACAGAATTAAGTTCTAACGTTTGTGCCATATAATGGGTATTGATTGCAAGTAACCCATCTTTACTAGCGCCATCAACAATAGAGACTTCTATTTTCTTGTTAGTTCCATCGGTATAAATTGCACCAGCCGAGGCGATATCATTTTGTGAAATGCGGCTTTTTGTAAATTCTATTCGTTTTAGACCTCCTAGAGTAGTTGGTAGTATACTTTGAAGCTGCTTTTCTGAAGCTGGGGAAGTTGCTTCTAAACGTTCTCTAAAATCTTTAGTCTTAGGTTTTTCTTTAACCATCTCGGTGACTTCTTTGATTGTTTCTTTCTCTTTTTTGGTCTTTGTGTTGCACCCAAAAAAGAGAAATAAGAACAGTATCGTTAAAAAATAAGGTAATTTCATAGGGTTTGGTTTAGATTAATTTTTTTATGAATTAATATATTTATTGAAGTGGATATTAAACTTTTATATTTAACGATGACCAGAGCTATTTGCAAGGGAGGGCACTCATGTTAGCACCAATTTCAATCGATTTTGCTAATGCCGAAACGGGGTTGTATTCTTCAACTAAATATGAAAGGAGTTTAAGTATATATGATATTCTATCGCCATTATCCCAACTTTCATCATCTATACCATCCGAAAAGGTATCGTATGTAGTTATAGCGGAACCTACAGTCATTATAAAGTCTCTTTCTAATTTAGAAGTCCCTTTAGGAATTTTACAAGAGTCAAGATTTGGACCATATTCTTCGATGCAATCAATAGCTAGGTTTTTTAATTCTATATAATCACGTATTAATTCGAGTAATTCTGAACTATTCGATTCATCTAACAGTTCAGTTAGGGAGTCAAAGCAATATCCAATACCCGTGTAGGAAGCCTTTACCATAAGTTGCATACCATATAAATCATATTTTTTTTTACAATTTCCTGCATTCTGAATTTTAGCTTCTAAACCTTGATCAAGTGAAGCTAATTTTAGAATCAAATAAATACATTTTAACTCTGAAGAATATTTATCGAGTCCATTTATACCTGCAAGAATTTCTTTAAGTTCATTTTTAAATTCTTTCATGGAAGCTGTTTCGGCGGCATCTTGTTGTGCATCTCCTACTTTTTCTTGAACTTCTTCCATGATATCACCAAGTAATCCTTCAAGTTGAGCGTAGGAAGAAGTTGTAGATAGAAATAAGGCCGTAATAAGTATGTATATTGTTTTCATATCATTAAATTTTAGATTTTTGGAAGTGCGTTAAAATGAAATTGACTTGCATATTCCCAAAGCGATTTTTCAGTTATATTTTGCGTTTCGATTTTAACAATAAATCGATCCTTATTTGTAAACTGTAAAAAATAAGTGTCGTCTTGCTCGTTATATTTTTGAATGTAAACTGTCCCGTTCTTAGTAATTGTTTTTTGAAACCCCTCGTCTGTTGAAGTTGCACGAGTAATGCGTTCTAAATCTAGAAAAGGGGCAATGGCCATACTTCCCATAGGACCTGCTCCATCCATAAGAGTGATATCTAATTGTTCACTAGTATTCAAACTTTTAAACCTTGCTATTGTTACAAAGGTGAATGACGCTGGCATTGCATTGGTTTTATAGTTAACACGATGTAAGTTGCCCAACTTATCTGGCATCCATGCATCCATATCAGTACTGCTTAAAGGTGTAAGTTTTTTAAGTTTTTCTGTTATTGGGTTTTGCTTAGCTTGTATTTCATCTAAGACTTCCTCTAAAATTTCCTCTGTGATGTATGGTTCTTTTTCAGACTCTTTTACTCTTGAATTCTTCTTTTCGCCACAACCGCTATTTAATAGAATAGTTAGGCTAAAAAAGAGCGCAAGATTTAGTTTTATATAGTTCATAGTATACTAGGTTTTACATTCCAGAGTTGTAATCTTTTTTATGAAGCACTACCAATTGTTCTTTGAGTTCTGTACAAACCATGTGCATGTTTTCTTTTTTCTTTTTACGGCTTTCATATGTAATTTCGAGTACTAAAGAATTTTCATCAAGCGGTAGTTCTTGATCTTTTGTCTTTTTTGGTAATGAACTGAAATTTGCATAGATGCCATTCAAACTAACTGGGGCATCATTAGTCACCCAGAACTTGGCAACTCCCTCATCAGAGGTTACCTGATAACCTTGGCATTGGTACCCTAAAATTGTTTTTCCTTGGATAGGTATGATGTCTACATTTTCATTATTTTCAGGAATAATTTTTTTACCAAACTTTTTTTCTGTCTTCTTAAGGTTTGGCATTCTCATTTTTATAGCCATTTTCTGCCCATTGTTATCCATATAGGTGACCATCATATTCTTTTTTAGATCATACACAACAATTTGGTTGGCATCTGGATTGTCCATTTTATTTCCAAAATAAGCCGTGTCTGGTTCTAGGAGATATTGTAGTGCATTGGAATCTTTACCGCTAGTTAACGCATAGGTTAACCTATAAGAGAATTTATAGGTGTCTGGGACACCTTCGAGTCCGCCACCAAAGAAATCACCTATTTTGATTTCGGTGGCTTGGCGCTCTTCGGCAGTTGGCGTATTGGTAACTGTAGTATCTATAGTACCTTGGTTATTTGTGTCTTCAGTTTGTTCACCGCCAGTTACTTGATTTATTTTCTCTTTGATTTTTTTAAAGATTTGCGCTTCTGCCTTTGGTATTGCAAACAGTACACAAAGCAACATTGGTATTAAGTATCTTTTTTTCATGGTTTTTAATTTTTAGTTTATTCTAATAACCCTTGAAAAGGGAATGAATCTAAAATTCTATAGACGTTTTCTTGCTCTAAATTTTGCGTGCTTACAGTAATAGCCAGTCGGTCTTTGTATAAGAAATCAATTGCGAATTGGTTAAGTGGTTTTACGAATACAGACTTTCCGCTTCTTCCATCTTTGTTGAAATGGTGTGTAATACTTGTATCGTCTTCATGATTATCTTTTGGTTTTTTATATCGTGCATATTTTTTATAGATTTTTACTGCACTTTTTCCTGCACAATCGGTAATCGAGAGGGTAAATGTTTTATTGTTGCTTCCTTCATAAAATGCACTAGCTCCATTGGCTTCAATACCTTTGAGGGTGCCTTTCTGACTCGATTTTTGGTTTAGATTTTGAATGGTTTTCGGAAACCAGTTTTGTAGTTCTTCATCACTTAACGGTTTGGTTTCTAATAGTTTTTTTTGAGTAGCATTTTTTTCATTTGTATTGCTTTTAACTACTTGATTAGGGTTTGGTTTTTCAACGGTAGTTATGGATTCACTTTCAGGGATGCTCTTATTTTGTTTTGTATTATTACACCCCCAAATAAAAAGTAGGAATACGAGTGAAAGAAGGTTTAATGTTTTCATTTTTTTATTTAAAATTTATCTATAGCGTTCTAGAGTTGTTTTACTATTATTACTTCACATGGGTATAGATTCGATCGAAATCGATTAGTTCGTACCCGTTTTTTCTATTGTCTTCATGCACATCCATAAAACTGCAGAAATCAAGTGCTGGTTGTTTAGCAGTGTCATAGCTAGTGAGCATATCGGTGTTTGAAGGCTCCCAAATGCTTATAACAAAACGTGCTTTGGGATTGTCGCCCCGAAGAAACATGTCCACGTCTAGTAATTTGCCGTAAGAAGCGTAACTACCTGCTTGAATTCCTTCCATAAATTTGGTAGGTGTCTCAATCAATAAAATGTTGCCCGTCCCTTTTACAAAAAGGCCTGTGAATATAGTCTGTTCAAGATTTGGGTGTCCCTCTACATCAATTATTTTTAGATTATTGGATTTGTAGTCTGTTACCAGTTGCAAAAATTCACTTTGTGTTTTCCAAGACTCTAATGTGGATAAGGGGGCACCTTTTTCAAATAATGCATTTAATGAGCTATTGAGCATCAAATCGTCAGAGCTAGGATCAAATAGGCCATACTCTACATCAACGATTTCGAGGTTTTGAGATCTAAACCGATTAACCTCTTGTCTCATTTCAGCGTAACCTTTACCAGTAACTAAAACTTGAACTTTTCTACCTTTTTTAAATACACCATCGTAGATTTGTTTATGGTCATCGGTAATGTGAATTTCAAAATCATCAAGGTGGTAACCATAGTCCCGCATAATTTTTATTTCATCTCGAAACTCTGCTAACTCCAGTCCAGTTCTAATAATTTGTTCATTACCAGTTTTCCTCCAAACACCAATAAATAAATCTTTACCGTTTTTCATACCCCTACGACACTTATCCATTGGTTCTTTTTCTGAACTGTACAGTCCGGGGCGAATTTTCAAATCTTCAACTAGATTTCTAGCCATTCTTTCTAGGACTGCTTGAGTAAAAGGGGCTAATATTGCGATACCAGTTTGGTCACTAGGAAAAAAATATAAATAGGCTCTACTTACCTTATTGGTGCCACCATGGAATACTCTAGTATCATTACCCGTTCCAGCGCGATTTAAGCCAAATCCATATCCTCTAAACACATTGCTATTTTTCCAAAGGGCGTCTTTTTCTTTAATGAGTTCACCTCTACTGAGCGCTCTTGTATAAGTGGCTAAATCACAAATAGTAGATTCCCAACCACCTGATGGAAGTACATCGTCATAATCATTAAGTGGTGAATTAGAGAAAACTCCATCGTCTAAAACCTGATATCCATATCTGTTCTTTGCCCCATTTGCCTCATCAAAATTCTTTAGACCTAATCGAACTGAGATATGCTTTTTCACCCAACTATCGTATCCATAATGAATTTTAGAATCGATCATAGCACCTGCTAAGTTAAATCCATAGGAGGAATACAGATAATCTTTTCCAGGGTCGAAATCTAGAACTGATTTGTTAAATTGTGATACTGAACTTTTTGCATTGTATCCCCCATTGATTAATGGTGTGTACTCGTCATTATTTGCAAATTGTACAGTTTTGTTTTTGTAGGTTGTTACTTGAGAATCATCTTTTCCTTTTCCATAATGCTGTATTCCACTACTATTGTTAAGTAAATTACGTAAGGTGATATTGGCGTAGCGATCTTCGGTGAGCTTTTTCCCATTTAGATCTTTAACCTCAACACTGTTGGGCCAGTAGGAGAGAAGTTGAGAGGGTCTGTCTGATAATTTTAACCTGCCTTCTTCTACCATTTGCATTGCCGCTACAGCTGTAACAGACTTCGATATAGATGCCCATTGTAATTTTGTGTTTAGTGTTAGCGGATGGTTTAAGCGCATTTTGCCATAAGCTTTCATGTGGATTATTGAATCTCCTTTAAAAACACAAACTAGCGCTCCTGGTATATTTTGATTCATCATTTCTAATTTAATACTCCTATCTGCTATGGGATTTATTACCTCTTCACATTTAAAAGGATTAGTTTCATAATCGCTTTGGGGTAGTGTTCCTCCAGAGTTTGATCCACTCGTACCTGTGCCTGTGCCGCCAGCATCTCCTGAGTTTCCTTGTCCACTAGTGCCTGTACCATCATTCGGATCTCCACCCGTATTTGTACCATCGTTTCCCGAACCACCAGTATTTCCAGTATCTGTAACTGTAGGGTCAGTAGTCTCCTCTGTACCACCCGTCCCTGTAGTGCCGCCAGTAGTGCCTGGTTCAATATCAGTTTGTATAAGGCGTTGAGAACTTGAGTTTGCAGGGGTTGCAATAGAATTCCTTGAACTGTAATATTTTCCTAATGCTATGGGGTAGTATTCTAAGTCTTGTGGACCTTTACCAGATTTTGGTCGATACGCTTCAATATTTTCTGGTACATAAATTTGGGTAACTGTTTGACTGTAGCCAATTGGTCTATATCGAATAAAAAATCCATTTGGATGCTTGGTCCATCGCCCAACCTCAAAACCTTCTACAACAGGTTCGATACCTGCACGCATGGCTATTTCTTCATATTCAGAATAATCACCAATGCCTTGATAAAGTTTTTTGCGTATTTCGTTTTCAGCATCAAGAATACTTCGAATTGTTTCATTTTTACGAGCAACTTTATTAATTTCTGAAGTGACATAACTTTCTAATGCTCCTTTGCTCAAACGAGCAATCTGTTTTGGTGTTAAAAGCTTAAGAGCTGTTATTTTTATTGGACCCTTCATTTTTTGAAAGTCGGTTTTCGCAACAATTGCCCAAAAAAGTAATTGCACTTCTTTTTGTGTTAAATATGGTGATTTTTGATACCCTTCAATAATGGCTTCAAAAATATCTGCCATAGGACCTTTTAATTCAGCATAAAACCTTCCACTTCCACTATGAGGTGTGTAGGTTCCAGCTTTAATACAGAACGATTGAAAATGGCCTTCATAGAAACCAGGAGTTAAATAGAAGCCTTTTTCCCAAGTATAAGGTTGATCATGGATATTTTTATAAACAGCGTCATTACCAAAATTATCTTCAAGATATTTAGTTTTATCTACATCTTTAAAAGAAGTTGTTATTGGGTCTCTTTTTAGTTTGTCTAATGAAATCGTAGAGGCTACTGTATTTTTAACCTTTTTTATTTTATCAAATATTTGTGCATTATTAGCTTGATAAAAGAAGAGAAATGATATAAGAAATAATAAGGATTTAGCTTTCATTGTACTATTATTTTGATTTACTAATTTTTACCGATTTTAAAACTTTATTATTCAGCAGTATCTGTAATTTATATTTCCCCTTTTTTAGATGATCTATACTCAAGTATATTTTATCCTCTTTATTTTGATTTTCAGCAATACGCTTCATTAATAAATTGTTTTTAGCTGTAGTAAAAGTATACGAACGAATTACCCTCGAATACCAGAGATGTTTCAAAGGATAGAAGATATGTTTCAAGCGTTGAGAGCAGCCTAATTACAAGGCTTTAGACTGAAACTCATTTGGGGTAAAGTGATAAATTTCCTTAAAACACTTTATAAAGTAGGACGGAGTATTGAAGCCCACTTGATAAGCAATTTCCGATATAGTGGCATCGGATTTTATAAGCAATTCTTTGGCAAGTTTAAGACGCTGAGAGCGAATAAACTCACTAGTGGTCATGTTCGTTATTGCTTTTAATTTTCTATGAAGTTGTGAGCGGCTTATTTGCATAAGCTTTACAAATTGGTCACTCGTAAATTCTGGATCTGTAATATGTTTATCCAAAACAGTTTGTAAGCGTTTTAAAAATTCCACTTCTGTGGAGGTGATTGCCAGTTCTGGATTTATACTTAAGGTTTTGCTAAAATGTTTTTGAAGCTTTATTCGGTTTTCCATAAGCTTTTCTACTTTAATTTTCAACCGTTCCGTTTTAAAAGGCTTTGTGATGTAGTCATCGGCTCCAGTTTTTAGCCCTTCTATTTCATGTTCATTTTCGCTTTTAGCGGTTAACAGGATGATAGGGACATGACTTGTTCTTTCGTCCTGCTTTAAAGTATTACACAGGCTGATTCCATCTTCTATGGGCATCATAACATCACTGATGATAAGATCCGGAATGGTTTTAAATGCTTTTTCTATCCCTTGCTTTCCATTTACCGCTTCAATTATCTTATAGTTATTTTTAAAAATGGATTTTACATAGAGTCTAATATCATCGTCATCTTCTACCAATAATAAAATAGGTTTATTTTTTGATACATTCTTTTGAGATTCTATAGGCGATTCACCTTTAATTTCCTCATTTTTATTTTCAGCTACTTTGGCTGAGATGGAGCTTATTTCTGAGGAATTAAAATAAGTACGCTCTACTGGCAAGGTAACCGTAAACTGTATTTCGTCTCTATTAAGCATGTTTGCTACAATATTACCGCGAGAAAGTATGGCAAGCTCCTTCACTAATGCTAATCCAATACCAGCACCATCATTTTTCCTATCGGATTGATAATATCTATTAAATAATTTTTGAAGATCGTCCTTGGAATAAATCACACCATTATTAGTGACACTAATTACCAAATGATCTTTTTGAATAAGCGCTTCAAAACGTACAAAGCCGTTTTCTGGCGCATACTTTAAAGCGTTAGAAAGCAGGTTTAGTACAATCTTTTCAATCACATCTTTATCAAACCATACATTATTGGTTTTACTAATGCTATAAGTAAAATTTATTTGTTTTTCTTTGGCCTTGAACTTAAAAGGAGAAACAAGTTGTTTTAAAAGCAACTCAAGGTTTTCCTGAGCAACAGAGAGTTTTAAATTACCTGTCTCTAATTTTGATAGGTCTAAAATTTGATTGACCAAATTCAACAACCTTCCCGCATTCCGTTCTACCATAGTTAAAACTTCTCTGTCTTCCTTTTTTAGATCGGGTTTTGATAGTTGATTTTCTATTGGACCAGAGATTAGGGTTAAAGGTGTTCTAAATTCATGGGAAATGTTTGTGAACAATCGATTTTTAAATTCATCAAGTTTTTTGAGTCTTTCAGCTTCCTTATGTTCAAACTCTAGTTCATTCTTTATTTGCAGGCGCCATTGCAAATACCTATAGAATACATATAAACATGCTATAATCAATAAACCATAAATAATGTATGCTAAGTTTGTTGTGTACCACGGTTTTAAAATGGTAAAATGGTAAGTGGCTGGAGTTTCGTTCCATACATCATCATAATTGCTTGAAATGACTTGAAACTCATAATCATTAGGTGGTAGATTGGTATAACGTACAAAGTTTATGGTTTTAGCTTCTTGCCAGTTTTCATCATAATTAACAAGTTTATATTTAAAGTTATTTCTGTTTGGTGACGAATAATGAAGGCTGTTAAATGTAAAATTTATCGTATTCTCATGATGTTGATACGTTGCTGGTTTAAAAATAGATTGTGTTTTTTCATTTACTTCTACTTTAGTTATTATTGTAGTTGTTAGTGACGTGTTTTGTTCAATATTATTAGGGTTAAACCAATTAATACCTTTTGAGCCGCCAAAATAAAATAGATTGCGTTTTTGATCTTTTACTGCCGATCTTGTTGCAAAATAAGCAGATTGCAAACCATCTAATTGGTCATAATTTTCGACTTCTAAAGTTTTGGTATCGAATTTTGTGACCCCTTGATTAGAACTTAACCATAAATTATCACCATCAGGTAAAATTGCACATATAGTTGAGCCTGCTATTCCAGAAGATCTATCATAAACAACTTTTTCTCTTGTTTTAGGATTGAATTTAATTAATCCCGCTGTGTTTGTTGCAATCCAAATCATATCCTCAGAATCTATATACAGATATCTGGCCAAACCATCAAACTCATGATATCGTTTAATTTTATCCGTTTTTTGGTCAATTCTACACAGCCCCTTATATTTCGTGCCTATCCAAATGCCCTTGTTGCTATCTTCGGCAATTGAGTATATTAAATCACTAGACAAAGAATTAATATCCTCTGCATTGTACCTATATTGTTTTACAATACCAATTTCTGAATCAAATTGAATTAACCCACTATCTGAGCTGGAAAGCCAAACCCTTTTTTCGGAATCTTGGAAAATGTGATAAATGTATCCAACATCTAACTTAGGTTTAGAATTTCTATTAAATGTATCAATACTCCCATCTGGTTTTAAAATCTGAATTTCTGGTGTTTCATTGGCAATCCATAAATCTCTTTCAATAAATTTCAGATAAGCAATTTTATTAGAGGTTAAGCCTGAATTTTCAGTATCATAAGTCTTAAACCTGTTTTTAGTACTATCAACATTAATGATACCGTAATTATGTGTACCCATCCATAAACCACCATTATCATCAATATCAACACTCTTAACAAGACTTAGGTTTACATCATTGGGCACTCTATCGTTTGTGAGCTCATTAAACTTTTGAAGTTTTTCATCGTACAAGCAAAGGCCACCACCATCTGTTCCTATCCATATATTATTAGTTGCATCTTCATAAATTGCTATGATGCAATCATAAGGTATTGTATTTGGGTTTAGTTTATCTTGTTTGAAGTTTAAAATTTTTTGTTCCTTAAAATTAACTAGAAATAACCCTTGCCCATAAGAGCCAATCCATAAACGGTCTTTACTATCAAAAACTAAATTATGGATATATAAATTTTCTGGTAAAGGGTACTTTGGAAACCCATTAAACACCTGAAATTTATCAGTAGTCTCATTATATTTAAAAACCCTGTTTAAGTAAGTGCCTACAAAAACGCCATAGTTCTCAGAAGCTCCAATAACTGTTGTGTGAGATTCATCTACAATAGGAATTTTATATTTTATATACTTATTATCTGGTGTTATTTTGTAGATACCAGAGGTTGTAGACGCCCAAACAATATTTTTAAACTCTGCAAATTCATTGACATTAACAGGAATATCTTTCTTCTCGAGGATTTGTATGGTATCATTAGTAACATGGTTTATTTTAAAAATCCCGTTATTAGATGTCCCTACAAAGTAATTAAGGTTTTGACTTTGGTACAATACCTTAGGCATTGGTATATTGCCAACGGCTGTAAACGTTTCTTCCTTACTATTTAATTTTTCAATGATTCGTTCACCAGTAATAATCCAGGTGTTTTTCTCCCGATCGGTGTATATTTTTTTATCATAAATTATAATATCACTTTCGCTGACAAAGTTTTTAGGGAAAAACTTAATGGCTTTACCATCATATTTATTCAAACCATTAACACTAGCCATCCAGATAAAACCAAGACTATCTTGTGTAATTCCAAGAGCTCCTGACGGCATATCTTCATTATCGCCTGAAAGCTGTTTAAAACTAAACGAATTATCTCCTTGTGAATATCCTAATAAGATATTTAAAATAAAAAATATAGGAAGTAACCGCATAAAATGGATTGAATAGATATAAAATAATACTAAAATTACTGAAAAGCATCTTTTTAAACATATAATATCTGCAATAATCTACCTTATACCCATTAAATTATGGACTCGGACACAGATGGTCAAAGAGGTTTAATTTGTTTTACATATTAAGGATTTGTATGTTGAAAAAAGGAATATCCAGGAACTACGTTATGTGTTCAAGTACCTATTGTGTACAATTAGAAAATAGCTTTCAATATTAATTTTAAGCCCTTAAATATTAAATAAATAGTTGCTGCCATTGCAATAATTCCCAACGGGAGAAACACATAAAGAGGAATTGTTTCTTTGTTTAAAAAAGCAAAAGTTAAAATATAGGTAGTAAGGACTAATAGGGGAATTGAAAGAGCCATTCTTTTAATTCCCATTACTAATAGCTTCTTGTTAGTAAACTTTTGTTTAGGTTCTTTCATTGTATGCTTTAACGGCATTTCTTACACTTCCGTGTTTTTTTAGTAAAAATTCGGCTTCATCTTCTTTTATATCTAATGCTTCCATTACCATTCGAGTACCGCGGTCAACCAATTTGTTATTGCTAAGTTGCATATCCACCATTTTGTTCCCTTTTACCTTTCCTAATTGAATCATAGCGGTTGTTGATAGCATATTTAATACTAACTTTTGAGCAGTACCAGCTTTCATTCTAGAACTACCAGTTACAAATTCTGGCCCGACAACAACAACAACTGGGAGTTGCGCAGTTTTTGCGAGTGGACTTCCTTCATTACAAGTAATACAACCTGTAATAATTTCATTTTTATTGCATGTTTCTAGAGCACCAATAACATAGGGTGTAGTACCAGAAGCAGCAATACCAATAACTAAATCTTTTTTTGAAACATTAGACTTCTGTAAGTCTTTCCACCCTTGTTTGGTATCATCTTCAGCAAACTCAACGGCTTTTCTAATAGCACTATCGCCACCTGCCATTAACCCAATTACCGTATCATGAGAGACCCCAAAAGTAGGAGGGCATTCACTTGCATCAACAATACCTAATCTTCCACTAGTTCCCGCTCCCATATAAAAAATCCTGCCTCCATTTTTAAGAACTTCAGAAGCTTTTTTAGCTAAAGCAGTTATTTGCGGTAGTGCTTTTTCAACAGCAAGTGGTACTGTTTTATCTTCGGTATTAATATGTTGTAAGATTTCTGAAACTTCCATCTTTTCTAGATGATTGTAAAGAGAATCTTTTTCAGTTGTTTTAGTAAAACTCATTGGCTAAAGATACAAAAGACTAGTTTTATTCTATGGTGTATTGAAGTGTCGAAATTTGTGAAATTCTAAAATAACCTAATGGAAAATTCTCAGGATTGGTTTGATTTACAATGTTTCCACGTACAGTTGCTGGTTGTGTCTCAAAAGGGCCATCACTCTGATCGGAGCTTTGCTGTAGTAGAGTGAACATAAAGTTATAAAACTGTTCATCTACTCCATAAAGCGAAAATAAAACTTCATCTCCGGGCTCTAAATCTTCTACAAAATAAAAGCCAAAAATTTGATTTCCATTAAAAAACTCATCATTAAAAGTGTCTACCATAAAGCCTTTATCCGAACTACCTTGAAATAAATAAAAGTTTTCTTCTTGTGCTGGGTCTGTAAAAAAGGCTTTAAGCTCAATGCTTTCATTATCAAAACCACCATTATCATCTTGCTCTACAAATTCTAATGAGACAACTGGTTTAAACTGTTCTGTAGCAGTATAAAGCTCTCCATTATAATTAATTTGTAATGTATATTCTTTTTCAGGATTAATAATTAATGGGGCATTATAGATTCCGTTTTGGAACAAATCCAACTCTGTTATTACACCATCTTCATCAATAACAATAACTTCAGCATTATTTACAAAAGTGTCTTGATTGTTAAAAAATGGTTTTGTAAGACTAAGCTCAACTCTAGCTTGTGTTTGTTCTCCAATTTCAGAAACATTAAAACTACCCTCTACCACTAATCTAGGTTCACTATCATTTAAATCAACATCAATAGCTTCTTCACAAGAAGTAAAAACAAATAAGAAGCAAACAACTAATAACACATACTTCTTCATAGTTAAAATTTAAAGTTATACGTTACCGAAGGAATAATACCAAAAATGGATAGTCTTACTGCTTCATTTCTATTTACGTCTGTATTTTCTCTAAAAGAGATAGACGCTGCATTCATTCTATTATATACATTGTAAATACTAAATACCCACTCGCTTTTCCATCGTTTTGTAGAGTTTGGTTTGGGTGTCCATGTAGCTGCAATGTCTAAATGATGAAAATCTGGTAATCTACTGCTATTTCTGGCTTCATAAACAGGCACTACAACATTGTTATATTCGTATTGCCCATTTGGGAATGTAGTAGGTTGTCCTGTTTGATAAATAAAATTAGCACTAAAAGACCATTTATTACTAAGCTCATATTGCCCAGTAATACTAATGTCATGTGTTTTGTCCCATGGAGAGTTGTACCAAGCTCCATTATTAATACCAGTCTCTAAAGGAGTTCTTCCAGGTGTTCGTTGTTCACTTCTTGACAAGGTGTAAGCTACCCAACCCTGTAGCTTTCCTTCCGTTTTTCTAAATAAAACCTCTAGACCGTAGGCTCTTGCTTCTCCAGATAATAATATTTGCTCTACTGCATTGTTTGCAATAAGGTCGGCATCATCAACATAGTCTAATCTATTTTGTACTTTCTTATAAAAGCTTTCTACTTCAAGCGAATAGTTTTCAAATCGCTTAAAATAGCCAACAGCCACTTGGTCTGCTACTTGCGGCTCAATATATTTTCCGCTAGGAGCATAAATATCAAAAGGAGTAGGAGAGGTGGTATTACTAATAAGATGAATGTATTGTGCTGTTCTGTTATAACTGGCTTTTATAGATGCATCATCATTTAATTGATAGGAAATAGCAAAACGGGGTTCTAAATTTGCAAATGATTTCATAGTTTCACTTTTTTTAAATGAAACAGTATCAATGGGTGTTGCCTTTTGATAGATTTCTAAATCCTGATTAAACAATAACGGGTTGTTGTTTTCGTAAATGTTTAGTTCGTCTTGTCCTAATCTATTAAAAGTAGAAATTCTAAGCCCAGCTTGTACTGCTATTTTTTCTGAAAGTTCAAACTCAGTGTCAAGGTAAGCAGCATTCTCAAAAGCATATTTATCTGTTAATTTAAAAGGGTTTATTCCAGATGTAGGTGTGGTGGGATTTATATCTCCTGGGTTAAATTTATAATAGATGCTATTTAACCCATATCTAAGTTCTACATTATCTGAAAGGAAATGAGTAAAATCATATTTTAAGTTGAAGTTTGTTATGCCACTATCAAAATCAAATTCTACAAAGGAGAGTTCTAATCCATAAAAATAATCTGTATAAATTAAAGAAAGATTGCTAAAGAGTTTATCTGAAAACAGATGATTCCATCGTAAATTAAAAGTTGAATTACCAAAACTATTAGAAAAACTATCGGCAATAGTAAAGACATCTCTGCCAAAATATCCAGATAAATAAAGCCTATTATTTTTGTTAAGGTTATAGCTTAGTTTTGTATTTAAATCATAAAAGTAAGCAACATTGTCATTGTCTAGTAAAGGCAAAAATAAATGTGCGTAGCTACTTCTACCACCAATTAGAAAAGACGCGGTATCTTTTTTTATAGGCCCTTCAAGTAATAACCTACTTGCAACAGCACCTATTCCACCTTGCGCTCTTAACTGTTTTTTATTACCGTCTTTTTGATATATGTCTAATACAGAAGAAACACGTCCGCCGTATCGAGCAGGAATGCCTCCTTTGTATAATGTTACATCTTTAATAGCATCTGGATTAAATACCGAAAAGAAACCAAATAAATGAGAGGAATTATATAGCGTTGCTTCATCAAGTAAAATAAGATTTTGGTCTGCGGCACCTCCACGAACATTAAAACCACTAGCGCCTTCACCAGCATTTGTAACTCCTGGAAGTAAAGTGATAGACTTAATAACATCTGTTTCTCCCAATACCACAGGGATTTTTTTTATGGTATTAATAGAAAGTGTGTTCACACTCATTTGAGGTTTTCTAATATTTAGCTTTTCTATATCAGCTTTAATAACTACCTCATTAAGTTGTTGAGTGTCTTCCGTTAGGCTAATATCTTTTTTTAAGTTTTTGTCTAATTGTACGGTAAATTGTTGTGTAACAAAACCGACGTTACTAATGTAAAATTCGTATTCTCCTTCTGGTAAGGTAATAGAATAATAACCATACTCATTGGTAATAGTTCCGGTCTGTAGCGAAGGTATGAGAACATTAACTCCAATAAGGGTTTCACCAGTTGCAGCTTCAGAGATAATACCGCTTACAGTAAATTTTTCTTGTCCCCAACTTAGTATACTTCCGAAGAAAAGAAGGAAACAAATTATATTTTTCAAAATCAATTTTTTTATAAATGTACGTACTAACAACGTACTAAAAAAGCCTTTAGTTTTATCTAAAGGCTTTTAAATTTTGTTTGTTCTACTTTATTTCTGAAAGTATAGTATTTAATGTTTTGCTAGGTCGCATTTGTTGTTTTGCTAATGCTTCGGTTGGTTCATAATATCCGCCAATATCAACAGGGCTACCTTGTGCAGCATTTAATTCTGAAATGATAGTTGCCTCTTCTTGCTGAAGTTTTTCAGCAATAGGAATAAATCTATTTTTTAAAACTTCATCTCTATCTTGAGTTGCTAATGCTTGAGCCCAATACATAGCAAGATAGTAATGACTTCCTCTATTGTCTAGCTCATTAACTTTCCTTGAAGGAGATTTACTGTTTTCTAAGTACTTTTCAGTTGCTTCATCTAGAGCTTCTCCCATAATTATAGCATTATTGTTCTCGTACTTTTCGCCTAAATGTTCAAGAGAAACACCTAGTGCCAAAAACTCTCCTAAAGAATCCCAACGTAGATGGCCTTCTTTCATAAACTGTTGTACGTGCTTTGGAGCGGATCCTCCAGCACCAGTTTCAAATAACCCACCTCCATTCATTAGAGGAACTATAGATAACATTTTTGCGCTTGTACCTAACTCTAGTATTGGAAATAAATCTGTCAAATAATCTCTTAAAACATTTCCAGTAACAGAGATAGTGTCTTTACCTTCTTTTACTCTACTTAGTGTGTAAGTAGTTGCATCTGCTAATGGAAGAATTTTAATTTCAAGCCCATCGGTATTGTGTTCTTTTAAGTATGTTTCTACCTTTTTAATAAGCTCTGCATCATGTGCTCTGCTTTTATCTAACCAAAATACTGCTGGACTACCCGTCGCTCTTGCTCTAGTTACAGCCAATTTTACCCAATCTTGAACAGGTAAATCTTTAACTTGACACATACGCCAGATGTCTCCAGCTTCAACAGTATGTTGCATTAATGTAGTACCGTTTTGGTCAATTACACTAACTGTACCGCTTGTGGGGATTTCAAAAGTTTTATCGTGAGAACCATATTCTTCAGCTTTTTGTGCCATTAAACCTACATTAGGTACTGTACCCATAGTAGTAGGGTCAAATGCACCATGTTTTTTACAAAAGTCTATTGTTGCTTGATATAAAGCTGCATAGCTACTATCTGGTATTACTGCTTTTGTGTCTTGTTGGTTACCGTCTTTGTTCCACATTTGCCCAGAGGTACGAATCATTGCAGGCATAGAGGCGTCAATAATTACATCACTTGGTACGTGTAAGTTAGTTATTCCTTTATCGCTATTCACCATTGCTAAATCAGGATTAGAATCCATAATAGAAGCAATATCATTTAAAATTTCACTCTTTTTGTCTTCTGAAAGTGTTTCAATTTTTGAAACTAAATCTCCAAAACCATTATTTACATCTACTCCTAATTCTTCAAAAGTTGTATGGTGCTTATCAAATAATTCAGCAAAATACACTCTAACAGCATGTCCAAAAATAATAGGATCACTTACTTTCATCATAGTTGCTTTCATATGTAATGAAAACAAAATCCCTTTATCATTAGCATCTTTTACTTGTTCTTGTAAAAAGGTTATTAATGCTTTCTTACTCATATACGTAGCATCAATTATTTCACCTTTAAGTACAGGAACACTTTCTTTCAGCACTACTTCATTACCTGCATTGTCATTTAAAATAATTTTTACTGAACCTGCTTCAGAAATAGTAACAGATTGTTCGTTGTTTCTAAAATCTCCTGCATTCATAGTCGCTACATGTGACTTAGAAGAGCTATCCCATGCACCCATTCTATGTGGGTTTTTCTTTGCATAATTTTTTACTGCTTTAGGTGCTCTACGATCACTATTTCCTTCCCTAAGTACTGGATTAACAGCACTTCCTTTAATTTTGTTATAAGTAGCTTGAATGTTTTTTTCTTCCTCTGTTTGTGGGTCTTCTGGATAATCTGGGATTGCAAACCCTTTGGTTTGTAGCTCTTTAATTGCCGCAGTTAATTGTGGAATTGATGCACTAATGTTAGGTAATTTTATGATGTTAGCTTCTGGAGTTTTGGCAAGTTCACCAAGTTCTGCTAGTGCATCATTTACACGCTGTTCCCCTTTTAAGTACTGAGGAAAGTTTGCTAGAATTCTTCCTGCAAGTGAGATATCTCTAGTCTCAATGGCAATATTAGATGGGTTTGTAAATGCCTCTACAATAGGTAAAAAAGAATAGGTTGCTAGTGCAGGTGCTTCATCTGTTTTTGTATAAATAATTTTAGCGATTTTACTCATTTAGCGTGTCTTTTTATAGTGAATTATGTCAAAAAAATTGAAGTGCAAAGATAACGATTTACGTGCCTTTATAAAAGAGGAAGGGGGTTATATTTATGTAAAAAGAAAAGCCATAATTCTGTATTGCTACGAAAATTATGGCTTCTTGTGAAACATATCTTTGCCAACCAATCTTTACGATTTAAAAGTGAGTTTATTAAACCCTCACGGTTGTGATATATTTCTAGGGATATTCTTGTTAATATATCGAGTACATAACTAAAAGCTATTTTACTTCGCAAAAAACAAATCCCAAACTTTTTTAATTTATACTAACAACTATAAAAGCGTTAGTACTTAACAAATGTAAAAAAGTCTATAAAGAACGTTACTTTATTTATCTCACATGACTTTTACATCACTATCGATAGTGCTAATGTAGTATAGAAATCTAATAAAACAACTTTTTTAATTGCTTATATATGAACAACTTATAAACCTAGCTTATTAACAATTGTTTATAACAAAAAAAGCAACTCAAATTGAGTTGCTTTTTAAAAGTTATCTTGAGAAATATATTATTGTTTTTTCTCTCTAAT
This sequence comes from Patiriisocius hiemis, assembly GCF_031846325.1. Classification (NCBI taxonomy): domain Bacteria; kingdom Pseudomonadati; phylum Bacteroidota; class Flavobacteriia; order Flavobacteriales; family Flavobacteriaceae; genus Patiriisocius; species Patiriisocius hiemis. The sequence continues at coordinate 874,237 of NZ_JAVRHZ010000001.1, read as the reverse complement.
TCTTGCTTTCTTACCAGTAAGACCTCTAAAATAGTAAATACGTTTTCTACGAACACTACCTGTCTTATTGATTTCAATTTTTTGTATTGTTGGTAAGTTAATTGGGAAGATACGCTCTACACCTACAGTACCAGACATTTTTCTAATAGTAAAAGTTTGTGATGTTCCAGTTCCTCTAAGTTGTATTACAACCCCTCTGAAAAACTGTGTTCTAGTTTTATCACCTTCACGGATTTCATAGTACACGGTAATAGTATCACCCGCACTAAATTTTGGAAATTCTTTTTTTGTTACAAATTCGTCTTGTACAAATTTAACTAACGACTCCATTGTTTCTTTTTTAAAAGTTTTATTTACAACAACATACACGGGTATCGCCAGAGGTTGGGGTAAAATCGATTGCAAAAATAAACAATTTTATGAGTGTGACAATCTTTTTTATTGTTTTTCCATGTTTTTGAATAGTGTAGAAAACTTTTTTGGCAAATTTGTCTCAATTAAAACTTTCTGTGAAGTTATTGGATGATTAAATGCTAGACTTGAAGCATGAAGATACAACCCATTTCCAAGCCCTTTTTTTCCTTCTATTCCATATTGATTGTCACCTAAAATTGGCGAGCCAATGCCAGATAGGTGTTTTCTTATTTGATGCTTTCTACCGGTTTTAGGCACAATCCTTACCAGGTTTAGACTATTATACTTGTTGGACTTTTTTGTTTCTAAACATTCAAACTCAGTATAACTTTCTTTACCTCCAATCGTAGTATTTATAGTTCCAAGTTTAGGAAGGTTGTGAATTGTTACCGCATGATAAACTTTATCAATTTTTTTATTTTCAAACAGTTTATTAAGCTGAATTACTATACTACTTGTTTTACCAATTAGTAAACAGCCGCTAGTTGGGTAGTCTAATCTATGAATAGGCTCTGGTCTTTTTAAAGCATCTTTTTGAGAGCTAAGCTTTAAAGCCTTTGGTAAAGCATTCTCAATAGTAAACTTTTTGTTCCCGCTTACAACCAAGCCTGCTGGTTTATATATAACTGCTAAGAAGTTGTCCTCATAGAGTATATTTAAGGGTAAATCTATGGTTGGTTTTTTTGATATCGAAGTATCCTGAAAAATGGTAACACATTCTCCACCTTTTATAAAATCTGAAGTATAAGCCTTTTCTCCATTGAGGGTTACCAAGCCATTTTTAATTGCTTTTTTAAATCCTTTTCTAGAATGTATTGTAGAAAATGTGCCTGCTGGAATATCAGAAAGTCTAATGTTAGATTTCTGTTCTGGGACTACAATAGATTCGCGCTTTAAGAGGTGCATTTTTACTCCAATAAATCTGGTCTCCTTTTTTTGGTACGTTCAATAGCTTGCTCTTCACGCCATATTTCAATGTTCTTTTTATGACCACTTAATAGAATTTCTGGGACTTTCCAGCCTTTATATTCAGAAGGTCTTGTATATATAGGCGGTGCTAATAAATCATCCTGAAAACTATCAGTTAAGGCACTTGTTTCATCTCCTAATACACCAGGTAGTAATCGTATTACTGTATCACATAGAACAGCTGCTCCTAACTCTCCACCACTTAATACATAGTCGCCAATAGATAGTTCTCTAGTTATAAAGTGATCGCGAACACGTTGGTCTACTCCTTTATAATGTCCACATAGGATAATGATGTTTTCTTTAGTAGAGATTGTATTTGCAATACCTTGATTTAAAGTAACACCATCTGGTGTCATGTAAATCACTTCATCGTAGTCTCTTTCACTTTTTAATTTAGAAATACATTTATCTATAGGCTCTACCATCATTACCATTCCTGCTCCACCACCAAACTGATAATCGTCAATTTGCCTATACTTATTGTTGGCATATTCTCTTAGATTATGCATATGTATTTCTACTAGCCCTTTTTCTATGGCTCTTTTTAATATAGAGGCCTCAAAAGGACTTTTGAGTAATTCGGGTAGTACTGTTATAATGTCTATTCGCATTAAAATAAATCTTTTTTAGACTTACACCTTTCTATAGAGCTTTTTGCTCTATCTACAACAGACTTATCTATGGAGTTTCTTCCAGCTTTTTTGTAGTGCTCTATTGCTTCCTCTAGTTTACCTTGTTGTTCATACATAATAGCATATTCATTAAAAATGGTAGATTTCCTAATACCAGGGATGTTTATAGCTGTATCTAAAAGCTCTTTCAGTTCATCATATTTGTTTAGGGTAGAAAGCAGTACAGCATAATTATAATAAATAGCTGGGTACATTGGGCTTTTTTCTAGACAAAGTTTATAGAGTGTCTCACCTTTTTCAAATTCTTTAAATTTTACTTCGTACAAGTACCCCAGATGGTTATATGTCTTACCAAAATCTGGGTCTATTTCAATCATTTTTTCTAAGATGTTTGAGGCATCTTCATATTTTCCATTTTTTATTTGAAGGTTTGCCTGATCCAGCATTTCTTCCATTTTTGTAAGATGATCCATAATACACTATTTGTTTACACGTAAATTTACTGAAAATTAGCTTACTTAATTTCCCATGTATAGTGAAAAACTTTATTGTCTCTTTTCCAGCCTAATCGTTCATAAAGTTTTTGTGCAGGATTGTCATAGTCTGTTTCTAGTGTAAGCCCACGACTGTGATTTGCTATTGCAAATTCTTTAGCTTTATTCATTAATGCTTCTCCAATACCTTTTCCTCTTGCTTTTTCTAAAACATATAAATCATTCAAAATATACGTGCGTTGCATTTTTACTGAAGAAAAGCTAGGGTATAACTGAGTAAAGCCGAGTCCGTTCTCATTTTCGTCTAGAGCAATAAATATTATAGAGTCTTTTTTGCTGAAACGTTCAGTTAAAAAAGTACGAGCAGCTTCAATGTTTGAAGGTTGCTTATAGAAAGCTCTATATCCATCAAATAATGGAACCAGTTGGTTTAAGTTTTCTGAAGAGGCTTGAATGACTTTCATACCTGTTTTTTTAAAAGAAAACCCTTTTCATATGAAAAGGGTTTATTAATTATTTATCTTAATTACTATTAATAATAAGTAAACCTTCTTACTTTACTTATGTATTTAGCAAGTCTTATTACTTGGTGGCTATAGCCATACTCATTATCATACCATACATATAGCACAACATTTTTGTTATCACCAGCAACAATTGTTGCATTGCTATCAAAAATTGATGGAGCAGAAGAACCTACAATATCGCTTGATACTAATTCATTATTAATGGAATACTTTATTTGTTCCACAAGATCTCCTTCAAGAGCATATTTTTTCATAGTAGTGTTTAATCCATCTACTGATGTTTTTGCTTCTAACTCTAGTTTTAAAATAGCTAGAGATCCATTAGGTACAGGAACTCTAATAGCGTTTGATGTTAGTTTACCTTCAAAAGTTGGTAAAGCTTTAGACACAGCTTTTCCTGCTCCGGTTTCAGTAATTACCATATTTAAGGCAGCTGCACGACCACGTCTATATTTTTTATGCATATTGTCAACCAAGTTTTGGTCATTTGTATATGCGTGTATGGTTTCTAAATGACCTTGGACTACACCAAAACTGTCTTCAATAGCTTTTAAAACTGGAGTTATAGCGTTGGTAGTACAAGATGCAGCAGAAAAGATATCTACCTTTTCAGGGTCGTAGTCTTTGTGGTTTACACCGTGTACTATATTAGGCACTCCCTTACCAGGTGCTGTTAATAACACTTTTGATGCTCCATTAGGAACTAAGTGTCTAGCTAATGCTTCATCATCTCTGAAGGCTCCTGTATTATCAATAACTAATGCATCTTCAATACCATACTGTGTATAGTCTATATCTTCTGGTTGATTGGCAGAAATAATATGAACTGTAGTACCGTTAATTATTAAAGCACTATTCTCAAAGTCCGCTCGTACTGTCCCAGGAAAATCTCCGTGAACCGAATCGTATTGTAATAAAGAAGCTCTTTTTTCTAAAACACTCTCTGTAATAGCGCCTCTTGTTACAATTGCACGCAATCGCATTTGATTACCACCGCCAGTACGTGTCATTAATTCTCTAGCTAATAAACGTCCAATGCGACCAAAACCATAAAGTACAATGTCTTTAGGAGTGATGTCTTGGCTTGCTTTAGCGTCTTTTAATTTATCGCTAATAAATGCCATTGCATCATTATACTTATTGTCCTCTAGATGGTACTCATAAGTTAATTTACCGATGTCTAGCTTTGCTGGTGGTAAATCTAATTTTTGGATTGCTTGTGCAATCTCTACAGAATCAAAAATAGAAATTGGTTTTTGTACAAACTCGCCAGCATATTCATGCAAGTTTAAAATTTCACTTACGTTACAATCAATTAATTGATTACGAAAGAGAACAAGCTCAATTGACTTATCATACCATAAGTCACTTACAATTTTTATAAATTCTACAGATGCTTTACGGCGGTCTGTTTGAAAGGACAGTTCTTTTTCATAAACGTCATCAAAATTCATAGGTGTGTTGTTTTTTGCATTGCTAGGCAAGGCTTGGTTTAAAATTTTTTGCAAAAGTAATTATTTTCAATCGTATTCGTTTGTTTTTTGGTGTAAAAAAACTGCTCTTTCAAAAACTTTTGAAAGAGCAGTTGTCAAGTTCAGAGAAAAATCAATTACCTGAAAATGAATGAGTTTAGTTCTCCATTGCTGTCTATAAATGTTACCTTAATAGGGTCGTTGTAGCTTCTATTATTCATGATGCTTTTTACATCATCTATAGTAGAGACTTTCCTGTCATTTATTTTAGTAATAATGGCTCCACGAAGGCTTCTGTTGTATCGACTCATGTCTTCGGTGATGGTTTGTGTGATTTCAACACCGTTTTCAACACCTCTTTGCTTAAGGACTTCTTTATTTGTGTTTTTTACTTCTAGCCCTAAGTCTTCAATTTGATAGGTTTCTAACTTGAATAATGTTACGGGTATAACTTTGGTATTTCCTTCTCTAGAAACAGTAACTTCAACTACATCATTAGGTCTTTTAGAGCCTAGATAACCAGTAAGATCAGAGAATTTACCAATTTTGTAACCATCTATTCGTTTAATAACATCCCCTTCTTTTAATCCACTTTTATCTGCGCCACTTCCTTTTTCAACTCCTCCAACATAAACTCCTTCTGTTTCATTAATTCCAATTTCTTCGGCATTTTTAGAGTTAAGGTTACTTCCTCTAATACCTAAAATAACACGCTGCACATTTCCAAACTCCATGATGTCTTCAATTACCTTTCTGGCATTGTTGGAAGGTACTGCAAATGAGTATCCTACGTAAGACCCTGTCTCACTAGTAATGGCTGTATTAATCCCTACTAACTCTCCTCTTGTATTAACTAAAGCGCCACCACTATTTCCTCTATTAACTGCAGCATCGGTTTGAATAAAAGATTGTGGATTTCCGTCGAACTCATTTAGATCTCTAGCTTTTGCGCTAATTATACCTGCAGTCACAGTTGAGGTTAAATTAAATGGATTACCAACAGCTAATACCCATTCTCCAATTTTTATATTGTTTGAATCTCCAAAAGGTACGAAGGGTAATTTTTCATCTGCATCTATTTTTATTAAAGCGATATCTGTTTTAGGGTCTGTTCCTATTAATTCTGCTTTAAAAATTCTATTGTCATTGAGAGCTACTTCTAATTCTGATGCATTCTCAATAACATGATTATTTGTTATAATGTACCCATCTGGAGAGATGATAACTCCACTTCCTGCTCCTACCATGGCTCTAGGGGTGCCACCTCCATAGAAAAACTCCATGATATTAGAAGGTTGCTTGCTTATAGTTGTATTTTTTACGTGTACAACGGCATGTACTGTTTTATCTGCAGCTTCAGTAAAATCAATACCAGCGTTAGCCGCTACCATTTTACTTGAATAATTTGTAGGTATAAATGAGTTTTCTTCTTGTTGAGGAATAAAAGCAGTTTGGCTGTTTTTGTTAGATAACAGCGAGTATCCTCCTAATGTTACTGCACTTGCAATAAGTGCTACAATAACTAACTTGATGTTTTGCTTCATGGTCTTCAAATTTTAATTCATTAGTATTAACACTTTTAAGACGAGAATTAGTATACAAAGTTTCACACTTTAACGTCCATTTAACAGCATTATTTAGTTGATAGCCAAACAGGCTTTTGGTATCTTTGCTGTTGTGAAATTATCTTTTTATAAATATCAAGGAACGGGTAATGACTTTGTATTAGTCGATAATCGTCAATTAAAATTCCCCAAAAACGATACCAAACTAGTAGAACAACTCTGTAACCGAAAATTTGGCATAGGGGCAGATGGGTTTATCTTATTAGAGAATAATGATAACTTTGATTTTACTATGGTTTACTACAATGCAGATGGTAACTTAAGTAGTATGTGTGGTAATGGAGGTAGATGTATTGTGCATTTTGCTAATTACCTTGGCATTATTAATAAGAGTACCACTTTTGAAGCTATAGATGGAGTTCATGAGGCTACAATAGAAAATGCAACGGTATCTTTAAAAATGAATGACGTTTCAACAATTACAGAAAATGATTCGTATGTATTTCTCGATACAGGATCTCCACATCATGTCCAATTAGTTGAAAATGTTACCCAATATGATGTTTTTGGCGAAGGAAGAAAAATTAGAAATGAGGTATATGGTAGGGAAGGAGCTAATGTAAACTTTGTTACTCCTTTAGGAAATGACATTTTTTCAGTTAGAACCTATGAACGAGGAGTAGAAGATGAAACTCTTTCATGTGGGACCGGAGTAACTGCAGTAGCATTAGCAGTTTATAAAAAGGGATTAGCAAATAGTAGTCAAATACAATTAAATACGCCTGGAGGAGTTTTAAAAGTGTCCTTTACAAAATCTGAAGCGGGATATTCTAATATTTACCTTATTGGTCTTGCAACTCAAGTTTTTGAAGGAGTACTAAATATATAATGTTACAAACTGAAAACATATTACTACGAGCCTTAGAGCCTGAAGACTTGTCTTTTCTTTATAAATTAGAAAACGACTCAACTATTTGGGAAGTTAGCTCTACTTTAACTCCCTATTCTAAGTTTGTATTAAAAGATTACCTAGCAAACTCTCATAAAGACATTTATGAAGTAAAACAATTACGTTTAGTTATTGTTTCTATTATTACTTCAGAAACAATTGGGTTTATTGATTTGTTTGACTTTGATCCTAAAAATAGGCGAGTAGGAGTAGGAATTATTATAGCTTCAGAAGAAAATAAACAAAAAGGGTATGCTGCTGAATCGCTATCTTTAGTAATTGATTATGTATTTAATCAATTATTAGTACATCAAGTGCATGCTACAATCACAGATAGTAATATTGCAAGCATTGGCTTATTTGAAAAGTTAGGCTTTAAAAAGTATGGCGTTAAAAAAGATTGGTTAGCAACCAAGGGTGAATATAAAGATGTATTCTTGTATCAATTAATTTCAGAATAAAACTTAGTTAACCATATTATGAGTTCGTACATTAAAAAAATATTAGTTACTATTTTATTACTTGGAGTAGTGGCTATGGCAGTATTTTCTTGGTTTATCTACCAAACTATATTTAGCCCTAATACTGCTTTTAATAATGAAGAGGCACATGTATATATATCGACAAATGCCAACTTTAGTGAAGTTTTGCAAGATTTAGCACCTTTATTAGAAGATATTTCTGCATTTGAAACTGTTGCTAGAAAAAAAGAATATCACAACAATATAAAACCAGGGCACTTTATTATAAAAAAAGGAATGAATAATAACGATATTGTTAATACCATTCGTAGTAAAAATATTCCTGTACTTGTAAAATACAATAACCAAGAACGCCTTGAGAATTTGGCTGGACACTTGTCTAAACAGCTAGATGCAGATAGTTTGTCATTTTTACAAGCTATGAGAGACTCTGTTTTTTTGAAAAAATCAGGGTTTACGCCACAAACAGCACTCGGGATGTACATCCCTAATAGTTATGAGGTATATTGGAATACTTCACCAGAAGCTTTTCGAGATAAAATGTTAACTGAGTACAATCGTTTTTGGAACATAGACCGAAACAATAAAGCCAATGCAGTAGGCTTATCAAGAGACCAAGTAATGGCATTAGCATCCATTGTTCAAAAAGAAACGGCTAAAGTAGAAGAACGACCTCGAGTTGCGGGCGTTTATATTAATAGAATTAATAAGGGAATGCCATTACAAGCAGACCCTACTGTAATCTATGCCAAGAAACTAGCTGAAAATGATTTTAATCAAGTAATTAAAAGAGTATTGTATAGAGACTTGGAAATAGATTCAAAATACAATACCTATAAATTTACTGGTGTTCCTCCAGGGCCTATTTTCATGCCAGATATATCTGCAATCGATGGAGTACTAAATTATGAGAAGCATGACTACTTTTATTTTGTTGCAGACGTAACAAATTTCGGTTATCACAAGTTTGCAAAAACACTTTCGCAACACAATCAAAATAAAAAGGCATATGTTCGTTGGGTAAATGAAAATGGAGTAAATAGATAACTGTTTGTTTTACAGTTTGTTAACAAAAATAAGTTAATAAATACTATCTATTGTTTTTCTTTAACATTATTTAACTATTTGATTTTCATATTATTATAATTTGTTGTATATTTGCGCGCTGAAAATGAGGGGTTGTTAATGCCTCCAAATTTCAAAAAAATGAAGCAAAACATTATACAATTTGTAGCCGTTTTAGTTGTTACTATAGTAGTTGCAACAGGCTTTACGTACAAGAAACAAGTAGATTTATCGCACTATAAAATTGCAGATGACTCAGATTTGTTTTTTTATGTTCCTAATGAAGATGAAATTATTTTATCTAAAGAAGAAATATCTCCTTACAGCTTATTTTTAGGTAAATCTTATGTTGGTTTTAAAGAGGCTTTAGGTTTTAAAGAATCTAGAGGCAATTATTCAACAATCAATACATTTGGTTACTTAGGGAAATATCAATTTGCAAGAACGACTCTACAAATGATTGGGGTTTATAACCCAGACCTATTTTTAGCAGATTCAGAATTACAAGAAAAAGCGTTTAGTGCCTATACTTCTCGTAATAAGTGGATACTAAGAAAAGATATTAAAAGGTATGTTGGTAGAAATATTGGCGGTGTAAAAATTACTGAATCAGGGATTTTAGCTGCTGCACATCTTGCAGGTGCTGGAAATGTAAAGAAATATTTAAGGAGTGGTGGAGCAATTGCTTTTAGCGATGCCTTTGGTACTTCTATAAAACATTATTTGCGTAAGTTTTCTGGTTACGATACATCACACATAATACCAAATAGAAAAGCAAAAGTGCTTTTATAAATAAAATATTATCTCTGTATTATAAATAAAGTGGGTCTCTTATTGAGATCCACTTTTGTTTTTTTCCAAAGTTTAACGGGTAGTGTTTTTATATATTCTGTAGGTAAGGTAATATCACAAGCAACACATACTTGGGTGTCATCATGTAAGCTTGCCATTAAACTTTCTAACATTTGGTTGTTTCTGTAAGGCGTTTCAATAAAAAGTTGAGATTGGTCTTTATCTAGTGAAAGCTTTTCTAACTTTTTTATTTCAGTTTTTCGCTCACGCTTATCAATCGGGAGATATCCATTAAATGCAAAGTTTTGACCATTAAACCCACTTGCCATCATAGCTAAGAGTATAGATGAGGGGCCTACGAGAGGGACTACTTTTATGTTGTTTCTGTGTGCTTCAGCAACGAGCATTGCACCGGGGTCTGCAATACCTGGGCATCCAGCATCACTTATAACTCCAACATCTTTCCCTTCAAAACAGGGAGTTAGCATTTGCGGAATCTCTAACTCATTGGTAAACTTATTAATAAGCTGAAACTCTAAATCTGGTTGTGATTTTTTTGGATCTACATTTTTAATAAAGCGCCTTGCTGTTTTTTCATGTTCAACAACATAATGGTTAATATGCTCAATTGCTTTTTTAACTAATAATGGTAATACTTCTAGAGGAGAGGTGTCTCCTAATGTACAGGGGATTAAATATAAATTTCCTCTAGATTCTTCCATATTATTTTACCACAAGTTTTTTTACAATGTTATGTCCTGTAACTGTTTTTACATTAACTAAGTAGAAACCGGCATTTAGTTTATTTGTACTAATTTTTTTTTGAGATAGGTTAAGGTTACTTTCAGAAAAAACCAAGCTTCCCTTAATATCAACAATAGTAATGGTGTCTATTTTGTTGTTTTGAAGTTTTAGTGTTACACTTTCTGAAGCTGGATTAGGAAACATTTCAAAAGCTTCTAAATCATTTTCTTCCACTCCAAGTTCTTCAGGTTGTCTTACTCTTGAAATACCGCCAGTAATACTTACAATATATAATTCATTATTAACATCTTCTCCAAAGGAAACCCATGACCCTCCAAAGGTTCCATGCTCTATTAAGTTTCCATTTTGATCTACTGTACCTATAAGGCCGCTACATACATCTGAGAAAAAGTATAACCCTACAAAATCCGGATATTCTGTTCCTCTATATACATTCCCTCCAGTTATTGAACAATTAGCTGTGTTACTAGCAGAAGAGTATTCTGCAATTGGAAATGTTAAGTCAGCTACTGTTGGACAACCAGTCGTATTAAATGGTTGTGATCCTTCATAACATCTCCAGCCATAATTTAATCCTGCATCGGTAATAGCTGCTCTATCAATTTCTTCAACTTCACCCTGCCCTACATCTCCAATCCAGATATCTCCATTGGCACTATCAAATGAAAATTTCCAAGGATTACGTAGCCCGTAAGCCCAGATTTCTTGTGCATCACTACTACTACCGGCAAAAGGGTTGTCAGATGGTATACTATAATTGTTAGTTCCAGAAGGGTTGTCTACATCTATTCGTAATAACTTTCCAAGTAAGAGCGATGTGTTTTGTGCTCTATTTCCAGGGTCTCCACCACTACCACCATCTCCAGAAGAAATATACAAGAAGCCATCTGGACCAAAAGCAAGGCAACCTCCATTATGATTTGAGAATGGTTGATCAAAATCTAAGAATGGTAGTTCGGAGTTAGGGTCTGCAAGATCTGGATTATTTGGATCTACTGAAAATCTTGAAATTTGAGAATCTCCATTTGGTTTTGTGTAATACACATAGAAGAACCCATTATTAGAATAGTCAGGATGAAAAGCAAGTCCTAAAAGTCCGCGTTCTCCACCACTAGAAATTTGTGTAGAAATATCTAAGAATAAATCTGGATTAACACCTCCATTGGGTTGCATTATTTTAATACGACCTCCTTGTTCAACAACAAAAAGGCGTTCGTCTCCTGCATTTTGTAGATTTACAGGATTGTTAAATCCATCTTGAATAAGGTCTAATTCTATAAATTGACTTGTAGCTACACTTACCGAAAAAATAAGTAATAGCGTTGTAATAACTCTTTTCATGGCTTTTTTTTACTAATGTAACAAAAAACTAGCTATTTTTCTGGTTAGAGGCGCTTTGCAATTTTTTCACAAGCCTCGTCTAGCATTTTGTAAACATTTTCGAAGCCTTGATCTCCTCCGTAGTATGGGTCTGGCACATCTACTTTCTCACCAGGAAAGATTTCTTCCAGTATGAGTTGTACTTTTTGTTTTTCATCTTCAGAGGTGGCAAGCTTGATGACATCGTTGTAGTTAGAGTTATCCATTACAAAAATGTAATCATAAATTTCAAAATCATATGTAGAAAATTGTTTTCCACGTTGATCTGTAATATCAATTCCATTTTTTTTGGCTATTGCAATACTTCTAGGGTCTGGTAAATCTCCAACATGCCACCCTCCAGTTCCAGCCGATGAAACATCTATTTTTTTTAAATCAACTTTAGATTTTAAAATTCCTTCTGCCAAGGGAGAACGGCAAATATTGCCAAGGCAAACCATTAATACTTTTGTTTTCATAGGTATAAAAAATCCCGCTCAAGGCGGGATTAAATAGTTATAATGTTAATTTTTTATTGAGGTCTTCAACATACTTTCTAAATTGCTTGTCGGTACTTGATAAATTATCTACTGTTTTACAAGCATGTAATACCGTAGCATGATCACGTTGTCCTATTTGTGAACCAATAGAAGCCAAAGATGCCTTAGTGAACTTTTTGGCAAAAAACATTGCCAACTGCCTTGCTTGTACAATATGTCTTTTTCTAGTCTTAGACTGCAGGGTCTCTACGTCCATCTGGAAGTATTCACTTACTACTTTTTGTATGTAATCTATAGATACTTCTCGCTTAGTGTGCTTAACGTAGTTGTCAACAATCTTTTTTGCAAGATCTATGGTAATATCTTTTTTATTGAAAGAAGAGTGCGCAATTAATGAAATAATAGCACCTTCTAGCTCTCTAATGTTGGTTTTTATATTGTTTGCTAAAAACTCAACAATATCTTCTGGCATTTCTACACCATCTCTATACAGCTTGTTTTTTATTATTGCAACACGTGTATCGTAATCTGGATGATTTAACTCTGCAGATAAGCCCCATTTAAAACGTGATAATAGACGTTGTTCTATATCTATCATATCTACTGGTGCTTTATCACTTGTAAGAATTACTTGCTTTCCATTTTGATGCAAGTGATTAAATATATGGAAGAAAACATCTTGTGTTCCTGCTTTTCCGGAAAGAAGCTGTATGTCATCGACAATCAACACGTCTATAATTTGATAGAAGTGTATAAAGTCGTTTCTGTTATTTTTCTTAACAGACTCTATATATTGTTGCGTAAATTTTTCAGCAGAAATATATAAAACCGTTTTTTCTGGATATTTATCTTTAATTTCAACACCTATAGCATGTGCTAAATGTGTTTTTCCAAGACCTACACCACCAAAAATAAGTAATGGGTTAAAAGAAGTACCTCCTGGCTTATTTGCGACTGCCATTCCTGCAGAACGTGCTAACCTGTTTGATTCTCCTTCTAAGAAATTTTCAAAATTATAGCTAGGGTTAAGCTGTGACTCTATCTTTACATTTCGAATCCCTGGGATTACAAAAGGGTTTTTTAATTCTGGACTTTTGTTTTTAATTGGGACATCAACTTCTTGTGACTTTACTTGCGATCTGTTTGAACTCGGTATTTTTTCAGTAAAGGGTTGCTTGTTTCCATAGGTGTTTTCCATCTTTATAATGTACACCAGTTTTGCTGTTTGCCCAAGCTCTTTAGTAAGTGCGACTTTAAGCAGTTTTACATAGTGCTCCTCCAACCATTCATAGAAAAATTTACTAGGGACTTGTATGCTTAACGCGTTTTCTGAAAGCTTTACTGCTTTAATGGGTTCAAACCAAGTTTTGTAGGCCTGCGAAGTGATATTATCTTCAATAAAAGACAGACAATTATTCCATACCGTTTCGGCAGTTTTACTCATGCTTAGTTTTAAATTATTAGTTAGTTAATTACAGACGGTTAAAAAAGCTAGAAAAGGAATGTTCCTAACATTTTCTTAACGTTACAAATATGTGAACAATTAATTGAAAAAAAAAATAGTTTTGCTATTGAAATTGTAGTTTTTTTTTTGCATGTTATGTTACTTTCAAATCTACAAATAATTTAACCTTTTAATTCCCAATTTATTGTGAAAGAAAATACGACAAAACTTAGAATTAGGTATGGTGAAACAGACCAAATGGGAATTGTTTACTACGGAAATTATGCGCAATTTTTAGAGCAGGGTAGAACCGAATGGCTCAGAGAACTGGGCTTTTCATACAAATGGATGGAAGCAAATAATATACACTTACCTGTTGTTAATTTAAATGTAAATTACAAAAAACCAGCGTATTATGACGATGTTATTACCATTACTACTAATTTAAAATCTGTCCCTACTTTTAAAATTGAATTTTACTACGAAATACATAATGAACAAAATCAACTACTTGTTACTGCCTCTACAGATTTAGTTTTTATTGATAGTACAACTCAAAAAATCAGAAAGGCTCCAGACTATTTGTTGAATAAATTAAAAGAATAATTAAACCAAAAAATTAAACCCTTTTTATTATCACTTTATAGGTGTTTTCAAAGAGTGAAAAAATACGCTCTGCATCTTTCTTTCTAACACTAATTTTAAAGATGCAATTGAGTTCCATTTTTTGGGTGAGTACTTTAATATTTTCATCCTTAATAATACGCATTACTGTATTCATTTCTGGATACTCAAAATGTAGTAAAAATTCTTCGTTAATAGTTCGCGTAACTATATTAGATTTTGAGAGTGCTAATTGTGCTCCAGTTTTGTAAGCTTGTATTAATCCACCAACACCAAGTTTTGTTCCTCCAAAGTAGCGTACTACCACAACAAGTACATTAGTAACATCAAAAGATTGTAATTGTCCATAAATAGGCATTCCTGCACTATTTGAGGGTTCTCCATCATCATTTACTCTGTAGGATTCGTAGTGTTTTCCTAATTGCCAGGCATAGCACCAATGTCTTGCATTGTAATGTTCTTTTTTTAGTGTTTCGATACAGCTTTTGGCTTCATCTTCAGTAGTAATTGGAAAAGCGTAGCCATAAAATTTACTACCTCTGTCTTTAAACAAAACTTCTGGAGACTTAGTGGTAATAGTTTTATAAGTGTCTTTTTCTTGACTCATATATAGTTTTCAATAGCAACAAGAATGATACTTGCAATAGCAAGGGCGATGCCTATCCAGTTCTTTTTAAGCAATTTCTCTTTAAATAATAAAATCCCAACTAGTGTTGATAGCATCACTATTGCTACATTGTTTACAGTAAAAATACCTGAACTTTCCAGCAAATTACTCCGTAAAGCTTGTACCAAAAAGTAAATCGAGAAATAATTAGGTATTCCTAAAGCAATCCCCCCTAAAATATTTTTAAACTGAAAAACAAACTTTCCTCTTATAGCTTGAATTGCTAATACAACGAAACCTATACATGCCGCCGAAGCAAATAGAGTTGCCGAAAATATAGGCACATCATTAACTGCTACAAATGCGTCTTCTATATACTTTATGCTGGTATCTATTATCCCACTACCTATAAATACTAGTAATGGAAAAATTAGGTTTTCTTTTTTAATAGTGATACCCTCTTTAGATTTTATAGAAGCGAGGTATACTGCAACAACAGCAAATAGTATCCCAGCTAGTTTAAAGCTTCCAAGGCTTTCTTTATAATACCAAAGCCCAAAAATAATAGGAACTATAAAACTCATTTTAGTAGCAACCGAGACAACTGAGAGCCCATTCTTTTGGGTTGTAATTGCCATAAGGTTAAAAACAACAATAAAAAGAATCCCTAATGCAATGGCATAATAAAACCAATCAAATGCTATAACTTCTGAAACGGCAACTGGCTTGTTAAAGGCAACTATACCACAAGTAGAGGCAACTACGTAATTTACAACAATTGCGTGAAGTGTATTTATGTTGTACTTGCTATACAGTTTAAAAACAACAAATATTAAAGTAGAAGAAAGAACACTTAATAGTAAAGCGATCATTGTGCTTTGTTTTTATAAATTTTTAAAACATCATTATTCATCTGTATAACCTTATTTTCAAAGCCCTTTAACTTTGGAGCTAAAATGCCATCGCCAAAAGTAGTACTTCCTATATAAACATGAGCTTCATCCCAAAAATTATCATTTATAAAATATTGAAGAGTGTTTGCACCACCTTCAACTATGACAGATTGTAAGTTGTATTTGTGTAAAATAGCACAAATTTGCTGGCTAGTTTTCATGCTGAAATCAATCACTTCATAAATTATACTATCTGTAGATTTTTTTTCTATCTCTGTAATAACAATCGTTTTTACCTTTCCGTCTAAAACCGAAGCACTTTCGGGAACCTTTAATTCTCTATCTATAATTACTCGAACTGGAGATGCTCCATGCCAATCTCTTGTGGTTAGACTTGGATTATCTTCGAGAACTGTTTTTGTGCCCACTAAAATTGCTTGTTCTTCACTTCTTGTTTTATGTACCCATTGCCTTGTCTCTTGTGTAGTAATCCAAACAGGTTCTTTTTTTGAACGATGTTCAGGTCGAGGAGCTATAAATCCATCTAAGGTTTGTGCCCATTTTAGAATTATATATGGACGCTTTTTAGTATGAAATGTAAAAAAGCGCTTATTAAGTTTGTCACAAGCATTTGAGAGGATACCTACTACAACATCACAGCCCGATTCTATAAGTTTTTTTATTCCCTTGCCTGAAACTTTTGGATTAGGGTCTGTACTTCCTATTACTACTTTTTTAAAACCTTTTTCAATAAGCAAATCAGCACAAGGAGGAGTTTTTCCAAAATGACTACAAGGTTCTAACGAAACATACATAGTGGCTTCTTTCAAAACCGATGCATCCTTTACCGAATTAATGGCATTAACTTCTGCATGGGGTTGGCCTGCTTTATAATGCCATCCTTCGCCAATAATAGCATTATTATAAACTATTACAGCACCTACTAATGGATTAGGGTAAGTACTTCCAAGTCCATTTTTGGCAAGTTCAATGCAACGAGACATGTATTTTTCGTGTATCTTCACACTATAAAATTAAGTTGCAAAAATACGAGTTAAAAACTAGATGAGTACACCAATTATTCGTCCTATAGAAAAAAAGGATAACCAAGAAATTGCCGAGGTAATTAGAACAGTTCTTATCGAACATGGAGTCCCAAAAGTAGGTACTGCTTATGCAGATAAGGCTTTAGATTGTATGTATGAAACTTATGATAAAGAGCGGGCTATATATATGGTTGTAGAAGAGGATGGAAGATTAATTGGTGGTGCTGGTATTGCACAACTAGATAATTACGATGGAAATGTATGTGAGTTACAAAAAATGTACTATTTAGCTGAAGCTAGAGGAAGAGGTATTGGTTCACAAATGATGCAACAATGTTTAGAAAAGGCAAAGAAATTTGGTTTCGAAAAATGTTATTTGGAGACAATGCCCTACATGAAAGCAGCACAAAAACTTTATGAACGAGTGGGCTTTAGTTACATAGATGGTCCTATGGGTGATACAGGACATTTTTCCTGCCCAGTACACATGCTTAAAGATTTGTAGTTTGAAAATTACTAATTACAAAAAATACTTTGTTTCACAACTCTCTTCAAGATATCCAACTGAAGAAATTCTTTCTTTTTTTTATATCCTAGCGGAAGTGTTTTTAAACAAGACACGTTTTCAGTTAAGTCTAGATACAAATGCAACCTTAACTGAAATACAACATCAACAATTTGAAAATGGCTTACAACGCCTTAAACAAAACGAACCTATACAATATATCGTAGGAGTAACCGAGTTTTATGGCATTCCTTTTAAAGTGACCCCAGCAACTCTAATCCCTAGACCCGAAACCGAAGAGCTAGTAGATTGGATTCTTAATTCAGAAATCAACATTCAGCATTCAGAATTAAAAATACTGGATATTGGTACAGGTTCGGGTTGTATTGCTATTTCTTTAGCAAAAAACTTGACTACTGCCTCAGTTTCTGCAATTGACTTTTCAAAAGAAGCCTTAACAATTGCAGCTGGTAATGCAAAAAATAATAAAGTTGAAGTTTCATTTCATCAAATAGATGTCTTAGCTACTAATAGTCTGCCAGATAAGTATGATATTATTGTATCTAACCCACCTTATGTTAGAGAACTCGAAAAGAAAATGATGCAAGCCAACGTAACTGAGTATGAACCATCTTCTGCGCTTTTTGTAGAAGATGACAATCCATTTATTTTTTATGAAAAAATTACATATCTGGCAAAAAAGCATTTGACATCCAATGGATTACTATATTTTGAGATTAATGAGTATCTTAGTGAAGAGTTGATGCAGCTTATTGAATCTATAGGATTTTCAGGAGTAATTTGTAAAAAGGATATGTTTGGAAAACCGAGGATGATTCGGTGTAAATTAAAATAAGATGGGAAAAGGTTTACCTAAAATATGTGTTTTTTGCGGTAGTAGTGATGGTAATGACCTGCAAATAACAAAAGCTGCTAAGGAGTTAGCTCAGGTACTTGTTGAAAACAAACAAACGCTTGTCTATGGCGCTGCAAAAATAGGAGTGATGGGGACTATTGCTCAAACTGTTCTGGATGCTAAAGGAGAGGTTATAGGTATTATCCCAGAGTTTCTAAAAAAGAAAGAAGTTGTGCACTTAGGACTAACACAACTAATTACAACTCAAAGTATGCACGAGCGTAAACTAAAAATGCAAGAAATAAGCGATGGTTTTATTGCTTTACCGGGAGGCTTTGGTACACTTGAAGAATTGTTCGAAATTATTACCTGGTTACAACTAGGACTTCATAACAAGCCTATTGGCTTATTAAATGTAAATGGTTTTTATGACCCCTTGCTTGCACTTCTCGAAACCATGGTAAAACGAGGTTTTGTATCTATGGATAATTACCAATTACTACAAGTAGCTACTACATCTAAAGAGCTTTTAGTTAAAATGGAACAATTTAAAAGCCCAAAACAACCCAACTGGTTAAATGAGGATAGATCTTAAACCGATTTATCAATTAGTTAGTAGAAAACACTAAGATTTATAGTCAATAAATTTGTTTAAATTATTACATTTCAGCTTATTAACTATAAATTAAATCATCTTATGAATTCTTCAAAAAAATTTTTCGCAGAGGGACTAGGGACTTTTGCTTTGGTTTTATTTGGTTGTGGAGCAGCAACAATTGCCAGTATTTCTACGTCCGGTCCAGATGGAATTGGGTTATTAGGAATTTCACTTGCTTTTGGTCTATCAGTAGTAGTAATGGCATATACCATAGGGCCTATTTCTGGATGCCACATAAACCCAGCTATCTCAATAGCAATGTTAGTTGCCGGCAAATTATCTATGAAAGATACCATTGGCTATATAATAGCGCAATGTATTGGCGCAATAGGTGCCGCAGGTTTATTGTATTTAATTGCAACCGGTAGTGCGGGATTTGCCATGCCAGAATGGGGTCTAGGCAGTAACGGATGGGGTACAGGATATTTAGGAGAATATAATATGCAATCTGCATTAATTGCAGAGTTTGCATTTACCTTTTTATTTTTACTCGTGATTTTTGGAACTACCGCAAAAAACGCATCTCCTATAATGGCTGGTTTAGCTATTGGTATTTCTTTGGCATTAATTCATATGGTGGCAATACCAATTACGGGAACTTCTGTAAATCCTGCAAGGAGTTTAGGACCTGCTTTATTTGCTGGTGGTATAGCATTAGAACAATTATGGTTGTTTATAGTTGCTCCTGTTGCAGGAGGTGTTTGTGCAGCACTTGTTAGAAATATTTTCTTAGACGATTAAAAAAATTGTGGCTTTTATATTAACCCCACAAGTATATTTCTTGTGGGGTTTTGTTTTTATATTTGTTATATGATACGAGCTCTCTTTTTGTTATTTATTCTTATTTCCTGTAATACTAGTACTAAGAGTAATTATGATACTACTAACGATGTTTTAGAATGGGACAAAGATAATGTTGTAGCTTTGGATAGAAATGATAAAGCCTTAAGAGATTCTAAAACGGTTACTAAGGATTGTCTAGGGGTTTTCAAATCAAAATTTAGAGCCAATAAGGACAGCCTTACTATTTTCTTTGTTAAAGTCAAGGTTTCTGAAAATGAATCTATAGAGCATATCTGGCTTGAAATACTTGAAATTCAGGATAAAAACTCAGTAGGAGTTGTTAGTAATATCCCATATTACTTTAAAAATATTAGTTATTTAGATACCCTAAGTTTTGATATTAATAAAGCTGAAGACATTTCAATACTTCATGAAGATGAATATATTTTTGGTAATTACCTTACAAAGATGCTTGATGAAAAATAATGTCTGTATAACCTCTTCAATTCCACAAAAAAATTAATGAATCCTAAACAAAAAATACAATCTCTTCGAGCTGAATTACGCGAACATAATTATAAGTATTACGTACTAGACACTCCTACAATTTCAGATTACGATTTTGATATAAAATTAAAAGAGTTGCAAGCGCTAGAAGCGGCACATCCAGAGTTTTATGATGCAAATTCACCAACGTTACGTGTAGGAGGAGAGGTGACAAAAAACTTTGAAACAGTTAAACATACCTATCGTATGTACTCGCTAGATAATTCATACTCTAAAGAAGACCTTGAGGATTGGGAAAAACGGATTAAAAAATTAGTAGATGGAGAGGTTTCTTATACTTGCGAATTAAAGTACGATGGTGCCTCGATGAGTCTAACTTATGAAGATGGAAAACTAGTGCGAGCTGTTACAAGGGGAGATGGATTTCAAGGCGATAATGTTACCACTAATGTAAAGACTATAAAGTCAGTTCCGCTTCATTTAAAAGGGGATTACCCTCCAAAGTTTGAAATTAGAGGAGAAATTATTCTTCCTTTTGAAGGCTTTGCAAAGATGAATGAAGAACGAATTCAAGCGGGTGAAGAGCCTTATAGAAATCCAAGAAATACAGCTTCGGGAAGTTTGAAACTTCAAGATAGTAGTGAAGTCGCGAAACGACCTTTAGAATGTCTTTTGTATAGCCTTAAAGGGGAACGCTTACCTATTAAAACTCAATTTGAAAGTCTAGAAAAAGCAAGAAACTGGGGATTTAAAGTGCCTTCTGTAGCAAAACTAGCAAATAGCATTGATGAGGTATTAGAATTTGTGAACTATTGGGATGTACATAGGCATGAACTTCCCTACGAGACAGATGGTGTTGTAATAAAGGTAAATAGTCTTCAACAACAAGAAGAACTAGGATATACTGCTAAGGCACCACGTTGGGCAATGGCGTATAAGTTTAAAGCAGAACAAGTATCCACTATTCTTAACGAGATTACCTACCAAGTTGGTAGAACAGGTGCTATTACACCTGTGGCAAACTTAAAGCCTGTTGAACTTGCAGGAACTATTGTTAAGCGAGCTTCGCTTCATAATGCGGACCAAATAGAAAAATTAGATGTTAGAGAAGGGGATACCGTTTTTGTTGAAAAAGGAGGTGAGATTATTCCAAAAATTATAAGTGTAGATTTTACTAAAAGAAATGTAAACTCTACACCAACTGAGTATAGAAATACATGCCCAGAGTGTGAAACAGAACTTATACGTACTGAAGGCGAAGCACAGCATTATTGCCCTAATGCAATGGGATGTCCACCGCAAATTATAGGTAGGATACAACATTATATTTCCCGAAAAGCCATGGACATTGAAGGACTAGGAGGAGAGACCGTTGCACTTATGGTAAATAAAGGCCTTATTACTAATTACGCAGACTTATATCAAATTACAGTAGAAGATTTATTACCCTTAGACCGAATGGCTCAAAAAAGTGCCGAAAATTTAGTCGCTGGAGTTGAGGCTTCAAAAAATATTGAGTTTGAAAGAGTACTTTTTGCTTTAGGCATTCGATATGTAGGAGAAACAGTTGCAAAAAAGTTGGCTAAGCATTACAAGAGCATAGATGCTTTGATGAATGCTTCAGAGGAAAGCCTTGTTGCTGTTGATGAAATTGGCGACAGGATTGCAGAAAGCGTGGTAGCTTTTTTCGATTCAGAAGAAAATAGAGCAACCATTCAACGTTTAAAAGAACATGGTGTACAGCTAGCAATTTCTGCTGAAAAACTAGCAAACCAAACTGATAAACTTGCAGGTTCTATCTTTGTTGTTTCTGGTGTTTTTACAAAAGTTTCTAGAACCGAACTTAAAAAGCTAATTGAAGATAATGGCGGAAAAGTTTCAAGTTCTATCTCTGGTAAAACTAGTTATGTGGTTGCTGGAGATAATATGGGCCCAAGTAAGCGTACCAAAGCAGAAGGGTTGGGCGTGCCTATTATTAGTGAAGAGGATTTTTTAGAAATGCTATCGTAAACTTCCAATTACTTTGTAAAAACCATATTTTTGTGTGAAATTACCAGAACGGTATGTTTAAAAAAATAAAGCAACGATCTTTAGAAAAACAGACAGAAAAACATCTTGAAAAAAGAGATGATTCACAATTAAACACACCTCTTAAAACTATTGGGTTTTTAATTCATGAAGTTCATTTTAAACAAGGGGATTTGTTTTATGAATTTTACAAAGAACTTACTATTCAACCAAAGGACATAAAGGTTTTTTCGTTTTTGGAATCAAAAAAGAAACTACCATCATTAAAACAAAATCAGGTCTACAATAAAGACTTTACGTGGAATGGTATTTTACAAAATCAAAACGCGAAGGAGTTTTTAAACACCTCTTTTGATGTTTTGGTAGGATATTATAAAAACTCGAATCCCTATCTGGATTATATGGTAGCCAGCAGTAACGCAAAGTTTAAAGTTGGATTAAAAAATTGTAATCCAGATTTGTATGATTTAATTATTGGTGTAGACATAGAAAACATAGCTGATTTTAAAACAGAGTTAATAAAATATTTAATTATTTTAAAAAAGATATAATGAAAGAATTAATAGGTACCGGTGTTGCACTTATCACTCCCTTTTTAGAAGATAAAAGTATTGATGTTGAAGGCTTAAAGCAGGTAGTAAATTACAATGTTGAGAATGGTATCAATTATTTGGTTGTATTAGGTACTACTGCTGAAAGTGCTACCCTAAGTAAAAAAGAAAAAGAACTAGTAATAGCAACTATTGTTGAAGCTAACGCTGGAAGACTTCCATTAGTATTAGGGATTGGAGGTAACAATACACAGGCTATAGTTGAAGAGATTTCTTCAAGAGACCTAAGTGCATTTACTGCTGTTTTATCAGTTTCACCAATGTATAATAAACCAACACAGGAAGGCATTTATCAACACTTTGCTGCAGTTGCAAAAGCAAGCTCTAAGCCTATTGTGTTGTACAACGTACCAGGTAGAACAGCCAGCAATATGCTTCCAGAAACTGTTATTAGATTGGCACATGACTTTGACAACATAGTTGCAATCAAAGAAGCAGCGGGAGATATTGTACAAGCCATGCGTTTAATAGATGGGTGTCCGGATGATTTTTTAGTTATCTCTGGAGATGATATGATTGCTTTACCAATGACCTTGGCAGGAGGAGCTGGTGTAATTTCTGTTATTGGAGAAGGGTTCCCTAAAGAGTTTTCTTCTATGATTAGTTTAGGACTAGAAAAGAAAGTTGAAGATGCCTATAAAATTCATTACAAGATAGCCCCAGCAATAGATTATATTTTTGCTGAAGGAAACCCTGCAGGTATTAAGGCTGTTTTTAAGAAACTTGGGATATGCAATGATACACTTAGATTACCGTTAGTAAATGTTAGCAAGGAATTACAAACTAAGATTGACCAGTATGTAGATAGTTTGTAATTTATTTGAAACAATCTAATCTTAGCTTAGTCTTTACTGTAGAACTTAAGAAATAAGTTTTGTTATCACACTTAATTAAATTACTTTTGCACGATGTTTTTTAACTATATGAGAACAAGTCTATTACTCCTTTTTTGCGCTAGTATTTTTTTAACTTCTTGTAGCGAATACCAGAAGTTATTAAAGAGCGATGATGCAGGTAAAAAATATGCAGCAGCAGATTCGCTTTACAATGCTGGTAAGTACAAGAAAGCATTAAAGTTAATGGAACAAATAGTGCCAGCTTACAGAGGGAAGCCTCAGGCACAACGTCTTATGTATATTTATGCAAATACTTTTTACGAGCTTGGAGATCATTTTCTAGCGGGTTATCAGTTTGAGCGTTTTGCTTTGTCTTACCCACAAAGCGATAGCATTGAAATAGCCACGTTTAAATCTGCTAAGAGTTATTACGAGCTTTCACCAAGGTATTCTTTAGATCAAGAAGAAACAGTAAAAGGACTCGAAAAGCTGCAAGATTTTATAAATAAATTTCCAAATTCAAGTAAAAGACAAGAAGCAAATACTCTAGTAGCCGAATTAAGAGATAAACTAGAAGTTAAAGACCTTGAGATTGCTAAGCAAATGCTTAAAACAGCACAAACTTTTGGAAGTTATAAACCAGCAATCGAGTCATTTGATAATTTTATCACAGATCATCCAGGGTCTAAATATAGAAAAGAAGCATTCTTCGGAAGATTTAACGCGGCATATCAGTTTGCTATAAATAGTATTCCATCTTTAGTAGATGAGCGTCTTGTTGATGCAAAAGAGTATTACAATAGCTTTATGAAATACTATAGTGAAAGTGATTTGAAGGATGATGCAGATGAAATTATTTCAGATATAAACAAAAGATTACAAGAAAAAGAACCTACAAGTTAGATAATACAGGAATTATGAGCGATATTAAAAATAGCGATGCACCT
Source organism: Patiriisocius hiemis (assembly GCF_031846325.1). Lineage (NCBI taxonomy): Bacteria > Pseudomonadati > Bacteroidota > Flavobacteriia > Flavobacteriales > Flavobacteriaceae > Patiriisocius > Patiriisocius hiemis. Next base: position 849,904 of record NZ_JAVRHZ010000001.1, on the reverse strand, counting down.
ATCAATACTACTACTATTGATAAAAACTTAGTAGATGCACCTACTAACAATATTTACGAAGCAATTTCTATCATTTCAAAAAGAGCTAATCAAATTAATGGCGACATTAAAAAAGAGCTTTTAGAAAAGTTAGATGAGTTTGCAACTTACAATGATAGTTTAGAAGAAATTTTTGAAAACAAAGAACAGATTGAGGTTTCTAAGTTTTATGAAAAACTACCTAAGCCACATGCCCTTGCTGTACAAGAATGGTTAGATGAAAAAATCTACTACCGCAATACACAAGATCAAGAGGATCAAGATTTAGCATAATACAATGTCAGTTTTAAGTGGTAAAAAAGTTTTGCTGGGTGTTACTGCCGGTATTGCCGCTTATAAATCTGCATTTATAGTACGAGAATTTATAAAAAAAGGAGCTGAGGTTAAGGTTGTAATGACACCTTCGGCAAAAGATTTTGTAACACCACTTACACTCTCTACACTCTCTAAAAACGAAGTTTTTTCTTCATTCACTAATGAAGATGATGATAATGCCCAATGGAATAACCATGTTGAGTTAGGACTTTGGGCAGATTTATTTGTGATTGCTCCAGCTACTGCCAATACGCTTTCAAAAATGGCAAATGGAAGTAGTGATAATCTTTTGGTGGCTACTTATCTTTCTGCAAAGTGTACTGTTTTTTATGCTCCTGCAATGGATTTGGATATGTATAAGCATCCTTCTACACTTGCATCTTTTGAAAAACTAGAAAGCTTTGGAAATATTCAAATTCCAGCAGACCATGGAGAATTGGCAAGTGGTTTAGTTGGTAAAGGACGAATGGCAGAACCAGAAGCAATAGTTTCATTTATTGAAAATGAAATTGCTAATCAATTACCGTTAAGAGGAAAAAAAATATTAATTACTGCAGGACCCACTTATGAAGCGATTGACCCAGTTAGATTTATTGGGAATCATTCTAGTGGAAAAATGGGCTACGAAATTGCAGATGCAGCAGCAAATTTAGGTGCTAAGGTTACTTTAGTTAGTGGGCCAAGTAATGTTCAATTAAAAAATGCTTCAGTAAAACTTATACAAGTAACTTCTGCTCAAGAAATGTATGAAGCTACTCATAAGGAATACGAAACCATTGATATTGCAATTTTAAGTGCTGCTGTAGCAGATTATAGGCCTAAATCTGTAGCTTCTCAAAAAATTAAAAAGCACACAGGACTTTTAACTTTAGAGCTAGAGAAAACGCAAGATATACTTGCTTCCTTAGGAGAAAAGAAAGCACATCAATTTTTGGTTGGCTTTGCATTAGAGACTAATAACGAGATTGAAAATGCAAAATCAAAGCTCAAAAAAAAGAATTTAGATTTAATTGTATTAAATTCGCTAAACGACAAAGGTGCAGGATTTAAAGGAGATACTAATAAAGTAACTTTAATAGATAAAGACAATAAAGAGTACCCTTTTAGTGTTAAACCTAAAGCAGAAGTCGCAAAAGATATTTTACAACACATTATAAAACAATTAGATGCGTAATTTATTACTTACCCTTACTTGTATAGTTTTAAGTGTATTTACAGTACACGCACAAGAATTAAATGCCTCTGTGGCAATAGATGCACAGCAAACAGGGCAACCTAATCAGCAAGTCTTTAGAACGCTAGAGCAACAAATAACAGAGTTTTTAAACAATACAAAATGGACAAACGCTAACTTTAAAAACCAAGAGCGTATAGATTGTAATTTTTCTATTATTGTTTCAGAGTATAGTAATGATTTATTTACTGCTACACTACAGGTTCAAGCTTCTAGACCTATTTTTAATTCTACATACGATAGCCCAATTTATAATTACAATGACCGTAATTTCTCTTTTGACTATGTAGAATTTCAGAATTTAAACTTCAATATAAATAATTTTGACTCTAATCTAATTTCTGTTTTAGCATATCATGTATATACTATTATTGGTTTAGATGCAGCTACCTATGAAGAGGGTGGTGGAGACCCATATTTTGAAATTGCAAAACAAATAATAAATACAGCTGCTAGTTCTAATTTTTTAGGTTGGAAAGCTTCAGACGGACAACAATCACGATTTAGATACAACGATATGTTATTATCTAACGTTTATAGAGAGTTTCATCAAGCAATGTATCAATACCACCGTTTAGGACTAGATACTATGGAGAATAACCCTAAAAACTCTAAAATGGCTGTTATTTCTTCTATAGCAACACTTAAAAGGATAAATGATAGACGTCCAAATTCATTTTTATTACGAACCTTTTTTGATACTAAGGCAGACGAAATTCAATCTATCTTTTCTGGAGGACCTCAAGTAAATATTACTGCGCTGGTAAACAACCTAAACCGTATGTCGCCAACCAAAAGAAGTAACTGGCAAGAAATTAAATTTTAAATACTAGTTTTTTACTTGCATTACTTTAAAAAGGCGATTATCTTTTACAAGAATTTTATAACGTCTTTGTGATAACTTCTCTTTCCATAAAAAACTATGCTTTAATAGAAGACATCCAGGTAAATCTTAAACCCGGAATGACTATTATTACTGGAGAAACAGGTGCTGGTAAATCTATTTTATTAGGAGCTCTCTCTTTACTTTTAGGAAAACGAGCAGACCTTTCTAGTGTAAAAGACAGCTCTAAAAAATGTACAATTGAAGGTGAGTTTTCTATAAACACATATAATTTACAAAGTCTTTTTGAAGAAAATGATTTGGATTACGAGTCGCATACTATTTTGCGAAGGGAAATTTTACCAAGTGGAAAATCTAGAGCTTTTATTAATGACACGCCAGTAAGTCTTGCACAAATGCAAGCATTAGGAATACACTTGGTAGATATCCATAGTCAACACGAAACACTTTCAATTACATCTGAAGCCTACCAGCTAGATGTTATTGATGCTTTAGCAAGAAATCAAAGCTTATTAATTGGATATTCTGAAAAGTTAAATGAATATACTTCACTTTCTGAAAAACTTTCGCAATTACAAACCACAAAGTCTGAAGCCACCAAAGAACTTGACTACAATACCTTTTTACATAAAGAATTAGATGAGGCTCAGCTTGATGGTTTAAATCTTAAAGAGCTAGAAGAGACATATGAAACGTTAAACAATGCTGAAGAAATTGAAGCTTCATTATCACAAGTCATTAGTGTATTAGGGCAAGAGCAAATAGGCTCGCTTGAAACTATAAAAGAAATACGTAGCTTATTATCAAAATTGAAGAATTTTAAAGCTAGTTATGCGGAACTCTGGGAACGATTTAATAGTGTGGTGATTGAACTTGAAGATTTAGAAACCACCCTCGAAGAAGAAGTTGGTACAATTGAAGCAGACCCTCAACAATTGTATGCCGCTAATGAAAAGCTACAAACAGTATATAAACTTCAGCAAAAGCACAATCTTGCCACTATTGAAGAATTGATACATTTACGAGACGACTTAGCTTCAAAAATTGATGTCACTCTTCATATTGATGATGAAATTGAAACAATTAAAAATACTTTAGAGAAAGTAAAAAAAGAAACTCAAACTATTGGTGAGAAAATAAGTAAAGCAAGAAAAGAAGCAACCCCTAAGCTGAAGCAAGAATTAGAAACAATTTTAACTTCTTTAGGGTTGCCCAATGCCCAATTTCAATTTGATATAACACCTTCAGAAACCTTCAGAAAAAATGGTACAGACGTACTTACATTATTATTTTCAGCAAATAAAGGAGGTACATTAGGCTCTCTTAAAAAGGTAGCCTCTGGAGGGGAAATGAGTAGAATAATGCTTGCTGTAAAAGCAGTTCTCTCATCATATAAAAAATTACCCACTATTATATTTGATGAAATTGATACCGGTGTTTCTGGTGAAGTTGCTTTAAAAATTGCAGATATCATGGCAGTAATGGGTAATACAATGCAATTGCTAAGTATTACACATTTACCTCAAATAGCTTCTAAAGGTGAACACCATATAAAAGTTTATAAAGAAGATACCGCTCAAAGCACAGTAACTTATTTAAAAGAGTTAACTTTTGACGAGCGACTCGTTGAAATTGCACAAATGATTGGCGGTAAAAACATAACAGATGCAACCCTTGCTAATGCTAGAGAATTACTTAATTAACCGTATATTTACACTCTAAAAACACTAACAAACTAGAACTATGTCTTATAATTTACTAAAAGGGAAAAGAGGAATTATTTTTGGTGCATTGGATGAAAATTCAATTGCTTGGAAAACAGCAGAAAGAGTTCACGAAGAAGGAGGGAAGTTTGTACTTACAAATGCACCTATCGCCATGAGAATGGGACAGATTAATGCTTTAGCTGAGAAAACAGGCTCCGAAATTATTCCTGCTGATGCAACTAATCTTGAGGATTTAGAAAACTTAGTCACTAAATCTGTAGAAATTTTAGGAGGTAAATTAGATTTTGTATTACACTCTATTGGGATGAGTGTTAACGTTCGTAAAGGAAAAGCATATACAGATCAAAACTATGATTGGACACAGAAAGGTTGGGACGTTTCTGCCGTTTCTTTTCATAAAACAATGCAAACATTATATAAAAATGATGCAATGAGTGAGTGGGGAAGTATTGTTGCCTTAACATATATGGCAGCACAAAGAGTGTTCCCAGATTATAATGATATGGCAGATAATAAAGCTTATCTTGAGTCTATTGCACGTAGTTTTGGTTACTTCTTTGGAAAAGAGAAAAAAGTACGTGTAAATACAATCTCACAATCACCAACACCAACTACCGCAGGACAGGGGGTAAAGGGATTTGATGGGTTTATTAATTATGCTGAAAAAATGTCTCCTTTAGGAAACGCTACAGCACTAGATTGTGCAAATTATACTGTAACGCTTTTTAGTGATTTAACTAAGCGAGTTACATTGCAAAACTTATATAATGATGGTGGTTTTTCTAATGTGGGAGTAAGCCAAGAAGTAATAGATGGCTTTTCAACAGATAAGTAATAAATAATAATAAACAATAAATGATGCCCTATTTGCCTTTAGTAAATAGGGTATTTGTTTTACTACCTTTGTTTTATGCAGTTAACCTTTTCATTTATTATACCTGTTTATAACAGACCGGAGGAAACTAAAGAGCTTTTGGAAAGTTTAGCAATGCTGGAATATGATGATGGTTTTGAAGTTGTAATTGTAGAAGACGGTTCTACTGAAACTTCTGAGACTGTTGTTAAACAATTCTCTAATTCACTAAACATTAACTACTTTTTTAAAGAGAATTCTGGCCCTGGTTCTTCTAGAAACTATGGTATGCAAAGGGCAAAGGGCAATTATTTTATAATTCTAGATAGTGATTGTATTATTCCACCGCATTATTTAACAACAGTAAAAACCTACCTAACTAATACTTTTTACCATTGTTATGGCGGAGCCGATGCGGCAGATGAAGGTTTTAGTAAGCTGCAAAAAGCTATTAATTATACAATGACTTCTTTTTTTACTACTGGTGGAATTCGAGGGAATAAAAAAAGTATTCAGGAGTTTGAACCCCGTAGTTTTAACATGGGTATTTCAAAGGAAGCCTTTGAGGCAACAGGAGGATTTGGCATAATACATCCGGGAGAGGATCCAGATTTGTCACAACGAATAAAAAAGAAAGGCTACACTACTACGTTTTTGCCTAATGCCTATGTATATCATAAACGCAGAATCTCGTGGAAAAAATTTTACACCCAAGTAAAAAAGTTTGGCTTGGTTCGTCCTATTTTAAATAAATGGCACCCAGATGCAGCAAAAATTACTTTTTGGTTACCTACGCTATTTGTTTTTTTTACTCTAGGGTCTATCTTGTTAGGCCTGTTTTGTAGCATTCTTTTTTTAATACCTCTTTTAAGCTATATACTACTTCTTTTTATCGATTCTGCAATTAAAAATAAGAGTGTTGTGATTGGTTTTTTATCTATAATCGCTGTTTTTGTTCAATTTTTTGGCTATGGGTTAGCGTATTTTTATTCAACACTACATATAACTTGGATGGGAAGAAATCCACAAGAACAGTTTCCTCATTTGTTTTTTAAATAGTATATTCCTGTATGCAAAAAGCAAAGAGAAATTATAGAGCTACAAAGTTAAAGTCATTCTTTTTCTTTTTATTATTGGCCGTAGTTTTATGGTTGCTTACTAAATTTTCTCAAGAGCAAACAGTTTCATTAATTACTCAGGTTAGATATACAAACATTCCTGTTTCTTCTCAACTTTCAGAAAATAATATTAGTAAACTCTCTTTTGATGCTACAACCAATGGGTTTGAGTTTTTAATGCTTAGTTTAAAAAATCCATCGGTAGAGATTTCTATAACAGACTATCTTTCTGATGAAGATTCGTTAGTTTCTATTGACCAAAGTGAGTTAAAACAAATTATCCAAAATCAAATAGGAAAGAATTTGGAAGTAAAAAACCTTTCGGTTAGCTCAATTGATGTTTTATTAAACGCATTAGTTTCAAAAGAAGTTCCAGTAGCTCTCGATAATCAAGTTAGTTTTAAAAAGGGTTTTAAAACAATACAAGAGGTTACAATAACTCCTAATAAAGTAATTGTAGTAGGACCTAATGAGCTTTTAACCACAATAGATAGTATAAAGACTAAACCGTTTAAACTAAATAATGTAAATAGTTCTTTTTCTGAAGAAGTATTACTTATTAATCCTAATCCTAACCTTAAGTTAGAAACTTATAAAGTAGTTGTAGCTGCAACAGTTGAAGAATTTACTGCTCATAATATTACTGTACCAATAGATATTAGAAATGCTCCTCCTGATAAAAAAATAAAATTGATTCCTGAGAATATTAAAATCTCGTTTGTGGTCTCCATGAGTAACTTTAACAGCATTTCTAAAAGTGATTTTAGTATTATTTGTGACTTTAATACTGCAGATAAAAATCAAAGTTTTCTTATTCCTGAGATTGCAAAATCGCCAGAAGGAATATCGAATATAGAGTTGAGCCATAACAAAATTAATTACCTTATTTTTAAATGAAGATAGTAGGACTTACAGGAGGTATAGGTAGTGGTAAGACTACTGTTTCCAAAATGTTTAGCACATTAGGAGTGCCTGTGTATATTGCAGATATTGAAGCAAAGAAGCTTACCAACACTTCTAAAGTTATTAGAAAAAAAATTACTACAGTTTTTGGAGAAGATTCTTATATAAATGATGTTTTAGACTCTAAATATATAGCAAATATTGTCTTTAATGATTCTGAAAAACTTGAAAAGCTTAATAATATAATTCATCCTAAAGTTGCTAAACATTTTAAAAAGTGGTGTCTAAAACAAGAAAGTGTGTATTGTATTAAAGAAGCAGCTATCCTATTTGAAAATGGAGGGTACAAAAGCTGTGATGCTACCATTTTGGTAACAGCTCCAGAGCATATAAGAATAGAACGTGTAATGCAGCGAGATGGAGTTACAAAAGAAGAAGTAAAAGCACGTATGAAAAACCAATGGAGTGATACTAAAAAAAGAAGTTTAACACGATTGGTAATTGAAAATATTGACTTAGAAAAAACACAAGAAAATGTGTTAAAAATGCACGAAAAGTTTTTAGAAACCCTCTAGCTTTTAGCTATCTTTCATTTTGTTAACATTAGGTTAAAAGGAACACCCCCTAAATGTTAAAATCTTATTTTTGGGCTTATGAACAAAAAGCTTTTTGCACTCTTAATTGCTCTAATGTCATTATCCTTACTTGGGATTATTTTTGTTCAAGGGTACTGGATATCAAACTCATACAAAACAAAAGAAGACCAATTATCTATTAACATCCGTCAGATTTTAGTTTCAGTTGCAAAAAAAATTCAGATTAGAGAAGCAGAGGACTATTACAATGTATATAGTAGGTTGATTGATAGCTTAGATACTCCCACCAATGCAAGCTTAAGTGAACTGGTATATAGTTTTCGAAATAATGATGATAATGAAACAGTAATTTTTTCGGACGGAATTTTAGCCGAGGACTATAAACTTTCTTCAAACTTTCAGGATGTAGAATTAGATAGCATTCAGTTTAAAAAAATAACTAATAGACAAACAAGCACTAAAATAAATGATGGAGTAGACGGTTCTGGTAGTACTAAAACCATTAATGAATCTTTTTCAAGGTTAAAAGATTACGAATTAAGTCAATTTGAAAGGCAATATAAAATTCTTTCGGCAAAACAGCCTATTCATCGTAGAGTTTCAAAAGAAGAAATTTCTGAATATCTTACTCACGCGCTTAATGAGTATAACTTGAACTCTAATTTTGAGTTTGCAGTATATAGTAAAGGTTTAGCAACAAAAGTACGTTCTAGTAAGTTTAAACCAAATCCTAAGACTACCTACGAAGTACCATTGTTTGTTAATGAAGAAGCAAATACTACGTATGATTTATTGGTGAGTTTTCCAGGAAAAGGGAAGGTTGTATTAAATGAAATTTTAGGGATGGCAGTTTTGTCGCTTGTTTTTACAGGCGTGATTGTACTTACATTTGCAAATGCATTATCCCAAATTTTTAAGCAAAGGCAGATTTCACAAATTAAAAGTGATTTTATAAACAACATGACCCATGAGTTTAAAACACCTATTGCTACAATTAATTTAGCACTTGATGCATTAAAAAACCCTAAGGTTAAAGATAATAAAGAGTTTTTAGAGCGATATCTAAAAATGATTAAAGACGAAAATAGACGTATGCATGCTCAAGTAGAAAATGTATTACGTATCTCTAAACTAGAGAAAAACGAATTAGATTTACAGAAAGAACGTATTAAATTACACAATGTAGTAGAAGATGCAATCTCACACATTAGTCTAATTGTTGAAGATAGAAATGGGTATGTAAAAACTCATTTTGGAGCATTAAAATCTTCAATACTTGGTAATGAATCGCATTTAACCAATGTAATTGTAAATTTGTTAGACAATGCTATAAAGTATTCTGAAGATGAGCCAAAGATTGATGTTTTTACAGAAAATGTAAAAAACAGCATTGTTTTAAAAATTAGAGATCAAGGAATGGGAATGACAAAATCTGTTCAGAAAAAAATATTTGAAAAATTTTATAGAGAACATACCGGAGACGTACATAACGTTAAAGGTCATGGTCTTGGCCTTGCCTATGTAAAAAGAATTCTCGACGATCATGATGCAGAAATCTACGTTGAGAGTGAAAAAGGCAAGGGTAGTACATTTACACTTAAATTACACTTAATATCTTAAAATTATGGAAACTGAAAACAAAAAAATTCTTCTAGTAGAAGACGATCCAAACTTTGGTACGGTACTCAAAGACTACCTTGCCATGAATGATTACGACGTAACACATGCCAAAAATGGTATGGAAGGTTTTGAAAAGTTTAAAAAAGACGACTTTGATCTTTGTATTCTTGATGTAATGATGCCATATAAAGATGGTTTTACATTAGCCAAAGAGATTCGTGAAAAGAATGAAGATGTGCCAATTATTTTCTTAACTGCAAAAGCAATGAAAGAGGATGTATTAAAAGGCTATAAAGTAGGAGCAGACGACTACTTAAACAAACCTTTTGATAGTGAGGTATTGCTTATGAAAATAAAAGCTATAATTCAACGTAAGGCTACAGATTCAATAGCAGACAGTAAACAATTTGAGTTCGAGATTGGAAACTTTTTCCTAAACTCAAAACTTCGTTTTTTAACCTATAAAAAAGAAGATCCAGTAAAATTATCTCCTAAAGAAAATGAGTTGTTAAGACTATTAGCACTTCATAAAAATGATTTAATGCCTCGTGAATTAGCATTAACTAAAATATGGAGAGATGATAACTACTTTACTTCTAGAAGTATGGATGTATATATTGCTAAACTTCGTAAATATCTTGGTAAAGATGACGGTGTAGAAATAATCAATATACATGGAGAAGGATTCCGTTTGGTAGTTAGAGATGAAGTTGATAACTAATTTTAAGAATAAACTAAAGTGTCATAAAACACCCTTTTTCTAGGGTGTTTTTTGTTTTTATGCTATATCTTGATGTCGTGAAATTAATCTTATTTCTATTACTCCCCAGTTTTATTTTTGCCCAGCATAATAAAGAGTTCAGCAGTAAGCATAAGCTTGGATTCTCTTATGGTTTAGGAACTAGTTATGGGCTTGATTTTTTAAATGCAAATATTGATCTGGACTATGATGTACACCTTATTCAAATAAATTACCATAGAACAATTCTGAAAAAACAAAAGTTTGAACTTGAAGGTGTTTTTACTCCTCAGTTCAATATTGTGAGCTTTAGGAAAAAAAACAATTCCCCTACAGCTACTAATTCTTTTGAGTATGGTCTTAATTTGTCCTTACTTGGACGACTTTATTTATCCAATAAAAAAATCTCAGTCTTTGGTTTGCTTGGAGTAGGGCCACACTATATTAAAAAAGGACCTGCAAAACAAGTGCCTGGTTTTATTTTTTCAGACAACATCGCTCTTGGTTTTACTTATAATTTACTTACTAATATTTCTCTTGAATATAAACTGGGGTGGAGACACTTAAGTAATTTAGATAGAGAACTTCCTAATGAAGGTATTAACTCTGTATTAATGAATGTTGGTCTTTTTAAAAGTTTTTAGACTATTGCATCAATTATTTCTAAAACTGGAGTTCTATAATCAAACCACTTTATCTCACTATTTTTATTAAACCAAGTATATTGCCTCTTAGCAAATCGTCTAGTATTCTTTTTTATTTCTGAAATAGCTTCATCTAAAGAAATTTTCCCATCAAAAAAAGGAAATAACTCCCTGTAACCTACTGTTTGTAGTGCATTGTGGTTTTTATAAGGAGCTAAACTTTCAACTTCTTTAAGTAACCCATTTGCAATCATAGTATCTACCCGTTTATTGATTCGATCATAAACATTTTCCCTATCTGCTGTTAGCCCTATATATATTGTTTGAAAGGGCCTTTCTGGTTTCGGTTGATTAAGAAAAGAGGAATAGGGCTCACCAGAACTTTTATACACTTCTAATGCTCTTATTAACCTATGTGGGTTTTGTGTATCTACTTTATTATAATAAGTTGGATCTACTTCTTTTAATTCACTTTGTAAAAATTTAATTCCCTTTTCTTTAAAAGCAATATTTAGTTTTTCCCTAATGTTTGGAGCTATTTTTGGAAAGGTATCTAGTCCTTTTGTAACTGCATCTATATATAAACCAGAGCCGCCTACAAGTATAGCGTAGTCTTTTTTGCTATAAAGTTTATCTAGTTTTAAAAGTGCGTCTTTTTCAAAAGCTCCTACGGTATATGTTTCAGTTATACTTTTATGTTGAATAAAATGATGCTTAGCAGCTTCAAGTTCTTGAGAAGAAGGTGCCGCTGTGCCAATAGACATTTCTTTATAAAATTGACGGGAATCTGCAGAGAGGATATCAGTAGAAAAATGGTTGGCTAGTGATATTGCAAGTGATGTCTTACCAATAGCTGTTGGGCCAACAACGCAAATGAGCGTAGGTTTTTTCATTAGCCTAAATTTTCAGCTTGGTGTAACGCTTCACCACATTTATGACAAAATTTTGCATCATCTCTATGCTTAGCAGTACCGCAAGATTGACAAATTTGTGTATTCACATGCACGTATTCTTCATCCTCTATTTTAATAGGCTTGGTATTTCTAGTATACTCTGCACTTACAATTCCTGTAGGTACAGCTATTATTCCATAACCAGTAATCATAATAAGTGCAGCTAGAAACTGGCCTAAAGGCGTTACCGGTGCAATATCACCAAACCCAACAGTAGTTAATGTTACAATACACCAATATACACTTACAGGAATACTTTTAAAACCACTTTGTTCTCCTTCAATAAGATAAATAAGGGTACCAAATATTATACACATAATAAGGACTGCAAAAAGGAAAACCAAAATTTTAGGACGGCTATCTCTTAAAGCCTTCATTAGTTTGTTTGATTCACCTACATATCGAGTAATTTTTAAAATTCTAAAAACTCTAAGAAGACGTAACGCTCTTACAGTTAATAGATAATTGCTTCCTGCCAATATAAATGAAAGGTATAGAGGTACTGTAGATAAAAAGTCTATAATTCCGTAGAAACTAAAAATATAACTGAATGGTTTTTTAACAGTTATAATTCTTGCAATATACTCTAACGTAAAGAAAATAGTTATTATCCACTCACCTATATACAATAGATTGTGATATTTTAAATCTATAGAACTAACACTCTCGAGCATTACAAAAATAACACTCAAAATAATTAAGACTAGTAATATAATGTCGAATAGTTTACCTGAAGGAGTATCTGCTTCGTAGATAATTTCATGTAATTTTTTTCTCCATGTACTATTTGTAGTTGCTTCCAAAAGTGGGTATTTATAGTAAAAATAGTAAGATTAACTCAATTTACAGTATTCTTCTCTAAGTTGATTATTTTAAGAACTTTCTTCTTTTTAATATATGACTGAATGATGTGTTGCGAGTCTCTATCATTTTTTGAATGAATTATAATACTTTTTAGCACCTCAGGATTTGTAATCTGAAAGTTTAAATTATAAAAACCGAAACCTTTATACGCTCCATTTTCGATATAGATAACAGAGCGTTCATCAATATCTCTACCCTTATCTATTATCAACATGTTTTGATTGGCATAGCTATTTTTATCTAGAAAGTCTTTAACCCTTGCATTATATGTTTCTTTAGACTCTTCATTTATACACGCACCATAACATTCTTTAATTGTGTATAAAAAACAACTTGATTTTGTTTTATAAAGTCCCGTGAGTTTTTGGCAAAGAGCATACTTTTCAGTTATCTTAAAAAGGGAAGACTTTGCTTGTTGGTAGTTTGTAAATGTTATTATAGGTTTATTTTGGGTGTTTGCTTTTTCTATCTTAAGGTTTATATATCCATCTTGGTCAACAAAAGATACTAATTGGTTATTATAAAAAGTTTTACGTAGGGCTCTATTATATTTTGGTTTGTTTGTTTTAATCTCTGCACTTTCTTTTAACAAAGCAATAAGTTCATTTCCTGTTAGCTCATATGTAACTGAATGTACTTCAAGTTGAATTCTTTTAGATTTTTTATTGTCGCTTGTAAAGTGCTGAGTAAGTCTTTTTTGAATGTTTTTACTTTTTCCTATGTATATAATTTCACCAGATTTATTATGCATGTAGTAAACACCAGTCAATCTTGGAGCAGTTTCAATGAGGTCTAGTAGTTTAGGCTCTAGCTGTCTTTTTGGGTCTTTTCGCACCATTTTTGACACAATTTCTTTCTTCGTGTCTTTTGCCAATAACATTTTAAATAATGCAACAGTTGCTTTTGCATCTCCTTGTGCTCTGTGCCTGTTACTTAATGGAATACCAAGCGATCTAACCAGCTTCCCTAAACTGTATGACTCTTGATCAGGAATTAATTTTTTTGCTAGTTCTACTGTACAAATAGTTTCTTTCTCAAATTGATATCCCAGTCTATCAAACTCTGTAGTAAGAATTCTATTATCAAACTTAGCATTGTGTGCTACGAGGATAGCACCCTCTGTAATCTCAATTATACGTTTGGCTACCTCATAAAACTTTGGAGCATTACGAAGCATATCACTACTTATGCCTGTGAGATTAACTACAAAAGGTTGAATGGGTCTTTCTGGATTAATAAGGCTCGAAAACTGATCTACCACTTGATATCCGTCAAAACGATAAATTGCAATTTCTGTAATACCCTCTTCGTTGTATTTACCTCCTGTGGTTTCTATGTCTAATATTGCGTACAAGTATGCTTTTTAAATGCTTTTCTTAATAATTTCGTTCTCCAAAAATAGCGCTTCCCACACGTATCATTGTACTCCCTTTTTCTATGGCAATTGTATAATCACCACTCATACCCATACTTAAGATTTCTATATTTGGGTCTTCTTTTTTAAACTCTTCAAAGGTTTTTTTAAGTGATTCAAATTCTGAAGTAATTTGCAATTTGTCATCTGTAAAAGTTGCCATCCCCATTAATCCAACAATTTTTACATGTTCAAAATTTTTATAATTTTCTGAAGCTAATAAAGCAAATGCATCCTCTTTACTTAACCCGTATTTACTATCTTCTTCAGCAATCTTTATTTGGAGTAAACACTTTATAACTCGCTCATTTTTTTTAGCCTGTTTATTAATTTCCTTTAAAAGTCTTGGGCTATCTACAGCATGAACCAAGCTCACAAAAGGAGCTATATACTTAACTTTGTTTCGTTGTACATGGCCAATCATGTGCCACTCTATATCTTTAGGAAGCTCCTGCCACTTGGATTCCATTTCTTGTACTTTGTTTTCTCCAAATACAAGATGTCCAGTATTATATGCTTCTAAAATTTTACTTGCTGGCTTAGTTTTTGAAACTGCCACAAGTGTAACAGTATCGGGAATAGTATTTTTAAATGTTTTTATTTTTTCTGCAATCATGTTCTTTCTTTCTAAAATTCGTAAATAGTAACACCACTTCTAAGTTTAGGTTCAATGTATGTACTCTTTGGAGGCATTTTTAAACCTTCGTCTGCTATTTTTTTTAGCTCTTCTGTTGTTATTGGGAGTAACCCAAATCCAACTTGAAATTCACCCTTATCAACTACACTCTTTACATAGCTTAAATCTTTTTTTCCATGTGAATAGTCTAGACGTTTGTCGTTTCTAACATCAGTAATATTCAAAATTGGAGCTAAGATTGTAGTATATAAAATTTGAGTGTCTAAGGCATCTAGTGCGTTATTAATCTCATAACTTCCTTTCCTCAAGTATAAGGAATAGAAATCACCATCTAAGTACATGCTAAAATGGTGCTTTTTAGACGGCTTATAATATTCTTGCTCTCTGTTTTCAATCCTGAAAGATGCATCTAGTGCAATTAAAAACTCCTCTTTACTTAATCCATTTAAGTCTTTTACTAACCTATTGAACTCGTAAATTTTTAAATCACTTTCTGGAATTAAATAGCTCATAAAATAATTATATGGCTCATCTCCTTGATGGTTTTCATTTTTTGATTTTTTATACTTTGCCAATAAACAAGATGATGAAGATCTATGGTGCCCGTCTGCAATATAGAGAGTGTCCATTTCTGAAAAAATACCACTTATTTTTTTTAGGATACTAGAATCATCTACCTTCCATAAATAATGAGTGTCACGATATGTAGTTGTAAATTCATATTCTGCTCTTTCTTTTATTACTTCAGCAATAAACGCTGCAATTTCATCATTATCTGGGTAGGTTAGTAACACAGGTTCTGCATTAAATCCTACAGTATCAAGGTATTCTTTAAAAATCTCTTCGCGATATTCTATAGTGTCCTCATGTTTCTTTATTGTATCATTTTCATAATCTTGTGTACTTGCAGCACCAACAATTCCATGAAAAACTAAACCATCTCTATTTACAATTTTGTAGACATAGAAAGACTCTTTTTCATCTTGAATAAAAATCTCGTCTTCTTTAAACTCTTGATATCTGTTTTTTACTAAGGTGTATCGCTCTTTTCCAGAAATTATCTTATCATATTTATAACCAGGATTAATAATATGTAAAAATGAAAATGGGTTATCCCTTAATCTAGC
The DNA here is from genome assembly GCF_031846325.1 of Patiriisocius hiemis. Lineage (NCBI taxonomy): Bacteria > Pseudomonadati > Bacteroidota > Flavobacteriia > Flavobacteriales > Flavobacteriaceae > Patiriisocius > Patiriisocius hiemis. The sequence goes on along the minus strand of NZ_JAVRHZ010000001.1, from coordinate 834,277 downwards.
TTCTACCTGAGCAGCAGAATAGCTGTCATAAGATCTAGCGGCAATAAGACTTACCTTGTCTCGGGTAGGTCTAACTGCTTTAAAAGGGATTATTCTGGGCATATAGTCATTTTATATTTTGAAAATAGCGAGAGGTACCACTCTAATTAGTAACTGAAAACTAGATTAATTATTGAAACATTTTTGATACTGTTTCTGCTTTCCTGTTTTCACTATAGTCATAAAAACCTTCTCCACTCTTGCTACCTAGCTTACCAGCCATTACCATATTTACAAGTAGGGGACAAGGTGCGTATTTTGGGTTTTTAAAACCGTCATACATCACATTTAATATAGATAAACAAACATCAAGTCCTATAAAATCTGCTAATGCAAGAGGCCCCATTGGATGTGCCATCCCCAACATCATTACGGTATCAATTTCTTTAACTCCTGCAACACCATTATAGAGTGTTTCAATAGCTTCATTAATCATTGGCATTAAAATGCGATTGGCAACAAAGCCTGGGTAATCATTTACCTCTACAGGAACTTTGCTAAGTTTTTTGGATAAATCTGCTACTACATCATACGTTTCTTGGCTAGTATTGTACCCCTTAATGATTTCTACTAGTTTCATGATTGGTACAGGATTCATAAAGTGCATCCCAATTATCATTTCGGGTCTAGAAGTTACTGCTGCTATTTGTGTGATAGATATAGAAGAAGTGTTACTTGCTAGAATAGTATCTTCTGGACAAAAGGTATCTAGGTCTTTAAAAATTTTTAATTTTAAATCTACATTTTCGGTTGCAGCTTCTACAACAAGACTAGCGTATTCTACTCCTTCTTCGAGGTTAGTGTATGTAGTAATATTTGCAAGTGTTTGTTCCTTATCTGCTTCGGTGATTTTTTCACGAGCCACCATTCTATCAAGATTTTTAGCAATGGTAGCCATCCCTTTGTCAAGAGATGCTTGTGATATATCTATTAATTGTACTTTATAATCGTTTTGAGCAAAGGTGTGAGCAATACCATTTCCCATAGTTCCTGCTCCAATTACGGCTATATTTTTCATAATATTGCCCGCAAAAGCGGGTATCTTTTTAGTTATACTTTATTTAAATATCTAGTTTTTTAAAATTTTCTATAATTTTCATTGCCACTCTAAGCGCTTCGGTTCCTTGAGTAAGACTTACAACAGGTGTTTGGTTCTTTTCAATCGCTTCAGCAAAACTTTCTAGTTCGTCAAGAATAGCATTGTTAGGACTTACATCAGGATTGTCAAAATAAATCTGTTTTTTAACTCCTTCAGCATTAGTTAATATCATTGCAAAGTCGTCTGGATCTTTAGGAGCATCCTTCATTTTTACGACTTCACATTTTTTTTCTAAAAAGTCCACAGAGATATAAGCATCTTTCTGAAAGAAACGTGCTTTACGCATTTTTTTCATTGAAATTCTACTCGCTGTAAGGTTGGCAACACAACCATTTTCAAATTCGATACGGGCGTTTGCAATATCTGGAGTGTCGCTTATTACTGAAACACCGCTAGCATGAATACTCTTAACCTGAGATTTTACTACGCTTAAAATAGCATCGATATCATGTATCATTAAGTCTAGGACTACTGAAACATCTGTTCCTCTAGGGTTAAACTCAGCCAATCTGTGGGCCTCGATAAACATAGGGTTTTCAATCATATGATTTACCGCCATAAAAGCAGGATTGAAACGTTCTACTTGCCCTACTTGACCACGAACCCCTTTTTGTTTGGCAAGATCCCTTAGGGTATTTGCTTCTTCAACGGTATGTGTAATGGGCTTTTCTATAAATAAATGCTTACCAGCATTTACTACTTTTTCTGCACATTCAAAATGATAAATTGTTGGTGTTACCACATCAACCATATCGCAAGCATCAATAAGTGCTTCCATAGAGGGAAAGCTTTTGTAGCCAAACTCTTCTTCAATCTTTTTTGATGCTTCTTGATCTCTATCAAAAAACCCAATCAATTCATATTTTGATGATTGCTGTAATAATTTTAAATGTATTTTTCCTAGGTGTCCGGCACCTAAAACCCCAGCTTTAAGCATATTTTACTTTTTTAAATTCTTTAGTAAGAACTCCTACAAAGGTACACCTTTACGTACCAAATTAAAAGCTATGACTATGTTCAATAATTTTAAATTTTAAAGTTGAAAAAAACACTTCGTTTACCTATTTTGCAGTAAAAGAAATTAGCTTGTGAAAGATACTTTTACACACAGAGGAATGCGAAAGCGTTTGGTTGAAACTCTTCAAAAAAAAGGAATAAAAAGCAAACAGATACTAGAAGCTATTAATACAATACCTAGGCATTTGTTTATGGATTCTGGATTTATAGATCATGCCTATGTGGATAAAGCATTTCCAATTGCTGCAGACCAAACCATCTCTCAGCCCTATACTGTTGCTAGACAAACCGAATTATTGGGAATTACAAAGGGTGATAAAGTACTGGAAATTGGGACAGGTAGTGGATATCAAACCGCAGTTTTGCTAGAATTAGAAACACAGGTATATACTATTGAAAGACAAAACGAATTATTTAAAAAAACAAAACGGTTTTTACCCAAATTAGGCTACAGACCCAAACGATTTATTTTTGGGGATGGATACATTGGGCTTGAAGCTGAGGCGCCTTTTGATGGAATTATTGTTACTGCGGGAGCACCTTATGTCCCTAAACCACTACTCGCTCAATTAAAAATTGGAGCTAATCTGGTTATTCCTGTAGGTGATGCAGTTCAAATAATGACTGTTTTTACTCGCAAAAGCGAAACTGAATTTGAGAAGAATGAGTATGGAGAGTTTAGATTTGTACCTTTATTAGAAGATAAAAATTAGAGAACTCGCTTAACCTTTTAAATTTTTGAATACTATTTTATCACATTAACCTCTTTAAATGAAGTTTAGTCTTTTTCTTATTATGATACTTTTTATACAGTCAAGTTTCTCTCAAGAAAAATTTGAAAGGGAGTATCGTTTAAAACTTGAAGAAGTTCCACAATCTGCCAGGGAGTTTGTAGAACAATTTAACTTTAATAAAAAAGTTAAATGGTACAAAGAAGAGAGTGATAAAGGAAACTCTATAGAGGCTAAAACTAAATTTAAAGGAGATAGGTATAGTATTGAGTTTGAAACTAATGGTGTATTACAAGATTTAGAAATAACTACACATATAGATAACTTAACTTCAAGAGCCAAATCTGCAGTTTTAAAAAAGTTTTTAGAGGATTTCGATAAATTCAGAATTGTAAAAATTCAGCATCAATACATTGGTGAAACTTCAGTACTACTTGAATTTTTTAACAATAAAAGTAAAAGAAAAGAAGTAACCGAAAATTATGAAATAGTCGTCAGAGGTAAAAAAGATAAAGTGTATAGAAAATATGAGTATCTTTTTTCTGCCTCAGGAAAGTTTCTATCCAAAAAGCGAATTATTTTAAGAAATACAGATAACCTTGAGTATTAATAAACACCTTATACTAGGTGTTTTATTATGTAGCACCTTTTCTTTTTTTAGTCAGTCCAACTATCAAGGGGGGTTATTGCCTAGTCTTAATTTCAATAAAAACATAACTGAAGTATGGCAACTCAATTTTGAAATTGAATCTAGACAACAACTAGCAGCTGGTTTTTTTGAGAATCCAACAGAATTAAATTATGAGTATATCCTCACAGATTTTACTGCAATTACGTCACGAAAAGTGGGAGTGAATGGAGGTATAGGAGTAGGATATCTATTTAGAGTTAGTGGTGACAAAATAATACAGCGAAGTTTACAACAATATACATTTACCAGACGCTTGCAAGGTGTTAGGTTGGGCCATAGAATTAGAGTTGACCAAACCTTTGAAAACTCTAAAAGTCCTGTCTTTAGAGCTCGCTATCGTTTTGGGAGTGAATTCTCGCTAAATGGGCAAGATGTTGATCCAAAAGAATGGTACTTAAAAATTAATAACGAGTATTTAGGTGTTTTTGAAACTGCAGAAAATGATTTAGAAATACGTCTAGTCCCTGTATTAGGCTATGTTTTTACTGATACTAATAAAATAGAAGCGGGACTAGATTATAGAGTTTCAAACTTTATTGACGATGTTTCTAGTCATCGATTTTGGTTTGCTATTAATTGGTATTTAAAGCTTGATTAATCAATAAAGTTTAAAAACTTCAACCCAAAAATAAAGGCTCCTTCACTTTGACCATTATAGAAGGAGCGAACATAATCTAATCTTAAAAATCGAAAGCTACCAATCCCTAGATTATCAATTCCTATAGATAATTCTGTATAAGGCTTGTTTCCATCAATAGTAAGTGCATGTGCTCCAGCTACTAAGTTAAAATTAAGCGCATTAATTCCTGGAATTTTACCCAGAATCCAGCCTCTAAAGTCATGTTCTAGATGTGCTTCTACATAGGACTTATTAGTGCTTAATTGATAGTATGGTAATAAGTTAAATACATTAGTATATCGCGATGCTGTACCCACTCTTGTTTGATTTCCATTAAAATGCTGAAAATCTACAAATGAGATGTCATCAGCATTAAAAAATGTACCTCCTTTGAGACGGTATCTAAAATCTCCTTTATTTCCTATAGTTACTTTTTGATATAAACTTGCTCTTATCTGGCTATAATTAAGACCATTATTTGACGCTCCTAGACCATTTTCAAAAGTGATGCTAAGTGATGGGAAATCGTCATTACCAATATTAAACTTTCCGTCTGGATATAGATAATATTTTTGTCCAAAAGTGATAGCAGCTGTTACACTTGTTTTAAAAATTGAATGCTTTTGTAAAGCTGTATTCTCCGTATCCAAAGGATTTAACGGATTATTAGATGAATAAGTTACATCATCGTTAGGGATGGTAACATAATCTGTGTTGTTAAAAAGTGGGTTGCGTTCTTCATAACCAGTATTTACAAACAAACGTAAGCCATTAAACAATTCCTGACTATAATTGGCTTTAAGATAATTTAGCTCATAAAACTTAGCATAATTACGTTCAAAAAAAAGTGTAGAAACACTATTAATTAATGGAGAGATTGGCTGACTACCATTAAACTGCTGTACACTACTACCCCCATATAATGAAAGTCTAAGTCTATTGGTTCTATTAAAGTTTTTTGTGATTCCTCCAGTTAAACGTAGTCTATCTTCTGCTATTCCGTAGGTTGCATTTGCATATACAGAAAGCCATTTTGTCGAATTTTCATCATACCACTTAAAATAGTTTAAACCAGCACCGCCATTCCACCCCTGTACTGTATTAAAATTAATTGCTGGAAAAGGACCGTCATAGCTTATACGCCATTTTTTATAAGTGTTTGCGTAAGTGTATCCTGTGATAGGGTCCAATAGTTTAAACTTGTTATTCTTCCCATCAATAGAGTCTAAGTATTTTTTAGATTTCCGAAGGGTTTGTAAACTATCCTTCTTTACGTAATCTTTTATTTCTTCAGTAGTAAGTGGAACAGGGCGTGTATCTTTCCAAAATAGGCTATCTTTTTTATTGGCTTCCTCAGCAAAGGTTAATACTGCATTACTAAAAGAGTTTTTACTGAAACTTGGCTCAAAATTATAATTGCTATAGACTGCAATAAACCTTCCGTCACCTTTGAATCCTAGAAAGCCGAAACCAAAGTCGATAGTTTGTGAAATCTTTACCCAAGAATTATACTCTTTGTCATAACTGAAATTCTGTTTAAAGAGTAAATCTTTTACAAAAGGAACCTGTATTGCGTCTCCGTTAGTAGTTAATTCTATTCCGTATAACTGCCAGTCGTCCTCAACAATATAAATGGTTCCACTCCAGACCCTATCGTTAGGTCTTTTAGGTAGAACGTTTATTTTGTTTATGAGTTTACTTCCTTCATAAAAAACACCATCTAGCTTGTACTTGTAATAATTAAACGCATTACTGGCAATAGGTGATACAATAGCTGCATTGAGGTCTACAGTATTTTCATAAAACGAAAAGTTTGCATCTAGTGCGCTATTAAAACTAAAGCCATTATCATCACCACTTACTTTACTTGCTAGAATAGTCTCGTTAAAATTATCAGGTTCTTGATACGCAATTTTACTAATAGTTTCACTTAGGTAGACAATTCCTGTTCTAGTAGAGTCTAAAGCGCCATCAAAATCTCCTACTTCTTGACCTAGTATTTTTTCTGGTGCATCTTTAACACGCCAAATACCACGGGAATAAAAATCGGCTTCAAAAGCAGAAATACGCTCTAAATTTTCCTTACGCTTTGCTATGGTTTCACGAATAATGCGATACGCAGGGTCTTCAGAAGTATTTATAACAACTTCATCTAGGCTTACTTGTTCTTCTCTAAGAGTAACATTAAGAACAGTAGTTTCACTATTTATTTTTTTTGAAACAGTCTTGTATCCTAAAAACTGAAATACAACAGTTTGTTCATTTGACGTATCAATTTCTAAAGTGTAATTCCCTTCTTCATTAGAAGTAGTTCCTTGATAACTTCCTTCTAAATAGATGTTTACATAGGGTAGTGGGGAGCCTTTTGTGTCTGTAACGGTTCCCGTAATTTGAGCAGTTAGTATGCTAGAAAAAAGGAGAAAAAAGTAGAGAATAATTTTTTGCATTGGTAGTTGTTTTCAACTAAAGACGAAGATAGGGGTTAAAATGTTTCTTTTGGATTTTAAAGATTAAGCTTTCTTCCTTTTCTTCCTCCAAAAAAAGTATTTTTCCTTAAAACGCTCACGCCTTTTAAAACTCGAAGAAAATTTATGCGAGTAATAATACATCACTTGTTTTATTTTTTCTTTTGATTGTGAGGTATAGTGTTTTGCATATTCGTCACATAATAACTCTAGCATAGCATTTTTAGGTGATAGTCTTGCAAAGTTTTTCATTCGTTTGTGAAAACCCATAGTTTCAAAATTCATTCGGTTTAAATCAACCAAATAAAAATCGTGTCCTACGTCTTTTTTTATAATAAGTGTATTTCCTGGCGAATGATCAAGGAAGTTTATTCCTTTTTCATGAAGTGAAAACGTAAAGCGAGTAAATTCTCGCATGATAGCTTCATAATTTGGGAAGTTATTATCATCTACTAATTCTCTTATGGTAAAATCATAACTAAGATGCTTACTTACATAATAACTATCGTATAGCAGTCCCCCTTTTCTGTTTTCTATAAAGGCAATAGGCTCTGGAGTCTTTACATCTTTATCAAGTAATTTTTGAGCATAGTAAAAAGATCGTTTAGCTTTTGAATCTCTAAAAAAACCATACGCTATTTTATTGATTAGGTGCGGAACTTTAAAAGATTTAATATTTAAAGGTATGTTTTTAACTTGCGTAACCTTGATAACATTACGTTTATTAATGCCACCTTCTAGGGTATGAAAAGACGCTATGAGGTTCTCAACGTCTGCTTTTGTAATTGTATCTTGTTGCGGATGTACAACGAGTGTTTTGCTCATAAAATTTACTTGCTAAAAAACAATACCTTTGCTATAGCAAATATAAGGCTACAAAAGTAACGCTACTCATGTTTCAACATTTTTTAATCACAAGATTTAATCTTAGAAAGGAAACTTGGACTACCAATAAACAAAATGTTGCAGTATTAACAGAAGAGTGGCACGAAAACAGATTTAAACTTTTTAAAGATTACTGTTTTGCTAGTGTGGCTGCACAAACAAACAAGAATTTTGTTTGGCTTGTTTTTTTTGACACTACAACATCAGAAAAGTATAGGCTTGTTATACAGGAATTGGAGCAACAACTGTCTAATTTTAAACCAGTATTTGTGGACGGGATGGATGCCTTTTTACCAGGAATTCATAACGAAATAGCAAAATATAATGTAGACTATATAATTACAAGCGGTCTAGATAATGATGATTGTATAGCTAATGAATATGTAGGTGAAGTACAGTCTAATTTTGATAGTCAAGATTTTCTGGCTGTAGACTATGTAGATGGATATACGCTCCAAGTAGCCCCTAAAGTGTTACTCGGAAAAAAACTGCATTTGTACAATCCGTTTATGTCTTTAATTGAAAAAAATGATACACCTAAAACTTTCTATGCAGTCGCACATAGAAAGTGGAAGAAAGAAAAACGGGTTTTACAAATAAGAGGGAAACGTATTTGGTCTTCGGTAATACATCATGAAAATAAAATAAATGAATTTACTGGCTATGGAGATGTTACAGCAAAAATGTTTTTTAAATACTTCTCTATAACTTCTACAAAAGAAGACTGGATAACTAATGAAATTATAGACACTACGAAATGGAGGTATAGAAACTTAATGAATAGAGTGTCTTCTTATTTTATATTTTATAGTAAACAACTAAAAAAGAAACTTGGGTTTTATGGGTAATTTAAAATCAAAAATAAAATGCTCACTTGTAACGCCTACCTATAATTGGCCTGAGGCACTAGAATTGTTATTACTTAGTGTAAAAAGTCAAACACAGTTACCAGACGAGGTTATTATAGCAGACGATGGCTCTGGTAACGAAACAGCACAACTAATAAAAAGATTTCAAAAAGACTTCCCTGTTCCCTTGTACCATATTTGGCATCCAGATAATAAAAACCAGAAACCGGCTATAATGAATAAGGCAATTGCCAAAGCAAAATATCCATATATAGTTGAAATTGACGGTGATATCATCATGCATAAAGATTTTATTAAAGACCACCTTTCTTTAGCTGAGGAAAAAACGTTTTTATATGGTAGTAGAGTAAATATTCAAAAAGATTATTTGCCTGAACTTTTCAGAAAAAAGAAAACCCATTTTCATTTTTTTTCAAAAGGAATTAAAAAAAGGGGTAGAACATTAAGAATCCCTTTTTTAGCCAATAGATATGGCAAAGAAAGTGAGCGGTCATCTAAGTTAAGAGGTTGTAATATGTCCTTTTGGAGAGAAGATTTTATAGCTGTAAATGGCTTTAACGAAGGACTTACAGGTTGGGGCATAGATGATAGTGAAATGATACAAAGACTCATTAATAATGGAATTAAAGGCAAGCGTTTAAAACATAAAGGGATTGTGTATCATATCTATCATAAAGAACAAGACAAGAGCCATATTGAGGTAAATAAGTTGATTGAAGAAGAAACAACGAGTAAGAAACTTACCTATATTAAAAAAGGGGTTGACCAATACTTAAATTAATTCTATGATTGCTATTAGCGTTGTAATTATAAATTATAATACAGCAGATTTTACTGTGAAGTGTATTAATTCTCTTTTGCAACATGCTCCAGAAAATTTAAGTTTTCAATATATAATTGTTGATAATGCTTCAAGTCAAGATAGTTACGATAGGGTTTCTGCTTATATAAAAACTTTACAGGATGAAATAGATATTTGTTTAATAAGAAGTAAGATTAACACAGGTTTTGGAGGCGGTAATATGTTAGGAGTGCAAAAGGCAAAAGGTAAATACATAGCTTTTGTAAATAATGATGTCGAGTTAGAGAATGATTGTTTTACTTCACTCTATAGGTTTATGGAGAAAACTCCACAAGCGGGTGTGTGTGGCCCGCAAGCATTTAATAGGAATAATAAATTACTGCCTACTATAGACCATTTTGCAAGTTTACCAAGGGAATTTTTTGGGAGAAAACTTTTGGAAAAAATAAATGCTAATAAGTATCCAAAACGAAAAAAAGAATACAACACACCAATTCGAGCTCAATTTGTTGCTGGTAGTTTTATGTTCTTTAAAGCAGAATACTTTAATACAATAGGTGGTTTTGATACTAATATATTCTTGTATTATGAAGAAACCGATATCTGTAAAAGGCTTTTAAACATAAATAAAGAAGCATATCTTGTTCCAGAAGGGAAGTTTATTCATTACCATGGCGCTAGTACAGAAAAGTCAATAAAAATTAAAACCGAATTAAAAATCTCATTATTATACGTTATAAAGAAGCACTATGGGGTGGTTTCTTTTTACATTCTTCTAACGTATTTACAAATCCGCTATTTTTTCAGTAGTATTTTTAAACCAAAGTACTGGCCACTTTTTTGGGTATTATTGTTACAGGCTCCTCTAACAAAATCTATTAAACACAATCAAAAGATAATTGATTAACGCTATGGAATTAATTGCAAAAAGTATGTTTAAGCACTCTAGATCCTCAATCTTGTACCTTTTCTCTAAAATGTTTGAAAGGATGTCTTATTATGGTTTGAGAACTTTAATAATTTTATACATGATTAGCGAAACTATTGGTATGGATAGGACAGAGGCTATTCGAGTATATGGAATTTTTATCGGTTTATTTTTATTTGGTCATATAGTGGGTGGACTTTTGGGTGATTTACTGATTGGTAATCAGAAAAGTATTGTTCTTGGTGCAGCAATTCAAGCGATTGGGACTTTTTTAGTTTGTATTCCTTCTGAGTTAGGGCTTTATTTAGGTCTAGGTTTAATAGTTCTTGGGAATGGTTTTTTTAGCCCTAATCTAACTGCACAATTTGGAAAAACATACTTGTCAAAGAGAAAACTACTAGATGCAGGTTTTACAGTTTTTTATGTAGTTATTAATTTGGGAGCATTTCTTGGAATTTTATTTTTGGGTTTAATAGGTGAAGAATTTGGCTATCCAGTTGGATTTATTTTTGCTGGTTGTTTTATGTTAGTGGCTTTAGCTTTTTCATTGCTAAACAATAAATTTAATTTCCAACTAGAAAATAGTAAAAAATTGGATTACTCAAATTTTAAATATCCACTTTATATTTTCGGTGGAATAATTTTAAGTGCTTTCTTTTGGGGAGTTTTTGAATTTACATCGTATTCAATATATGAAATAAATCAAAGTTATATACAACATAATAACCAAGTATTATCTTCTTGGTTATGGAATTCACTCTCTTCTTACATTGCGATAGCTGTAGGAATCACTTTTTGTTTTGTTTGGAGCTATATTTATAATTCAAGTTTTTTAAAAATTGCATTAGGGTTCTTTTTTGGGGTTGTTTCCTTGCTTCTTCTTGTTTTTATTCCTGAGGCTAATTCTCCATTTTTATTTTTAATTATAGTAACTTCAATGCTTTCTTTGGGATTAGCCGAACTTTTTATTGCTCCAATTGTTTATTCTATTATAACTAAATATACAAACCCTAAATATCTGGCTATTGTTATAAGTCTTATTTTAATTCCAACAAAGATTTTAAATTATATTTTCACCTTGTTTTTTGACGAAATAATGTATAAAAATGATTCTCTTAGTTTAATTATAGGTGTTATTGTTTTTGCTTTTTTTGCACTTACAATGTTAATTGCTTTAATACTTAAAAAGAAGAAACTTTTATTATGATGCATAACGAAATAACTAAAGCACTAGAAACATTAAAAAAAGGAGGGCTTATATTATACCCAACAGACACAGTATGGGGTATAGGCTGTGATGCTACAAACCCTGAGGCTATTGATGCCGTTTTTAAATTAAAACAGCGTGATGATAGCAAAGCATTGTTATGCCTGGTAAATGATTTTAAAATGCTTAATGAGTTTGTAGAAGAAGTTCCTGAGGTTGCTTACGATATATTAAAATATGCTGCAAAACCTACTACTATAATCTACGACGATCCTATACGTGTAGCAGAGAATCTAGTAGCAAAAGATAATACCTTAGCCATTAGAGTTGCTAAAGACGACTTTTGTAAACAGCTTATAAGGAAATTTCGTCGCCCTATTATTTCTACATCCGCAAATATTAGTGGTGCACCCACCCCAAAAAGCTTTAAAGAAATAAGTACTCAAATTTTGGAAGGGGTAGACTATGTCGTAAATTTGCATCAGTCAAAAAAAGCAGAAAAACCTTCGGCTATTATTAAGCTAACCAAAGATGGTAAAGTAACTGTAATACGAAAGTAATTCGGTTTTTGTTTTCTTTAATAAGCAATCTATTCTTTCAAATATTTTGAATACTAAATCATATCCATCTGCATTAGACCCATCTATTTTTAGGGTGATAGCAAAAGCAGCTTCAAACCTAGAACTAGATAGTTATGTTATTGGTGGATACGTAAGAGATTATTTATTAAAAAGAGGTCAAGCTAAAGATATAGATGTTGTTGCGGTTGGTAGTGGTATAGCTTTAGCTAAAGAAGTATCAAACCTACTCCCTGCAAAACCAAAAGTTTCAATTTTTAAAAACTACGGTACAGCCATGCTAAAAACAAATGGTATTGAGCTAGAGTTTGTAGGAGCTAGAAAAGAATCTTATACTGAAGATAGTAGAAACCCTGCTGTTGAAAATGGTACACTTGAAGATGACCAAAACCGAAGGGATTTTACAATAAATGCATTGGCTCTTAGTCTAAATGAAGAAACCTTTGGGGTGCTTTTAGACCCTTTTAATGGAGTAGAAGACCTAGAAAACAAAGTAATAAGAACTCCATTAGATCCCTCTATAACCTATAGTGATGATCCCTTACGCATGCTACGTGCTATTAGATTTGCTACGCAATTAGATTTCACAATAGAAGAAAACTCACTTGCTGCCATATCAGAGAATGCTTCTAGAATTAAGATTATTTCAAAAGAACGCATTGTGGATGAAATTCATAAAATACTAGCCTCAAGCAAACCATCAAAAGGGTTTGCTCTTTTACATAAGACGGGACTGTTACCATTTATATTTCCAGAATTAGTCGCATTACAAGGAATTGATGAAAAAGAAGGACAACGTCACAAAGATAACTTCTGGCATACGCTAGAAGTGGTAGATAATATTACAAAAACAACTAATAATCTTTGGCTTCGTTGGGCTGCATTGTTACACGACATTGGTAAGGCGCCTACAAAACGATTTGACAAAAAAGCAGGCTGGACATTTCATGCACACGAGTTTGTTGGAGCAAAGATGGTCTATAAGCTTTTTAAACGATTAAAAATGCCCTTAAATGACAAGATGAAGTTTGTCCAAAAAATGGTATTAATGTCGTCGCGCCCTATTGTTTTGGCTCAAGATGTGACAGATAGTGCTGTTCGTAGACTTATTTTTGATGCTGGTGATTATGTTGAAGATTTAATGACACTTTGTGAAGCTGATATTACTACTAAAAACCCCAAAAAGTTTAAAAAATACCATAATAATTTTCAATTAGTTAGAGAGAAAATTGTTGAGGTAGAAGAACGAGATCACGTTCGTAATTTTCAACCACCAGTTTCTGGGGAAGAAATTATGAAAACCTTTGGATTAAAACCTTCAAGAGAAATAGGTATCATTAAAGATGCTATAAAAGAAGCAATTTTAGAAGGTGAAATCCCTAACGAATATGATGCGGCTAAGGATTTTATGCTTCAAAAAGGAAAAGAAATTGGTTTAGAACTTAAAAACAAAATTTAGGTGTATAGAAAGTGGGTTAAAATAGCATTAATACTTGTCTATCTTGTGATTATAGCAGGAGCTATGGTACGTATGACGGGTTCTGGTATGGGCTGCCCAGACTGGCCCAAGTGCTTTGGTTACTACATCCCGCCTACCGAAGCTGAGCAATTAGAATGGCAACCAAATTCAGCTTTTGAAAAAGGAAATGTTATAATCGTAGACGAAACTTTAAAAGTTGCTACTAGCGACTTTACAACCACTTTAAATTACAATCCTTCTAACTGGGAATCATATACAGAGCATGATTATGCTATTTTTAATGTTTGGCACACCTGGATTGAATATATTAATAGGTTAATAGGAGCGTTATCTGGGTTGGCTATTTTAATTATGGCAATCTTGTCTTTCTGGAAATGGAAGTTCAAAAAGCGACTGGTATATCTATCTTGGTTAAGTGTAGTGTTTATTGTTTTTCAAGCTTGGTTGGGTGCCACAGTTGTATATTCTGTATTAGCACCAGTTAAAATTACAATACATATGGTGATGGCACTAGTCATTGTAGCTGTATTATTGTATTTACTTTATGCATCAAAAGAGACTCCTAAAACGTATGCCGTAACAAAGGGGTATATTAACTTATTAGCTTTTGCCTTAATACTAACCTTAATTCAAGTTGTTATTGGGACTCAAGTACGTCAATTTGTTGATGAACAGGTATCTGCTGTAGGGTATGAGGCAAAATCACAATGGTTAGAAAACCCAGACTTAAGTTTTTATATACATCGTTCTTTTTCTATTCTTGTTTTTATTGTGAATGCTGCACTTTGGTATTTTAACCGAAAGAACAACTTCTGGCTTTCAAAAATTAATATAGTTTTTGGGCTTATTATTTTAGAGGTTTTTACAGGCATAGCTATGTATTATTTTGATTTTCCGTACCTATCACAACCTTTACATCTAGTGATAGCTACTTTACTATTTGGATTTCAATTTTATATCCTTTTAGAAGCTTGGAAAAGGCATAGCCCAAAGTTTGTAGCAAGACAATAAAATAGCAAATGAAGCCTAGAATTTTTGTACCTTTGCCTTCCAATTTTTTTTGATGATGATTTATAGATTTAGAGTTATACTAGATACCCATGAGGATGTTTTTAGAGACATAGAAATTGCTGCAACAAGCACTTTAGAAGACTTCCATAATGCTATTACACAGGCATTTGGTTTTGGTGGACAAGAGATGGCATCTTTTTATGTAAGCAATGAACTCTGGGAGCAGGGAGAAGAAATAGCCTTGTTTGATATGAGTGAAGGTGACACTCCTGTACGCGTTATGAGTGAGACTATACTTGAAGATACTGTTTGGGAAAAACAAACACGCTTGCTATACATCTACGATTTTTTATCAATGTGGACTTTTATGGTTGAATTAGCAGAAATTACAGAACCCCAAGATGGCTTTTCATATCCAAACTTAATGTTTGCCCATGGTGAAATTCCAGAAGAAGCTCCAGAAAAAGAGTTTATTATTGAAGATAAAGAAGGTGTAACTAACGATGATGACGTAGATCTTGACCCAGAAGATTACGACAGTTTAGACTTTAATGAAAACTGGAATTAGCTCAAAAATACTACAGCCTAACTTATAAAACCATACATTTTTTACAAAACAGCCCATGATTAATCTATACAGCACTCAAATAGCTTCATTATCAATTCATAGAGTAGGTAATAAAAGCCGAAATGAAAGTATGTTGCTTTCTGAGACGCCCTTTAAAATGGATGATGAGTTACGTACGTTGCTGAAAGAATTTTTTCTGAAACCCTTTAGAGATAAAGAAGAAAATTATTTCCAATTTAGTCATGAGGCAGATTTAGAGTTTCATGAATTATTTACTGCTGTTACCAAAATTTTTGAATCTCCAGAAAATACCCACGAGGTAAGTAAACAAATAACCAAATATCTTTTTGATCAATCTCAGCATCCTCATATTAAAAGTGGTGAGGTTTATATAGCTTTTTTAGAGAACCTTCAGATTGATGGGGAGAAAGTAGATGGAGTAGGTATTTTTAAATCAGAATTAAAACAAGATTTTTTACAATTTTCAGAAAAAGAAAATCAGTTAGAAGCATTACTTCAACAAGGTGTAAATCTAAACAAGTTGGATAAAGGCGCTTTAATTTTTAATACAAAAAAAGAAGAAGGATATAAAATACTTTCAGTAGATAGCAATAGGTATGATACAAAGTATTGGTTAGAAAACTTCTTGGGAGTAGATGCGTTTGAAGACGATAACTTCTACACAAAAAAATATTTAAAGTTCTGTCAAGATTTTGCTAAAGACGTAGTATTACCCGCCGAAGATAAAAAAGAAGAAGTATTGTTTATGAATAGGGCTGTAAATCATTTTGCCAAAAATGATACATTTGAAGAGTCTTCTTTTGTAAACGAAGTAATAGATAATCCAGACCTTATTCCAGAGTTTAATCATTACAAAGTAGAAAAGGCACCCAAGTATAGTATAGAAGACTTAACAAGTTTTCCTATTGCCAATACTGCGGTTACCGCTGCTAGAAAAAAGATTAAAAACACTATTAATCTCGACACTAATATTCAGATTAAAATGGACTTCATCAACCCAGAAAGTGCAGAGCGTTTTGTAGAAAAAGGCTGGGATGAAGAAAAACAGATGTACTACTATCTAGTATATTTTAATAAAGAACAAAAAAGTTAGATACTAGTCTCAGCTTCAGTACTAACAAAGACTGATAACAGCAACATAGGCTGTGATTATTTTGTTATGTAACATATTTTAATCTAGTTCGTCTTACTTTTAGCTAATCACCAAAACTACAATTGTGGAAAAAATCCTCTCTATTACTAATCTAACAAAAAAATTTGGTTCTCTTACCGCAGTCAACGATTTGTCATTTACCATAGAAAAAGGTAATGTGTATGGCATCCTTGGACCTAATGGAAGTGGGAAATCTACAACACTAGGTATTGTACTTAATGTTGTAAATAAAACTTCTGGAGAGTTTAGTTGGTTTAATGGTACAGAATCTACACATAATGCCCTCAAAAAGGTAGGTGCTATTATAGAACGACCTAACTTTTACCCATATATGTCTGCGGTGCAAAACCTTGCTTTAGTTTGTAAAATTAAAGGTGTATCAACAGATAAAATTGATGAAAAACTTGAAATTGTAGGATTGTTAGACCGAAAGAATAGTAAGTTTAAAACCTATTCTTTAGGAATGAAACAACGATTGGCTATTGCATCTGCATTGCTTAATGATCCAGAAATTTTAATACTTGATGAACCAACTAACGGGCTAGACCCACAAGGGATTCATCAAATTCGAGAAATAATTAAAAAAATTGCCTCGGAAGGGACTACTATTTTACTAGCATCACACTTACTAGACGAAGTAGAAAAAGTATGTTCTCATGTAGTAATATTGCGTAAGGGCGTAAGCTTATATAGTGGTAGTGTGGATGCAATGAATGCTAGTCATGGATTTATTACACTTAAGAGTGATAATCTAGAGACGTTAGAAGAAGCACTACAAAACAACCCTTCTTTTGGTACTGTAAAAAGAGAAGTAGATACGGTAGTTGCTTATCTAAATAAGCCTATGGATGCAAGTGAGGTAAATAGATTACTTTTTGAAAAAGGTATTTCTGTTTCACACCTTGTTAAACGTAAAGAGAGCTTAGAAGAACAATTCCTTGAACTTACCAAAAATAACTAACCGCCATGCTACGATTACTTAATATAGAACTTCATAAACTTAAGTACAGTAAGTCTGTAAAAATAATATCAATTGTTTATTTCTCACTTATTTGCTTTATCGCATTAATAGTATCCATTGAGTTTAATTTTGGTGGTGTAAAGTTTAGAGTTGCAGATCAAGGGATTTTTAATTTTCCTTTTATTTGGCACTTTAATACATGGGTTGCTGCTTGGTTAAAATTATTTTTGGCAGTTGTTATTGTATCTATTGTCTCTAACGAGTATAGCTACAAAACTTTAAAACAAAATTTAATTGACGGCTTGAGTAAAAGGGAGTTTTTAGCGTCTAAGTTTCTTACTGTTATACTTTTCTCTATAGTCTCAACCATTTTTCTATTTCTTGTAAGTTTAATACTAGGCTTATTTTTCTCAGATTATACTGAGATAGGTATCATTTTTAGTGATATGGAGTATTTATTTGCTTACTTTTTAAAGCTTATATGCTTCTTTAGCTTTTGTATGTTTCTTGCTATTTGGGTAAAACGTTCTGCTTTTGCTCTTGGATTTTTAGGGTTGTGGCAAGTTATTGAGGGACTTATTGCAGTTGTATTTCAATGGCTTAAAGTAAAAAGGGATATAGATTTATTTGATAGCGTATATAATTTTCTACCGCTCAACGCTATGTCAGATTTAATAGTAGAACCTTTTACACGTTTTGGAGCAGTACAAAGTGCAGCAAGTCAATTAGGAGAGAACTTTGACAAAAACTATGATGTAGAGTTAACTACTGTTCTTATAGTAATAGGTTGGACTTGTCTATTTGTATACTGGTCCTATGCTTTATTAAAAAAGAGAGACTTGTAGTAATACGTTAAATTTAAGAGGAGCAATTAAATAATTCCTATATTTAAATTCTAACTCCTCATAATGAAATACCTCACACAGTTTTTACTTCTGTTAGTTACGCTATGCCCATTTTTTTTAGAGGCACAGGAAATTGAGTTGTTTCAGCAGTTTAATGGTAGATACGATTATTTATCCTTTGGAAATACACTTAACATAGAAGAAAATACAGGGGGTTCAGGTCTTTGCGATATTCTTACTGAAAGTAGTGCTAGTTTCCAGTTAAACACAGATCAAACACTTGTAGCCGCTTTTTTATATTGGGCTGGCTCTGGAGATGGAGATTTTGATGTGACACTTCAAGGAGTTCCAGTAGCTGCAGAACGAACTTTTATTGAAACCCTTAATAATCAGCTTTTCTATTTTTCAGCATTTGCAGACGTAACATCTATTTTACAATCTAATGGTAATGGACTCTATACACTTTCAGACTTAGACCTTACTAATGATATTGCTCCATTTTGTCAAAATACAACCAACTTTGGTGGATGGGCTGTTACAGTAATTTTTGAAGATGCAGATTTAAACCTTAATCAACTTAATGTTTTTGATGGTCTAGAAGGTGTTTCAGCAGTTAATACTGAAATTGTTATTAACCTTGATAACTTAAATGTACTAGATAACACCGGTGCAAAGATTGGTTTTTTAGCATGGGAAGGTGATAGCACTCTAGCTGTAGATGAAACCTTACAAGTAAACGGAAATATAATTAGCAATTCTCCATTAAATCCACCAGAGAACGCATTTAACAGCACAAATACCTTTACAAACTCCACCGAGTTATTTAATATGGATATCGATTTTTATAGCATTGAAAATAATATCCAACCTGGAGATCAACAGGCTGAAATAAAACTTACTTCTGGCCAGGATTTTATTATGATAAATAACGTGATAACGGTTTTAAATATTGAATTACCAGATGCTACAATAGGTTTTTTAGTTACCAATGGTAGTGCAGAGTGTGGGGATAGAGAACTAGAAATTGAATACACCGTATCTAATGTAAACAGTACCGATACGTTACCAGAAGGAACTCCAATAGCATTTTATGCAGATAATACCCTTATTGGACAAGCAGAAACACAACAAGATTTACCAATTGATGCTACCGAAACAAATAGCATTGAGCTTACTATTCCAGAGTCAGTTCCACCAGATTTTCAACTACGTGCTGTTGTAGATGATACTGGTAACGGTAATGGAATTGTTAATGAAATAAATGAGACTAATAACGATTTTATTGTTGAGATACACCTTTTAGTATTTCCAGATGTTTCTAATTTACAAGATTTAGAGTTATGTGATGTTTTTGGAACAGAGTTGTTCGATTTAACCGAAGCCACTTCGGGTGTTTCTTCTGAAAATATTATTGAATATTATACCTCCGAGGCAGATGCAAACAATCAAGTAAACCCAATTACCAACCCTGAAGCTTTTGAGAATACTGAAAACCCTCAATCTATATGGATTCGTGTTGCTAACCCAGACTGTTTTGTTATAACATCTTTTTCTGTAGAAGTAATTATATGTCCTCTTCCAGATGCTACAACTGCTATTACCAACAATCTAAATGCTTGTAGAGGGAGAGCATTTGTAATAAACTATACTGTGTTTAATACAGATGGAACAGCCCCATTACCATCAAATACACCCATTGCATTTTATATTGATGGAAGTTTAATAGCACAATCACAAACCCAAAATATTATTCCACAAGGAGGGAGTGAGACTGGTAGTGTTTCTTTTTTTATTCCAGATTCGGTTCCAGATAATTTTACATTGCTTTTAGTTGTAGATGATGATGGGACAGGAATGGAAAGTGTACAAGAATTAAATGAGTTTAATAACGAGTTTAAAGAAACTGTTCATTTTATGGTTATACCACCCGTTGGAGCCCTACCAGAATTAGTAGAATGTGACCAAGGCTTTGATACTGCATTTTTTGATTTAACGCAGCAGGATGATTTAATTTTGGTTGCTACACAAGGGACAGTTACCTATTTCTTAACTGAGATAGATGCTTTAGAAAATATAGACCCCATATTAGACCCAGAACGGTATGAAAACTCTCAAGACCCACAAACTATATGGGTACGTCTGGAAAATGAAATATGTTTTGATACTACTTTATTTACAATAGCTACTGAAAATTGTAAGCCTTTTATCCCAGAAGGATTTTCTCCTAATAATGATGGGGTAAATGATGAATTTGAGATTACGGGATTGCTAAACATTTTTGAAGATTTTGAACTAAAAATCTTTAGTCGAAATGGAAATCTTATTTATGAAGGAGGTAATGAGGATGGTTTTTGGAATGCAATTCCAAATAGAGGTGCTGCTATTATTGAAGGAGTTGTTCCGGTAGGGACGTATTATTATGCACTTTTCTTAAATGATCCAGAATTTCCAGAACCCTTTCTTGGTTTTGTGTACATAAACTATTAGCCAATTATTTATTAAAAAAGCAACGCAGTCTTAGAAATAGCATCTCTATAATATGACAGCAATACATACATCTTCAGAAACTAAAATATATTTAATTTTTGGTGTGATTTCTATTCTAATCACTTTGTTTTTAGGATTTATAGACGAAGGTTATTATAACTTTCAATTTCTAAGAGACCCGGGAGCATGGATTGCCTTAGGGATATATGCAGTTTTCATGTTTATTTTTCAGAATATTTGTTTTTGGTTACTATTTAAAAAAGTAAGTTTTTCAGGTAAGATATGGGTAAGTGCTTTTTTAGGCCCCGTACTTGGGTTCCTCTTTGTTATAGTAGTTTTCTTCGGAATAAAGCTCTTCTAAAAATTTTTCTTTTCAAAATGTTAAACCTACTCAAAACACCATAACTTTTGGGTATTTTTGCACGTCTTTAAATTAAGAATTTTCAAGTGTTGAAATTGAAATTACTTATTGCCTTTATTTTAGTACAAACCTTTGTATTTGGACAAAATATCCAAGTTTCAGAAACTGCATTTACACCACAACAACTTATTGAAGATGTATTAATTAATAACGGCTGTATCCAAAACATACAAGTTACCAATACTGTAAGCGGAAACTTTACCGATGGAAGCCTTAGTTATGGCTTTTTTAACGCAAATGGAAGTGATTTTCCGCTAAGTAGTGGTCTTGTTTTGAGTACAGGTAAATTAAGTAATGTTCCTGGACCCAATAATACATTAAGTGATGATGATGCTCCAGGCTGGGCTGGCGATGCCGACCTAGAAGCTGCTCTTGGAATAACAAATACCATAAATGCTACAATAATAGAGTTTGAGTTTACTCCGGTTGCAGATGCTATAGAGTTTAGGTACCTATTTGCAAGTGAAGAATACCAGGAAGGCGACCCCAATACTTGTAGATTTAGTGATGCATTCGCATTTTTAATTAGGCCACAAGGTGGGCAATATACTAACCTTGCCTTAATTCCTGGAACCCAAACTCCAGTTTTAGTAACAACCGTTCATCCAGAAATTCCTGGTGGATGTCCTGCTATTAACGAAGAATTTTTTGACACCTTTAACGGTGTAGATGCTCCTATTAATTTTAATGGACAAACTAAGGTGCTTACCGCACAAACTACTGTAATCCCTAACCAAGTTTATGAGATTAAATTAGTATTGGCAGACGAAGAAAACTTTAGGTTTGACTCTGCTGTTTTTTTAGAAGCAAATAGTTTTAATATTTCGGCAGATTTAGGACCAGACCGTTTACTAGCAACAAATAACCCGGTTTGTGACGGAGAACAATACATACTTGATGCTACACCACCTAGTGGAGTAGTACCAGATGGATATAGATGGTTTTTAAATGGGAGTCCTATCCAAGGTCAAACCAATGCAACATTAACTGTTTTAAGTGCAGGGACATATAGTGTTGCTGTAGATTATGGAGGAGGTTGTATTGCAAATGGCGAAGTTGTAATTGAGTATAATAATCCAATTACCCCGCCAGATGTAAATTTATTTCAATGTGAAGAGAATCAAACAGGAATTGCAACCTATAACCTATTTGATGCTTCAGAAGCTATTCTAGATGGTAATACAGATAGACAAGTTCAAGGGTTTTATTTTTCTGAAACAGATGCCGAAAATGGAATGAGTCCTATTCCTAACCCTACAAATTATACTAATAATATACCTAGTGAAATTGTATTTGCACGAGTAGTAGATCCTTTTGGGTGCTTTGGCATTTCAGAAGTTACTTTGCTAACCACAACAACAGTTTTAGGTCCTTATGATTTGGTAGTTTGCTCCTTTGAAGCTGACGAAAATTTTGGTTTGTTTAATACTTCTGAAGTTACCTCGCAGATTACTACAGATATTGGTTTTGAAACAAACATTACATATTATAACAGTTATACTGAAGCTATCTTAGAGCAAAATCCATTACTAGAAACCTTTGAAAATACTATACCTAGAAATCAGACTATTTTTGCACGAGCCGAAGGTGTTGAAGGATGCTTAGGTATTGCACAGGTACATCTTTTTGTTGTCCCTACACCGCAGTTTGAAGAAACATCTCCTATTTTTTATTGTTTAAATACTTTTCCAGAAGATATTAGAATAACTTCTGGAGTTCTTGGTAATGAAGAAGACTACACCTATGAATGGTCTACGTTAGATACGACACCTTATCTAGATTTAAACGAACCTGGAGACTATAGTGTAGATGTTACTTTTACACAAGAGATTAATGGTATAGAATACGCATGTACAGCAACTAATACTATATCAGTTTTACCCTCAGAAATAGCAACTATTGAAGTTGAGGTAACTGGTACTTTTGGGAGTCAGAATATTGTTGTTACAGCAACCGGACAAGGTGCTTATGAATATTCGTTATATGAAAACACAGGTTTTCAAAACAGTAATGAATTTACCAATGTATTGGGTGGTGTTTATACTGTATATGTACGTGATAAAAATGGCTGTGGCATAGTTTCAGAAACTGTATATGTATTAGATTTTCCGCAGTTTTTTACACCTAACCAAGATGGGTTTAATGATCGTTGGCAACTACGTGGTCTTAATGAAGTTTCTCAACAAGTGCAACGTATAGAGATTTTTAATCGTAATGGAAAATTACTCAAAGTATTAAGCCCAACATCTTCTGGTTGGAATGGTACATATAATGGAAATCCTTTACCCTCAAATGACTATTGGTTTGTTGCTCATTTTTTCGAAGGTAGAGAATATAGAAGTCATTTTACTTTGAAGCGATAAATATCATTCTATTTAATGACTATTTCAATTTCACTTACTGAAACAGGTTTCTGAAAAAAACTAGACAGAAATAAATTAGATTTTTTTAATAAAACACTTTCTGAATTTTTGAACTTAATTTCATAAGTTCCATATTCCTTTATATCAAGTATTCTAATTCTTTTTGCTCTTTTTTTAAATAAATAAGTTTGATATTTCCATATGGTATTTCTCGGGTATATTATTTTTCCAGTTTCAATATTCCTAAGAGTTATTAAAAAGCTATTTAATTTTACTCTCCAGCCACCAATTATAAGAATATTGTAAGTACCTTCTTCTAACTCTATAAGTTCATTTTGAATGCTAATATTTATTTTTTTAGTATTTATCACATTTTATCCCCGAAAAAGATAGCATTCATTAATAGTTTATTTGTACCATACCAAAAGGCCCTAAAGTTATGGTTATCTGTAAAGTAAATAACGGTACCCCTACCTTGTCCACCAACTTTAAATGCAGAAGTATTTGCCAAGTCTTTTAAGTTAGGCTTAGAGATATAACCACTTAGTAAAGGGTTTTCGGAATAAAGTATAGGGTTATTATAGCTATTTACGTCTGGTTCTAAAAAGATGGTAGAGTTTCTAAAAACGGGGAGCGTTTTGTTTTTATAACCAAAAGCAATAGGATGGGAGCGGTCTAACTTGGTTTCAAAAATAGCTCCACCTATTACCTGAGCACCTCTATAGTTTCCAGCTTGCTCAAATGATATATTGGTTGCAGTATCTTTTCGGGTTTTAAATTTCATTTTGAGTAACTCATTACTATTAAACCAACGTCCAGCATTTTTATACCCTATAAGTGTGCCTCCATTACGAACCCAAGTTTTAATTTTTTTAGCATCATTTTTATCTAGCGCGCTTCCCCAACTATTTGGTAAGATAAGCGCGGTGTACTTACTTAAATCCGTACGGCTAAAACTTCGTGTATCTAACTTGGTTAAATGCATGTCATAACGTTGGTCAAATACATGCCAAATCTCTCCAGCATCATAAGGTGTTATTCCATCACCAACTACTATAGCTACTTTAGGCGCTTCTAAAGCTCTAAATTGATTGCTACCTAAATCAATACCTTCTGTTAAACCAGTATTTACAGCATCTATTGGAATATTTGCGTTTTTTGAAACTTTATTTATAAACGTAGCAAGTTCTGTTGCATCTAACGATTGATTCTGAACTGGGATTAAAATTGTTCCGTAGTCATATTTTTTACCATTGAGTGTAAACGGTTTCATACCTACTTTTGCACGAAGTCCTTTTTGTAATATTTCATTTAAAGCTTTTGGAGCATAATATTCATGCCATTCCATTAAATAAGCGTAGTTAGAGGTAGCTACTGTTGCTGGTTTGTTTGGAGTAAGCTCTGTAACTTCATTTCCGGCAATACTAAGTGTTGCATTTTCTTCATGGTCCATATTAAATGCTAGAGGGAATGACCAAGCGCTAATATCATAAAACAAGCTATCTTGAAATTTTGTGCGCTTCTCAAACATCGCATTAATAAGGCGGTGTTGTTTTTGATTTTTTGGTACTACATAACTATAGCCTTTTTTGTAGGTTTTTCCATTGCGAGTAACATCTTGTTTTAGCTCATGGAATTTAATTTTGTGTCGTTGTAAGATTTCGGCAAGGTGATACACCTTTCCTGCATCTTTTGAGTCTCCAAAAACAATAGCACCACCGCTTGCTCCTTCTTTTGCTGCATTTCTAAAAAAATCACGCTGATAATCTAAAAGCTGTGTACGCATATTTGCAGCAGCCTCCAAAGTTGAAAGTGCAGCTGTAAATTGATTGCGAATTGTAAACGGGAACGTTAATATTCCGTTAGCACTTTCTTGTGCATGCCCTCTTGAGGATGCTTGCTCAAATAAAATACCTATAGACCCATTAATATCTGGAAAAGTAGATCCTTTTCCATAGTAAAAATCATCAAAACTCTCTTCAGTATAATAGAAGCTTCCTAACTTGTCAAATGCTTTTGCATGAAACTTAGCAATATCACCAGTTAGGTCTTGATTTTTTTGTGGAGTGAGTGGGTGTGTTCTTGAAGGTATTCCCGGTTGAAAAAAGAAACTTGCATTGGTTCCCATTTCGTGATGATCTGTTAAGATATTAGGATACCAATCGTGAAAAGTTGCAATACGAGCACGACTTTCTGGGAGTTGTACTGGTAACCAGTCTCTATTCATATCAAACCAATAATGATTAGTACGACCACCTGGCCATACCTCGCGATATTCTCTATCGTTAGGATCTGGGTTTATATTTTTTGCTTTATTGGTGTTAGCCCAATAGGCAAAACGCTGTAAGCCGTCTGGATTAAGAGAGGGATCTAATAAAATAACAGTATTAGCCAATAACTCATCTACTTTAGACCCTTGAGCTGCTGCAAGATAGTATGCTGTTACTAAAGCAGCGTTAGAACCACTTGATTCATTACCATGTATAGAGAATCCTTGATAAACTACAATGGGCATGTTTGAAGTGTTTAAACTTCCTGAACCATTTTCAGTAAGTGCAACATGATTCTTTTTTATAGTTTCAATTTGATTGTGATTAGAAGGCGAAGTAATAGTTAGTAATGAAAGAGGTCTTCCTTCAAATGTAGTTCCTCTATCTTCTATGGTAATGCGATTGCTACTTTCGGCTAGTACGTGCATGTATTGCACTAATTTATCGTGCGTAATATGCCAATCACCCACTTCGTGACCAATAACACTTTCTGGAGTAGGGATAGCTGCGTTGTAAGTTACATTACTTGGTAAGTAATAATCAAGATTTACTTGATAATCTTGCGCGTAGGTAGTAAAAACAATAGTAATTAAAAGGAGTGCGGTAGTGATTTTTTTCATAGTAAAATGTAAAATAATATAATAGCTGTTCAGAATTTTCAGATTAACACTTAAAGTTATTTCTTAAAGAAAGTTTAGACTGCATTCATCCAAGCAAACTAATTTTATATGTCTTTTGATGATAGTTTGTATGTATGTTCTTTTTTAGAAACTAAAGATAGCCATAAAAAAAACGCCTTCAAAAGTTGAAGGCGTTTCTATGTAATTTTTAAGAATAATTCTAAATATCATCAAATTCTACATCTGTGAAATTTGAAGTATCTGTACTTTCTGTATTTGCTTCAGTTTCATTAGTTTTAGAATGATCTTCTTTTTGGTAGTCTTTTTGGTGACGTTCGCTTATTACTTCTTCACCTTTTTCAGAAATAATAAAGTCTATCATTTCAGCTAAGTTGTCTTTAAACTCCATAAAATCTTCTTTGTACAAGTAGATTTTATGTTTTTTATAATGGAAAGAACCATCATCGTTTGTGAACTTCTTACTTTCAGTAATTGTTAGGTAATAATCTCCAGCTTTTGTAGCTCTAACATCAAAAAAATAGGTGCGTCTTCCCGCACGCATTACTTTACTATGTATTTCTTCTTTCTCCATTGCGTATTGATCGCCCATGTTCTATAATTTTATTTACGTTTAGCCAAAAATCTAAAAAAAATATAAATATGGCAACATTAATTTACATTTCTTTTTCGGAGAGTTGTTTTGCATATAATTCCTTATAATACCCCTCTAGGTTTACTAGCTCATTATGAGAGCCTTGCTGTATTATTTTACCATCTTCTAGAACTATTATTTTATCAGCATTTTTTGCTGAAGAAACTCTATGACTTACAATAATTGTAGTCTTGTCTTTTGAAATTGCGTAGAGGTTTTGTAAAATTTCTTCTTCTGTCTCTGTGTCAACAGCACTTAAGCAATCGTCAAATAATAAAATTTTAGGATTTTTAATAATCGCTCTTGCTATAGATACTCTTTGTTTTTGTCCACCACTTAGAGTAATACCCCTTTCGCCTAGTATAGTTTCATACCCTTTTGTAAAATCTATAATATTGTTATGAACCGAAGCTTTTTTAGCAGCTTCAATAATATCCTCTTCTGTTGCATCATCTTTTCCAAATTTTATATTTTTTCCAATGGTGTCACTAAACAAAAAGGCATCTTGTGGTACATAACCAATTGCTCCCCTAAGGCTATCAAGATTTAAGTTTGAAATTGGCTCTTTGTCAATAGTTAGCATACCTTTTTCTACATCGTACAGTCTTCCTATTAACTCTAAAATAGTAGATTTTCCTGAACCAGTATTTCCAATAATAGCAAGTGTTTCACCAGGGTTAACGGTAAAAGAAACATCTTTTAAGGCCGTTATGTTAGTATCATTATAAGTAAAGCTTAGATTATTAAAAGCAATAGCTCCTTTTACGGGTGTCTTTTCTTTAGTGTTATTTTGAATTTTTGGAACCTCACTTAAAAACTCATTAATTCTTTTTTGAGAGGCTTCTGCTTGTTGCACCATTGAAGAAACCCAGCCTACAATAGCAACAGGCCAAGTAAGCATATTTACATATATTAAAAACTCTACAATAGTTCCAAAATCAATTTTTCCATCTATAAATTGATTCCCACCAATATATACCACCGAAATATTACTTATTCCTATTAAAAGAATCATTAACGGAAAAAAGAGTGCTTGCACTCTTGCCAAATCTACATTTTTGTCTTTACTGCCTTTAGCAAGCTCTTCAAAATTTATATTGGTTCTGCCCTCCATTCCATAGGCTTTAATCACAGCAATACCGCTAAAACTTTCTTGTGTGAATGTGGTAAGTTTTGATAAGTATTGTTGTACAATTGTACTCCTTTTATGGATTGCTATACTTAACTTATAGATTAAAATAGAAAGAATAGGCAGAGGTGCAACAGCATATAAAGTAAGTATGGGAGCCGTATAGAGCATGTAACTAATCACTACAAAGAAAAGAGTGATAGTTGTTGTACTATACATAAGTGCAGGTCCCGTGTACATACGTACTTTTGATACATCTTCACTAATACGGTTCATTAAATCTCCTGTTCTATTCTTTTTATAAAAAGCTAATGATAGACGCTGATATTGCTGAAAAACCTCGTTTTTTAAATCAAACTCTATGTAACGAGAAACTACAATAATAGTTTGTCGCATAATAAAAGTAAATAATGCTGAAAGTAGGGTAGCGCCAATGAGAAATAAGATACTAGTAAGTAACTCAGATTGCATCGTGCTTAAATCAATTTCTCCCTCAAGATTTCTACGAACAGAATTAACAATATTTCCAACTTCTCTTGGAACCACTAATTTAAAAATGGCAGCAATGATTGTTACCAAGAGTCCTAATAATAATCTACCCCTATATTTTATAAAGTATGCATTGAGGTATTTTAGTTCTTTCATTAGGCGAAATTAATTTATTAACAAATTCGTAAAATTCGAATATTATTTTGTGGAATTATCAATTTACAACTACTTTTGCACGTCCTTTTTAGAGGATGTTTAAACACGTAACATATGATAAGTGAAATAGTACCAACAAATGAACTTAAAAAATTAGATCCAGTATTTGGTCAATTATCTTTTGATAACCACGAGCAAATCGTTTTTTGCAATGACAAAGATACTGGTTTAAAAGCAATAATTGGAATACATAATACAGTTTTAGGACCTGCATTAGGAGGTACTAGAATGTGGAAATATAATAGTGAGTGGGATGCGTTAAATGATGTATTGCGTCTCTCTAGAGGAATGACTTTTAAGTCTGCTATTACAGGATTAAATTTAGGTGGCGGGAAAGCAGTTATTATAGGAGATGCCAAAACACAAAAAACACCAGAATTAATGCTGCGTTTTGGTGAGTTTGTACACTCGTTAAGTGGAAAATATATTACAGCAGAAGACGTAGGAATGCACACCAGCGATATGGATTTGGTGCGTACAGTAACACCATACGTTACGGGTATTTCTGAAGAAAAAGGAGGTGCTGGAAACCCTTCTCCAATTACTGCTTATGGAGTATTTATGGGTATGAAAGCTGCTGCAAAGTATAAATTTGGAACCGATATTCTAGAAGATAAAGTAGTTTATGTACAAGGTATAGGGAATGTAGGAGAATCTCTTGTGGAGCATTTATCTAATGAAGGTGCTAAAGTATATATTAGTGACATTAACCAAGATCGTCTTGAAGAAGTAAGAGATAAGTATCACGTAGATATTTATGGAGGTAAAAATATCTATGCAGAAGAAATGGATATATATGCTCCTTGTGCACTAGGAGCAACTGTTAATGATGATACTATTCCTCAATTAAAAGCTAAAGTAATTGCTGGAGCAGCAAATAATCAATTAGCTGATGAACAAAAACACGGTAAGGTATTAAGAGAAAGAGGTATTGTATATGCACCAGACTTTTTAATTAATGCTGGGGGAATCATTAATGTATATGCCGAATTAGAAAACTACGGAAAGCAAGAAATAATTAGAAAGACCGAAAATATCTTTAACACAACACTTGAAATTCTTAGCAATGCAGAAACAAATGATGTGACTACACATCAAGCAGCTTTAGCAATTGCACAATCAAAAATTGAAGCAAGAAAAAGCGAAAAGTAGTTTTTTCAGTTTCATAAAACACTATCTTTGCAGCGCATCATTTTTTTGATGCGCTGTTTATTTATAAAAGTTCTTTACCACAATGCTTACAAGAAGACATATACGTATAAAAGTAGTTCAATCAGTTTATGCGTTTCATCAAAGTGAAAATCCAGATATAGAAAAACAGGAAAAATTTCTTTTGTATAGCGTTCAGCAGATTGAAGATTTATACTTATTAATGCTTCAGTTGTTAGTTGATGTTCAAAAACATGCCGAAACCTATATGCTTCGCTCTCAAAAAAAGCATTTGGCAACACAAGAAGAAAAAAACCCAAGTAAAAACTTCATTAATAACAATATTCCTCTTTTAATCTCAGAAACACCTTTATTTTCTGAATCTATTAAAAACAAAAAACTCGATTTGTGGAAGCAAGATGATGAGTATGTTACAATAATTTTTAATGAATTACGTAATGCTGAGTGGTATAAGGAATACTTAGCAATAGAAGCCCCTAACTTTAATGATGATAAAAACTGCATTCTAAAACTCTATAAAGAAGTTATTGCTCCAAACGAAAAATTGTATGACTATCTTGAAGATAAACGCCTTACGTGGTTAGATGATTTTCCTGTTGTAAACACCGCTATTATTAAAATGATAGGTCAATTGTCTAAAAAGAATAGCGCCTCTATTGTACTTCCAGAACTTTATAAAAATGAAGAAGACAAGGAGTATGCAACATCTCTCTTTAGAAAAATTATACTTCATAACGAAAAACTTGAAAAAGAAATAGAAGGAAAAACTCCTAACTGGGATAAAGAGCGTATTGCAGATATTGATATGGTAATTTTGAAACTTGGTATAACAGAGTTTTTACATTTCCCGTCTATTCCAACAAGAGTAACTATCAATGAATGTTTAGAAATCGCTAAAGAATATTCTACCCCTAAGAGTAGTATTTTCATCAATGGTATTTTGGACAAATTGGTTAAAGAATTTGAAAAATCTCAAAAGTTGAAGAAAATAGGGAGAGGTCTTCGCTAAAAGTAAAAAAATAAGTATTTTAGCACCGCTTAAATCTAAAAATATTTTAACTATGAAAAAATCAATTTTAATAGTAGCTGCAATCGCTGCATTTACTTTTACATCGTGTAAAGAAAATGCTGCTAATAAAGTAAGTGAAGAAAACGTTGCTGCTGCGGCAGAACGTGATGAAAAAGCAACTGAGTTTCCAGTTATGACTTTTGATGAAAAAGAATTTGACTTTGGTACAATAGACCAAGGAACTAACGTAGAACATACATTTACATTTACTAATACTGGTAAAGCACCTTTAGTAATAGTAGATGCTAAAAGTAGCTGTGGTTGTACAGTACCTTCTTTCCCTAAAGAAGCTGTTGCTCCAGGTGAAACAGGAGAGATGTTAGTTAAATTTAATGGAAGTGGAAAAAACCAAGTAAGTAAAACAGTAACAATTACTGCAAATACTAAAGCTGGTAAAGAAACACTTAAAATTAAAGCATTCGTAAATCCTAAAGAAGGTGCTGCTGGTGCTGCTGGAATTCAGCAGTCTAAGTAATCCCTTTTTAAATATCTATTATGGATCAAATTCAAGGTTTTTTACCTATAATATTATTGTTTTTAGTAATGTATCTTTTCTTGATACGTCCGCAAATGAAACGCCAAAAACAAGAAAAGAAATTTGCTAACGAAATTAAAACAGGAGATAAGGTAATTACCAAAAGTGGATTGCATGGTAAGATTTTAAACCTTAATGACGATGGAACTTGCATTATAGAAACAGGTGCAGGGAAAATGAAGTTTGAACGTTCAGCTCTTTCAATGGAGATGAGTAATAAGCTTAACAATCCACCTGCTAAAAAATAATTTGTTCCTTTAATAAAACTTTAAGCGCCTTTTCTATCTTTAGAGAAGGCGTTTTTTTATTTTTGAATGTATATGAAGAAGACACTTGTTATAGGAGCTAGCTTAAAACCTTCACGATACTCTAATATTGCGATAGGTCGCCTTGTTAGTTCTGGACATAACGTAAAAGCTATTGGACTCCGAGAAGGTGAAGTGTCTGGAGTTACTATAAGTACTAAAAAAGAAAGTTTTAAAGATATAGATACAGTTACCTTATATCTCAATGCTAAGAGGCAAGTAGAATACTATAAATACGTCATAACTTTAGAGCCCAAACGTGTAATTTTTAATCCTGGAACTGAAAATCCTGAATTTTATTCACTTCTAAAAGACAATAATATTGAAGTAGAAGTTGCTTGTACATTAGTTCTTTTGAGTACGAATCAATACTAGCCCAATAAAAGTAATTAGACCATTAATTATTAGGATTTCAAAACCAACTTGATAATAAAGTTTTGAAGCTATATCTCCAGCTTTTTCCCAATCAGTATTTTGACTTAAGAATACATATAGTTGCGAACCAATATTTATAAGTATAGATAGTATTACTGAAGAAATAGCGACTACTGGAACTAATTTGTCCTTTACTTTCCATTTAGTAAAAAGCCCAAATGCATACAATCCTAGAAGAGGACCGTAAGTAAATCCAGCAAATTTAAAAACCTTTGCAATTACAGAAGCATCACCAATTACATAGTTGAAAACTACAATAACTATAATGAGTAGTATAGAAAATCCAACATGTACTTTTTTCCTAATACTAACTTGTTCTTTTTCTGAATACTTTTTTTCAATACCCAGAATATCAATACTAAAAGATGTGGTCAAAGAAGTTAGCGCGCTGTCTGCACTAGAATAGGCAGCAGCAATTAAACCTAATAGAAAGAAAATAGCAAGCCCAATCCCTAAATCAGATTTTGTAGCAATAATTGGAAATAATTGATCTTTATGGGCATCTATTCCATTTTGTTGAGCATATACGGTGAGTAATAACCCTAGCACTAAAAAAATAATATTTACAATCGTTAACACAATAGTAAACCAAAACATGTTTTTTTGAGCATCCTTAAGGTTTCTACAAGTCAAGTTTTTTTGCATCATATCTTGATCAAGCCCAGTCATTACAATAGCAATAAATGCTCCGCTTAAAAATTGTTTAAAGAAATAGTTG
This sequence comes from Patiriisocius hiemis, assembly GCF_031846325.1. Taxonomy (NCBI): domain Bacteria; kingdom Pseudomonadati; phylum Bacteroidota; class Flavobacteriia; order Flavobacteriales; family Flavobacteriaceae; genus Patiriisocius; species Patiriisocius hiemis. The sequence goes on along the minus strand of NZ_JAVRHZ010000001.1, from coordinate 801,429 downwards.
TTGCTTTTCCAATCTTCAAAAAAGAAAATTTGAGAAAGGTCACTTTCAGATATAAAATTAAATAATGAGCTACCATTAAAATTTAGACTATCTGAAACAAAATAAATTGCAACACCTACTGCAATAAGCATAAATAAGGTTTGTAAGGTATCTGTCCATACAATAGTTTTAATTCCACTCTTAAAAGTATATAGCCAGATTAATGCTATTGTAATTGTTACAGTAACCCAAAAGGGTACTCCCATTTCAGTAAACACTATTTCTTGTAACACAATGGCTACTAGGTATAGTCTAAAACTGGCACCTATTATTCTTGATAATAAAAAGAAAGATGCGCCTGTTTTATAAGATTTTATTCCAAATCGACCATCTAAATATGTGTATATAGAAGTTAGATTTAATTTATAGTATAATGGAAGTAAAACTGTACCTATTACTGCATAGCCTACAGTATAGCCTAAAACAACTTGAAAATAACCAAAACTAGAGGCTTCAACCCATCCAGGAGCCGAGACAAATGTAACCCCACTTAGTGATGCCCCAATCATTCCAAAAGCAACCAGATACCATGGTGAACGTTTACCAGCTGTGAAAAAATCTGAGTTTGTCCCTCCTTTATTTGTTAAATATGATATTAATACTAAAACACCAAAATAACTAGCGATTAATATGAGTATATGTAAGGGTTGCATAATTTTTCAGACAATTTTAAGCAAAGTATTAATAAATAATTAAAGATTGACTTTAAGTAGAGTCGTTTTTTCAGTATTTTTGAAAAAAAGTTAACTATAAATTGATGACTATGAAAATTAAAAATTTACTTTTTTCATTAGCCTTTGTGGTTTTTGCAAGCGTAAATGCGCAAATAACTGATTATCAACAAATGATTAATGAAGGTACTTTCTCTGTGCAGGAGATTATTGATGCTGGAGAAGCATATTTTGAAAATAGAGATAAAGGAAAAGGGTCAGGTTACAAACAATTTAAACGTTGGGAGTATATGGCTAAGAGACTGATGAATGAGAATGGTTATTTACCAACTCTAGATGAGAACTTAGAAGAACTTTCACGATTCAATGCTTATCTTAATGAAACAGCAGATTCAAGGCAGGTATTAAATGATAATTGGCAAGAATTAGGACCTACCGTTTTTAATAACACTAGTTCATGGAGTGCAGGAGTTGGAAGGGTAACCGGTGTGGCTGTAGATGAAACTGATACAGATCATATTATAATTGGAGCAAATACTGGAGGGATTTGGAAAACAACAGATGGTGGACAGAACTGGACAGTTCTTACAGACAACTTAGCTAATATAGACGTATACTCTGTTGCTATAGACCCAACTGATTCTGATACTTATTTCTTTGGTTCTACTTCAGGACTAATTTTTAAATCTGTAGATGCTGGTGCTACTTGGAATGAACTAGCAGATATTGGTGCTTCTATTGTAAATAAAATTCTCATTGATCCAGGCAATACAAACATAATTTTTGCTACAAGTCAAAATGATGGAATCTTTAGATCTATAGATGGAGGAACTACATTTATTAATGCGATACCAACAGAAGGCTTTGGATTTGATGTAGAGTTTAAACCAGGCGATACTACTACTATATTTGCTTCAGGTCTTGAAACATATAGATCAACAGATGGAGGATTGACTTTCACACAATTAAATATTCCTGCAACAGATACTGCTGCAGAAATGATAGGAATGTCTATTGCAGACCCAGAAACAGTTTACGTAGTAAGAGGTAATGGAGATTTTAGAGGGTTATTTAAGTCTACGGATGGAGGAAATACTTTTACTGAACTGAACCACTCTGGAAGAAATTACTTTAATGCATCATTAAATGGTACAGGTACGGGAGGACAAGCCCCAAGAGATATGGATGTTGTTGTAAACCCTACTAATGCAGATGAGGTACATATTGCAGGAGTTAATTCATGGAGGTCTACTGATGGAGGTCTTAATTTTGAAATTTCTGGACATTGGTTTTTACCAGAGCAATCGGCAAACAATATTGGATACTGTCATGCAGATGTAGACTTTATGCAGTTTGTAGATGGCGTTTTATATATGGGAACTGACGGAGGTTTTTTCAAAGCAGAAAACCCATCAGCAGCTATTAGTACTTCATACTATGAAGATTTAACTAATGGAATAGGAATTACACAATTTTATTTAATCGATGCAGCTCAGTCTAGTACTAATGTTACAGTCTCCGGAGGTACACAAGACAATGGTAGCTTTATTTACAGAGAAAATTCAAGCGATATTGTAAATTATATGGGTGCAGATGGAGGAGGAACCGTTGTGCGAAGAACTAACTCTAACCAAATATTTGGTACAACGCAATTTGGTAATATTTATAGAACAACAAATGCGGGTAATAGTGCATTTTTTGTTGGAGGGCCAGCTGGAAGTGGTCCATTTGTAACTCAAATGGAACAGGACCCTGCTAATTCAGATATTTATATTGGATACAATAGAATTCATAAATCGACTAACTCAGGAAATACATGGACGAGTATATCTCAAGTATTTCCTAATGATGTTACAGATTTTCAAGTAGCTGAATCTAATAATCAAATTATTTATGCAGCAGTAAGCAACAGGGTTTATTCAACTACAGATGGTGGAGCAACAAATTGGGACTTTAGTATTCCTGGTGGTGGTATCAATTCTATTGCTGTACACCCATCAGACCCTAATAGAGTTGCTGTAGCTACTTCTGGTAGTCAAAAAGTTTATGTTAGTACAGATGGGGGAGCAACTTGGGAAGGTCAACGTTTTAATCTACCTAACTTCTCTGCGCTTTCAATTACTTGGGATGATAACGGAAAGAATGGCTTGTACGTTGGTATGAATTATGGAGTATACTATATTGATGGTAATCTAGATGAATGGGAAACTTACAGCAATAACCTCCCTAATGTGAGAGTGAATGATTTAGTGATAAACAACGAAACAGATATGTTGTATGCCGGAACATATGGAAGAGGGCTTTGGGTGTCTCCTCTTGTAGAAGATGGTGTTTTAGGTGTAGAAACTTTTGCAGATAACAATTACTTTAATGTTAGCCCGAACCCTGCAAATACTCAAATAACAATAACATTAGAGCAACCTCTGGAAGCAGATATTAGAATATTTGATGTAACTGGTAAGTTAATGATTTTCAATGAAAATGTTTCAATTGAAAGATCTCACACTATTGATGTTTCATCGCTTAACTCAGGTGTTTACTTTATTAGAGTAAACTCTAGTGAAGGAATAGCAACAAAAAAGCTAATCAAAAACTAAAGATTAGATATATTCCACTAAAAGCTTCAGGAGAGTGTAGTACTTTTCTGAAGCTTTTTTTATATTGCAGCTTTATTTCCTATGGAATTTTCTTCAAAATTACTCGAAAGTGCAGTCAATGAAATGGCACAGTTGCCAGGTATTGGTAAACGCACTGCTTTACGTTTAGTTTTACATCTGTTAAAGCAGCCTGAGTCTCAAACCGAATTACTTTCAGAGAGCTTAACTGCAATGCGATCTAATATTAACTTTTGTTCTAACTGTCATAATATCTCTGATACCTCCTTGTGTGAAATTTGTAGTAATGCAAATAGAGATCAATCTATTGTTTGTGTTGTAGAAGACATAAGAGATGTAATGGCAATAGAAAATACAAGTAGCTATAAAGGACATTACCATGTTTTAGGAGGCAAAATATCTCCTATGGATGGGATTGGCCCAAGTGAGCTAACCATTCCTAGTTTAGTTAGAAAAGTAGAAGATGGGATTATTGATGAGCTTATATTTGCTTTAAGCTCTACTATGGAAGGTGATACAACCAACTTTTATATTTTTAAACAAATAGAAAAGTTTGATATTAAAACAACAACCATTGCTAGAGGAATCTCTGTGGGTGATGAGTTAGAGTATGCAGATGAGGTAACCCTTGGTAGAAGTATAGTAAATAGAATCCCTTTTGAATCCTCTTTAAAAAACTAACTATTGAAACTATCTGTTGTCATACTTAACTATAACGTTCAATATTTTTTAGAACAATGCATTAAAAGTGTTCAGCGTGCTACTAAAAATATAGATGCAGAGATTATAGTTATCGATAACAATTCTAGTGATAAGAGTTGTGAGTTAGTTAAAAAGAACTTTCCAGAAGTTGTACTAATTGAAAATAAAAAAAATTTAGGTTTTAGTAAAGCAAATAATCAGGCAGTAGCAATAGCAAAAGGAGAGTATGTTTGTATTTTAAATCCAGACACCGCTGTTACTGAAAATACATTTTTAGAATGCCTTAATTTTATAGTTGATAAGGAAAACATAGGAGCTTTGGGAACATTTCTGTTAGATGGTACTGGTAACTTCCTGCCAGAAAGTAAAAGAAACCTTCCTACACCTTCAATATCATTATTAAAATTACTTGGTTTTGGAAAAAAATACTACGCCACTAGAGTTCCAAAAAAATCTAAAGGAAGTCAAATTCCTGTACTAGTTGGTGCATTTATGTTTTTAAAGAAGTCTATTTATAATGAGGTAGGAGGCTTTGACGAGGACTACTTTATGTATGGAGAAGACATAGACTTTTCATATAAAATTGAGAAAGCAGGTTACAAAAATTATTACCTTGGTACAACAAGTGTTTTGCATTACAAAGGAGAGAGCACAAGTAGAGATGCAGCTTACCTAAAACGATTTTATGGTGCAATGGAAATTTTTTACAACAAACATTATAGTAACTCTAAGATATTAACCAGACTAGTCAAGTTATTAGTTTTTTTAGCAAAACTCTATAAAGGTGTATTCTCAGTAAAAAGAACGAAAAGAAAAAACAACCCAGAAAAGGCGATTTTACTTACCGAAAATTTTTCTTTATTAAAAAAACTCTCCAACGCCCTTGATATACCATTAACTTCGGGTTCTAAATCTATGTTTCAGGATTCTTTACTGTCAAATACACTTTTTGTTTTTGATGTTAATTACATGCCTTATTACCAGATATTTTCGGTAATGGAACAGCTTAAAAACAGAAATAACGTATTCAGGATTTGTCCTCCAAATTCAAACTTCATTATTGGGAGTGATCAAAGTGACGAAAAAGGTACTGTTATCTTTTTTTAAGATTTTTCAAACGTTATAGATATATTTTTTAACTAATTTTGCACTTCAAAATATAAGGAGCAAAAATATACTATGGCACGATTTGAATTGAAACTACCAAAAATGGGTGAGAGTGTAGCAGAAGCAACCGTTACAAACTGGCTTAAAGATGTTGGTGACACTATCGAAGCAGATGAAGCAGTACTTGAAATTGCAACAGATAAAGTTGATAGTGAAGTGCCTAGTGAAGTAGATGGTGTTCTAGTTGAAAAAATGTTTGAAGCCGATGATGTAGTGCAAGTAGGACAAACCATTGCAATTATTGAAACTGATGGTGATGGGGGGACACCGGATAATGATACTTCTTCTGACGAAATAACTTCGCCTGCTCCTGAAACAGCAACCACTATTGAAAAGGAGATTGAGAAAGTTAGTGAAACTACTCAACCAGCTATTGAAAGTAATGGAGATAGGTTTTATTCACCTTTAGTTAAAAACATTGCTTCACAAGAAGGTATATCGCAATCCGAACTTGATGCTTTGGTTGGTACAGGGAAAGATGGACGTGTAACTAAAAATGATATTTTAGATTACCTTAAAAACCGTACATCAACAACTAAAACTAAACAAGAAGTTACAGAGGCTACTAGTAAAATACAATCACAACCTGCAATACAAACTCCAGAGAAACCTAAAACACCTGTGTCTGTAAATGGAGGTGACGAGATTATTGAAATGTCTCGTATGGGCAAATTAATTGCACATCACATGGTTGAAAGTGTACAGACTTCTGCGCACGTACAATCTTTTATTGAAGCAGATGTTACTAATATCTGGAACTGGAGAAATAAAGTAAAAAATGACTTTCAGAAAAGAGAAGGAGAGAAACTTACTTTCACTCCAATTTTTATGGAAGCGGTTGCAAAAGCAATTAAAGATTTCCCAATGATAAATATCTCTGTGGACGGAGATACTATTATAAAACGTAAAAATATTAACTTAGGGATGGCTGCTGCACTAGCTGATGGAAACCTAATTGTTCCTGTAATTAAAAATGCAGACCAACTTAACCTTGTTGGTATGAGTAAAGCTGTTAATGATTTGGCTTCACGTGCTAGGGAAAATAAATTAAAACCAGACGAAATTCAAGGTGGAACTTATACTGTAACTAATGTTGGTACATTTGGAAGTATTATGGGAACTCCTATTATAAATCAACCTCAAGTAGCGATACTAGCCTTAGGAGCGATTAGAAAAGTACCAGCTGTGATAGAAACTCCAGATGGAGACTTTATTGGTATTAGGTATAAAATGTTTTTAAGTCATAGTTATGACCATAGAGTTGTAAATGGTGCACTTGGAGGACAATTTGTAAAAGCCGTTAAGGATTATCTTGAATCTTGGGATGTAAACAGAGAAATTTAATTAGTAAGTTCTTCTAAGATACTTTCTAGATTGTCATATCCATAAACCGCATAACTCTTGTTCCAGATTAGAGGAAGTTTAAATGTAATAGTTTGTGTTGGGTCTTTTTGAACAAATTTCTTAAACTGTTTGTAGAGTGCTTCATCCTGATAAATATCAAAAGCTTTAAAGGTTACTCTGTTGTTTTTTAGCAAGTTTTCCAGAACAATACATTTGTCACAATCTTTCGTAACAAAAAGAACAATTCGATCTTTAATAATACTTGATATGTCATTTATCTTTTTTTCAGAATCTATCACCAATGGTTCTTTTTCGGCATTTAGATATAAATCATACCTATAGCTTGAAGGTGTATCTTCAATTTCAATTAAAGTAGTCATATAGGTAGTACTATTAGGCGGTGTGTTTTTTATGATGGGAGCAGAAGAACTTCTTCTAAAACCTTCAGCATGTACTAATAGAAAAATATTTATGCTATCATTAGTTGTGTTTTTTGCACTTAGCACAATTCGTTTTCCTTGCTTCTTTTCGACTATAAAAACTTCTTCCTCTTGAGCAAAGCCCTTAAAAGGAATAATAATTAATAGCAGGACAATAAATTTTAATTGTTGATGCATAGTTCAAAAATAGGAATTAGTATTTTTGTAGCATAAACTATACCAATGGAATTAAAGCTAAGTAAACCTATTTGTTTTTTTGATTTAGAAACTACCGGAGTTAATGTTGCAAACGATAGGATAGTAGAAATCTCTATTTTAAAAGTTTTTCCCAACGGGAATAAGGAGAGTCATACTTGGCGTGTAAACCCTACGATTCCAATTCCTAAAGCAACTACAGCAGTTCACGGGATTACAGATGAAATGGTTGTAAATGAGCCTACTTTTAAAGAACTAGCACCAAAAGTATACAACCTTATTAAAGATAGTGATCTTGGAGGGTATAATTCTAATAGATTTGATATCCCATTACTTGCTGAAGAGCTGTTACGTGCAGAAGTAGATTTCGATTTAAAAAAAGCACTCTCGGTAGATGTTCAGACTATTTTTCATAAAAAAGAAAAAAGAACCCTAGAGGCGGCTTATAAATTTTATTGTGATAAAGACTTAACAAATGCACACTCTGCAGAAGCTGATACTAATGCAACCTATGAGGTTCTTAAATCTCAGTTAGATAGATATGAAGACTTAGAAAACGATGTTAATTTTCTAGCTAGCTTTAGTGCGCATAAAAACTTTGTTGATTTTGCTGGTTATATTGGCTACGATAAAAATAAGAGAGAGATTTTTGCTTTTGGTAAACACAAAGGAAAATTAGTTGAAGAAGTTCTAGAGAAAGAGCCAGGCTATTTTGGTTGGTTGCTAAATGCAGACTTTCCTCTTTACACAAAAAAGGTGTTAACAAGAATAAAATTGAGCAAACTTAACAATAAGCTGTAGTATGAAAATTATTTGTGTAGGAAGAAATTATGCCGCTCATATTAAAGAACTCAATAACGAGAGGCCAGATCATCCTGTTTTATTTTTAAAACCAGATACTTCTATTCTATTAAAAAAACAGCCTTTTTTCATTCCAGATTTCTCCAACGATGTACATCACGAAGTAGAAGTTTTGGTTAAGATTAATAGGATTGGTAAACATATTAATAAAAAATTTGCTCATAAGTATTATAACGAAATAGGCTTAGGTATAGATTTTACGGCTAGAGATTTACAAACTCAATTAAAAGCGAAGGGATTACCTTGGGAAAAGGCAAAAGCTTTTGATGGTGCAGCAGTAATAGGTAATTTTTTGCCTAAAGATTCGTTTAAAAGCGTAGATGATATCGATTTCTCTCTAGAAAAGAATGGTGCTATAGTACAGAAAGGCAACACCTCATTGCTATTGTGGAAGATAGATGAGTTAATCGAATATATTTCAAAATATTTTACTTTAAAGATTGGAGATATTATATTTACAGGAACACCAGCAGGTGTAAGTAGTGTTTCTGCTAATGATGTTTTAAAAGGGTACATCCAAGAAAAAGAACTCTTTTCTATTAAAATTAAATAAATGAACAAACATTATTCAAGAGAAAGCATACTAGAAGTTGCAGGTGGAGATGAAGATTTTGCATCGGTAGTAGTAGCTGCTTTTTTAGAAGAAATACCTCCTGACTTGGCTTCATTGGAAGAAGCAGTTAGTAATGATAATAAGGAGCTTACATATCAATTTGCACATAAAATGAAACCAAATATAGAAATGTTTGGAATTAACATTATGAAGGATATTAAAAGTATCGAAGCATGGACAGATACTTCAAAAAGCGTAAGTTCTATTGAGGCAACAGTAGACAAAGTTGTAACTACCCTTAATGCTGTTTTTGAAGAGCTTAAAGAAGACTTTTAATATATGCTTGCAGAAATAATCACCATTGGTGACGAAATTCTTATTGGGCAAATAGTAGATACCAACTCTGCATTTATGAGTGCCGAGCTCAATAAAGTAGGTATTCAGGTATATCAAATTACTTCTATTCAAGATGATAGAGACCATATTTTAGATGCACTTAGTACTGCAGCCTCTAGGGTAGATCTAGTTTTAGTTACTGGAGGTCTTGGTCCCACTAAAGACGATATTACAAAGCAAACTTTTTGTGAGTACTTTAATGATACCCTAGTTGAAAATAAGGAAGTACTAGAAAATATCAAGCATATTTTTAAGAATTATGTTGATAGAGAGCCGCTACCATCAAACTTGATGCAAGCTATGGTACCGTCAACAGCAACAGTTTTAAGAAATATACACGGTACTGCTCCTGGAATGTGGTTTGATAAAAATGACACAGTATATGTATCTATGCCAGGGGTTCCCTATGAGATGAAATCATTGTTGATTAACGAAGTGCTCCCAAGAGTTATTAAGCGCTTTAAAACACCCTTCATCTACCACAAAACTTTGCTTACGTATGGGATGGGAGAGAGCGAAATACAAGAACGTATTAAGGATTGGGAAGAAGCACTGCCTCAATCAATTAAGTTAGCATACTTGCCTTCTTTAGGGAGAGTTCGCCTGCGTTTATCCTCTACTGGAACAAACCAAGAGATACTTGAAAAAAGTGTTGACAAGCAAATGAGTCTTTTGGAAAAAATGCTACAAGACATTTCAGTTGGTTATGAAAATGAAACAACAATTGTTGAGCGAATTGGTAAAATTCTAGTAAAATCCAATCAAACACTTTGCGTTGCCGAAAGTTGTACAGGAGGTTCTATAGCACAGGAGCTTACCTCAAGACCTGGTGCCTCTCAATTTTTAAAAGGGACTATTGTTCCTTATGAAACACAACAGAAAGTAAATATTTTAAAAATAGACCCAGAAATTATAAACAAGCATACAGTTGTGAGTGCTCCTGTAGCTCAAGCTATGGCTTCACAATCTAAAAAACTCTTTGGGTCAGATTACGCTATTGCTACTACTGGTATTGCTGGTCCAACCAAAGGTGATGCTGTTGATGAGGTAGGAACTGTTTATATTGCTATAGCAACTCCAGACCACATTTTTTCTCAAAAATTTAAGTTTGGAAAGCCTAGAGAAAGAGTAATAAAAAAAGCAACAAATAAAAGCTTTGAATTACTCTTAAAAGAAATTTTGAAAAACTAAAATTCTTTTGTTGGTCATACCAATAAATTTTTCTAAATTTGCAGCCTGTTTAAAAATAACAATTTAAAGGTAATATAATGTCTAGAGTTTGTGAACTTACTGGAAAGAGAGCAATGGTTGGAAACAACGTTTCTCACGCGATGAATAAAACAAAACGCAAGTTTGATGTAAACTTAATGAAAAAGCGTTTTTATATCCCTGAAGAAGATAAGTGGATTACACTTAAGGTTTCAACTTCAGCATTAAAAAATATTAATAAAAAAGGAATTTCTGCCGTAATTAAAGAAGCTCGCGAAAAAGGGTATCTTACTAAGTAATTACTGCAAACCATAAAAGTCTAGTATCATGGCTAAAAAAGGAAACAGAGTACAAGTGATTTTAGAGTGTACAGAGCACAAAGAGTCTGGTAAACCAGGAACTTCTCGCTATATCACTACAAAAAATAAAAAGAACACACCAGATAGAATGGAGTTAAAGAAATTTAACCCAATCTTAAAGAAAATGACTGTTCATAAAGAAATTAAGTAATTTATATTCTCGCCCTAGCGAGAATGATAAACAAGTTTATCATGGCAAAAAAATCAGTAGCATCATTACAAACAGGATCTAAGCGTCTTACCAAAGCAATAAAAATGGTAAAATCGCCTAAGACAGGAGCCTATACTTTTGTAGAGTCTATAATGGCTCCAGACCAAGTTAACGACTGGTTAAACAAAAAGTAATTAGTAAAAAAATATATCGTAAGAGCCACTTTTTTTCAAGAGTGGCTTTTCGTATTTTTGGGCGTAACCACGTTATTACGTGGTCGGGCTTTCAACGCTACAAGGTAGCTTGTTTCAATCCCTTACGCATAAGTAACCGTATTTAATTATACTTATAGATGAGTTTATTTAAAAAAATATTCAGTAAAGAAAAAAAAGAAACCTTAGACAAAGGATTGGAGAAATCTAAAACTTCTTTTTTTGAAAAATTGGGGAAAGCAGTTGCTGGAAAAAGCAAAGTAGACGATGACGTACTGGATAACCTAGAAGAGGTGTTGGTGTCTAGTGATGTAGGAGTAAATACTACATTAAAAATTATTGAGCGTATAGAAGCACGTGTAGCAAAAGATAAATATCTTGGCACAGATGAGCTTAATGAAATCCTTAGAGAAGAAATTGCTGGATTATTAAGTGAAGTAGATAGTGGTAATGCAAGTACTTTTGAAATTCCTGTTCATGAAAATGGACCTCATGTTATTATGGTAGTTGGTGTAAATGGAGTAGGGAAGACAACAACTATTGGTAAACTTGCACATCAATTTAAAAATGCTGAAAAAAAAGTGGTTTTAGGAGCAGCAGATACATTTCGTGCAGCAGCGATAGACCAACTACAAGTCTGGGCAGATAGAACAGAGGTCCCTATAGTAAAACAAGCTATGGGAAGTGACCCAGCTAGTGTAGCTTTCGACACTTTACAAAGTGCTGTTAATCAAAATGCAGATGTGGTAATTATTGATACGGCTGGTCGTCTCCACAATAAAGTAAATTTAATGAATGAGCTTACTAAGGTTAAACGCGTAATGCAAAAAGTAGTGCCAGATGCGCCTCATGATGTGTTATTAGTTTTAGATGGTTCTACAGGTCAAAATGCTTTTGAACAAGCAAAACAGTTTACTGCAGCAACAGAGGTTACTTCATTAGCAGTTACTAAGCTAGATGGAACAGCCAAGGGAGGTGTAGTAATAGGTATTAGTGATCAATTTCAAATACCAGTAAAATATATTGGTGTAGGAGAGGGGATAGAAGATTTACAAGTATTCAACAAATTTGAGTTTGTGGATTCCTTCTTCAAATAATTAGCTTAAATGTTTAGGATATCATTTTGGTGGAAGGATATTATTACAAGGCTATTTTTTTTGTTTGCTTGCTTTCAAGCCTTAAGTATTGCATATAAGATAATTGAAGCATTTACTGCAACTCAAAACCCTTTAATTCCGTCATATTTAAAGTACTATTTAAGTTTCCCTTATTTCTTTCTACTTCCTTATTGGTTAATAATTAGTTATTTCTATTGGAAATGTATAAAAAATACTAATCTTCAAAAAAACAGTTTTTGGATTATTCCAGTATCAATACTAGTTTTTCTAATATTACAATTTCTATTATACTTATTCTTAATGGAAATTAATCCATATCAATCATAAACTAAAAATAGTATAGACGTACCTTTGTATTATGAGAACAAAAACAGTAAAAAAGAACAAGATTAATGTAGTCACTTTAGGATGCTCCAAAAATGTGTATGATAGTGAAGTTCTTATGGGACAACTTAAAGCCAATAACAAAGAAGTTGTTCATGAAGAAGAAGGTAATGTTGTTGTTATTAACACATGTGGTTTTATAGCAAATGCTAAGGAGGAAAGTGTAAATACTATTTTAGAGTATGTTACTAAAAAAGAAGAAGGTATTGTAGATAAGGTTTTTGTTACTGGATGCCTCTCAGAAAGATATAAGCCAGATTTAGAAAAAGAGATTCCAAATGTGGATCAGTATTTTGGTACAACAGAACTACCTAGTCTATTAAAAGCTTTAGGAGCAGATTATAAGCATGAGCTTGTAGGAGAACGGTTAACAACTACTCCAAAAAATTATGCGTATTTAAAAATAGCTGAAGGTTGTGACCGCCCTTGTTCCTTTTGTGCAATTCCATTGATGCGAGGAAAACATAAATCTACTCCTATGGAGGATTTAGTTATTGAGGCTGAAAAGTTAGCTGCAGAAGGAGTTAAAGAGCTTATTTTAATCGCACAGGACCTAACCTACTATGGTTTAGACTTGTATAAAAAAAGAAACCTTGCTGAATTACTCAAAAAACTTGTTAAAGTTGAAGGAATAGAATGGATTAGATTACATTATGCATTCCCAACTGGTTTCCCTATGGATGTGCTTGATGTAATGCGAAACGAACCAAAAGTTTGTAATTATATAGATATCCCTCTTCAGCATATTGCAGACCCAATATTAAAGTCTATGCGTCGCGGTACTACAAAAACCAAGACAACCAAGCTATTAAAAGAGTTTAGAGCAGCTGTACCAGAAATGGCAATACGTACCACACTAATTGTTGGGTATCCAGGAGAAACCGAAGAAGATTTTGAAACACTAAAAGATTGGGTGCAAGAAATGCGTTTTGAACGTCTTGGTTGCTTTACTTATTCTCATGAAGAAAACACACATGCCTATAATCTTGAAGATGATGTGCCAGAAGAAGTTAAAATGGAACGCTCTAATAAAATCATGGAAATTCAATCTCAGATTTCTTGGGAACTTAATCAAGAAAAAATAGGAAAAGAATTTAAAGTTGTAATAGATAGAAAAGAAGGCGGGTATTATGTAGGAAGAACAGAATTTGATAGCCCTGATGTAGATAATGAAGTTTTAATTAACGCTGAAGATGGGTATTTACGAACGGGAGAGTTTTTCAATGTAAAAGTTACAGCTGCAGAAGACTTTGATTTATATGCAGAACTTGTAAAATAGACTCATGCGATATTTTATTTTTATAATAATTACAAGCTTGTTTTTTGCTTGTAAAGAAAAACCTAGTAAAAAAACAGAAGTCTCTTCAGAAGAATCTTTAGAGTTATTTAAAGAGAGTTTTATTCCTACATTCTCAAACCCAGCCAATGATAGCAATAGCTCATTACCAAGACTTTTCAGTACAGGAAATCAATTATACATGTCTTGGGTTACACAACAAGATTCATTGGCCACCTTGTATTATTCAGCATACGAGAATGGAGAATGGTTACCTAAGCAAAAAGTAACATCTGGAACAGATTGGTTTGTAAATTGGGCAGATTTTCCTGCTATTGCTGTAAATAATGAAACTGTATTATCAAATATTTTACAAAAATCTGCAGATGGTACTTATACCTATGATATAAAATTAAACCTAGGTATTAAAGTTGATACTATTTTAAAAGAAAACTTTACTCTTCATAGTGATGGCACAAAAAGCGAACATGGCTTTGTATCTATAGTTCCTTTAAATGATGGTGCCTTTAGTGTGACTTGGCTTGACGGAAGAAACACAACAGGAGGACATGGAGAAGGTAAGATGACTTTACGTAATGCAACTGTAAATTATAATGGATTGATAACCGAAAGAATAGAATTAGACTCTAGTGTATGTGATTGTTGCAATACAGCTATGGCTATGACACAGAAGGGTCCAATTGTAGCTTACAGAGATAGAAGTGAAGAAGAAATAAGAGATATTAGTATTATTCGAAAAAGTAATAGTGCTTGGACGTCACCATATACAATAGGAAAAGACAATTGGAAAATTGCTGGATGCCCAGTAAATGGACCTGCTATTGCTGCTTTAGATGCAACAGTTGTGGTAGCTTGGTTTACATCTGCTAATGGAGAAGGAGATGTAAAAGTTGCTTTTTCAAAAGATAATGGAGCAACCTTTGGCACCCCTTTTAGGGTAGATGGGACAAATGCACTTGGCAGAGTAGGGGTTGCACTATTGGATGAAAGCCGTGCTGTAGTTACTTGGATGGAACCCAATGGTGAAGATGCTGTAATAAAGTTAATGGAGATTAATGATCATGGATATACCCAACCATCTAAGTTAATAACAAAAACAAAAGCAGATCGTGCTTCTGGTTTTCCACAGCTTGCTAGGATTGGTGATAGTTTATTTGTTGCTTGGACTTCTATTCGAGATGATAGTAAAACTGTAAATATTGCCAGATTAGATAGTAACAATTTGTAATATTAAAAAAAAGCACTTGTATTTTACAAGTGCTTTTTTTTACTTATTAGTTTTTTATGGGGTAGCAGTTGGAATAGTACCTAACGTGTATAATTGGTCTAAACTTGGTGACTCACTACCACCTTCTGGCTCAAGAGTTATTCCAAAAGCTTCTGGTTCTGGAAAACCTTCAAACTTAAATATACGTTTGTTTGCTTTATCGCTTGATGCTAAGAGACCAACACTTGTTGGCGTAAGGGGTTGCATTTTAAGAGACCACACTTGATATACCTTTCCTTCTGGTGCTTCGGGTAATCCTTGAGCATCAATATAAGCTACATTTGTTTCTTTATTTAAATATACTTTAGCATATGCTTGGGGTGCTACAGCTTGATTTCCGGGAAGAGTATAGGCATGGTATTCTTTAGATCTAAGAATGTCTAGTACTTCATTAGTTTCTGCAAGGTCTGCTTCTGTTATGGTTAACTCATCCAGTAGCTGTTCTTTTTCGGTGCTTGTTATTTCTAGACTATCTCCTAACTTATTATTTTGATTTAACATCCAGAAAATTCCACCAATACAAGCAACAGCAGCAGCCCAACCAACAATAGCACTCCAGTTAGTAGCAGATTCGTTTCTTGTGTTTAATTTTTTAATTTTTCGAATGGAAGATAATATGTGCGACCATACCATAGCAGGTAATGCTGGTGCTACATTTTGAGACAGTTTTATAAGTGAAGATTCTATATTTTCAACTTCCTCTTTAACCTCAGGATAGTTTTCTATTGCTTCTTCAACTTCTTTATTATCTTTTTCATTAAGTGCACCACAAACGTACAATTGTAAAACTCCACTTTCTATTGCTTCTTGTGCATTCATATTTTTCTTTTAACCTAGAACAATTGTTCTTAATTCATTCATACAATTTCTATTTCTTGTCTTCAAAGTGCCTAAAGGAATTTCTAGTTCTTTTGAAGCGTCAGCCTGAGTAAAGCCTTTAAAGTACAATAACTCTATAATCTTTATACATGTAGGCTTAAGAGCATTTATAAACTTCTTAATACCAATCGCATTTACTTTATTATTAAGGTTATCACTTGACGACAATATATCTACGAAATTTGTTGTACTTAGGTTTTTTCTAGAATTTTTAAATCGTTTAGAACGCGTCTCATCAATTGCAGCATTTCTGGCAATATTTAAAATCCAAGTAAAAAAACGACCTCTTTTAATGTTATATGAGCTGCTTTTATCCCAAATTTTAATAAATACGTCTTGCAGTATTTCTTGAGCCACTTCGGCATCTAGAACAACGCTATATATAACTCCATATATAGCTTCAGAATACATAGAATATAATTTTGAAAAGGCAATTTCATTACCGTTTTGCATCTCTACAATAAGTGCGTCAGGTTGTTTCATACGTTGATTTTTGTTAAAGGCTAATGTACAAAATAAATCTATTAAAAATCTTTATGATAGCTTTGTAAGGTTATAATAAAATAATTGACAAATTATTAAAGAATTCTTAAAATCTCTTTTAGTTTTATCTAAATTTTTGATATTTTTGACGAAAATCACATCATTTATTAACTTATATTAAATTACTATGAAAAAGAATTTACTATATCTGGTCACAGCATTTTTAATGTTTTGCAGTACAGATATTATTGCGCAAAGTGTACAAAATGCTATGAATGAACATTTTGAGCAACTATTGGAAAAAGGAAGTGTCGTTTCTCAAGATATACAATGGGAAATTACTAGTGATCATGTAAGCCGGACAAGTGGAATTCATCATATTTATTTTCGTCAAGTTATTGACGGAATTCAAATTTATGGAACAGATTCTAGTATCCACTTAACTTCTGATGGTAAGATGATTACTTCAAATAATAGATTTGTGGGTAATATTTCAAACAGATCTGTTGTAAGTTCAGCTAGCCTTACAGCTCAGCAAGCAGTTGAGGCTGCTGCATCGCAATTAGGGTATTCGATTTCTGAAAGTTTAACAACTTTAGAAAGAAAACCTAATGCGTCTCAAGAAACATTACTATCTAAGTCTGGAATTTCATTAAGCAATATTCCTGCTAAGTTGGTATATCAAGTTTTAAATGATGGATCTCTAGGTCTTGCTTGGGATATTTCTATTGAAGAAATTGCTAGGGAAAACTGGTGGAATGTACGTTTAGATGCCAATTCTGGACAAATTGTAGATCAGATAAATTGGATGTTGAGTTGTTCTTTTGAGCATGATCATAGTGAGCACGAAAAGCCATTAGATTATCATGCAAATTTATTTGATATACCTAATTATAAAAATAATGAACTTGAAGATGCTGTTTGTGTAGAATGTTATGAAGTTTTTCCACTTCCTTTAGAAAGTCCTTATTATGGACAACGTGAAGAAGAAATAAACCCAGCAAATAATATAGCATCACCTTTTGGATGGCATGATACAAACGGAGCTGCAGGTGCAGAATTTACAGATACTCGTGGAAATAATGTAGATGCACGTGATGATGGAGACAACCCTGGGTATAGACCAGATGGAGGAACTGATTTAGATTTCTCTGATTTCCCTTTTGACCAAGTATATACAAATAGCAATCAATATGAAGATGCTGCTATTACTCAGTTATTTTACTCAAATAACATATTACATGACATAATGTATCAATATGGTTTTGATGAAACTTCTGGTAATTTTCAGCAAAATAATTATGGTAACGGTGGCGCAGGAAATGATCCAGTTAATGCCTTTTCTCAAATAGCACAAAATTGTAACGCAACATTTGGTACACCACCAGACGGATCGCGTCCTAGTATGAATATGTTTGTTTGTAATGACAAAGATGGAAATTTTGATACATTGGTAGTGTTCCATGAATATGGTCATGGTATTTCAAATAGGCTTACTGGAGGACCAGCTGCATCTGGATGTTTAGGTAATACAGAGCAAATGGGAGAAGGGTGGAGTGACTATATAGGTGCTGTATTAACAATACAACCTGGAGATGTTGCCACAGATGCTAGAGGAGTTGGGACTTATTTATTTGGTCAAGGTATAAATGGGGGTGGAATACGTTCATTTCCTTACAGTACAGATTTAGCAACAAACCCTCAAACGTACGATGATATTAAGACGGAATCAATTCCACATGGAGTTGGATCTGTATGGGCTACGATGTTATGGGAAATGACTTGGGAGCTAATAGACGAATATGGATATGATTCAGACCCATATAACTTTACGGGAGATGTAAATCAAGATGCAGGAAATGTAATGGCATTGGCTTTAGTTACTGAAGGAATGAAATTACAACCTTGTAGCCCAGGATTTGTTGATGGTAGAGATGCAATTTTCGCGGCAGATCAAGCACTTTATGGAGGTGCTAACGAGTGCTTCTTGTGGGATGCATTTGCTAAAAGAGGATTAGGTATTAATGCAGACCAAGGTTCTTCAAACGACAGAAGCGATGGTACAGAATCTTTTGAAACACCTTCTGCCGGAGCTACTTTTGTCGCTCCTCAAGATGTTTGTGCAACCGAGGCACCATTGACAGGGCTTGGAGGAGGATCACCTCAAGGAGGAGTTTATAGTGGACCTGGAGTTACTGATGACGGAAATGGTATAACTTATACTTTTGACCCAGCTGCTGCTGGTGAAGGAGTTCACACTATTACATATAATTTACCTGCTTCTAATTGTGCTCCTGCTTCTTCAGACTCAGACACCATTGAAGTATTAGCTGTTGGTCCTGCGCCAACTGTAACTGGAGCAGATGGATATTGCCCAGGAGATAGTGTTACATTAGTGGCAACTTTAAATGACCCTAATAATATTATTAATTGGTATGATGCACCAACAGGTGGTAATATTGTATTTACTGGTGAAACATACAATTTCACACCATCTGGAAACGAAGATGTTTATGCTGGTGAGGTTCCTGATGAAATACTCTCTCAACTAAAAATTACTGAAGCGGCATTGCAAGTTCCAGATCAATTTGAGATCCAGAATGTAGGAGTAGCTGCAGATTATTCCGGATATACTGTTGCTGTAAGTGATGAACCTTATGCAAATATTAATGCTGTAAATCCAGTTACAAAAACACTTGGTTCTATGGGATCAGATGAAGCTATAGCATGGACAGACGGTGGAGGCCCTAATGATTGGGGAGATAATATTTTCTGGGATGCTTCAGATCCAGGATGGATTTTAGTGATTGATGCAGATGGTAATGTTGTAGATTCATTATTTTGGAATACTACGGCTGGAGAAATAGCAACTTTTAATGTGACTATAAACGGGTTTAATATTACAGCTGCAGACCTAGATTGGACTGGTAACGGAGCTAACTTTACTCAAGTGTGTTCAGGAACATCTTATAGGAGGATAAATGAAACAGACAATGCTGCAAACTGGGCTAATAGTTGTGAAACCTCAGATTTTGGAGCACCAAATGCTGATTTAGGCTTTGGGTTTGTGGGATGTCTTGGAGAAAGAACAGAAGTTATTTTAACTGATGGCATTGCTCCGCAAATTGTATGTCCAGATGAACAATTTGAATTAGTTGATGCTGGAGGGTTCTTTACCATTCCAGATTATACATCTCAAACAACGGCTACTGATAATTGTGATAGCTCAGTTACAATAGAACAAGATCTTGCAGCTGGAACAGAAGTAGGTGAAGGAACTTACACTATTACAATGGATGCAGAAGATAGCTCGGGGAACACACAAGTATGTACATTTAACCTTGTTGTATCAAGTGTATTAAGTACTCCAGAGAATGAACTTTCACTTGGATTAGTTATGTTCCCAAATCCCACAAATGGAATCTTTACTGTACAAAACAATAGTAATCAAGTTATAACCAATATTGAAGTAATTGATATCGCAGGAAGAATTGTTACTACGCTATCTAATTCAAATGCTCTTGATACTATTGAAATTGATTTAAGAGCTCCTAGTTCTGGTACTTACTTTGTTAGAGTAAAAACTAAGAAAGGGACTGTTGTGAAGAGAATTGTAAAAAGATAATTTTAAATAAATATCTATATTAAAAAGCCTTTCTTTAATTAGAAAGGCTTTTTTTGGTATTGTATTTGTTTATTATATAGTAGGTTATATATGTATGAAACATACAGTAAATATTATAATAGTGAATATCCCTAAAAAGAAACATTCATTTATAACTAGATAGAGGTCGCCTAAAAGTAGTTTTAGGCGACTTTCTATTTTGTGCTTATTGTTTTATAAACTTTATAGTTTTTTTTTCCAGATACTGAAATTGTAACAATATAAATACCATTAGTAAAATTTGAAGCATTTATCACAGCTGTATTGGACGTATTAACAATACTTTTTACCAGTTGTGCAGTAAGTACATAAATACTAACGCTCTCAATGATTTCATTTTTTGAAGCTATTGTGATTTATTGAAGTGTCTCAAATGAGCTATTACATAAAATAATTGCATTTTATATAAAGTGTTGGGAATGCATAGCTAAATTTCATTATGTTAATCCTTCATTAACCTTGAACTTAATTCACAAAAAAACCAGAGAAGCTAGCTTCTCTGGTTTGATTAAAATTAATTATAAACAATTAATTTATTTGGGGTTCTTATTTCTCTTAGCCCTCAAACTCTCCATCGTCATCTCCACCATCTCTATCTTGTCGTTGTCGTTGTTTTTTCTGATTAAACCTATAGGTAAATGATAATCTAAATTGTCTTTCACGCCATTGAAATTCACTATTACTTATAA
This sequence comes from Patiriisocius hiemis, assembly GCF_031846325.1. Lineage (NCBI taxonomy): Bacteria > Pseudomonadati > Bacteroidota > Flavobacteriia > Flavobacteriales > Flavobacteriaceae > Patiriisocius > Patiriisocius hiemis. Next base: position 780,734 of record NZ_JAVRHZ010000001.1, on the reverse strand, counting down.
ACGTATCTGTAGTTGTAAATGATCGTCTTTTTCTAGAGTTAAACAAGTCACTAACATTAAAACCAATAGTACCATTATCATTCATGATATCTTTACTAAAAGCTAAGTTTACAGATAATAAACCTTCTGTTTCGGTTTGGGCATTGTTTCTTGGACCTCTGTAAAAAGCATTAGTTTGCCAGTCTATTTTTGCTGGTAGTGATACTTTTACACTTCCCCTAGCAAACCAACTATCATTTTCTGTACCATAGTCAATACCATTAAACGACCCTTCAGATTTAAATTTAAAGTAATTAAAACTTCCATTGAGGCGTAACCACTTTAGAGGGTTATAGAGCACTCCAGCTTCAAAACCATAACGGTCATTACTTGACAAGTTAATAGGAATGGTTCTAATAATAGGAATTCCGTTGGGTGTTACTTCTCCAGTATCTTCTTGAATTCGCTCAAAAGAATCTGTTTCTCTTTGATAATATACAGATGAAGTAAGGGTTAAGTTTTTCCAACGTTTTAGGTATCCTAAATCAAAAGCATTTGAATATGCAGGATTAAGATTTGGGTTACCTTGAAATACATTGGCCTCACTAGATCTAGATGGAAATGGATTTACGAAAAACCCTCTTGGTCTGTTTATCCTTCTATTGTAACCTAATGTGATGTTTTCTCTTTCATCAAGTTCATAAATAAGATTTACTGTTGGGAATAACCCTAAGAAGTTATTATCAAAATCTATGGTTAAATCTTGGTTACCATTATCTGTTACATCTTCTGCTTCAACATTCCCTTGTAGTCTAGTATTTTCTAATCTAAGTCCTAAAAGGAAAGAAAACTTTCCAAATTTGTTTCCGTATTGAGAATACGCAGCATAGACATCTTCGTTATAAGTAAAAATGTTAGAAAGACTATCGTTTCTAATAAAATCTCCATTTGCTACTAATTGTTCTCTAAGTTCAAAATCTGTCCTAGTTTCTTCAAGATTTGCTCTAAAACCAGCTTCAAACTGTGCGTTTTCTCCAATGGGGAGCACGTAATCTGCTTGTAATAGGTATTCTGTTTGATCTTCTATCGTTCTAACAATTTCAGAGGGTAGTACTTCTTGTGATGGAAATGTGTTGTTTTCGGTTATTAAATTATTTTCAGTTTCATCACTTATGTCATATTGAAAATCTGCAGTTAATTTATGACCCTCATCATTAAAGTTATTTGTATAATTTAATGAAAGCTGATAGTTGGTGTCATCTTCTGTTTCAGTTTCAATTCGAGTTCTTGATTCAATTAAGTTATTAGAAGAATCAAAATCGTTTGTTAAGTTCTCTGTAGTATCTTTATCATCACCTAATCTTAAAAAACCTGCTGCAGTAATTGAAGATTTTTCAGTTAAAAAATACTCCATCCCTAGATTAGTATTAAACCCTTTGTTAAGCCTTTGATAGTCTCTAGTTTCTTGAGAGATAAGACCTATTTGATTTGGTATAATATTACCCTCATCGTCTCTATCAAAAAAACTGTTTTCAAAAAATGCATTTCCTGGGGAGTCTCTATAGCGTATTCCAGTTGTATTAAAGATATTAAACTTATCGGTTCTTAAATTAATGTTTCCAGTAAGACCACTAGTTGTTGGAACACCAATATTAGTTTGTATAGAACCATTAAGTCCTAAGGTTTTTTCTTTTCTTAGTATAATGTTTAAAATACCAGCTGTACCTTCTGCGTCATATCTAGCTGAAGGGGATGTTATTACTTCTACACGCTCAATAGCTTCTGCTGGGAGTTGTTGTAAAGCATCTGTAGAACCAAATCCAGCAATTGCTGAAGGCTTCCCGTTTATAAGTATTCTTACGTTTCCGTTTCCTCTTAAAGCAATAGCTCCGTCTATATCAACAGTTACAGACGGTACATTGTTTAAAGCATCACTTACTGTAGCTCCGCTTGTTGTAAGATCCTTTCCAATGTTATATATTTTTTTATCGAGTCTTACTTGGACCTCTGTTGTTTCGGCCCTAACTACTACTTCATCTAGACTAGCAGCGTCTAGCGCCATAGTTACTGTTGGTAGTGTAGTTTTTTTATTGATACGTTGGTTAGTACGTATTTCAGATTTATAAGAAATAAAATCGTATCGTATCGTATATATACCTTCTGGTACTTCTATGGTGTAGGTACCATCAATACTAGTAATTCCTCCAGTAACAACGTTTTTATTACTATCTAAAAATGAAATGGTAGCGTACTCTAAAGGAGCATTAGTACCTTCTTCAATAATTTTACCAGAAACTTCAAAATTTCTATTTTGTGATTGATTATTTTGCTGCGCAAATGCTATGGTAGTTATACATAGCATAGTAAGGAAAGTAGTTAATTTCATTAACGGTAGTTTTTTTGCATTTAGACAGCGAAATTAACGTTGGGTTTAACCTGTTTTTGCCAAACTTTTGTTAAGAAAATAACTAAACACCCTCAATAAAGTTAATTACTTCTTAAAAAACTAAAACAACGATAATACTTTCTCTGGAGGGCGCCCAATTATAGCTTTTTTCTCTTTTATAACGATTGGTCGTTCTATTAATTTGGGGTGAGTAATCATTGCCGAAATTAGTTCTTTGTCACTCAATTCTTTGCCCTTAATTTTTTCTTTCCATATGGCTTCATTTTTTCTAACCAACTCAATAGGAGTAATACCTAGTTTTTTAATAATTTCTGAAAGTTCTTTTTCTGAAGGTATATCTTCTAAGTATTTTATAACTTCAAAATCATTTGTTTTACTTTCTAAAAGCTGAAGTGTCTGTCTTGATTTTGAACATCTTGGGTTATGGTAAATAGTAATCATGCTGTTAAATTTTCTAGTTCTATAGTATAATCATATTGAAGGTCCTCGTGAAGTGCCTCAATCTTTTTTTCTATGAAGATAAGTTGTCTTTCGTAGAGATTGGTTAAAACTCTATTGTTTTTAATAGAAGGTTTAAGTGCTTTTAGTTTATTGCAAAAGTAGAGTAGGAGCGCGACTTCTGTTTCTTTATTGCCAGAGTATCGAATAAATTTTTTGGTTTCTCTTAGCACTTTCCTGATGGTTTTCTTCATATAAAAATATGATTTAGTATTTATTGTTTCAAAACCAGCATCTATATGTAATTGCACATTTTTAATGTAGCGTTCTTCATTTTCAGCTTCAAAAAGTAAATAGGTAAGGAGTTCCTTATTTTCTTTTTTAAATCGAGCTAGTCTAAGACATAACCTTTCTAACTCTTCAGAAGAAAGATGTTTAAGTTCTTTTTTTAGTTGTGCTATTGTGGCTGTTGTCATGTGTATTAAAATCTATAAAACAGATTAGCACCAAAAGTGAAGTTAACACCAACTACAGTACCTTCTTCTCTAAAGTATGAGTTTCCAAATCCTAATTCATCATCAAAATTTTCGTCAATCCTTGGGTTTATAACATTCGAAAATGATACAGTCCTTACTCTAATCCCAGTTCCTATGTATGTATCAAGTCCAAACTCTCCAATTAATTTAAACATAAAGCCAAACTTAAAATTTACTCCATACTTTTGACGCTTGTAATCTATATTGTCATACCTTATTATATCATTCTCATTGTTTTCAGGAATATAAAAAGTGTCACTAAAGTTATCAGTATGGTTGATATAAAATAATTCTCCAGAAAAGTAGGGTCTTTTTTTATTACTAGGTTCAAACATATAGTATACTTGTGGTCTTACTTCCCATAATGTATAGTCTTCTTCAATTCTACCGTCATTACCAAAAGCGTTAATTTCATTATTACCGTAACCCAGGGCAAGTCCAACTCTCCAATTAGGTGTCACCTGAGATACGTATCCCATTCTATATCTAGGAGCAATAGGGTCTAAAGGGGTTGTAATGTTTAATAATATATAGGATTCTTTTTGCAAAGTATCTGTAACAATGTTTTCTTTTTGTGCATAACAGGACAGACTTACAAATGCTATTAAAATGAAGACTACTTTTTTCATACTTATAATTCGTCACTTTTTTCTCCTTGTCCAGTCATCATTAAATACGCTTTTAAAAAGGCATCTAAATCTCCATCTAACACAGCATCTACATTTCCTGTTTCGTACTGTGTGCGTACATCTTTTATAAGCTTATATGGGTGTAGTACATAATTACGTATTTGTGAACCCCATTCAATTGCCATCTTGCTATCTTCAATTTCGGCTCGTTGGGCTTGTTGTTTTCTAAGCTCAATCTCATATAGTTGAGACTTAAGCATTTGCATGGCTTTTTCTCTGTTTTCTAACTGACTTCTAGTTTCACTATTGTGAATTACTATGCCGCTAGGGTGGTGGGTTAAAATAGCTTTGGTTTCAACTTTATTAACATTTTGTCCACCTGCTCCAGAACTACGTGCAAAATCCCAAGAAATATCTGCTGGGTTTATGTCTATTTCAATAGTATCGTCTGCTAGCGGATATACATAAACACTTGCAAAACTTGTATGACGCTTTGCATTACTGTCAAAAGGAGAAATACGTACCAATCGGTGTACTCCATTTTCGCTTTTTAACCAACCAAAAGCATATTCGCCGTCAATCTCTAAGGTTACTGTTTTAATACCTGCTACATCACCTTCTTGATAGTTGAGTTCTTTTACTTTAAATCCATTTTTTTCGGCCCACATAAGGTACATGCGCATAAGCATTTGTGCCCAATCACAACTTTCGGTACCTCCAGCACCAGCCGTTATCTGTAAAACAGCGCTCATACTATCTCCTTCGTCACTAAGCATGTTTCTAAACTCTAGAGACTCTATAGCTTCCTGGGCTTTACCAAACCGTATTTCTACATTTTCTGCCTTGCCTTCTCCTTCTTTAAAGAATTCGTAAATTATTTCGGCATCATCAGTAAGTGTTACGGCAGTTTTATAATCTTCCACCCATTTTTTCTTATTCCGAAGTTGCTTCATAAAGGCTTCTGCCTCTTGCGGGTTGTTCCAAAAATTTGGGTCAAAGGTTTTCTCTTCTTCGTTTTGTATTTCTATTTCTTTGCCAGCTATGTCAAAGATATTGCCTTAGTGCCTCAAGGCGTGTTCTAAGGTCTTGGAGTTGATCGGTTGTTATCATGAATTCCCGTTTAAACGGGAATCTAACCCGCTTATCTTTTTTTTAAATTACTAGATGTAAAAATACTTTTATTTTTCTTCTTATTCGGTCTTACATTTTATTTTCATAGTTTTATCCATTCACGATAGTTTTATAGTATGAAACGTTTTAATACCATTTTTTTTATTTGCTTCGGAATAGCTACGGCAACCGCTCAATTTTTAGATAAGAAAGAAGACTTGACTAACTTTAATGGTTTTTTCGATTTTCATTATTCTGAAAAAGAAGGAGAAATCTATCTCGAAGTGCCCTCAGATAAAATTGAAAAAGAGTTCTTGTACGTCCATTCTCTTAGAACAGGATTAGGCTCTAACGATATTGGATTGGACAGAGGGCAACTTGGAGGGCAAAAGGTAGTTAAGTTTATTAAAAGCGGTAATAAACTTTTGTTACTTGAACCTAATCTGCGATATAGAGCGACAACAGATAACCAATTAGAAAAAAAATCTATTGAAGAAGCTTTTGCCAAATCAGTTCTTTTTGGGTTTGATATCAAAGAGACCAAAGACAATACGTATATTATTGATATTACCTCATTTTTAATGCAGGATAGACATGGGGTTGCACAACGGCTTAAAAGCAATAAACAGGGAACCTATAAATTAGATAAGACTCGAAATTCACTTTGGATGGAACGCACTAAAGCGTTTCCTAAAAATGTTGAGTTTGAAGCTCTACTTACCTTTGTTGGAGAAGCAAAAGGAGGAAATATAAGAAGTGTGGCTCCAGATGCAAGTTCTGTTTCTGTAGTACAGCATCATAGTTTTGTAGCATTACCTGATGATAACTACACTCCAAGAATATTTGACCCACGTAGTGGTTCTTTCTCAATAAGTTATCAAGATTACAGTTCTCCAATTTGGGAACCTTTAACAAAGCGTTTTATTACTAGACATAGACTAGAAAAAATAAACCCATCAGCTTTAAAAAGTGAAGCTAAAGAACCCATCGTGTATTATTTAGATCCTGGTACTCCAGAGCCAGTTCGTTCTGCCTTATTAGAAGGAGCTCGTTGGTGGAATCAAGCTTTTGAAGCCATTGGATACACTAATGCATTCCAAGTAAAAATGCTTCCTAATGATGCAGACCCAATGGATGTGAGATATAATGTGATACAATGGGTACATCGTTCTACGCGTGGGTGGAGTTACGGAGGGAGCGTCATAGACCCAAGAACAGGTGAAATTTTAAAAGGACATGTAAGCTTGGGAAGTCTTCGTATTCGTCAGGATTTTATGATTGCACAAGCATTAAGTAATAAACCTTTTGCCCAGCGAGACGATAATCATTCACAATTACTAGAAATGGCGTTAGCTAGAATTAGACAACTATCAGCCCATGAAGTAGGTCATACGCTTGGTTTCGCGCATAACTTTGCAGCAAGTACAAATAATAGAGCAAGTGTAATGGATTATCCTCATCCTTCATTACGTATTAAGAATGGTCAAATCGATTTTACTGATGCATACGCTACTGGAATAGGAAATTGGGATAAAGTGACTGTTGCGTATTCGTATAGCAATCCAAAAAACGATGTTCCTCTAGAAACTCACTTAAATAGTATTTTAGAAGGTGCTTATGCAAATGGACTTAGATATATAACAGATAGTGATGCAAGAGCAAAAAGTGGTGCACATGCAAAAGCGCATTTATGGGATAATGGAAAAAGCGCTACAGAAGAACTAAAAGATATATTGAAACTTAGAGAAATAGCGATAACTAATTTTTCTGAAGATAATATACGAACAGGCGAACCCTATACTGTTTTGGAAGATGTCTTTGTACCACTATATTTTTATCATAGATATCAAACTGAAGCAGCTGTAAAACTTATAGGTGGCTTAGATTACAATTACGCAGTTAAGGGATATAGCGGTGATATTGTTTCCACTTTACCTAAAAGACAACAAAAAGAAGCATTAAACGCTGTATTACAAACGTTACAAGTTGAAACTTTAATAATACCAGAAGATAAACTTAAACTATTTCCACCACGCGCTTATGGGTATTGGAAAAATAGAGAATCTTTTAAAAGCAATGTAGGAGTTGCCTTTGATGCTATGGGAGCTTCTGCTACGGCAGCAGATATGACTTTAAAACTCTTACTTCATCCAGAACGAGCTAACAGGTTAGTTCAGCAAAAAGCGTTAAATCCAAATAATATTGGTTTAGAAGATGTATTACAATCACTAATTGAAACTACTTTTAATACTAAAGCAAATTCTACTTATAAAACTGAGGTTAAGAAAACAATTCAATACGTTGTATTTCAACATTTATTAAATTTATATTATTCAAAATCAACAGTTCCTCAAGCTAGGGTTGCTGTTTTGGAGACTTTACAAAATATCTTTAGCAATAATAAAGATGATGATTTGATTTCTTTAATGGCAATTGAATTTAAAAAATATGAAGCACACCCTGATACTTTTAAATATATAAAATATTTGAAGATACCAGACGGAAGTCCAATAGGAAGTTTTCAATGTACCTTTAACCATTAAAATTTTATCATGAAAAAAATACTAGTTCTATTACTTTTGGTAAGCACTATAACTTTAAGTGCACAGAGAGATGAAGCCTATGTTGCTTCCGAAATTGAAAAATTTAGTCAATCCTTAGAAGATCGAGATATTAATACCTACTTCTATACACAACGATTTTGTAGTGGTTCAATCGAGATAATTCAACTTGCTGAAGGTAGAATGTGTGCCACAAAAGGAACCTATATTGAAACCTATTTTTTCTGGGAAGAAGAAGATACTATCATGATGAAAAAAATAGATAACTGTGGTCTTTTTTATTCGGTTGAACTAGAGGATAGATCTCTTTGGAATTTTATTTCATCAAATTGGAATTCAATAAAAAGTAGCAAGGTCAAAAACTATGAAACTGCACAAGAAAGTGATGGGCCAACACAAAGAACAGAAATACATCCATGTAAACGAGCCTTTAGCTTTAGTGACCCAGAAACTCCCATTTCAATACAATATGATTTGTTTGATTTAACTAATGATGCAAGTCAAGAGAATATACACTATAAGAGCAACAATGAACTTACCATAGTAAAATTGGATAAAATGTTAGATACTATTATAACCAAAAACCAATCTAAGCTAAGAAGACAAAAATAGAATAATGCATATTGATTTAAGAAGCGATACGGTTACAAAACCAACCAAGGGTATGCTTGATGCTATCCTTACTGCAAAAACTGGAGATGATGTTTATAAAGAAGACCCAACTGTAAATGAGTTAGAAAGAAAGTTAGCCGAAATGTTCGGTATGGATGATGCTTTATTTTTTCCAACGGGGAGTATGGCAAATCAAGCAGCAATTAAATTACACACCCATCCTGGAGAACAACTTATTTGTGATAAATGGGCACACGTATATAATTATGAAGGAGGCGGTGTTTCTTTTAATAGTGGTGTTTCATGCAAGTTAGTAGATGGCACAAGAGGAATGATAACTGCAAAACAAGTTGAGGCTAATATTAACCCTCCAGACTTTTACCACAGTCCGTTAACTTCTTTAGTTTGTATTGAGAATACAACTAATAAAGGAGGGGGTGCCTGTTATGATTTTGAAGAAATAAAAAAGATTAGAACCGTATGCAATGCTAATAAATTGGGATTACATCTTGATGGTGCAAGATTAATGAATGCCATAGTAGCAAAAAATGAGAATCCTGGGGATTACGGAGCAATTTGTGATACTATTTCGGTTTGCCTAAGTAAAGGGTTAGGAACACCCTTAGGAACTGTTTTAATAGGAAAAAAACACCTAATGGAAAATGCCATTAGAGTTAGAAAAATTTTAGGAGGCGGAATGCGTCAAGTAGGTTTTATGGCGGCAGCTGGTATCTATGCATTAGACAATCATTTAGACCGATTGGATGAAGATCATAAAAAAGCAAAGGAAATTGGAGTACATTTAGGTAAGCAATCGTATATTGAAAGTGTTGAACCAGTAGAAACAAACATTGTAATCTTTTACCTTAAAAAGGGTATTAACGAAGACAAATTCATAAATGACTTCGAAACTCAAAATATCAGACTAAGCAACATGGGTAATGGTAAGTTACGAGTTGTAACACATCTAGATTATAACAACGAAATGCATTCCTGTTTTCTTGAAAAGTTAAGTTCATATTAATAAAAAAAGCGCTCAAAAAGAGCGCTTTTTTTATGTTTTGATATCTAGAATTTATTCTACTTCTTTAACTTCTGCTTTTGGAGCATTTGTTTTAACAGACTCAATTCCATTGTTCATTCCACTTTCAGCAGCGTACATTTGGCTACTTCCAATAATTTGACCGTTTGTTGACTTAATATTGAAATGAAATTTACCATTTTTAGCTGTTTTTCTTTCAAAACAGTTGTCATCTCCACAATTTTTTTGAACAGACTCAATTCCGTTCATAGCACCAGACTTAGATGCATACATTTGGCTAGACAAAATCACTTGTCCGTTTCCAGCTTTTAATACGAAATGATATTTATCACCACTTTTCTTTAATTCAAACATAGTTGAGGTTTTAAAGGTTTGACTTGCATTCTTATAAAGTATAAATATCGAAAAAAAAAACCATATTTAAAACTTATTGAATAAGTGTTTTAATAGAGAAATTAGGCACTTTGTCGTAATTTAATATTCCATAATCGAAAAACAATATTTTAGTTAAAGTTTTCTTAATTAAAAATTCGTAATTTGTAGAAACTTAAACACATAAATCCATTAACATGAAAAAAACTATCCTCTTTGGTATTTCTTTTTTAGTAGCTTCTGTTGCTTTTTCTCAAGATTTACCTACCAACCCAGAACCAGGAAAATGTTATGTACGTTGTACAACACCAGACGTGTATGTAAATGAAACAGTACAGATTCAAACAAAACCAGCTTATAAGCGCTTAAGAACCGTTCCTGCTCAGTATGAGACAAGAACAGAGCGTGTTATGGTTAAAGCTCCTGGAAAGAAATTAAGAGTTATCCCAGAAAAGTGGGGTACTGAGACTATTACGTATGTAAAAAAACAAGCTGGATCTACTTTAAGTGTGTCTCCTGCAAGTTTTAGTAGTGATAGTGAAACAATTGAAATTAAACCAGCGTATGCTCAATGGGAGTTGGGTGCTCCAGCGCCAGACTGTGCATCTAGTAACCCAGACGATTGTCGTTACTGGTGTTATAAAGGATACCCTGCAGAATTTACTACTGTAAGCGTTACTCGTCTTGCTAATGATGCAACTGCAAATCGTTCATCTACTCAAGAGCAAATGGGAACATATACTAAAAGAGTTGTTTCTGAGCCAGCTAGAGTAGTTGAGGAAGAAATTCCTGCTGAGTATGCAAACATTACAAAAACTGTAATGGTTAAAGATGCAGAAGTGATTGAAGAAACTGTTCCTGCAGAGTATAAAACAGTAACTAAAGAAGTTTTAAAAACTAAAGGTGGTTTAACTACTTGGAGAGAAGTGGAGTGTGCTCTTGTTGAGTACCAAGCATTACCTATAAACTGGAACTTAGGAAGTGCAACTTTAACTGCACAGGCTAAAAACTTGATCGATACGCGTTTAATGCCAGTATTAGCTCAAAACCCAGGAGTTAAATTAGAAATTGCTTCTCACACAGATTCTAGAGGAAGTAGTACTTCTAACCAAGATTTATCTGAAAGAAGAGCACAAGCTGTAGTAAGATACTTACAATCTAAAGGAATTAACCCAAGTCTATTAGTTGCTAATGGATATGGTGAAAATAGATTAAAGAACAGATGTTCAGATGGAGTTTCATGTACAGAACGTGAGCACAGAGCTAATCGTAGAACTGAATTCAGATTAATAAATAACTAATATACGTTAACACAACCATCAAACGTGATTAGGTTACAAAAGAATTCCCAGATTTGGGAATTCTTTTTTTTTTACCATCTTTGGCATAAATAATGTTGAAATAAAATAAATTCTAAGCCCTATGAATCGTTTTATTGCTATTCTTATTGTTCTCCTTGTAAGTAACTCAGTTGTCACTGCTCAAGAAGAGGCATCTTCTTTAAACTGGCTAAATAACTTAAAAGAAGCAAAGCAGTTTGCAAAAAAGGAAAACAAACCAATTCTTTTATATTTTACAGGAAGTGATTGGTGTTCACCTTGTAAAATGCTTAAAAAAGATTTTTTTGAATCTTCTGCCTTTGTAGAAAAATCATCAGCTTTTGTAATGGTAATGATAGATTACCCACGTAGGGTAGACATCCTTACTGAGGAACAATTGGAATATAATAAAGGGATAGTTGCAGAGTACAACAAAACAAAAACCTTTCCCAACTTAATGGTTTTAAATCCAAAAGGTAAAATATTAGATAATATCTCTGGATACAGTTCACTTAGAGATACAAGTAATCACTTTGCCTTTATTAATAAATATTCTGGAAAAGTAAAATAGATAGACTATTTAAACATATCCATTCCAGGGATATTTGGCATACCTTCTTTTGCAACTGCTGCTATTTCAGTTTCATTTACTTTTGTTGCCTTTTCTATTGCTTTGTTTAGATTAATTATTAAATAATCTTCTAATTGCTCTTTATCTTCAAGCAAAGTATTATCTATAGCTATAGACTTAATTTCCCTATTTGCAGTAACTGTTATTTTTATAAGTCCGTCGTTACTTTCCTCATCAATTAAAACAGTATCTAATCTTTTTTTGGTTTCTTCAACCTTAGCTTGGGTTTCTTTTAATTTACCCATCATTCCCATTATATCTCCAAACATATATTAAATTTTAAGTATTAGGTGCAAATTTAGTATTTTGCATCTTTATAAATCAATAGTTTTAAAATGAAAAATATACTTTTTGTTTCTATGTTAACACTTATTTTTGCAGCCTCTTGCAAACAAAAAGAAACTTCAAAGAAAAATATGAATATACAACCTCCTTTAGCTGAAAAAATTGCTAAAAACCTTGAAAAACATGGAGATGTAAGGGTAGATAATTACTATTGGTTAAATGAAAAAGAAAATCCAGAAGTAATAGATTATTTAGAACGAGAAAATGACTACTATGAGAAAATGACAGCTCATACTACTAATTTTCAGAAGGATTTATTTGAAGAAATGAAAAGTAGAATTAAGGAAGACGATAGCTCTGTACCCTATTTCTACAATGGATATTATTACATAACTCGTTATGAAACAGGAAAAGACTACCCTATTTATACAAGAAAAAAGGAAAGTCTTGATGCTAAGGAAGAAATCTTGTTTAATGTTAATGAAATGGCAGAAGGTCATTCTTTTTACAATTTAAATGGTATTAATGTTAGCCCAGATAATAAATGGGTAGCGTATGGCGTAGATACTGTAAGTAGAAGAAAATATACTATCTACATTAAAAACTTAGAAACTGGAGAAGTACTTCCGCAAAGTATTGCAACCACAACGGGAGGTTCTACTTGGGCTAATGATAATAAAACCTTGTTTTATACAAGAAAAGATGAGCAAACATTACGCTCTAATCAAATTTTCAAACACAAAAGAGGGGAGAATCCAGAGAATGATGCATTGATTTTTACTGAAGAAGATGAAACTTTTGGAACCTATGTTTACAAAACAAAATCTAGAAAGTTTTTAGTAATTGGTTCCTATAGTACTTTGTCTAATGAATTTCAGGTTTTAGATGCAGACACCCCAGATGGTGAATTTTCAGTTTTTCAGAAAAGAGAAAGAGGCTTAGAGTATACTATTTCTCACTTCGGAAATGACTTTTACATCGTAACCAACAAAGATGAGGCTACTAACTTTAAACTAATGAAAACTCCGCAATCTAAAACTTCAAAAGAAAATTGGACTGAAGTTATTGCGCATAGAGATGATGTTTTACTCGAAGATGTTGATATTTTTAAAGAATATTTAGTTGTGAGTGAACGTAATAATGGATTAAATAAAATCCATATTATGAGTTGGGACAAAACACAAGACTATTACCTTCCTTTTGATAGTGAAACATACACAGCATACACAACACAAAATATAGAGTTTGATACCAAAGTGCTTAGATATGGCTATAATGGGCTAACTACACCAGCTTCTGTGATAGATTTTAATATGGAAACAAAGGAGAAGAAGGTTAAAAAAGAAGTTGAGGTACTGGGGGGAGAGTTTGATAAAAATAATTATGAGTCTAAACGTGTTTGGGCAACTGCAACAGATGGAACTAAAATTCCAATTTCTTTGGTTTACAGAAAAGGAATAAAATTAGATGGGAGTAACCCTCTATTTCAATATGCATACGGATCTTATGGCTCAACCATAGACCCTTATTTCTCTACAGTACGTTTAAGCCTGCTAGATAGAGGTTTTATCTATGCCATTACTCATGTAAGAGGAGGTGAGTATTTAGGAAGAAAATGGTATGAAGATGGAAAACTCCTTAAGAAGAAAAACACATTTACAGATTTTATAGATGCTTCTAAATATTTAATCGAAGAAGGCTATACTTCTAGCGATCATTTATACGCTTCTGGAGGTTCTGCAGGAGGTTTGTTAATGGGTGCTGTGTCTAATATGGCTCCAGAATTATACAATGGTATTATTGCAGCTGTTCCATTTGTAGATGTTATTACTACTATGCTGGATGATAGTATTCCTCTAACTACAGGTGAATATGATGAATGGGGCAACCCAAACGATCCAGAATACTATAATTACATTAAATCGTATTCTCCTTATGATAATGTAGAATCAAAAAACTATCCAAATATGTTTGTAACAACTGGATATCACGATTCTCAAGTACAATATTGGGAGCCTGCAAAGTGGGTAGCAAAGCTTAGAGAATTAAAGACAGATGAAAACCTATTACTATTCCACACCAATATGGAAGCAGGTCACGGTGGCGCTTCAGGAAGATTTGAAGCCCTAAAGGAAGTCGCTATGGATTATGCTTTTATCTTTGATTTGGAAGGGATAAAAGAGTAATTAATTTTTTTAATGTAACTTTGCCACGTTTTTTGACTGAATATTTTTCAGTTCTAAAATAAAACTCTTTATATGAAAAAAAGCATTAATGCTCACGATAGTGTTTTAAGTTTAATAGGAGATACTCCATTAGTAAAGTTATCTAATATTACCGCATCTATGAAAGGTAATTACTTTGCTAAGATTGAAGCTTTTAACCCGGGACATTCTTCAAAAGATAGAATAGCACTCTACATAATAGAACAAGCCGAAAAGAAAGGAATACTTAAACCTGGTGATACCATTATTGAAACTACAAGTGGAAATACTGGTTTTAGTATAGCGATGGTTAGTATCTTAAAAGGATATGAGTGTATATTGGCAGTAAGCTCAAAGTCATCTTCAGATAAGATAGACATGCTTAAAACAATGGGAGCTAAGGTTTATGTTTGTCCTGCACACGTAAAAGCAGATGATCCAAGGTCTTATTATGAAGTTGCCAAGCGTTTACATTCAGAGATTAAAGATTCTGTTTATATTAATCAGTACTTTAATGAACTTAATATAGAAGCACACTACAATACAACAGGACCAGAAATTTGGAACCAAACTAATGGTCAAATTACACATTTAGTTGCTTGTAGCGGTACCGGAGGAACAATTTCAGGAACTGCTCGTTTTTTAAAGGAACAAAACCCAAATATAAAAGTAATAGGTATAGATGCGTATGGTTCTGTAATTCAGAAATACCATCAAACTAGAGAGTTTGATAGTGACGAAATTTATCCTTACAGAATTGAAGGACTTGGAAAAAACTTAATTCCTACTGCAACAGACTTTGATGCTATTGATGCTTTTATAAAAGTCACAGATGAAGATAGCGCACATACTGCAAGAGAGCTAGCTAAAACAGAAGGTTTATTTGTTGGTTACACAAGTGGCGCAGCAATGCAAGGATTAAAACAACTTGAAGAAGATGGTGTTTTTGATACTACAAGCAATATAGTTGTAATTTTCCCTGACCATGGTTCTAGGTATATGAGTAAGATATATAGCAACGATTGGATGGAAAAACAAGGCTTTTTTGATTCATCAAGACACGAAGTGGAATCAATCCAATATATAAAATAAGCTTTTATAATAAAATTTTTAAAACCCTATCAATCATTTGGTAGGGTTTTATTTTTTAACAGAACTACCTATAAAAACCATTGTCATCCTACTAATTTTATTTAATTTTGCGGTCACTAAATAATTGAGTATTGATGAAAGATTTATTTGATAAGATATATAAAGACAAAGGGCCTCTAGGGAAATGGGCAGAAGTAGCAGAAGGATATTTTGTGTTTCCAAAACTGGAAGGACCTATATCAAACCGTATGAAATTTCAAGGGAAAGAAGTAGTTACTTGGAGTATCAATGATTATTTAGGTTTGGCTAACCACCCGGAAGTTAGAAAAACTGATGCAGAAGCTGCTGCAAAATATGGGTCTGCATACCCAATGGGTGCTCGAATGATGAGTGGCCATACGGACTTGCACGAACAATTACAAAAAGAACTAGCTGCTTTTGTATCTAAAGAAGCGGCCTACCTTTTAAACTTTGGTTATCAAGGAATGGTATCTACCATAGATGCTCTTGTTTCTAAAGATGATGTAATTGTGTATGATGTAGATGCACATGCATGTATCATAGATGGTGTAAGATTACATTTAGGGCAACGCTTTACCTATAAGCACAATGACATGGATAGTATTGAGAAGAACTTAATACGTGCCGAGAAAGTTGCTGAAAAAACTGGCGGAGGAATCTTATTAATTTCTGAAGGTGTTTTTGGAATGCGTGGTGAACAAGGAAAGCTTAAAGAAATTGTAGCCCTTAAAAAGAAATACAACTTTAGACTGTTTGTAGATGATGCACACGGTTTTGGTACTTTAGGAAAAACAGGAGCTGGAGCAGGAGAAGAGCAAGGAGTACAAGATGATATTGATGTTTATTTTGCAACCTTTGCAAAGTCTATGGCAAGTACAGGTGCTTTTATAGCTGCCGATAATGAAATTATTACCTATCTAAAATATAATTTACGTTCGCAAATGTTTGCAAAATCATTGCAAATGCAATTGGTTGAGGGAGCATTAAAACGACTTGATATGATGCGTTCTAGTACGAAGTTTAAAGACAAACTTTGGGAGAATGTAAATGCATTACAAGGAGGGCTTAGAAAAAGAGGGTTTGATTTAGGTACAACTCAGAGTTGTGTAACCCCCGTTTATCTTAAAGGTTCTATTCCAGAAGCAATGGCGTTAGTAAAAGACTTACGTGAAAATCACGGCATTTTCTGTTCTATAGTAGTGTATCCGGTTATTCCTAAAGGATTAATATTACTACGTATGATTCCTACCGCTTCTCATACTATGCAAGATATTGAGGAAACTCTAGAGGCTTTTTCTGCGATTAGAGAGCGTTTAGAAAACGGAACTTATAAAAGATTATCTGCTTCTGTTGCTGCGGCAATGGGAGAGTAAGCAAATTTCTAATTTATAGATCTAAAACCTCTCTTTTTGAGAGGTTTTTTTATTTTACTATATAGCCACAAACTGCCTTTCCGTTTATAAAAATAATAAGCTCTTTATTTGCTTGTTGGTATAGGTTAATAGCAAAACTAACTTTGTTATCGCTTATTGAAATATCTTTTACAGTTTTAGCATCATTATTTAAGCTATACCCTATCCAGTCAATAGGTTCTTTGGAGTTAAATGTAAACCTTGTTTCTTTATTATCTTTAGAAGAAAGAATCCCATTTTTAGGTGAAATTATAATATGATTGGGTGCCTCACTACCAAATTGTAATACACTAACTTCATAGTCTCTTCGTGACATCATATCACTAAGTAATGCATCTTCCTTTTTTTGAGGATGATGTATGTTTATTAACACTTCTGGAGGTGTTTTGTAATAAAAATCTGTTGGGTCTTTTATAAACTCCCTGCTACTAAAAGAGCCAGCGCCCCATGTAGTATCAACTAGGTATTGTACTCCATTAATAGTTACTTTATTCCAAGCATGGTTTGAGTTGTCGTTTTTTTTACCAATTTCTTCAATACTATTTCTTGAGTAACCAGAGATAATACTTGATTGTATTCCTAATTGGTCACAGAGCTCTTTAAAAAGGGTACTATAGCCATGACAAATGGCAGCATTTGTAGATAGTGTTCGCTCAGCTTGTAATTTTTGTCGTTCTCTTAGTTTTTGAAGGCGTTCTGCTTCAGTAGAAAAGCGAATACTGTTTGATATTCTATTTCTTTCAGAAAAACTATAGGCAATATTATTGGTAATCCAAACATAGATAGCTCGCACTCTATCTTCTTCAGTAGAGAAATTGGTTGCTATCTTTTCTGAAAGCTTTTCAGTACTGCTAAATTTTGAAGGATATTGTAGTACAATAGCATCTACTTTTTGATAGTCTTGTGCACCTGAAATACTTACTGTTACAAGTGCCAAATAGAAAAATAACTTATTCATAGTTATTTAAAAACAAAAATCATGCTATTTTAGTATTAATCTAGCGATTTTTTATAAGTGCTACGCTCTTTGTGTTGCACAGGGCTGTAATCTTTCCAAAGAGCTTGTACAGCTGTATTTTCAATTAACTCTGGGTTTGTTTCTACGGTATGAATACCTTTTGCGTTAAAAAGCTTTTGCATTTCTTCAAAAATAATTGCTGTAACCCCTTTTCCTTGATACTCTGGGTCTATACCAATTAAATAAAACGCTGCTTTTTCGTTCTTTTTTTGTGCTTGTAAAATATGAAACCAACCCGTTGGAAATAATTTTCCATTTGCCTTTTTAAGTGCTTTTGAAAAAGAAGGCATCACAACAGAAAATGCAATTAATTTCCCTTCTTTATCACGTATACAGGTTATGTAATCTGGATGTATAAAGCTAAAATACTTTTCTTTATAGTAATCTATTTGATATTGCTGTATAGGAACAAATGTTTGTAGCGAATTGTAAGTGTTATTAAGAAGCCCAAACATCTCGTCCACATAAGGTAAAATTTCTTTTTTATTCTTAAACCTAATAACCGTTAAGTTGTAACGTTCTCTTATTATTCTTGAAAACTTCTTTACTTTCTCAAAAGCTTCTTCTGGTATTTTTAATTTAAACTCGACCCAAGTGGCTTGTTTTTCGTAGCCTAATTCTTCAAAATGCTTTGCATAGTATGGATAATGATACCATGTAATCATAGTATTCATTTCGTCAAATCCTTTGGTAAGAATTCCAGCTTTTTCCATATTAGAGAAGCCTACAGGACCCTCAGCATACTCTAGGCTATGTTCTCTTCCTATTTCAAATACCTTTTCAAGAAGTGCTTTTGTAACCTCTATGTCATCTATAACATCAAACCAACCAAATCGAACTTTCTTTTTACCAATCTCATTTATTTCAAGATGGTTAATAATAACTGCAATTCTACCCGCTGTCTTGCCATCTTTTTTGGCTAAAAAGTAATAAGCGTCTGCATTTTTAAATACAGGATTTTTTTCCTTATCTAGTGTTTCTATTTCATCTTTAATAAGAGGAGGAACCCAAAATTTTGAGTCTTTGTATAGCTTAAACGGAAAAGTTACAAACTCCTTAAGCTCTTGTTTGGTTGTTAGTTGTGTAATATTTATCATACGCTTAATCTACTATAAACCCCCATTATCACCACCTTCTCCATCATTTTCAAAACCATCTTTTCTCTTTTTTCTTTTGCCTTTGTTTTTTTCTTCTCTTCTTTTATCTCGACCAGCTTTTCCTTTTTCTTCAATATATTCGTCTTGGTCATGCATATCAAATCTGTATGCTAATCCTATACGACCGTAGGTTCTACTAGGTGTATCTTTAAAATTCAGTAAAATAGAACCGTCTACATGAAAATCTTCAGTAATTAATATAGCAACACCACCTCTAAAGATTTGATCTGCATAAAAATCACTTTTAAATCCTTGATTTTCAACAAAAACTGAAAACCAATCTGTGGGCGTATGTGTTAAGGTTACTATATAGCCATAAGAAGGATAGTCTGTTGTAATTCTATCTACAATAATGTTGGTAACAAAAACAAATCCTCCAAGAAAGTTGTTTTGTGTTGCTACTACAAACTTTGGACTAATCGAAATTTCTTCAACTCTTGGTGTTGTATTATTGGTAAATAAACCTTCGGGGTTTTGAATAAAGTCGAAGTTAGCACCCGCATAAACAGATACTGCTGGAATTAAATCCTCCCATTGTATTCTATTGTTTTTTTTCCAGCTTAATAGGTTAGGACCTTCTAGCTGTCTTTTTCTATATGGGTCATAGATTAAATATTTTGCGCCAAGCGTGTTGCTTCTAAAGTTACTTGTGTTTGTCTCAAAGGTGCTTACTCCATTTGAACTTATTACAGAGTTTGATTGAAAAGACCCTATAAGGCTAACTTCTAATTCTTCTTTAAAAAAGCCATATCTAGCAGAGTAGTCTATAAACCACGCGTCTGTTTCAGTATTTAATAATCTATGCTCTTCACTACCTATTCCAAAACCAGTCTCAAACTGTAATACATTTTTACCTACCGAAAATGCTCCTTGAGATCTTCCTGGCCTATTAGAATTGAGCTCTTCTGTATATTGTGAAAAAGAAGTTGTAACTACTAATAGTGCTAGTACCGTAAACAGACTTTGAAGGTTCTTCATGTTTTTTTGGTTTCGTTCAAAGATATAAGATTTTATCATTTATTTAATAGTTGTATTTGGTCTTTTTCGATGCCTTATTATTACTTTTGAAAATACAACTTAGTTATGATTACTTTCTTAAAAACGTTATTAATTGTACTGCTGGTATATTTTGGGATAAAATTTCTTGCAAGATTACTAGGGCCTTACCTAATGCGATATATAGCAAAAAAAGCTGGGGAACGATTTGAAAAAGCTTTTCAAAATAACAATCAATCCTCTAAGACATCAAAAAGGCCAGGAGAAGTTACAATAGATAAAATGCCTAATACTCATAAAAAATCGAAAGACACAGTAGGTGAGTATGTAGATTTTGAAGAAGTTGAGTAAATCCTTCTTTTTACAATTTTTCTCATCTTATTTTCATAATTTTCCATTCTATTAAATCTAGTAGTCTATATGCATTTCGATTTTAAAAAAATACTCCCACATCTTGTTGTTTTAGTTCTTTTCGTTGTAGCATCGCTTTTATACTTTAATCCTGTTTTGCAAGGGAAAAAATTATTTCAAAGTGATATTGCTCAATATGTTGGTATGTCTAAGCAACAAAAAGAGTACAAAAAGGAGACTGGAAACGAAGCATATTGGACAAATGCTGCATTTGGAGGTATGCCAACCTACCAACTAGGAGCAAAGTACCCGCACAATTACATAAAAAAATTAGATTTAACCATACGTTTTTTGCCAAGACCAGCAGATTACTTATTTCTATACTTTATAGGCTTATATATCTTATTGCTAGTTTTAAAAATAGATTATAAACTTGCCTTTCTAGGCGCTATTGCATTTGGTTTCTCTACCTATCTCATAATTATTTTGGGAGTTGGTCATAACGCAAAGGCGCATGCCATTGCATACATGCCACTTGTGTTGAGTGGTATTTTACTCACTTTTAGGGGTAAATATATCTGGGGCTTTGTACTCACAACTATCGCAGTTGCTTTAGAGTTAGTGGCAAATCATTTCCAGATGACTTATTATTTATTGTTATTAATAATCTGCATTGGGGTTGCTTATTTTATAGATGCATATAAAAAGAAGATGTTACCGCACTTTTTTAAAGCTTCAATAATCATGATAGTTGCTGCTATTGTTGCTTTGGGGCTTAATGCTACTAATATTATGGCGACTAAAGAGTATGCAGACACATCTACTAGAGGTAAATCTGAACTGACCATCAATCCAGATGGAAGCAAAAAAGAAGAAGTAAATGGTCTTGATTATGAATATATAACTGAATATAGCTACGGAATAGGAGAGTCCTTAAATCTTTTAATCCCTGGTTTAATGGGTGGTGGTTCAAGCGACCCACTCCCAGAAGATTCTGAAGCTTTTGAATCCCTAGTTAAAATTGGAGCTTCTCCCCAAGAAGCAGCACAATTAGTAGGACAAACACCCGCTTATTGGGGAGATCAACCAATTGTTGCGGCTCCTGCTTACATAGGTGCAGTTGTTATATTTCTGGCAGTTTTAGCCTTATTTTTAGTAAAAGGAAGATTAAAATGGTGGATTGTAGCTGGTTTCACAATTAGCCTATTATTATCATGGGGAAAAAACTTTAGCTTCCTAACCGAATTTTTTATCGATTACATCCCATTATATAGTAAGTTTAGAGCCGTATCTTCAATACAGGTTATTATCGAGTTAGTTCTTCCTATACTTGCTGTAGTAGGTTTACATCAGTATTTTAATGATTTTGTAAAGAAAGAAGTAAAACAAAAAGCTTTACTGCTTACAACAGGAATTGTTGGTGGGGTAACAATACTATTACTTCTTTTTAAGAGTTTACTTTTTGATTTTGCGAGTCCTTATGATTCACTTTTTATTGAACAAATAGGGCTAGAGTATATTGAAGCCGTTAGAGAAGATAGGATATCAATTTTCACAAGTGATGCAATAAGAAGTCTTATTTTTATTTTGCTTTCAGCAACTGTTTTGTTTGGTTTACTAAAGGGGAAATTAAAAGAAATTACAGCTATCTCAATTTTAGTCGTTTTGGTTGCAATAGACTTAGTGGGAGTAGATAGAAGATATGTAAATGAAGATGATTTTGTACGTGCTAGAGTAATGGAACAACCTTTTCCAAAAAGTGGGGCAGATATGCAAATTTTGGAAGATGATGGTTATTACAGAGTATACGATGTAACAAACGATGCTTTTACAAGCGGACAAGCAAGTTATTATCACAATGCACTTGGAGGATATCATGCAGCAAAACCTGGTAGAATGAATGATATTAATGAATTCTACCTACGTAATGGTAATATTGGGATATTAAACATGCTTAATGTTCGGTATATTATTATTCAAAATGAAAATGGAGGCCCTATTGGACAACGTAATCCCTATGCTAATGGCCCAGCTTGGTTTGTAGAAAATATCAAGGTTGCAAATACAGCAGATGAAGAATTACAGTTATTAGACAGTTTAAATAGCAAGAAAACAGCAGTTGTATATAAAGACTTTGTGGATGTAATTCCTTTAGATAAGGTTGCTAGAGATACTACAGCAACAATTACTTTAAGGTCTCAAGAATTACAAGAGTTAGTTTATGAAACATCTTCAAGCTCTGCACAGTTAGGTGTTTTTTCTGAAGTATATTATCCAAAAGGGTGGAATGCCTATATAGATGGAAAGCCAGTTGAACATATACGTGCTAACTATGTATTACGAGCATTACCTATTCCAGCTGGAGACCACACTATAGTTTTTAAATTTGAACCTAGCGTGATACAAACAGGAAGTACCATAAGTCTTGTTAGTGCTATCCTTCTATTGCTCTTAATTATAGGAGGTGTATTTTTTAGTTATAGAAATACACAGAAAACTACCTCTTAATTAATATGAAAAGGGTACTCATTATTACATATTATTGGCCACCAGCTGGAGGGCCAGGAGTACAACGTTGGGTGCAGTTTGTAAAGCACTTTAGAGATTTTGGAATTGAACCTATTGTTTATGTTCCAGAAAACCCTCATTACCCACTTCAAGATGCTTCTTTTAAAAAAGATGTGCCAAGTGACATAACAATACTTAAACACCCTATAAGTGAGCCATATGCTCTGGCTAAGTTGTTTTCAAAAAAGAATACTCAAAAAATGAGTAGTGGTCTTATAGCTAATAAAAAACAATCGCTATTAGGTAAACTTATGTTGTTTATAAGAGGTAACTTTTTTATACCAGACGCTAGAATTAGATGGGTAAAACCTTCAGTACAATTTCTTTCTAACTATATTTCTGAAAATAATATTGATACTATAGTTACTACGGGACCTCCTCATAGTTTACATTTAATTGGACTTAAACTTAAACAGCAAACTATATTAAAATGGGTAGCAGACTTTAGAGACCCATGGACTACCATACACTATCATAAATCATTACGTCTTACTAAAGCTTCATCAAGAAAACATAAAGAACTAGAGCATCAAGTTTTAAATACAGCAGATACGGTTGTTGTAACAAGTTCAGTAACCAAAGAAGAGTTTAAGAATATAACCCCAAAACCAATAAAAGTAATTACCAATGGGTATGACGCTTCTATAAAAATAGAATCTCAACTAGATGCAAAATTTTCAATAGCCCATATAGGGTCTTTGTTAAGTGAACGCAATCCTATAGTTCTTTGGAAAACCTTAGCCGAAATAGCCTCAGAAAATGTTGATTTTAAAGATGATTTAAACCTTGTTTTTGCAGGTGCTATAAGCGAACAAGTACTAGAGAATATTATTAGTTTTGGACTGGAAGAAAACTGTAAAATATTAGGGTATGTGAGCCATGAGAAGGCATTGCAATTGCAACATAATTCTCAAGTACTGTTACTTATTGAAATGAATAAACCCGAAACAAAATGTATTATTCCTGGAAAACTCTTTGAATATTTGGCTGCTCAGCGTCCTATCATGACGTTTGGGCCATCAGGAAGCGATGTTTCAAGTATTTTAAAAGAAACCAATCATGGAAAGTATTTTCCCTATAATGATGGTGAATTAAAAGAAACGATACTTTCTTTTTATTCAGATTATAAAAACAATAATTTAAAAGTAGTTTCAAATGGAATTGAAAAGTATAGTAGAAAGGCATTAACCGAAAAAATGGCAAGATTACTTAAAGATATATAAATAAAGAAGAACCCCTTGCTCAACTTTTGTCTCACAAGGGGTTCTAAAAACTAACCAACCAAAATTTTATAATCCTCTACCTCTTCTTGATGTAGATCCTTTAGAACTTCTAGAGTTACTAGATCTACTTGAAGTAGCTTTACTTCTTGATGTGCTTCTCTTTGCCGTAGTAGCTCTTGAAGAAGACTTTCTTGATGAGGTACTTCTAGAAACTGTACTTCTTTTTTGTGAAGGCTTAGTTGCTCTAGATGAACGTTTAGCAACAGTACCTCTGTTACTGTTTACAGTATTTCTACTACTTTTCTTTGCAACACCTCTAGAAGTATTTCGAGAGTTACTTATAGTTCCTCTACTGTTTTTCTTAGCAACACCTCTAGAAGTAGTCGCTGGACGACCCTTAGAACTATAGGTTTTGCGTGAATTATCACGTTTTGCAATACCTCTACTGTTATTACTAACGGGCCTTCCCTTAGAAGTTGTAGTATTTCTTTTTACTGTACCTCTTGAGTTTGCTCTAGTATTTATAGCATTACCTCTTGAGTTTGAAACAAAAGTATTTCTACGGTTAGGATTGTAGTCTCTATTTTTTGCTACACGACCATCTCTGTAATGTACTCTACTTCCTGGACGGTAAAAGTTTCTTCTACCATTGTTGTAAGCTACACGATGTCTATTGCTATAATATCTTCTATGTACTATATAACTATACCTTACTGGAGTGTAATATCTTCTGTATGGGACATCATATACAATGCAACTTGCAAACACAGGTCTTGTATAAAATACGTGCCATGGTCTGTATACATAAAAACGGTTCCAAGGATTTATAAACCCTGTACAATGTGAGAAATATCCATATCTGTTATAGTTTATATATAATCCACCTACACGTACCAAACGTCTGTTAGTATACCTTATATCTACGCTACCTGCTTGAACAATACGTCCATACTCATCGTAGTAAATAGGTACTTCTTCTACTTGAATAACGGCACCGTAGTCATCATACTGTACATATGCTTCATAATCATATCCTGAGTTAAAACTTACATTAACATTTGGAGTATTAATGTTTACATTAACATTGCTACCATTTTGTGGTCCTACATATACAAAATCAAACTGACCATCTGGAAACACCGAGAATTCAACACCACCCTCTACAAAAATGTATGCCGAACCATCATAATTACGTGTTGGTGTCTCTGCATTAGATGTTTCTTTTGCTACTGCTGTTGTTCCTACTAAAAGGAAACTTAAAAATAAAATTGCTAGATTTTTCATAACTTAAAAATTTAGGTTGTACTTGCTTTAACTTTTTGGTCAGCTTTGTACGCCTAAATAATAACAACCTCCGTGCCAAAAAAGTAAACCCTTGATTTTAAAGGGTTTTACAGAATACTAAATACGAAGTGTTTGTTTATTAAAGTAATGACCCTAAATTTTTGAGAAAGTAGGTTTAAAGTTGCAGTTACCTAAGGGCTTCTTTATAAATTTTAAGACAACGTTCCCTTGCCATTTTGTGATCAACCATTTTGTCGGGGTAAGAGTCGGTATTAAATTCTGTTACCCATTTCTTTATGTATTTATGGTTTTTATCAAATTTTTCTATTTGAGTAGTAGGATTAAATATTCTGAAATATGGAGCAGCATCTACACCGCTACCTGCTGCCCATTGCCAATTACCTACATTACTAGCTTGTTCATAATCAAGTAATTTTTCGGCAAAATAAGCCTCACCCCATCTCCAATCTATTAATAGGTGTTTACATAAAAAACTAGCTACTAGCATACGTACACGATTATGCATATAACCTGTTTTGTTAAGCTCTCGCATCCCAGCATCTACAAGAGGATATCCTGTTTTTCCTTGTTTCCATTTTTCAAATTCATCTTCATTATTTCGCCATTGTATACGGTCATATTTTTTTCTGAAAGCATTTGAAACTGTTTCAGGGAAATGCCATAGGATTTGCATAAAAAATTCACGCCATATCAATTCTTGCCAAAAGACTTCATTTTTTTCAGCAATAGCTTTTTTAATCATTTTTCTAACACTCACCGTTCCAAACCGAAGATGAGGCCCTAGTCTAGAGGTACCATCTTTTGCAGGAAAATTTCTGTTTGCTTCGTATTCCTGTATAGTGGTTGGAGTGACATCATATTCAGGGATTTTAATGTTAGATTTTTTAAAACCAATATCAGATAATGAAAGGTTAGGGAGCCTAGTGTTTTTGTATAAATTGTCTGGTGCTTGTGAAAAATAATGAATAGTAAGATGCTTATTAGGATCAAAAGTAGCTTTCCATTTTTTCATATATGGAGTATAAACTACATATGGGTCTCCATCATCTTTAACTATATCGCTTTTCTCAAAAATAACTTGGTCTTTAAAAGTGTAAAAACCAATATCTTTTTCTGAAAGAAATTCACTTATCTTTTTATCTCTTTCTCTTGCATAGGGTTCATAATCTCGATTAGTAATTACATTTTGCACATCGTATTCTGAAAGAATCTCCTTAAAAACTACTTCGGGCTTCCCTTTGTAAATAGCTAGGCTACTACCAAGTTCTTGAAGCTCATTTCGCATATTTTGAAGTGTCTCGTGTATGAAAGTTACTCGGGCATCATCTTCTGGAAGTTCACTTAAAATTTCGGTATCAAATATAAAAATGGGTAAAATAGGGTGTTTTCCTTCTAAGGCCTTACAGAAACCTACATTGTCATCTAAGCGTAAATCTCTTCGAAACCAAAATATGGAAATCTTTTTACTCACCTTATGTTACGTTTAATGTTGACATTCCGCCATCTACTCCAATAATTTGTCCAGTTACCCAACTAGAATTATCACTAAGTAAATAGGTTGCAGCCTGCGCAATATCTTTTGGTGTACCAACACGTTTTAAGGGGTGGCGATCACCCATTTTTTCTTTTTTATCGTTACTGGAGAGTAATTTTTCTGCTAGTGGAGTATCAGTAAGAGAAGGTGCAATTACATTTACTCTAAAGCTAGGTGCATACTCCGCTGCTAATGCCTTAGCGAAACCCTCAATCGCTCCTTTTGCAGCAGCTACACTTGTATGAAAAGGCATACCAACCTTTACAGCTACCGTGCTAAAGAAAACTAAACTTGCTTGGTTTGCAGCTTTTAACTTTGGTAAAAGTGCGTATACTGTTTTTACTAATCCCATAAAGTTAACTTCCATGTCTTCTTGAAAAGTCGCTGGTTTCAACATTTTAAAAGGGCGAAGGTTAATGCTTCCAGGACAATACACTAATCCATCTATTGTATCTGGTAGTTCTAGTTGAGAACTATCATCTTCAAGCGCATCAAATGTAAGGTGGGTAACACCTTCAGGAATATTTTCTTTAGTTCTTGAGGCTATGTATACGTTATTTTTCTCTTTGAGTAATGTGGCAATCTCATTTCCTATTCCGTAGGAACCACCAATTAATACTATATTTTTCATTAATTATAATTTTCCGAAAAGCTCTTCTAGCTTAGCTTTTCTGTAATTAAAAATTTCATTTAGCTTAGGCTCTACTAAAAAAGGATGTACCATTTGTCCTAAAATACCCATAGGGACTTTATAATGGATAATGTCTTCCATTTCAACTCCACCTTCTATTTCTTTAATAAAGTGCTTATGATGCCAAAGGGAGTATGGACCAAATCGTTGCTCGTCTACAAAATAGTTACCTTCCTTAACATGAGTAATCTCTGTAACCCACTTAGTTTTTATACCAAAAACAGGTGTGACAATATATTCAATAATTTGCCCAGCGAACATAGGTCTATCTCCCCCTGAAAGTATATGAAACCCCATATAATCTGGGGTGATTACTTTTAAGTTTTTTGGGTTTGATAGAAATTCCCAAGCTTCCTGTTTTGAAATAGGAATACTTTGTTTGGAGTTAAGTTGGTATATTTTCATTTAAATATACATATGGTCAGTTTGTTTTGTTTTTTTGCTAACCTTATTAGCATTCATAACAAACAATCTTTGAGTATCTCTAACTAAATTTTTAGACTTTCTAAAAGTGAATAATTTTGTGATGATTTTAAACATAGCTTTACTTTTTCAGTAAAGTTAAAATTGTTTCATGAATTTATCATTCTATTAAACAAAACATTAACAGTCATCACAACAATTATCATCTTTCACAAGACGACAACTTATAACTGCTAAGAGTGCTCCAATTATAGGAGCTAAAATATATATCCAAAGATGCTCTAGATGTCCAGAGACTAATGCTGGAGCAATAGAGCGAGCGGGATTCATTGATGCTCCAGTAATTGGACCTGCAAAAAGCGCTTCTAGTAAAACAACACTACCAATGGCAATACCAGCAATAATTCCTATTTCTTTTGCGCCTGTAGACACGTTAATAATTACTAACATTAAAAAGAAAGTGAGGATAATTTCGAAAATAAAAACCTTAAATACGGAGAGTTGTGGGAGGGTAGTACCTAGTAATTCGTTTTCAGGAAATAAAAAAAGAAGCAATGCACTTGCTGCAATAGCTCCAATTGTTTGAGCGATTACATATTTTGGAACTTCTTTCCACGGGAATTTTTTTGCAAAAGCAAAGGCAATTGTTACCGCTGGGTTTATATGTGCGCCACTTATATCCCCAAATGCATAAATCATTGCCATGACTATGAGACCAAAAGTTACTGCAACTCCTGGATGGCTCACTACACCTTCTGTAAACTCATTAATTATTATTGCTCCTGTTCCACAAAAAACTAATGCAAAAGTGCCTATTAACTCGGCTATGTATCGTTTCATATTGTAAAAGTAGTTTTTATGTTTCAATATATGGTTTTAAGTTTTTGTTAACTATTATAACCCGACTGTATTGTAACTTTATAAATCTATAAAACACCTTAAAACTAAACACATGAAAAAAGCATTATTATTTGTACTAGTTGCTATGTTAACTATGACATTTCAGGCACAAGTTAAAACACCTGCGCCTAGTACAGCACAAAAAATTGAACAAAAAGTAGGCCTCACCGACGTTACATTAGAGTACTCTAGACCTTCTATGAAGGGCAGAGAGATTTTTGGAGGATTAGTCCCTTACGACAAAATGTGGCGTACTGGAGCAAACGCAAACACAAAAATTACATTTAGTGATGATGTAATGATTGGTGATAAAGCTGTGAAAGCTGGAACATATGCTATATTCACAAAACCAATGAAAAACAACTGGGAAGTATATTTTTACTCAGACTCAAACAATTGGGGAACACCTCAAAAATGGGACGAAAGTAAAGTAGCTGCAAAAACAACTGTTCCTGTATATCCTCTTCCTATGGATATAGAAACATACACAATGTCTTTTGATGATATTAGTAATGACTCTGCAAACCTTGGACTAATGTGGGAAAAGGTATATGTAGGCGTTCCAATTAAGTTTCATACGGATAAAATGGTATCTGCCAGTATAGAGCAAGTAATGGCAGGGCCAAGTGCAAACGATTATTATGCTGCTGCTGTATATTACTTAGAAGCAGATAAAGACATGAATAAGGCTAAAATGTGGATAGACAAAGCTATCGAAATGAGAGAACAACCTGCATTTTGGTACCACAGACAACAATCTTTAATCTATGCAAAGTCTGGAGACAAAAAAGGAGCTATTAATGCTGCTAAAACTTCTTTGAAATTAGCTAAAGAAGCAAGCAATGCAGACTATATTGCTTTAAATGAAAAGTCTTTAAAAGAATGGGGAGCAATGTAAAATGTTAACTCATTTTAATAAATAAAGAACGCTCCATCAAGGAGCGTTCTTTATTTACCTATATTTTATTTATATCTTTTGTTAATGAATAAGTCAATTTCAATAAATGCAGATTTAGGAGAAGGAGGTGTGTATGATGAAACTTTAATGCCTTATATTAATTCCTGTAATATAGCTTGTGGAGGGCATTTTGGGACGAAAGCTACTATAAAAAAAACCTTATTATTTGCTAAAGAATACAATGTGAAATCAGGGGCACACCCATCATTTCCTGATACAGATAACTTTGGAAGAAAAGTTATTTCAATTACAAAACAAGATTTAAAGACATCAATTTTAGAGCAACTTTTACTATTCTATAAGGTTTGCAAAGACCTTGAAGTAGAAGTAAATCATGTAAAGCCACATGGAGCATTGTACAATTACGCTGCTATTGACGCCCCAACTGCAGATGCAATTGTTGAAGCAATATTAGATTCAGGTAAAAGACCTATCTTATATACATTAGAGAATACCATACTACACAAAAAGGCAGAAAACTTAATGCCTATTCATTTTGAAGCATTTATAGATAGGACGTATACAGATATTGGCGCATTGGTTTCTAGAAAAGAACCACACGCTTTAATAACAAACCCTGATAAAGCTTGGACTCAATTTTATAATATGGTAGTTAATAAAATAATTGTTTCTGAAAGTGGAAATAAAATACCTTGTAACGCATCAACATTTTGTATACATAGTGACACAGAAAACTCTGTTGAGATACTAAAGTATATAGTAAGAAAAGCTGAAGAACATAATATTACTTTACAATGATAGCTCCAAAAGACATACAACCCTTTGGTGATGCAGCTATTTTACTTAGTTGGGAGCAAAAAATTGATGAAGTATTGCATGTAGAAATTATAAAATATGATGCGTTACTCCACCAGCAATATTCAAAGGAAATTTTAGAAACCGTAGTTAGTTATGCATCAATTGCAGTTTATTTAAAGAAAGGAGTTTCACCAATATCATTTATTGAAGTTTTAAAGAGACTTTCTATAGTTTCAACAAAAACTGCAAGCTCACAAAAAAAAGTTGTTTGTAAAATACCTGTTTGCTATCATAATTCATTTGGGCTAGATATTGAAGAGCTTGCCAATTCCTCAGGTTTATCTGTTTCAGAAGTTGTTAAAATTCATACATCTCCACTTTATAGAGTTTATTTTATAGGTTTTTTACCTGGATTTCCTTACCTAGGAGGATTAGACAAAAGATTGTATACTCCAAGAAAAGAAACACCTAGAAGTGTAATAGAAGCAGGAAGTGTAGCAATAGGAGGCGAGCAAACAGGGATATATCCTGTAAATTCTCCAGGAGGGTGGAATATAATAGGAAAAACTCCTTTGCAACTTTTTAACCCAAGTAAAGACCATATTACTCTTTTTAAAGCTGGGGACTATATACAATTTTATGAAGTGAGTTTGACCGAATTTAATGACATACTATTGCAAGTAGAAAGTAACACCTTTACAGTAGAAAAGGAGGTACAAGATGTTTAAAGTACTTCGAGTAGGAATTCAAACTACGATTCAAGATAATGGACGATTTGGATATAGAAAGTATGGTGTTCCTGTAAGTGGATGTATGGATAGTTATGCAGCTACTATTGCAAATAGAATTCTTGGAAATGAATTAAGTTATCCGCTTATAGAGTTCGCAATGTTAGGACCAAAATTGCTAGTCTTAGAGCCTTGTACTATTTGTATTACAGGACCAGAAGTTATTGCAACAATAAATGGAGAAGCTTTAACTACTTACAAAGAGGTTTTTCTTACCAAGGGTGCCACACTAGACATTAAACAAGTAAGAGGTGGTATGCGAGGTTATATTGCTGTTAAAGGAGGGATATCTTGTAGAAGTGTATTGGAAAGCTCGAGTTTTTACAGAGAACTCACAAGCCAAAATGCAATTTTAAAAGATACTATCATCACACCTGCTAATAAGTCTAAATCTGTAAATAAGTTTTTAAAACATGACACCTCTTACATTCTCTCTAACAAAATTGAGGTAAGCAAAGGTCCTGAGTTTGACTTACTTTCTAAAACAACTAAAGAAAAACTTATAAATTGGGACTTTACTATTTCTTCCCAAAGTAATAGGATGGCTATATTGTTAGAAACTAAAAAAACCATAAAAGGAGGACAAATAATCTCAAGTCCAGTTCAACCTGGAACTGTACAATTAACACCTTCTGGAAAATTAATTGTGTTAATGAGAGACGCACAAACAACAGGAGGTTATTATAGAATTTTGCAACTTTCTGAAAATGCGATAAATACGATTTCTCAAAAAATGCCAACATCAAAAATTCATATTTTATTGAAATAAAGTCAGTTCGTCGATTTTATTTGATTAATAAAATCCTTAATTTGACAATTTATTAACATTTAAACTTTTATCTCATGGGGAGACCACAGAACTGCATTACCGTGCAGAAAGCAAAAGACTTGCAAAGCAACTGGAATACAACACGTGCTGTTGTAATTAAACAATCTAGAAACAACCAAGAGGACACTTGCGAGTTTGTTTTTAGTCTTGAAAATTTGCAAGAATTTTTAGATTATGTAAAAGATGAGTCTGGAAAACAAGGAATAGATAATCCTGGCGTGCGCATTTACTTTGCAGCCTACGATAATAAAGATAATGAAAATGCAACGGTATTTTTATCTGCTACGGATGGAACATCTGCTACAGCAAATAATAATTATAATATAGATCCATTAAATGTAGTAATTGGAGGTATTCCGCCAAAAATTTACTAATGTATAGTTTTACGTTTGTATTTAATATTTTGGAGATACTGGCATTTATTGCCAGTATCTACTTTTATAAAAAACATCCTTCTCAAAAAATTAAAACATTAGTAGTTTTTTTAGGAGTAACTTCTTTAGTTGAACTTGTTGGACGTTATGCTTTATTAGTTGTGGATGATGGTCCATTAAGTTTTCTAGATACTACACCCTTTAGGAGAAATTATTGGATGTATAATACTTACTATATCTATAGCTATTCTTTCTACACATTGTTCTTTAGCTTTTTTCTAAAAAACAAAGTCGTAAAAAAGCTTTTAAAATACTTGGTAGTTGTCTATGTGTTTATTGCAGTAACCGTATTTATTGTATCTGGAGATTTCTTTTCTTTCTATTCAAAAATTAATTCAATTTTAGGGACTTTATTAGTAATTTTAAGTGTGTTTATGTATTATTTTGAATTATTAGAATCTAAAAACATATTACGAATTTTTAAATTACTCCCATTTTATATTTCTGTCGGGATACTTCTTTTTGAAATTACAACAACACCATTGAGAATTTATAGTGCTTATTACAGTAATTCTATAGACCCACAATTTGTGAATTTATATCAGAATATAAATTATAGCGCTAACTTTTTTCTTTACAGTATCTTTATATTTGGTTTACTACTATGCTCTCGATACAAGAACCCTTACTAGACCAAGAAATATACTTGATAGTATATTTTGTTGGCGTGCTGCTCTTTATTGGGTGCTTTGCAATTATATTTTTTGTAGTCTTTCAAAGACGAAAAAACCAATTTCTTATCGATAAAATTGAAGCGCAAAAAAAATACGAAAAAGAACTTGTAAAATCTCAAATGGAGACTAGAGAACAAACCTTTAAAAATATTGCTTGGGAGTTGCATGATAATATTGGTCAATTACTCTCTGTCGCTAGTATGCAGTTAAATATGCTTTCAGTTTCCGTTTCAAAAGATAATATTGAACAGGTTACTGAAACCAAAAACTTGCTTACAGATTCTGTACAACAAATTAGGAACTTATCTAGAACATTAAATAATGATGTAATTAAAAAAAATGGGCTTATTGCTTCGTTAGAATATGAATTTAAAAGACTTAACAGGCTTCAGTTAGTAGAAGCTTCACTTATTGTTGAAGGTGAAGAAAAGCTTATTAATTCTGGAGATGAAATTTTCTTATTCAGAATTTTACAGGAGTTCTTAAATAATGTTCTTAAACATGCAAATGCTGATAGATTAAAAATTAAATTAAATTACGTTTCAGACTTTTTAGAAATCATTGCCACAGATGACGGCATTGGTTTTGATATATCCCAAAAAACAGAAAATTCTGGCTTAGAAACAATGAAGAGTAGAGCAGCTTTACTTTTTGCAGATTATTCACTTACTTCGTCCCCTAACGAGGGAACAAGACTAACTATAAAATATCCTTATTATCATGAGCAACGACTCAGTAGTACATAAAATAGCCATTGTAGATGACCACTCTTTATTTGCTAGTTCCCTAGAAAAACTAGTAAATACTTTTAAAGGGTATGAAGTTAGCTTTATTGCAAAAAACGGAAAAGATTTCCAGACAAAGTTGATTGCAAATAACCATGGCTTAAATATCGTATTACTAGATATTAACATGCCAGTTATGGATGGTTTTGCTACTGCAGACTGGCTAACTAAAAATCATCCGGATATAATGATTATTGCACTTTCTATGGATGATGAGGAAGAGGTAATCTTAAAAATGCTACGCAATGGAGCAAAAGGTTTTTTACTGAAAGATATTCATCCAAATGATTTAAAGCAGACGCTAGATGAAGTTCTAGAAAAGGGATATCATCATACAGATAAAGTTTCAAAAACCTTAATTAATTCTCTTTCTGGAAATTTTAAAGAAGAAGAACCTCTAAGGGAAAATCTACTAAGGTTTATTGAGCTAAGTTGTTCTGAGATGAACTATCGTGAAATTGCCGAAGAAATGAATCTTAGCCCAAAAACAATAGAGAATTATAGGCAAGAAGTGTTTGAGAAACTAGGAGTAAAAAACAGAGTAGGACTTGTGTTGTATGCTATTAAAAATAAGCTATTTACGCCTTAGTACATGCATTCCAGATTACATCGTCTGGAGTAGGAGCAATTACTGTTAATGGTTCCTTTTTTACTGGATGAATAAATGAAAGTTTTTTTGCGTGTAAATGAATACTCCCATCTTTATTACTTCTATCAAAACCATACTTTAAATCTCCCTTTATAGGACAGTTTATGGCTGCTAGTTGACTTCTTATTTGGTGATGCCTACCAGTTTCTAATGCAACCTCAAGCAAATAGTAATTGGTTAGTTTTTTTACTACCGTATAACTCAAAATAGCCTTTTTGCTATCAGGAACTTCTTTTATGTGCGCGTAGGATTTATTTTGCTTTGGATTTCTTTTTAAAAAATGGATAAGCCTATTTGTAACTTCTTTAGGTTCGTTTTTTACAACCGCCCAATATGTTTTTTCTGTTTCTCGGTTTGCAAAAAGCTTATTAAGTCTAGACAATGCCTTAGAGGTTCTAGCAAAAACTACAACACCAGAAGTTGGCCTATCTAATCTGTGTACCACGCCAAGATAAACAGCACCGGGTTTATTATATTTTTCTGCAATGTACTCTTTAGCAACTTCAGATAGGGGAGTATCTCCAGTTTTGTCCCCTTGTACAATATCTCCAGCTCGCTTATTTACAATTAATAGGTGATTGTCTTCATACAAGACTTGAAGATTAGACTTATTAGACAAAACTTTAGACATGCTAGATTATTAGATTTAGTTGATTGTAAAAAATATTTAGTTAAGCTAAAGTTTTAGTATGCATTTAATAATTTAAAATGTTTAAATAGTCAAAATTAATACTGCTCTTTTTCCGAAGGAAAATCACCGTTTTTTACATCTTTGCTATATTGTTCAAAAGCACCTGTCATCTCCTTATATAAGTCTAAGTAGCGCCTTAAAAAGCGAGGATTAAACTCGTAGGTCATACCAACCATATCATGGGTAACCAATACCTGTCCATCTACTCCATTACCCGCACCAATACCAATAATAGGAATGGTTAGTTGGCTAGCTACTTCTGCAGCTAATTTGGCAGGGACTTTTTCGAGTACAATTGCAAAACATCCACATTTTTCTAGCAGTTTTGCATCCTCAATTAACTTTTTTGCTTCCTCTTCTTCTTTAGCTCTTACTGTGTAGGTTCCAAATTTATAAATAGACTGTGGAGTGAGACCTAAGTGTCCCATCACAGGAATTCCAGCATTAAGTATACGCTTAACAGATTCTTTAATCTCTTTACCACCTTCTACTTTAACTGCATGCCCTCCACTTTCTTTCATTATTCTAATAGCAGAGCGTAAGGCTTCTTTTGGATCACTTTGGTAACTTCCAAAAGGAATATCTACTACTACAAGGCTACGACTAATACCTCTTACTACAGATGATGCATGATAAATCATCTGGTCTAATGTGATAGGCAATGTAGTTTCATGCCCCGCCATTACATTAGATGCAGAGTCTCCTACTAGTATTACATCAATACCGGCACCATCTACTATTTTTGCCATAGTAAAGTCATAGGCAGTAAGCATGGATATCTTTTCACCTCTTTTTTTCATGTCCACTAAGGTCTTTGTGGTAATACGCTTGTATTCTTTTTTAGCTACGCTCATAGTTTTTTGTAACAAATTGAACTGTAAAAGTACTAATTTTGATACTCAATCTTTAAAACATTACAATATGAAAACTTTTATAGTAGCACTTAGCTTAGTAGTAACAGGAATGGTAACTGCTCAAGACAATTTTACAAAAGAAGACGCAAAAGGCATTGTGGACACTTTTTTTGAAGGTTTTCATAAGGGAGATACAGCAGTTATGCGTTCTGTATTAATTAAAGAAGTGCCCTTACAAACAGTAGCTACAAACCAAGAAGGTAAGCATATGATGTCTAATGGTTCACTAGATAACTTATTAAATGCTATTGCCAATAGACCAGCAGAACAAAAATGGGAAGAAAAACTATTAGACTACACCGTACAAATTGATGGCAACTTAGCACACGTTTGGACACCCTATGAATTTTGGTTAAACGGAAACTTTAGCCATTGTGGTGCTAATGCGTTTACCCTTGCCAAAACAGATAATGGTTGGAAAATTATTCATCTTATAGATTCTAGGAGAAGAAGTTCTTGTAAGCAGGGATAATTTAAGGTGCAAATTTAAATAGTATGTGAGGCTTATATTCTAACAGCGAAGCGGTCTAACCTCAAATCTAACAATCACTTACATTTACTTGTATTGCAAGCCCACCTTCACTTGTTTCTTTGTATTTGGAGGTCATGTCTTTTGCTGTCTCCCACATGGTAGCAATTACCTTGTCTAAAGGAATCTTAGCTTTTGTTGGGTCACTATCTAACGCCATTTCGCATGCGTTTATCGCTTTTATAGCACCCATAGCGTTACGTTCTATACAGGGTATTTGTACAAGTCCAGCAATAGGGTCGCAGGTTAATCCTAAATGATGTTCCATTGCAATTTCTGCAGCCATAAGTGCTTGTGCAGGAGTTCCCCCCATTAACTCGGTTAAGGCACCCGCTGCCATCGCAGATGAAACTCCAATTTCTGCTTGGCAACCTCCTAAGGCAGCCGAAATGGTAGCTCCTTTTTTAAACAGACTTCCTATTTCGCCTGCTACTAGTAAAAACTTTTTAATATCCTCAAAGTTCCCGTCGTGGTTTTCTATAACTAGATAGTACATTAATACCGCAGGAATAACACCTGCACTACCGTTAGTAGGAGCCGTTACAACACGCCCTAAAGAGGCGTTAACCTCATTTACGGCAAGGGCAAAGCAAGAAACCCATTTTAAAATTTGCCTAAATTTTACTTCAGTATTTCGTATCGCTCCTAACCATTCTGTAGCATTGGTATAGGGAGTATCACCCATTAATTTTGTATGTGTTTCAAAAGCACGACGTGTTACATTAAGACCTCCAGGCAAAATACCTTCGGTATGGCAACCGGTGTACATGCTATCTAGCATTACATCCCATATTGCTTTTAATTTTACGTCTATTCTGTCGGGGTCACGAAGAGACAATTCATTACGCAAAACCAATTGGCTAATAGGAATTCCTTCCGCAGTACAATGCGCCAATAATTCGGTGCCAGATTCAACAGGAAAGGGGAAGTGATTAAATTTTTCTAACTGCCGTTTTTTTCTTTTTCGCTCTTTTTGAATTACAAATCCACCTCCTATAGAATAATAGGTCTGCGAGATTTTTTTACCATTGCGAAGGGTAGCTCTAAAGGTAATTCCGTTAGGGTGAAATTCTAAAAACTTTCTATGAAAGGTGATGGCTTCTTCAAAAACAAATGGGATGGGTTTTTCAAGATTTAAAAGAAGTGTTTTAGAACTTTTAACTTCATCTACTTTTTTCTGAATATCTTCAATAGGAAATGTTACAGGATCTGTACCTAGTAATCCCATTAATACAGCTACATCTGTAGCGTGTCCTTTTCCCGTGAGCGATAATGAACCATACAAGTCTACCGAAACAGCAGCGACCATTGTAAATCGCTCTTCTCTTTGTAGTCGCTCAATCCACATTTTTGCAGCACGCCATGGTCCTAAAGTGTGTGAACTCGAAGGACCAACTCCTATGCTAAGCATGTCAAAAACACTTATACTTTCCATAGTTTTTGTTTGTTACACAAATGTAATTTTCTTTTTCGAGTGATTGGTGTTATTTTTACATGGAAATAATCCTTTTTATTGGAATAATTCCATATTTTTGAAGTATGGAAATTCAAATACATGGGAAAATACAACCAAGCGCCAACAGGCATGCTCCCGAAGTTTCTAAGCAAACAGGGTTTCCTAGTGCGGCAACCCACTACATGGAAGCGCCTATAGACTTAAACAAAGAGCTTGTTCTCACAAAAGACGCTACTTTTTTTGTGAGAATAACAACCAATGATTGGAAACAATTTACTGTTTTTAAAGAGGACGTATTACTTGTAGACCGTTCTGTAATGCCTAGAAAAGGGAGTCTCGTATTGGCTATTAAAGAAGGCGCCTTTGTGTTGCTTACAATTTCAAAAGAGTTACAAGAAGAAATAACAGTTTGGGGTGTCGTTAGCTATGTAATTCATAAAAAGTAATACAATGATAGCAATGATAGACTGCAATAGCTTTTATGCTTCCTGTGAGCAAGTATTTAGACCCGACTTGTGGGGGAAACCTGTTGTAGTATTAAGTAATAATGACGGATGTATAATTGCTGCAAATAAGGAGGCAAAAGAGCTTACACACATCCCTATGTTTGAGCCTGTTTTTAAAATTAAAGAGGTGCTTATAAAAAACAAGGTCACTTTTTTTTCTTCAAACTATACTTTATACGGCGAGATGTCCCAAAGGGTAATGAATATTTTAGGGCAGTTTTCGCCTAATGTTGAGGTATATAGTATAGACGAAGCATTTATTGACGTATCAGGGATGGAACACAAAGACCTGCAAGAATACGGACACCACATTAAAGACACCATTTATAAATATACAGGATTACCAGTAGGAGTAGGGATTGCACCAACTAAGGTGCTGGCTAAGTTAGCAAACAAAAGAGCAAAAAAAATTGTTGCGTATAACCATGTGTATGTAATAGATACAATTAAAAAACAAATAGATTCTTTACAATGGGCAAAGACCAAAGATGTCTGGGGATTGGGGCGTAAGCATGTGCAACGTTTGCAAAATATTGGAATACATACTGCATTCGATTTCTCACAATTACCCATCAATTGGGTACGAAAAGAAATGACCGTAGTAGGAGAGCGGCTATGGAAAGAGCTCAATGGCGAATCCTGTTTAGAGTTTATGACTATGCCAAAACCTAAAAAAGCGATTGGTACGGCAAAATCTTTTGGAAAAAAACTAGAAGACCTAGAGCGAATTGAAGAAGCATGTGCTTATTATGTAACTGAAGTGGCAGAGGTACTACGTGCTCAAAAATCCTGCGCAAGCTATATACATGTATTTGTCACTACAAACTATCATAGCGATATAGATAAGCAATATGCTAATAGTTGTACAGCTACAATGCCCATACCTACAAACAATACTTTTGCACTTATTACTGAAGCGCGAAAAGCATTGCGAAAAATTTACAAAAAGGGCTACCGTTATAAAAAAGTAGGTGTAAATCTCTTCGGAATTATTCCGCAGGAGTACGTGCAAGGAAACTTATTTATGCCACAAACGGCGAGTAGCAAAAAACTTACTGAAACGCTAGACCGTATTAATCTTAAATATGGCAAAACAAGTGTTGCTTCAGCTATGATTGGCACTCGTATGGACGAGTGGGAGCTCATTAAAAAAGAACGAACTTCTCGTTATACCACACAATGGAAGGAACTGCTGGAAGTGTAATCTCTCATTTTAAATCAAAAATAGTATCTATGGGACTAGGCGTCAGTTTGAGTGATTTTTAGGCACTAAACATCTTATTCTCGATACATCCCGAAACAAGTTCGGGACACTCGAAGTGACGAATTTATAAAATTCCACAACGAGTTAAAACAATTACAATAGTAAGACTAGCGTTTCTTATTTTTTAATAATTTTTACTGTTTCTACTGCATCTTGTGTATTAATCTTCAAAAAGTATATACCATCTGCTAGATTTGAAATATTTAGAGAATGGTTTTCAATGGTTTTCTTTTCTAAGAATTGTCCTATACTGTTATATATATTAACGTTTGCTGAATCAATGTTCTCAAACGTTATTTTTGCTGAGGTTGGATTTGGAAAAAATTGAAACTTCTTACTTGTTGTAGAATTAGTTGATAAAATGTTTGAAAGATTAAAAACTCTTGCATGGCCATAACCTTGCCCTTCGTTATCATTAAATTCTGCTCCAATTGCAACAATTTCACCATTTCGACTTAAACTTATTGCTTCTTGTTGACCACATTTATCATTGCTCCCTTCTCCATAAATAGTATTTCCTGACTGTACCCAATTACCATTGTTTAACTGAAATATTCGTACACTTCCAGCTTCAAAAGAATTGGTTGAGTTTTTTGGCGAACTAACAGCAATAGTATTTCCATTAAATGAAATTGAAACTCCCCAACCATTATGGTCTCCAAACCCTACTGCAGTAATGGTTGCGCCTACTTGATTCCATATACTACCATTATATTTAAAAACTTGAGCAGTTCCACTTTGATTTCCTCCAGTATCGTCCCATAAATCACCAATAATTACAGTTTCTCCATTGCCAGAAATTTCTAGAGAAGAACCAAAACGGTCTGCATTTGTTGATGCACTTTGAAGTGTATTTCCAAGCTGTGACCAATCACTCCCATTCCATTCAAAAATATATACTCTTCCATCATCATCTTCTTTATATGCTCCTATCGCTAGTCTATTGCCGTCTTCAGAAAATGAAACAGCAGCACCGAAATAATCAAAAAAGTTATTTCCATTAACTTTACTTCCTTTTTGTACCCATTCAGCCCCATCCCACTCATACACTTTTACATACCCACTATCACTCATATTTCCAGTTCCACTAAGCGCACCAACCGCTAGAATTGTACCGTTAGCAGACAGAGAAACAGAGCTACCAAATCTATCAACATCTTGCTCTCCAATAAGCTTATTGCCTAATGGTTCCCAAACTCCATTATTTAATTGAAAAACTCGTACTTGCCCAGTATTATTACCCAGTTCATCACTTAGTGGTGCACCAATTGCTATTATGTCTCCATTATTAGACATTGATACATGATTTCCAATCTGATCAAGTTCATTTTCACCAAATATTGTATTACCAACCTGTACCCAATCTGTACCGTTAAAATCATAAACAGATACACTACCTAAACCATTAGGTGACTTATCACCTCCAATAGAAACTCTTGAACCATTTCTTGCTAAAACTACAGATTTGCCAATTCTATCATTAATGTTTTCACCGTCTATGTCGGTTCCAATTTGTTCTTGCCCAAAAGAAATAGAACAAGTCATTGTGCATAATAAAACTAAAAACTTTTTCATTGTTTCTGAATTTATTACAAAGACATAAAACTTTTAACATAATTAAAATACCCATTGACGGGTATTTTTGTCTTATTAGACACACTTTCTGACACCTTGTCATAAAATTTCTGCTGGCATAAAGATTGACATATAGTAAGCGTAAATTAAAATATTGAACACTAAAATTATACTATAACGCTATGAGTAAAATAATAGGAATCGACTTAGGAACAACCAACTCGTGTGTAGCCGTAATGGAAGGTAGCGAGCCAACGGTAATTCCTAATGCCGAAGGAAAAAGAACAACTCCTTCAGTAATTGCCTTTGTAGAAGGTGGTGAGATTAAAGTGGGAGACCCTGCAAAAAGACAAGCAGTAACAAACCCAACAAAAACAATTTCTTCAATCAAGAGATTTATGGGTAATAAATATTCAGAATCTTCAAAAGAAGTAAAGTCTGCTGCATTTAATGTAAAAAAAGGAGATAACGACACACCACGTGTAGATATCGATGGGCGTCTTTATACGCCACAAGAATTAAGTGCGATGATTCTTCAGAAAATGAAGAAAACTGCTGAGGACTATTTAGGACAAGACGTAAGCAGAGCCGTAATTACAGTACCAGCGTACTTTAATGATAGCCAGCGTCAAGCAACTAAAGAAGCCGGAGAAATTGCAGGATTAAAAGTAGAACGTATTATTAATGAGCCAACAGCGGCAGCATTAGCATACGGATTAGATAAAAAGAGTACAGACCAGAAAATAGTGGTTTTTGACTTTGGTGGTGGTACGCATGATGTATCTATCCTAGAATTAGGAGATGGTGTATTTGAGGTACTAGCAACAGATGGTGATACACACTTAGGTGGTGATGATGTAGATAGCAAGATTATTAACTGGTTGGCAGATGAGTTTCAATCTGCAGAAGACATGGATCTTAGAAAAGACCCAATGGCTTTACAACGCTTAAAAGAAGCGGCAGAAAAAGCAAAGATTGAGTTATCATCTTCGGCACAAACCGAAATTAACTTACCGTATGTAACAGCTACGGCAAGTGGACCAAAGCACTTAGTTAAAACATTAACACGTGCTAAGTTTGAGCAATTAATAGACGATCTTGTAAAGAGAACTATTGAGCCTTGCCAGACTGCATTAAAGAGCGCAGGATTAAGCACAAGTGATATCGATGAGATTATCTTAGTTGGAGGTTCTACGCGTATTCCAGCAGTACAAGAAGCTGTAGAAAAATTCTTTGGGAAAGCACCAAGTAAAGGAGTAAACCCAGATGAGGTAGTAGCAGTAGGAGCTGCAATACAAGGTGGTGTATTAACAGGAGATGTAAAAGACGTATTATTATTAGACGTAACTCCGCTATCACTAGGTATTGAAACCATGGGAAGTGTAATGACAAAGCTTATAGAAGCAAACACAACCATCCCAACAAAAAAGAGCCAGGTATTCTCTACTGCGGCAGATAATCAGCCAAGTGTAGAAATTCATGTACTACAAGGAGAGCGCCCTATGGCAAACGATAACAAGACCATTGGTCGTTTTCACCTTGACGGAATTCCACCAGCACAACGAGGAGTACCTCAAATTGAAGTAACCTTTGATATTGATGCAAACGGAATTATTAAAGTAAGTGCAGAGGATAAAGCAACTGGTAAGAAGCAAGATATCCGTATTGAGGCGTCTTCTGGATTAACTGAAGAAGAAATCCAAAAGATGAAGCAAGAAGCCGAAGCAAATGCTGAAGCAGATAAAGCCGTAAAAGAAAAGGCAGATAAGATTAACGAAGCAGATGCAATGATTTTCCAGACAGAAAAGCAATTAAAAGAGTTTGGAGAGAAGCTAAGTGACGATAAAAAGAAGCCTATAGAAGAAGCGCTTGAAGAATTAAAGAAAGCGTTTGAAACTAAGGATGTTGAGACCATACAACCAGCATTAGATAAAATGAATGAAGTATGGAAAACAGCTTCTGAAGAGATGTACAAAGCACAAGCCGAAGCACAGCAACAAGGCGCTCCAACAGGAGAACCTACTGGCGATGCAGGAGCTTCTGCAAGTAACGATGAAAACGCAGACGTAGAAGACGTAGATTTTGAAGAAGTGAAATAAGTGAGCTAGCAAATCTAAGTTTTGCGTTAGCGAACGTATCCCGAACTCGCTTCGGGATCTTCATAAGACTAAATAAAAAAAGCCCTAACAGCAATGTTAGGGCTTTTTTAATACCTGTAACCCAACTGTCATTAAGAGTGCAACAAGAAATCTCTAAAAATCTAAAAATCCAACCATCTAACCATCTAAAAATCCAACCATCTAACCATCTAAAAATCTAATTATCTAACAATCTATCCTCCTACACCAATTTGTAAGAAAAAAAAGGGAAAATACCCTAATGCGGTAGGGGAAAAACCCTACCTAAACTTGGGTTATTTTTTTGTAAATTGAAGGTTTGTTCTGGGTACTATGTATTGTAAGTGCTACGGGATAAAGAATATTAAAGTATGTTGTTATCCTGTAATGATTACGGGATAACGCTAATAAATATAATCATATAACAAGTTAGGGAATAATGCCTACGGCACGGTTAAACGGTACTGCGTACCTTACTTTAATCCTATTATTCCCTAACGTCCTGCAGTACGACTGCTATTCGCTTGGCGTGCCTACGGCACGTATTCCCAACAACGGATAAAGCGAATAGCGTCTAAAGGCTACTATTGCTAATGACAGCAAGCTGTCAACGCAACTCGCCTTATCCGCAGGACGTTGTGAGCAACCT
Organism: Patiriisocius hiemis; assembly: GCF_031846325.1. Taxonomy (NCBI): domain Bacteria; kingdom Pseudomonadati; phylum Bacteroidota; class Flavobacteriia; order Flavobacteriales; family Flavobacteriaceae; genus Patiriisocius; species Patiriisocius hiemis. Next base: position 736,341 of record NZ_JAVRHZ010000001.1, on the reverse strand, counting down.
GAAAAAACAAAACATTAAATGCTAAACCAATTTTCGACTGAATTAAAAAGTGTATTCCCATCAGAATTAGTTGATGCATTAATGGATAGTTATGTCGAAATCAAAACAAATTTTATTACTCAAAAATGGGAACCTTCCGAACTGAATGGAGGGAAATTTGTTGAAGCCGTAATACGAATTTTGCAACACCAAGTTTTTGGAACCTATACACCAATCGGAACATCCATAAGGAATACATTCGCTGAACTCGAGAGAATCCAAAGAGCGCCATCTTCAATTTTAGATTCGTACAGACTTCATATTCCAAGATGCCTTGGTGCTATTTACAATATTAGAAACAGAAGAGGTGTTGGACATTTAAGTGGAGATGTGAACCCTAATAAATCGGACTCTCTTTTAATCATTACTATTAGCGAATGGACTTTAGCTGAACTTTATCGAATTAATTATAACATTTCGCTTACAGAGGCACAGGGATTAGTTGACATATTGGTATCAAGAAAATTAGAATTAGTATTCGACCTTAATGGGATTAAGAGAATATTAAACCCAAAACTTAAAATAAAAGACCAGATTTTACTTTTAATGTATTCTGAAAACTCTAGCTTTTTAACAATTGACAATTTATGCCTTCATCTCAAATATGAAAATAGAACTTATCTTAAAAACAAGATTTTAAAGGAATTGGATAAAATTCAGTACATTGAATTAACAAATGATGACAAAATATTTCTTCTTCCACCAGGTCAGAAATACGTGGAAGACAACTATGAAAATTGGAAACCTAATTAATTATAAAATATGGCAGAAGCAAAACTTGAAATTAAAATTGGCGAAATCAAAATAGAATTAGAAGGACCTTCTGATTTCGTATCAAATCACTATGATAAAATTGAAAAGCATTTAGAAACATACGTTAAGTTGTCCAAAACAACTGAAAAACCAAAAGCTGTAGTTCAAGCCACAGAAACAACTGCACAAGCAAATGGCACAGCTACTGAAACACCATCGGAAACTATAGTAACGTCTGAATTACCAGAAACTTTTGGCGAATGGTTAAATGCCATTCCAAAAGACACGAGCGATACTAGAAAAGCTTTATTAGCAGGTTATTACACACAGCTGAATTCAGAAACAAAAACATTCAGGAGTAGAGATATTTCAAGACTTTTAAAAGAACACAGTATAAAGCTTTCAAATACAAGCCAATTTGTTAAAAAATTAGCTGAAAACAAGAAAACATTCCAACACTCTAAAAATGGAAATGAGGCGAATTACAAAGTATCGAGAGATATGGAAGCGGAACTGAAAAAAATGTTTGAATAAAAAGGCAGCTCACAACAATGGCTATAAGTAATTGCTTGTTCTCGCCTACTTTGGAAATTCCTGCGGAATTTCCAACTTGGTGTGTACTTGCAAAATTAATCGCTAAACCACGCAACTACTCATAGCCCAGACCGTTGGCAACAAGCTGAAAAAAAAACCAAAATATGACAATAGGAGCTAAATTTTTAAGAGCCGACTTACATATTCATTCTTATGGAGAAGATTATGGCTCTTATGATGTTTATGACCATACAATGACACCAGAAGCCATTGTTGATACTGCTATTGAAAAAGGACTAAAAATAATTAGTATTACAGACCATAATGAAATTCAAAATTCTAGAATTGCAATAAACTATTCTAAAGATAAAGACATCTTGGTAATACCAGGAATAGAAGTTAGTACTACTCAAGGTCATTTACTGTTATATTTTGAAACCTTCAAAAATTTAAGCGATTGCTTTGGTAAATTAACAGTAAGTGCTGATAAAAAAACTTGTCAGCAAGGAATTGTGCAATGTTTGGATTTAGCAGAACAGTACAATGGAATTGGAGTACTTGCACATATAGAAGTAGATTCGGGATTTGAAAAAACTATTGGTAGATTCGGACCACAAATGGAAGAAGTTTTTAAGCATAAAAACTTATATGGTCTCGAAATCAACACAAAACGAAGTGTAGATTTTTATACTGATTTAGATGAAGATGATAATAGAAAAAGATTAATAAATCTAAGAAGAGCTGAGCTAGAACTTACAGAAGATTATAATTTACCTAAACTTATGTCTTCTGATGCTCATACTTTAATTAAGCTTGGAACTAATGCTGAAGGCGAGAAAAAAGTCACTCGAATTAAAGTTGATGAATTAAATTATCATTCTTTCAAAATTGCTTTACAAAGTCAAGAATCTAGAATAAGATTAGAAGAGTTCATTCCTGAAAAAAGACCACTTATTAAATCAATAAAAATTGAAGGAGGACTTTTAGATAATATGGTAGTTAATCTAAGTCCAAATTTGACTTGTATAATTGGAAGTCGTGGAGCAGGCAAATCAACTTTGCTTGAAGTCATTAGAGAAACATCAGGAAATAAGTCATTGTCCAAAGTAGTTGATTCAGAAGTATGGCCTCAAAAAGCTAGTTTGGTTTTTGAAGATGAAGCTGGACAAGTAATTGAATTTGGTAGAGAAAAAAACAATATAACAGAGAATATCACAGACCCATTAAATGGTATTTCAAAAGTTGATATAGAAAGCTACGGTCAAGGAGAAACAGCGGACACTATACAGCATAGTGATGAAAACCCGATTATACTAGTAAACTTTTTAGACTCATTTTTAGATTTAAGTTCACTCAAACTTGAGGAAAAAGATATTCAGAACAAGTTATTAGATAATCAAAGTGAGTCTCGTAAATTAAGACTTGAACTTTTGAGTTTAAAAGAAACTAAAAAGGCTTTACTAAATGAACAGAAAAAGCTAAAAAGTCTTGAAAAAGAAAAAGCTGGGGATTTAGTAAAATTCCAAAATGGTTTAATTAAGGAAAGACAGATAAGAAAAGTTCTTATTGAAGATTTGAATGATTTAGTTAAATCTTACAGAGAAGTTTTAAGCGATAACGACACCTTTGAAGCATTTGAAAGTCTAACAGATGAAGAAATAATTGTCGGTAAAGATTACTTTAAAAAAGTAAAAGACCTTGTTTCTCAGTTTTCAAAAATAGTAAGTAAAAAATCCGGAGAATTAAATGATGCATTAAACATTAAAATCAAAGAACTACAAGTAGAATTGAATAACTGGAAAGAAAAAGAAAAAACAATCCAAGAAAAAATTGATAAAAAGAAAAAGGAATTAGAAGCACAAGGAATTCCTTTTGACTTAGGTAAAATAAATCAAATTTCTAAAGATATTATTGAACTTACTGCTAGAGTTAAAAAACTTGAAAACAGTCAAAAATTATTAAAAGAGCTTGATAAAACTCGTAAAGAACTACTCACGAAAAGAGCAGACCTAAAGAGAAAACTTTATTACAATCGTTATGCATTTGCAGATATTATAAATCAAAATCTAAAAAACACATTAGATGGGTTATTTATTACAGTAAAATACGAAGAAGGCAAATATTCCGACATTTTTGAGAGTCAACTTAAAAGCGTTATGGAATGGAAAACAGCTAGAGTTCCAAAAGCGACTGTCATTTCAAAACAAATGACACCATTAGAATTTGTAGATGCGTGTAAAAAAAATGACATAGCTAAATTCAAAACAATTAAGGATAGTGAAGGCAACAGGCTTTTAAACGATTATGACATTACATCAATCATAACTCGTATAATGAAAGATTATACGTATGAAGATTTTGAGGCAATCGACTTTGAAGATAGACCTTCAATTTCTGTCACAAAAGTTTTCAAAGATGAAAATGGTAAGACCATCAGGAATACAAAATCAATTTCTCAATTATCGTTAGGTCAGCAACAATCTGTTTTACTTGGCATATTGATGCTCTCAAAAAGTAAAAATCCATTGGTTATTGACCAACCAGAAGACAATTTGGATAGTGAGTTTATTTTTAAAACCATTGTAAAAAATCTAAGAAAAATCAAAGAATCTAGACAAGTTATAATTGTGACCCACAATCCAAATATTGCAGTTCTAGGAGACGCAGAATTAATCATTCCATTAAAAAGCACGAGTGTTAAATCTCATATTTTAGATTCTGGTTCGATTGACCGAACAGAAACAAGAGTAATATGTTGTGAAATTTTAGAAGGAGGTAAAAGCGCATTTAAACAGAGACAATTCATATATGGAATTTAACGGAGGTGCTATAATTATTGGTTCATTACTCTGGGACAATGAACCCAAACGACTCAAATGGAGAAAACTTTATCTTGCATCTTCAGAAAATTTAATACCAATAAAGGCACGAATACGATACGGAAGAGAATCAAGTTCTAGAAGATATACGCATACAATGATTTTATCAAATCACCCTAAAACTGAATTCGGAAATGCGTACATACTTCCATTTAAGGAAACACTTAAAAATGCTAGGAATTTAGAAAGTCAAGCATTTGCTATGGCGTCTGCGGAAGGACTTTGGAAAAAAAGTGGGCCTTCACTAAACAAAAATTGGGGGACTGTTGGTCTTTTAATAAATCCAAATCTTGCGAATAGTAGAAACCTAGAAATAATAAAGGAACGTTGGGGAAAAATATATGCAGAATATAATTTCAATCCATCGGATTATACAATAGAAAAAGAACCTGAATTAATTGACAAAAATGGATTTCTTAAAATAGAGTGGACTGATGAATTGAACGAATTTGATTTTCTAATAGCGACATTGACTGTTCCTAATCCAAAGTCTTTACTTAACGAACAAATTATAGCAGAAAAAATTAATGAAACTGGATATGACGAATATTTCTTGAACAATTATAAAAATGGAATTAAGACTTTCCAAGACGAAGAAATAATAAAAAGATTGAATAAAAAGCCAGTTGCCAACAATGTATAAAAATAATAGCGGTTTAATCGCTAAAACCAAAGTAAGTAAATATAAAAAAGGTCTGTGTTTAACCGAAAAGTTAATGCGTGAAAATCCGCTACTATTCTTATACTAGACCGTTAGCAACAAATTTGAAAAAACAATATGCTAGGATATTACGATGCTTATTTAGTTTGTGAAAAAGGACACGGAATTAATGATTCATTTCATTCGAGTCCCGAATTCAATAAAAAATTCTGCACTTATTGTGGAAGTAAAACTTTGAAGGATTGCCCGAATTGTGGAAAAGAAATTGAAGGTGATTACAAATCAGATGTGGTATTTATTTCAGCTGATATGACGCCTGTTCCTGATATTTGTAAACATTGCGGAAATGATTTTCCTTGGAAGTCCAGAAAAAAAGTTATTGCAAAAAATACAACTAAAGCAGATAAAGATGATTTACTGTTATTGGAAACAATTTTCGAAAGATTTCATCTTGTAGTCAAACAATTACGAAATCGATACAATGATAGAGAAACATTGGATGTTAAAGACGAATATGACACACAAGATTTACTTCATTCGTTATTAAGGATGTATTATGAAGATATTAGATGTGAAGAATGGAATCCAAGCTATGCTGGTGGCTCTACTCGTTCCGATTTTTTATTGAAAGATGAGGAAATAGTAATAGAAGTTAAAAAAACCAGAAGTTCACTTAAAGCTAAACAACTTGGCGAACAACTTATTATTGATATTGCCAAATATAAAACGCATCCGAATTGTAAACTTCTATACTGCTTTGTGTATGACCCAGAAGGTTATATAAATAATCCAAGAGGAATCGAAAATGACCTAAATGATGATAAAAGCAAATTGAAAGTTAAAGTAAAAATAGTTCCGAAAGGACACTAAAAAATCTGTTGCTAACAACGTATATAGCTCATAGCTAATTACTTATAAATCTCACACAAACTCCCTATCTTTGAGTATATTAAAATAGCACCATACCAAAAACAAACTATGAAAAACCTTAAGCTTTTAATTGTACTGGTAATACTTTCGGCCTGTAATCAAGGAAAACAGCGTACAGAGGCATCAACAGAGATTGATACGAACGCTAACGCAAAAGTTGCAGATACCGTAGATAACAAAAACGCCATAGTGATTAATGAGCGCATGGTACTTTTTTTAATGCCCGACTCAACAGAAATTAATGAGATGCAATCTAAATACGTAGAGGAGGACTTTATTGAGATTATTTCAGACATGACTTGGTATCCAGACATGGCTGGTGAGCAACTAGATTCTTTAAATATTAAAAATCAATATTTTGATAAGGATTCAATAATTATTAAACATAGTGATAACTCCGAGACAGTTTTAAAACGAAAAGAACTAGATGGAGATATGGTTTTGATTCACCCAGACAAAAAACCAGTTATTACAAATTCAGTTGATTTTGATAAGGCACAAACTCTTTCTTACTTTAACAGCAACAACTAAGCAAAACAAGGGTATGTAATTACTCGTTTATGCTTGTTTTATAATCCTTACAGGTTTTCTATTCGGTATGTATTTGCTAAATTAGTTGTTCAAAGAACGCAGCAAAATTGGTATATTGACAAGAATGTCGTAAAAATGTCGCAAATAAACCGTTATCAAAAAGATAGTTTCATAAGTAGATTTGTCGAAACAATAAAACAAAATCAATTATGAACGAAATCGGAAAAAAAATTAGAGAGATTCGAAAGAAAAAAGGCTTATCTCAAGAAGAATTAGCAGAATCTGCAAAGGTAAACTTAAGGACAATTCAGCGAATCGAAAATAACGAAAGTGAACCAAGAGGAAAAACGCTTACTTTAATTTGTGAAGTTCTTGACATAAACGCAGAAGACCTTTTTGATTATGGAAAACAACCGGATAAAAGTTACCTTACAATATTTCATCTTACGGTACTTACGTTTTTAGCAATTCCTGTTGGAAATATAATTATTCCACTAATTATGTGGATGAATAAAAAAGATAAAGTAATTGGGCTTAAACAAATGGGAGCCAACCTATTAAACTACCAGATAATTTGGTCTATTGTAACCTTTATTTCAATAGCTGCTTTTGCTTTTTTAAAAATTATGCATTACGGATATTATCCAGTTTTATTTTACGTGTTTATTGGGCTTTATTTATTAAATGTAGTACTGCCAATACTTTTTGCGATTAAAACAAGTAAGGGGCAAACCAAAGGTTTATACCCAAATATTATAAAACTCATAAAATAACTATTATGAAAATAGTATCAAGTTCTGGAAAGGGAAATTTTAAATTAACCGAGAACAATCAAGAAATTTGTGAATTGGTTTATACTAATTGGTTTTCAGAAAAAGCTAAAACTGATCTGGACGGAAACAAAATCGAAATCAAGCCAAAAAATATTTGGACAAGCAAGGTTGATATTTATAAGAACAACACTAACATTGGTGATATTACTTTTAATTTAAAAGGCCAGATGATTATTCGATTAGAAAAACCTGATGGAACGGAGTGTAATTATGTATTAAAAAATAAGGCAAAGTGGAAGCTAAAATTTGAAGTTTACAATGAATCTGATACGCTTCAGTTTTCACTTAACTCTGTTAATAAATGGACTAAGCTAAATTATGATTACGATATTGAAATTGCAGACTTTAATTCAGAATTTGACATAAAAGAACTCTTAGTGTATTGTGGTTATGCCACAAACCTTTATCTAGCTATAATTAGTGCTCTGTAATAACCAAAAAGTTACTATACCTAAAAGCATATGCAGGTATCGTTTCTACCTTAATGTCGTAGTGATTATACCAAAAGAATCTGAGTACATTATCATTGCAAACCCTAAACGCAACCCTTACCTTTGTTCCTTATCTAGTTTGTAACTAACCAGTAGTAATCTGTGTAGTTACTAACATTAAAACCATACTATATGCCAGGATTTGAAGTCTTTGGAGCCGAAGAGCGAAAACAAGTAAACGATGTATTAGAAACAGGAGTATTAATGCGTTATGGCTTTGATGGCATGCGTAATAACCATTGGAAAGCCAAAGAATTTGAAGAGGCTTTTGCAGCACGTATGCAATCCAACCATTGCCAGTTGGTTTCTAGTGGAACATCTGCCTTAACCGTAGCATTAGCTTCGGCAGGTGTTGGAGCAGGGGATGAAGTGATTATGCCTACGTTTACTTTTGTCGCAAGCTTTGAGTCAATTATGATGTTAGGAGCTGTTCCAGTATTGGTAGATATAGACGATACGTTAACTTTAGACCCAAAAGCAGTAGAAGCTGCAATTACCGCAAAGACGAAATGTGTTATGCCCGTGCACATGTGCGGCTCTATGGCAGATTTAAAGGCGTTAAAAGCTATTTGCGACAAACATAACTTAGTATTGCTAGAAGATGCTTGTCAGGCTATTGGAGGTACCTTTGAAGGGAAACCGCTAGGAAGTTATGGAGACTTAGGATGTTTCTCATTCGATTATGTAAAAACCATTACCTGTGGAGAAGGTGGTGGAGTTATTACCAACAACAAGCAATATGCCATTAACGCAGACCAATACCAAGACCACGGACACGACCATATTGGTAATGATAGAGGAGCAGAAACTCATCCGCACTTAGGGTATAACTTCCGTATTTCAGAGCTAAACGCTGCTGTTGGTATAGCACAACTTGGCAAGATGGATGAGATATTAGACTTACAAAAACGTAATTACACTATTGTTAGGGAAGCTCTTTCACTAGTAGATGGGGTTACATTTAGACGTGTCCCAGAAGGCGGTATAGAGAATTACTCCTTTGTAAACTTTTATTTACCAACCCAAGAGCTAGCCGAAAAAGCACATAAAGCCTTAGGTGGAGCAGGAGTAGAAGCTTGTTTTTACTGGTTCAAAAATAATTGGCACTACATTAATGGTTGGGAACACCTACGCAATTTAAAATCTATGCAGCCACTTTCTACTGAAATAAAAGAACAGATGCAAGATTTAAATAGTAAGGACTTTTCAAAAAGTGATGCTTGGATGGGACGAACTATCTCGGCTTTAGTTAAAATAGGATTGACTAAAAACGAAGTAGAAGAAAGAGCGCAAATGATAGCAAAAACAGTAGCTTCCGTACTTTCATAGAATTCTGCTGGAAGTAAAATCTATGTTTTCATAGAGGTTTTATAAATAGCTCATTTATATATTTGTATTGCCTCTTCTTTATGAAGAATTTAACCTATTTACGCTTTTAAATTTTTATGTTTTGAAGCAATTATTTACTTTATTATTTGTTGTTCTAGTATCGCAATTTACTTTTGGTCAAACCTGTGGGCATACAGATTATACATGGACAAGTCAAACCGAAATTGACAATTTTGTCACTACTTATGGTGGAGGCGGGTGTAGCCAGATAGATGGAGATTTGTATATAACCGGAGCATCTATTAACGATTTATCAGGTTTAACTTTTATTACAGAAATTACAGGCTATTTGTATATACGCTCTACAAATCTTACAGACTTAACTGGACTTGAAAATCTTACTACTTTAGGAACATTTTTATATTTACAATCTAATAATAGTCTACTAAACATTGATGGATTACAAAACCTGACCTCTTTTAATAGTAACATACAATTACGCTATAATAATAATCTTACTTCTATTGTTGGGTTAAGTGGTATAACACAAGCAACTGCAATTAGTTTAGAATATAATCCAAATATTGCAACTTTAAATGGACTACATAACATAGCCTCTCCAGATGTGCAAATTTCAATTACAGGTTCTGACGCACTTGTAGATTTAACAGGTTTAGATGCTATCACATCTGCATCAAGTATAAGCATATACACTAATGATAATTTGGCAAGCTTAGATGGTCTTGATAATCTCACAACCACAGCAAACCTTTATATTGATAGAAATTTTGCCTTAGCTAATGTTGATGCATTAAGCAATCTTACCCAGGTTGATGGTTCATTCTATTTTCATGATGCGCCCACCTTAACAGACATTTCTTTTATTACTTGTACTGTTGAAGGGATTAATTTTTCCAATTTGGGAATTACAGATTTAGGAGGAATAAGTGCTTCTAATAATGAACTTGACTTTCTTTACATTAATTTTGTGCCAAGTTTAACAGATATCTCTGCTCTTAATGGTTTAGAAACAGTAAATGGAGACCTAGAAATTTGGAGTACACTACTTGCAAGCTTAGCAGGTTTTGAGGACCTTACTTCTATATCTGGAGATGCTACTATTTCTAATAATTCTGTACTAACTGATGTATCTCAATTTGATAATGTATTATATCTAGGTGAGGATTTAGTGGTAGGAAGTAATAGTTCACTAAGTGAATGTTGTGTGTTCCAAAATTTTATTAGCGGCAATGGTTTTATTGGCGGAAGTATTAATATAGTTGGTAACGATACAAACTGCATCAGTATCCCAGAAGTGATTACCTACTGTAATACAACCTATGCAGACTCTGATGGTGACGGTGTTCCAGATAGTACAGATAACTGTGCAAGCGAGTCTAATCCCAATCAAGAAGATACTGATGGTGATGGTATAGGAAACCCATGTGATAATTGTCCAGATACTGCAAATGCATCACAAACCGATACCGATGGTGATGGGATTGGTGATGATTGCGAAACAGCAGCAGGAACAACAGGTTCTGGAGTAGGAGGGGTAGGTATTAATACAACTACGCCAAATACTTTACTCGAAGTCGCAGATGGTGATATATTTATTAATAATATTCACCGTGGTGTTATTATGAAGTCTGCAAGTGGGAATTGTTTCCGTTACCAACCAGACGATAGCGGGAAACTAGTTTCTAAACAAATTACATGTCCAGATAATTAATAGTTAATATACTCTGTAATCTCAAGTCCATACCCAATCATTCCTACACGTTTGGTTTGCTTAGAATTGGATACAAGTTTTATTTTATGAATACCTAAATCGTGTAAGATTTGAGCACCAATTCCAAAATCTTTTGCATCCATCATGATACCTGGTGCTTTGGTTACTGTACCGGGCTGTTGGTTTTGTTTTAATTCTGAAAGACGATTTAACAAGTTAAAAGATTGACTTTGTTGATTAATAAACACTATTGCTCCCTTTCCTTGTTGATTAATTACCTGAAACATTTCGTCAAGCTTTTTATCTGCATCGTTGGTAAGGGTTCCTAAAATGTCATTATTTACTAGTGTAGAGTTTACACGTACAGGAACGGCTTCATTTTTTTGCCAGGTTCCTTTAGTAAGCGCAATATGTACTTGTTCATTGGTAGTTTGTTGGTAGGCTCTTAATCTAAATTCGCCAAACTTGGTCGTGATATTAAAATCTTCTTTCTTTTCAATTAAAGAGTCGTGCTCCATTCGGTAGGCAACTAAATCTTCAATAGAGACTAGTTTTAAATCAAAGCGCTTAGCTACTTCAACAAGGTGCGGTAAGCGAGCCATGGTACCGTCTTCATTCATAATTTCAACAATCACACCTGCTGGTTGTAGTCCTGCTAGGCGTGCAAAATCTATTGCTGCTTCGGTATGCCCTGTTCTTCGTAATACGCCACCATCTTTTGCTTTTAAAGGAAAAATATGTCCTGGCTTGCTTAAATCATGTGGCTTTGTATTGGGGTCTATAAGTGCTTTTACTGTTTTGGCTCTATCACTTGCCGAAATTCCTGTTGTAACGCCATGCCCTTTTAAATCGACCGATATGGTAAATGCAGTCTCCATAGGATCTGTATTATTACCAGTCATCATTTCTAACTGTAGTTCTTTGCAATGACTTTCGGTAATTGGGGCACAAATAAGGCCACGACCATGGGTTGCCATAAAGTTAATGGTCTCTGGTGTAATAAGCTCTGATGCAGCTACAAAATCTCCTTCGTTCTCCCTATTCTCATCATCTACCACGATAATAACCTTACCTTTTTTAATATCTTCAATGGCTTCTTGTATAGTGTTAAGTTGAATGGTAGTCTCTTTTTCAGTAGTCATCATAACAAATAGAATTATAGTACAAAGATACGGAATGTTGTGTTAGAAGTAAGAATTTAGAATTGAGCTGAAGTATTATTTATCTTCTTTTTTCTTAAATAATCTTGTAAACCGTTGTGTAAATGAATCGATATCAAATATACCTTGATCTGTCGTGGCTCTAATGGTAAGCCAAATACTTAACGGGAGCATAATAACAGTACTTATCCAAGTACCAATAAATGGAGAGATTGTACTGTCTTCGGCGCTGTTTTTAGCAAAAATACCTATAAAGTGATATGTTAAAAACAGTAGGATGGCTACTACCATAGGTAAGCCCATACCTCCTTTTCTAATAATAGCGCCAAGAGGAGCGCCTACAAAAAACAAAATTATACACGCAACGGCTAATGCATACTTTTCATGCAATGCTATCTTGTGTTTGTTAAGTGTTCTAAGTTTTTTTGCAAAGGCATTTCTTTTCCCAGCAACAGTTTGTAGTGTTCCTCTAGCATTAGTTAGCGCGAGAGAGGCAATTTGCGCTTGTTTTCGAGGGCCAAAAGGTTCTACAATGCTAGAGAATTGTAGTGTGTCATTTACCCCTTTTTTTGGTGCTGTTGCTCCAAACTTTGAGAGGCCACTACGGTAATATAAATTTTCAGAGACAGTTATAGTTTCTTTTGTATAACTGGTTTCCATAGAGTCAATCTCTACACGTAACTCACTAGCTTTAAACATATTGTGGTTACTATAGTTGTTGTCTTTATCTATGTCTTGTTTGTTCATTTCAGTAAGATCGATATTGATGGTGTATTCATCAAAATGCGTCTTTGTAAATGGAAGTCTTTGTTGTTTTTTAAAGTCTTTAAATTGTACTTCGTTATAATGAAACCCGTTACTTAAAATAAGTGAGAGTGTATTACTACCTTCTTCACTTGTGAGCTCTCCTTTTTCGGCAACAATCACTCTATGGTTTCCACTTCGTTTTTCTTCGGTTTTTTGATGAATAATAACATCGTGTAAAAACTCATCATTATCACCACTTTTTTCTTCTACTTTAATATTAAAATCGTCTCCTATTTGGCTAAATTGCCCTTCGGCAATTACCATAGAAGGACTAAACTGCTTGATATTTCGTCGTAGATTTTGCCACTTATATTCAGAATAAGGAATAACATTATTGGCAAACAAAAAGGCTACAAAACTTAATAATCCAATAAATAAAATTAGACTTCGCATCGCTCTTTGTAATGAAATCCCAGTAGATTTCATGGCTGCAAATTCATATTTTTCAGAAAAGTTACCAAAGACCATGAGTGAGGTTACCAGAATACTTAGTGGTAATACTAATGGAATTATCTTGGGAGAGTAGAGCCAGAGAAACTTTAATACTAAACCTGCATCTAAGTCTTTACCAGCCAACTCTGAAATATAGAGCCAAACGGCTTGCAGTACAAAAATGAACATCAAAATAATGAAGACGCTAAAAAACGTCTTCAAAAATGCTGTTAATATATAGCGGTCTAATATTTTCAATGCAATGTACTTAGTCTAACCTATTGATGTAATAGCCATCGTCTTTATACTTGGCTTCGTCAAAAGTAAACAAGGTTTTTGAAAGAGGCTGATTTGTCTTAAAAGAATTTACTGTAAGTGTATATTTTGTTCCTTTAGCATCAGTCTGTATTAATTTATAGATATGTTTTGTCTGCACATCGATACCTAATAAAATATCTTTTATCTCTGCGTTGGAATCTATAGGAGTAAGTTTTACAAACTGTATTTTTCTTCCTCTTACATTTTGTACTATATCCATTTTATAAGTGTATCCCTTTTCATAAAAAGTCAACATCTTAGAAGGTGTTATAGATTTGTCGTCGTTTGGGTTATACTTTGAGATAGTAACCTCTTCATCTTCTGGAACAATGGTGTACATATTTGTAGCATCAAATAGCGTAGTAGTACCCAACATGTTTAAAACATACTTTTCGCCAGAAAGGGTAACATCACCTCGAGTTTCTTGGCTTACATTTTCTTTGGCATTATTAAGCGTGTATTTAAAGTCTATAGAAATATTGTCATAGCTTTTAACCTTTGTAGAAACTTCATTTAATAATGATTTCGCATTTTGCGCTTGTATTGTTGAGCTTGCCAAAATTGCTATGCAAATTAATACTATCTTTTTCATCTTATTCATTATTTAGTAGTTGGTGTAATGCTTCAATAGTTGGAACGAGTACTTGTCTTGCTTTACTTCCTTCAAAAGGACCTACAACACCTGCAGCTTCAAGTTGATCTATAATTCTACCTGCACGATTATATCCTAATTTTAATTTTCGTTGTAAAAGTGAAGCAGAACCTTGTTGTGCTATTACAAGCACTTCGGCAGCTTCAACAAACAATTTATCTCGTTCTTCAATATTATTATCAAGAGTTGTGCCACCTTCTTCACTTACATACTCTGGTAATAAATGTGCATCTGGATAGGCTTTTTGAGCACCAATATAATCTGTAATATCTGCCACTTCTGGTGTGTCTACAAACGCGCATTGAAGCCTTGTCAGGTCATTTCCTTGTGTGTACAACATGTCACCACGACCTATTAGTTGGTCTGCGCCTGAGTTGTCTAATATAGTTCTTGAGTCAATCTTACTAGTTACCCTAAATGCTATACGAGCTGGGAAATTGGCTTTAATAATACCTGTAATCACATTTACCGAAGGTCGCTGCGTTGCGACAATTAAATGAATTCCAATTGCACGAGCCAACTGTGCTAGACGGGCGATAGGGGTTTCTACCTCTTTACCCGCTGTCATAATTAGGTCTGCAAACTCATCTATTACTAAAACAATGTAAGGTAAAAAGCGATGACCGTCGTTAGGGTTCAGCTTTCGGTTTTTAAATTTGGTGTTATATTCTTTAATATTACGAACCATAGCATCTTTAAGCAGGTCGTAACGGGCATCCATTTCTATACAAAGTGAGTTAAGGGTATTAATTACTTTGTTAGTATCTGTAATAATTGCTTCATCAGTATCGGGAAGCTTTGCCAAGTAATGTCTTTCAATTTTGTTGAAAAGTGTTAGCTCCACCTTTTTTGGGTCTACAAGCACAAACTTAACTTCGGCTGGATGTTTTTTGTAAAGTAGTGAGGTAAGTATAGCATTTAGTCCAACCGATTTACCCTGTCCAGTTGCACCAGCCATAAGTAAATGTGGCATTCTTGCTAGGTCTACTACAAAGGTCTCGTTACTAATTGTTTTTCCAAAAGCTATAGGAAGTTCCATCTCGGCATCTCTAAACTTAGGAGAACCTATGACAGAGCGCATAGAAACGATTTTTGGTTTCTTGTTGGGAACCTCAATACCAATAGTACCACGTCCTGGAATAGGAGCAATGATACGTATTCCTAATGCAGAAAGCGATAAAGCAATATCATCTTCAAGATTTTTAATTTTTGAAATTCTAATACCTGCCTCTGGGATAATCTCATAAAGTGTTACAGTAGGACCAACGGTAGCTTTAATATTTGCAATACCAATTTTATAGTTATTAAGGGTTTCTACAATTCGGTTTTTGTTTTCTTCGAGCTCTTCTTGATTTATAGTAATTCCTTGTCCTTGTGTATAATCCTTAAGCAACTCTATGGTTGGAAATTTATAGTTGCTTAGCTCTAATTTTGGGTCAAACTGTCCAAAATCTTCTACTAGCTTTTTGCTTAAATTATCTTCTACGGTCTCTTCTTCTACAGGAGCTTCAACTTCCATTGCTACTTCAGCTTCTTCATTAGTAGGAACTTTCTCTTTTAAACCTGGTTCTAAATTCTCTTCTTTCTGAATTTCAAGTGGTATTGAGTTTTCTTCAGTAGTAATTGTAGTTTCTATTACTTCTTTCTCATAGTCTGTTTGCGAAACGGTGCTTTCTTCTGAAGTAAAATCTTCTACAACAGAATTTTTAGTCTTTTTAAATGCACTAGTTACCTTTTCTGGTGTCACTTTAAGTCTAATCACTAAGTAAACAATGGCAAGAAAAGCCATAACTAATACAGCGCCAATAAAGCCTAAATAATCTTGTAAAAAATCATTTACCTCGTATCCAATAACTCCACTTAAAATTGTAGACTTTGCAGGGAAGAATCCAAAAAATACAGCTAGCCATACCATTACTAACATTCCCCAAAACCAAAATCGTACTAGTTGCTTTTTTGCATAATCAAAGAAGTAATAAATTCCTGTAAGTGTAATTAAAAATGCGAAGATTAGAGTTGATATACCAAAGCCTTTGTAAACAAAAAAGTTGCTTACTGCACTACCAAAAGTGCTTAACCAGTTTTCTTTTTCAACATCTCTATTACCAATAACTGCAAGTTCACTTTGGTCCACTTGCCATGAAAATAAAAATGAGATAAACGAAATTATAAACATTAACCCAATAATGGAAAGGGCACTCCCAAGCACTATTTTTTGTTGCCTAGAAAGTGTAAACGCTATTTTTTTTCGAGGTTTCTTAGTTTTTTTGGATGTAGCTCTTTTTTTCTTGGCCATGAAGTGGTTGGTTGTCTTAGTGCAAAATTACAAATATACAACGATGCAAACTACATAAAATTATTGTAAGTAGATGGGCTCCCTTTTAATAAATGTGTCTAAAATTTTGGAATATATATTATGCATCCTATAATTACAGCTCCTAGTGCAGCAATAAAAACTCCACCTGCGGCAACGTCTTTAATATAACCTATTCGATTATGAAAATCTGGATGAACAAAATCTGAAATTTCTTCTATAGCAGTATTTATACCTTCAAGGCTCATTACTAATGCAATTGCTATTATTTGAAAAATCCACTCCGTAGTATTTATTTCAAAATAAAATCCTGCAAAGGTCATTACAATAGCAATTACAGTTTGTACTTGAATACTAGCTTCATTTTTTATTAGCATCCATGCACCTTTGGCTGCATATTTTACACCTTTAAGGCGTTTTCCTAAGAAGGTGTTCCACATTATTGTAAACTATTAATAGCAGCTTGATAATTAGGTTCTTGTCCAATTTCTGGTACTTGCTCAGTATAAAGTACTGTATGGTTTTCATCAAGAGTAATAACGGCTCTAGAATGTAATGCTTGAAAAGCACCATTGGTAATTTCTAAACCATACTCTTTTCCGAAACTACCATCTTTAAAATCACTTAGCATTTCTAAGTTTTCAATTCCTTCTGCGGCACAAAAACGAGCTTGTGCAAAAGGTAAATCTCTAGAAATACACAAAACAGTTGTGTTTTTAAGCTTTGAAGCACTTTCGTTAAATTTTCTAGCAGAAGTTGCACAGACACCAGTATCTACACTTGGAAAAATATTAAGCAATAATTTTTTTCCGTTGTAATCTGAAAGTTTTCTAGAACCTAACTCTGAAGTTGTAAGAGTAAATTCTGATGCTTTTGATCCAATTTCTGGAAGATTCCCTGTTGTTTCTGTTGCATTTCCGCCTAGTGTAATTTTTGCCATTTGTCTTTTATAATTTTCATAAAAGTACATAATCCTCTACAGGAAATAACTAAAATCTTCTTAAAGATTTGCCTTTATTAAGCTTCCTTAAGTTGTCTTATTTTAATTCTGAAAGCTGCAAATAAGAGTGTAGTAAATGGACTAAGCCAGTTAAAAATTGCAAATGCAAAGTAATCTATCACAGGAACTCCGAGAACACCGCTTTGATACGCTCCGCAGGTATTCCATGGGACTAAAACTGAAGTAACAGTACCACTATCTTCTAAAGTTCTGGATAGGTTTTCTGGAGCTAACCCTTTATCCTTGAATGCTTTGCTATACATTTTTCCTGGAACAACTATTGCTAAGTACTGGTCGCTTGCAGTTAAATTTAATGCCAAACAACTAGCAACTGTACTCGCAAATAAACCAAAGGTTGTATGAAATAATGATAATAGCGCTTTACTAATTCTTGCTAAAGCACCTATGGCATCCATAACTCCACCAAATACCATGGCACAAATTATTAACCAAATAGTACCTAACATTCCACTCATTCCTCCTGCCGAAAATAAATCATTTAAAGCTTCATTATCTGTAGCTACTGAAGTGTCTACTGTTATCGCATTCATAATTCCTTTGTAACCAGAAGTAAAATCCAAGGTATCGCCACCACCAATTGTTGTAACAATTTCCGGTTGAAATATTAAAGCTGCTAATCCTCCTAATAAAGTACCCGCTAATAATGCAATAAGAGGAGGCGTTTTTCTAACTATCATGACAATAACTAAAATTGGTACAATAAAAAGCCAAGGGCTAATATTAAATGAAGCATCAATAGATGCGAGTATTGAAGTTGTGTCTGCAACTCCTACAGGATCTAAACCAACCCCAATTATTATAAATACAATTAACGTTACTATAATAGTAGGAACAGTTGTATAAGTCATGTATTTTATATGTGTAAACAAATCTGTTCCCGCCATAGCAGGTGCTAGGTTTGTAGTGTCACTTAGTGGTGATAGCTTATCTCCAAAATAGGCACCTGATAATACAGCTCCAGCTGTCATTCCTAACGATATTCCTAACGCTTCAGCAATACCAATTAATGCAATACCTACAGTTGCAGAAGTAGTCCAACTACTACCGGTAGCAATAGATATGATTGCACAAATAACTACACATGAGGCTAAAAAAATAGTTGGATTTAAAATTTGTAATCCGTAATAAATCATTGTTGGGATTATGCCACTTATAAGCCATGTTCCAGCAAGGGCTCCAACCATAAGTAAAATCAAGAGAGCTCCAGTTGTAGACTTTACATTTTGGGCAACTTCTTCAACCATTTGCTTATAACTTACTTTATTAAATACACCTACAACTGCAGCTACAGCAGCTCCTAATAGAAGAATAAATTGATTGCTTCCACTTAAAGCATCATCACCAAAAGCATAAAAAACATTGTAAAAAAGCATAATCACTAGAGCAATAACAGGAATCAATGCTTCCCAGATATTTAACTCCTTATTTTCGACAATTTTTTCGTTTTGTTTGTCTTGGCTTTGCATAGTGTAAATTTTGTCTTGTAATGTTACGATTTTGTTACTTGCTATGCAAATACTAATAATCGTGATTTACAAAACGCCTACATCTTTCATGCATTGTTTCATAAGTTGGTAGGTACGTTTAATATCGGCATCTAGTCCAATAGAAAAGCGAATTAGTCCATCTGTTAGCCCCATTTCACTTTGTTCTTCTTCGGGTATTTCAGAAGAAGTAGAGCTTCCGGGAGCAGAAAATAAGGTTTTGTAAAAACCTAAGCTAACGGCTAAATAGCCAAGATTTCGTTCTTGCATTAGCTCCATTAGTGTATTGGCTTTATCTAAACTTCCAACATCTATAGTTAACATGCCACCAAACCCATATTGTGGGTTCATTTGACTTTTCATTAGCTCATGTCCCGTATGCGAAGCTAATCCAGGATATACTGTTCTTAATCCATCTTTTTCAAATTTTTCAGCCAAAAACATTGCATTTTTACTGTGTTGTTGCATACGAATGTGTAATGTTCTTAGGTTTTTTAATATTGAAGCAGCACGTAAGCTGTCCATAGAAGCTCCAAGAAGCATACAAGCTCCATCATTTACATTTCTAAGAGTATCTATTAGCTCTTGGCTTCCACAAACTACACCTCCCATAGTGTCACTACTACCATTAATAAATTTTGTAAGGCTATGTAACACTACATCGGCTCCTAGTACAGCTGGTGAAATAGTAAGCGGAGAAAAGGTATTATCTACAAGTAGTTTAAGCTTATGTTTTTTTGCAATAGCTGCTAGTCCTTTTATATCTGCTATTTCTAGTAAAGGGTTACTTACACTTTCGCAATATATTATTTTTGTTTTTGAAGTAATTGCAGCTTCAACTACTTCTAGTTTTGTAATGTCAACAAACGAGCTGTTAATGCCCAATCTTGGTGCAAAGTTTTTCAAAAAAGCATAAGTCCCACCATAAATTGTACGACTAGAAACAATATGATCTCCAGTCTCACAAAACTGTAAAATAGTAGGAGTGATAGCTCCCATTCCGCTAGCAGCAACATTTGCGGTTTCTGTGCCTTCCATTGCAGCGAGGGCTTCTCCTAGGTATAAGTTTGAAGGTGTAGAATGTCTTGAATATAGATAACAACCATCTGCATTCCCTTCAAAAGTATCAAACATTGTTTTTGCTGAAAGAAAAGTATAAGTTGACGAATCTGAGATAGATGGATTTACACCTCCAAATTCTCCGAAGTATTGTAAATCCTGGATGTTGTTTGCGGGCTTAAAATCTTTTGTATCTTTCATTGTATTTGTTTTACATCAAAAGTATATAATGATAGATTTTTTATCAATGAAGAGACTATTATTTAGTATTTAATTCTATTAATGTTTATCTAGATAGATTATCGTAGTATATTTATAGTTTAAGTAGTTATCTTTAAGAAAAATTTTCAGAATGAAATTAGACACCCTTGATAAAAAGCTTGTAAATCTTCTACAGGAAGATGCAAAACAAACTAACAAACAACTTTCATTGCAATTAAATTTGTCTGTAACAGCAGTATATGAACGTATAAAAAAGTTGGAAAGGTCTGGACTTATTAGGAAATATGTAGGTCTTATTGATAAGAAGAAGGTAGATCTTGGTTTCTTAGTATTTTGTCATATAAAACTAGCCCAACATTCTCAGGAACACATAACAATTTTTGAAACCGAAGTAAAAAAACTAGATGAGGTTTTAGAATGTTTTCATGTTAGTGGAGAATATGATTACTTATTAAAAGTTATAGTAGAGGATATGGAACACTTTCGTAACTTTATGATTACTAAACTTACAACTTTAAAGTATGTAGGTAGTACACAAAGCTCCTTTACTATTAGTGAAGTAAAAAATAATACTAAGATTCCGCTCTAATGCAACAAAATAGATACTTACTTGTTGAATTTTTTTTACTATTCATTTTACTACCTATAAGTTTTGCATATGATTACTCATTTTATTTAAAAGGCGCATTAACGCTTATTGGGTTTGGATATATAATTTATATTCTTTTAAAAGTTGAGGGCATTAGTTTTAGGACTACGATTGAGAAAAAATGGGGGAGATTCTTTAAACGTATTGTAATTCAGTTTACAGTAATTGCTTTACTAACTACCTTGTTTGTTTGGTATGAAGATAAAAGTGCCCTTTTCTTTGTACCAAAAACTAACCTTCTTTTATTTGTAATAATTTTAGGAGTGTATACTTTTCTTTCGGTTTGGCCACAAGAGTTAATTTATCGTACTTTCTTTTTTTCTAGGTACGAAAAACTATTTCAAAGTAAATCGCTCTTTATATTTATAAATGCAATAGTATTTTCTTTGGCACATATTTTCTTCAGAAATACGCTAGTGCTTATTTTAACTTTTATTGGTGGAATTTTATTCGGCATCACTTTTTTTAGAACACGTTCCACATTACTTGTTAGCATTGAACATGCGTTATATGGTAATTGGTTATTTACAGTTGGAATGGGACAAATGCTAGCTTTTCCTGGTATGGAAACTCCATAAAAGCGAAATTTTACTTTTCAAGAACAACCCCAGCTTAACAAAACTTTTAAACCCCTAAACTTTTAAACTATTTATGGGTATCGTACCTTTGTATTTCAAAACATAAATAATTAGATATGTCAAAATATGATGTTGCAGTAATTGGTTCAGGACCTGGTGGATACGTAGCAGCAATACGTTGTGCGCAATTAGGTATGAAAACAGCAATAATTGAAAAATATAATACGCTGGGTGGTACTTGCCTTAATGTTGGGTGTATCCCAAGTAAAGCACTTCTAGACTCCTCTCACCATTACGAAGACGCCATTAAGCATTTTGAAGATCACGGAATTGAAATCCCCGGAGAGGTTAAAGTTAACTTCAAAAAAATGATCGAGCGTAAAGCTGCTGTGGTAGATCAAACCACAAAAGGGATTGATTTTTTAATGAATAAAAACAAAATTGATGTTTTTACGGGAATAGGAGCCTTTAAGGATGCAACACATATTGAGATTTCTGGTGATAAAAATGAAACAATAGAAGCAAAAAACACCATAATTGCAACTGGTAGTAAGCCATCTAGTTTACCTTTTATTGAAATAGACAAAGAACGAGTTATTACTTCTACCGAAGCACTTTCCCTTACTGAAATCCCTAAGCATATGATTGTTATTGGTGGGGGTGTAATTGGTCTAGAACTTGGACAGGTTTATAGAAGATTAGGCGCTGAAGTATCTGTGGTAGAGTATATGGACAGAATTATTCCTACAATGGATGCTGCACAGAGTAAGGAGCTTACTAAAGTAATGAAGAAGCAAGGTGTGAAGTTTTATCTTTCGCATAAAGTTTCTGCAGTAGAAAGAAAGAAAAATGAAGTTACTATTACTGCTACCGATAAAAAAGACAAAGAAGTTACTTTTACAGGTGATTACTGTCTAGTTTCAGTAGGTAGAAGGCCTTATACGGATGGGCTTAAAGCTGATAATGCAGGCATAAAAATTACAGAAAGAGGACAAATAGAAGTTAATGAACACTTACAGACCAATATTTCTAATATTTATGCTATTGGAGATGTTGTTAAAGGAGCAATGCTTGCTCATAAAGCTGAAGAAGAAGGTGTTTTTGTAGCAGAAACATTAGCTGGACAAAAACCACATATTAATTATAATTTAATTCCTGGAGTTGTTTATACTTGGCCAGAAGTAGCTAGTGTTGGTAAAACTGAAGAGCAACTTAAAGATGAGAAAGTAGAATACAAATCTGGACAATTCCCAATGCGTGCTTTAGGAAGAAGCCGAGCAAGTGGCGATACCGATGGTTTTGTGAAAATTTTAAGTGATGCAAAGACAGATGAAGTCTTAGGAGTACATATGGTTGGGGCCAGAGTAGCAGACTTAATTAGTGAAGCTGTTACTGCAATGGAGTTTAGGGCAAGTGCAGAGGATATTGCAAGAATGAGCCATGCACATCCAACGTATGCAGAGGCTGTTAAAGAAGCAGCTTTGGCAGCTACAGATAATAGACCTTTACATGCTTAAATACTGTAAAAAAAAATGAATCTAAGGTATGTAGTACATACCTTAGATTCATTTTAGATTTATTTTTTTAAGTGCTGTAGTTTATTTTATAACGTTAACTTTCCAAGATCTACTAGCTGGATTTACGTTACTATTTCTAACATTAGATACTCTTATAGTAACCGTATTAGCAGCACTAACAAAACAGTTCCATACAATTCCAGTTTCTATTGCGCCATTTGGAGAGCAATTACAAACGTCTCCAAGTGTTGCACCTGTGACAGTAACAGTTAAATCTGAAGCATTGTTAACAGTTATATTTGGAAAATCTAAAACCGCAGTATTTGTATATCCTTTCATTATTGTTTGCCTTGTTGTTGAAGGCGTAAAGTATAGGTCAGTACCATTAAATTCCATTGCTCCAGCCTCCGGTGTTGTTAGATTTGTTCCAGAGCTAAATTTTAAAGGAGCAGAACCTGCCGTTGCTGTCCCTGGTCTAATATGTAGTGTAGCAGTTGGGTTTTGCTCAGTAAGTCCAACATTACCTGTACTTCTTACAATTATTCTTTCTTGTTGACTTGTAGAACCACTGGGAGTTGTACTAATCACAAATCTTGATGGTGTATTTCCGGGTGTTGGAATACCTTCTGCATAAAACCTAAACCCTCCAGGCTCTCGTATTGCACTACCATCATGAGTTTTTACAATAAATGACCCAATTTCTTGGTCTGCATTTGTAAAGGCAGTTGGAGCGTCAATAGTTCCTCCTGTATTATATAATATGTAGTTTGGAGGATTTGTATTTGCACTTGTTATTTGAAAATCATTATCTCCTGGACCTCTAAACTCAAATCTTTCTACGGGATCACTCGTTCCAAAACCAATACGTCCATCGTCTGTAATTACTATATCAGTTCCTGCAAGTTTAGCTCTAGTTGCAAATATTAAGTCATCTCCAGATGAATTAACACCATCTTTCCATTCTTCAGTAGCGAAAGGAAGCCATGAGAGCGACGGGAAATCCCAGTAATGAAATCCTTTTAAATACCCAGAAATGTCTTTAGACAAAAACACTAACAAACCATCTTGGTCTGCTCCTGGGTTTGTAGCTGGGAAACTTTCTATTCTTGGGATTAATATTCCATCTTGAGCAGATGGAGAAGATGAATCTGATGCTCTTATGTCTAATATACTTTTAGGATCTGTGTTGTTTATTCCAACTTGACCATTTATTTTTGGATATAGACCAAAAAGGCATAATGCTAATAGCACGTAGGTATAGATTTTCATAATAGATTGATAATTTGGGATTTATCGAGTACAATTCTATAAAAAATAATTACACACATTGATTATTTAACATATAAATCTTTTAAATATTCGACAAAAAACATATTTATTCGTTTTAATGTAACATATTGTAGTCTAATTCTTTCAAATTAAATGAATTTGTAATTTCTATGTGTTTATCCGCTTTAATAATTAGCTAACTTTTATTGTATAGAGTTTTTGTCTTTTCAATATCTTTATAACATGAAAAAAATAATTGCATTCGCAGGGAGTAATAGTAGTACATCTATAAATCACGCTTTTGTTTCTTTTGCAGCGTCTTGTGTTTCTCAATGTGAAGTAAAAATTATCAAGTTGGTCGATTACTCTTTACCTATGTTTAGTGAAGATATTGAGAAAGAGAAGGGATATAGTGTAGAATTAATGATGCTTAATAACGAACTTAAAGCTGCAGACGGTGTGCTTCTTTCGGTAAATGAACACAACGGAACTGTTTCTGCGTTTTTCAAAAATGTTTTAGACTGGTTGTCTAGATTAGATAGAAACTTTTTAGATGGAAAAAAAGTAATGTTGATGAGTACATCAAATGGAAAAAGAGGAGCTGCTTCGGCATTAGAATACACTAAAGGCTCTTTACCAAGGTTTGGTGCCGAAATAATTGAAAGTTTTGCGTTTCCATCTTTTTCAGAAAATTTTTCTAAAGAAGAAAATAAAATTACAAACGAGCTTCTACACTTAGGTTTTATGGAGGTTTTGCAAAATTTTGAACACCAGCTATTAAAATAATGCGCAGTCAAGTTTCAAAATCTTTTACACTTACTGAAACATTTAAGGAAAAACTACTTACATGGGCCTCTCAGTTTTATGAAGTAGTTTGGTTAGACAGTAATGATTATGAACAAGAACACAGTAACTTTAAAGCATTATTGGCTGTAGATGCGCTCACTAGTATACAAACTAGTTATCATGGAGCTTTTAATGCTTTAGAAGAATATCAAGAAACCACAAAAGATTGGTTGTTTGGTTATTTAACCTATGACCTTAAAAATGATGTTGAACAACTTACCTCTGCAAACGAAGACTATTTAGGGTTCCCAGATATTAGTTTTTTTCAACCTAAAAAAATTTTAGTATTTGACGATAATGCTGTAACATTTATGTATCTCAATTTTGTTGCAGATGAAATTGATGATGATTGGGAAGCAATTAGTAATCAAGTTGTTACTGCTTCAAACCCTAGTGAGAAGGATATTAAAATACGCTTGCGTACGTCAAAAGATTCCTATTTCGAAAAAGTAGAAACAATGCTAAGCCATATTGAGCGTGGCGATATTTATGAAGCTAATTTTTGCCAAGAATTTTTTTCAGAGAATACAAGCATAAACCCAATTACTACTTTTTTACAGCTTAATGAAATTTCGAAACCCCCTTTTGCTACTTTTTTAAAGATTGATCAAAGGTTTTTACTGTCTGCTTCTCCAGAACGATATTTAAAGAAAGAGGGTAGTACAGTTATATCTCAACCCATAAAGGGGACAGCTAAAAGAGCTGATAATAATGAAGAGGATAGGGCTATAATTGATAAACTTCTTAACGACCCTAAAGAGCGTAGTGAAAACATTATGATTACAGATTTGGTTCGTAATGATTTGTCTCGATTTGCCAAAAAGGGCTCTGTTATAGTAGATGAGCTTTGTAAGGTTTATACTTTTGAACAGGTACATCAACTTATTTCTACAGTTAGATGTGAAGTGGACCCTACTGTATCTATTGTTTCACTTTTAAGAGATACGTTTCCTATGGGTAGCATGACTGGAGCTCCTAAAGTTAGTGCTATGAAAATTATAGAAAACCTTGAAGATACCAAAAGAGGTTTATATAGTGGAGCTGTTGGTTATTTTACTCCGGATAACAACTTTGATTTTAATGTAATTATTAGAAGTATTTTGTTTAATGAAGCTAATAAGTACGTTAGTTTTTCTGTTGGAGGCGCAATCACTAACAAATCTCTCCCGGAAGCTGAATATGAAGAATGCCTTTTAAAAGCTAAAGCAATGCGTAGTGTATTAGAATAAATTTATGTTTTAATAAAGACATAAACATTAAATATGTATTAAAAATAGCATAATTAATCTTTATGTTTAAATTTATGCATATATTTGTGTTGTTTAAATTGATAATAAGATGTTACACGCAATAATTTCTGGAGATATTATTTCTTCTACAAGTCTTGAACAAAAAGATAAGGTTATACTTGAAGAAGCTTTGTCTGCTATGATAACAGAACTAGATAATTCTTTTAATGTTTTTGGTAGAGTTGTAAAAGGCGATAATATAGAGTGTAGTCCACTTAAAGTTAAAGATGCACTAACGATAGCGTTAGCTATAAAAAGTTATGTAAAATCTATTCCACTTGATGTAAGTAGTTACAAGAAAGAAAAAAAGCGTGTAAAACTATTTAAAGAACACGGGATACGTGTAGCAATTGGTTTAGGGAGTATGGATCGATTAGATTTTGAAAATGGTGTAATGGATGGTGAAGCTATATATATGGCTGGCAGAAAAATAAACAGTACTTCAACATATAACAAAGACCGAATAACCATAAAAAACACATTGTTTTTTATATCTAAAGACAATGATTTAAATAGAGAATGGGAAGCTATACTTGGTCTACTGGATGTTTTATTGGCAAAGGCTACGGCAAGACAAAGCGAAGTATTATATTTGAAGTTATTAGGTAACGATGAAAGCACAATCTCTAAAAAACTAGGAATAGACCAATCTGTTGTAAATAGACATTCCACTAGTGTTGGTTGGAATGCTATTGAGGGAGTAGTAGCCTATTTTGCTAGTAGTTTTAGCCATTAATCAGATTTTTTTAGTGCTTTATAGGGCGTCTTAAGGTATTTTATTATTAAAGTATGGGATTTCAAGAGTTTATTGTTCTTCAGTTTTTGGCACATGTACTGGCAGACTATTTTTTGCAAACAAATGCGTTAGCAAACCAAAAAAACACCTTAGGCTTTAAAAGTCGTTTTTTAATCTGGCATACGCTTATTGTTTTTGTAACTTCTTGGCTGCTTTCTTTTCAAATTGAATTTTTTATTGGCTCAGGAGTAATTGCAATTTCACATTATTTTATTGACGGAATTAAGGCAAAATACAATAACCACTCTATTCTTAAAAAATCTATCTTCTTTATAGACCAAGGATTGCATATACTAGTGTTGATAATAGTATCATGGCTTTTTACAGAGTATCACGGTCTTAAATTTATTATAGAACTTCCAATAGATGCAAATACTATAGGAATAATTACTGCATATCTATTCTGTTTAAAACCAACAAATATCTTAATTAAAGAAGTCTTTAAGTCTTCAGAAATTGATGTAGCTATAACTAATATGGATATCGATACTTCATTAGATACAAATGAGCTTCCTAATGCGGGTAAACTTATAGGTATTTTAGAAAGACTATTAACACTTACTTTTATTTTAGTTGGACAATATGCTGCAGTAGGGTTTTTAATTGCTGCAAAATCGATACTTCGATATAAGGATACAGATACTTTAAAGACAGAATATGTTCTTATAGGGACTATGTTAAGTTTTGGTACTGCTGTACTATTAGGAATTTTAACCTCTTTCTTTTAATAATGCTAGCAGCTCTAAAAAAACATATTGAAACTCAATTTCCTTCATTAAAAAACAGCAAACTTCTTTTGGCTTGTAGTGGAGGTGTAGATAGTATGGTGTTACTATATTTTTTACATAAACTAAATATTAAAACTGCCGTAGCACATTGCAACTTTTCATTACGAGGCGAGGAAAGTGATGAAGACGAAGCATTTGTGAAAGAGATGTCGAGTAACTATAATCTTGTATTTTATTCTGAAAGATTTAATACAAAGAAATATGCTTCAGAAAAAGGGATTTCTACTCAAATGGCAGCTAGAGAATTACGTTATAATTGGTTTTTTCATCTTCTAGAAGAACATGGATATGATTTTGTAGTAACTGCACATCATGCAGATGACACTTTAGAAACTTTTTTAATAAACCTTTCTAGAGGTACAGGTATAAAAGGTTTGTTAGGTATTCCAGAAAAAACTGAAACTGTAATTAGGCCTTTACTACCTTTCAGTAGAAAGGAGATTGAAGGTGTTGCAAAAGCACAATCATTATATTGGAGAGAAGATAGTAGTAATGCTTCAAAAGATTATTTACGTAACAAATTGCGTCATACTGTTATTCCTGGATTTAAGTCGGCAGCCCCAAAAATATTAGATTCTTTAAAACAGACCCAGCAAAATTTAGGCGAGGTTTCTAATTTGCTAGATGACTACATGACATTAGTATATAATCTAGTTATTTCAGAAATAGAAGATGGCTATAAAATTGATATTGAAAAAACAAAATCATTACCCAACTCAAAAGCATTATTGTTTCAGTTATTATCTCCATTTGGATTTACTGACTTTGACTCTATTTTAGATTTAATGGACTCCCAAAGTGGTAAATCTGTTTATTCAAACTCTCATAGATTATTAAAAGATAGAGAGTTCTTATT
This sequence comes from Patiriisocius hiemis, assembly GCF_031846325.1. NCBI lineage: Bacteria > Pseudomonadati > Bacteroidota > Flavobacteriia > Flavobacteriales > Flavobacteriaceae > Patiriisocius > Patiriisocius hiemis. The sequence goes on along the minus strand of NZ_JAVRHZ010000001.1, from coordinate 707,572 downwards.
GCTTTCTGAAAATCAAGAAGTAGACTTCAAAACTGTAATTATAGACAAGGAAACTTCAGAAATAACTGTACCCATTCATTTAACTTTTTCTGAAGCAGATACTTATAAAATTACAAATGCCCATACTGTTTTTATAGATGCTTCGACTCTTGAATTTCCTTTAGAATTACGAAAGTGGAAAGAAGGTGATACTTTTCAACCTTTTGGGATGAAAGGAAAAAAGAAATTGAGTAAATTTTTTAAAGATGAAAAGCTATCTTTGATAGCTAAAGAAAAAACGTTTGTTTTAATTAGTAATAATGACATAGTTTGGGTAGTTGGGCATCGACTTGACGAGAAATTTAAAGTAACCCAAAAGACTAAAAATATTTTAAAAATTGTATATACTCCAGCATAATTTTATGAAAAAAAACATAGCTTTTTTATTGTTCTTAATTTGTTCAATAACAAGCTTTGGACAAATTATAGAACCCGTAAAATGGAAATCTGAATATAAAAAAATTGACGATACAAATGGTGAGTTAATTTTTACTGCTACAATAGAAGATGGCTGGTCTATTTACTCACAATATATAGATGAGGGTGGCCCTATACCAACAACTTTTACTTTTGAAAATCCAAATAATGATTTTGAATTAGTAGGTAAAACAGAAGAAGGTAAACCTGTTTTAAAGTTTGATAAAATTTTTGAAATGGATATGGCTTTTTTTTACGATAAAGCAGTATTTACTCAAAAAATAAACTTAAAAAACACAAATATTGATTTTATTGATGTTTTAGTAGAATATCAAACCTGTGATGATGAGAAGTGTATTTTTGAAAGTAGTGAGTTTCATGTCCCATTAAGCACATCAAATGAAGTTTCTAATGATGCTATAAATTTATCAGCCAATGATTTAGAAAAGGCTAATGCTTTAAAGTTAGATTTAAAAGGAAAGGAAACTTATTTAAAAGATGCTAATGAAGAAGACAAAAGCTATTTAACCATTTTTTTATTAGGGTTCTTAGGAGGGCTTATAGCTTTACTTACACCATGTGTATTCCCAATGATACCATTGACTGTATCTTTTTTTACTAAAGGTGCTAAAGACAAAAAGAAAGGCTTAGGAAATGCTATTCTTTATGGACTCTTCATTTTTATTATTTATATACTGCTTAGTTTACCATTTCACTTATTAGACTCTGTAGACCCAGAAATACTAAACAATATTTCAACTAACGTTACTCTAAATATTATTTTCTTCATAATTTTTGTTGTATTTGCTTTTTCATTTTTTGGATATTTCGAATTAACATTACCAAGTTCTTGGAGTTCAAAAATGGATAATAAGGCAACTAGTATAGGAGGTATTGTAGGTATATTTTTTATGGCATTAACTCTTGCTATAGTATCTTTTTCTTGCACAGGACCAATTTTAGGCTCTCTTTTAGGAGGGTCATTAAGTAGTGATGGAGGAGCTATGCAGCTTACATTTGGGATGGGTGGTTTTGGATTAGCCTTGGCATTACCATTTGCGTTGTTTGCATTGTTTCCTAACTGGTTAAACTCATTGCCTAAAAGTGGAGGGTGGCTAAACACAGTAAAGGTTGTGTTAGGTTTTGCAGAATTAGCATTGGCATTTAAGTTCTTATCTAATGCAGACCTCGTAGCACATTGGGGAATATTAAAAAGAGAAATTTTTATTGGTATTTGGTTATTATGCGCATTGGGAATGGGATTATATCTATTTGGATTGATAAGATTCCCGCATGATGGTTCTAAACGAAAACTACCACTTGGTAATATAATTATTGGTTTAGCAAGTTTTGCTTTCGCTATTTATCTTATACCTGGTCTTACCAATACTAAACATGCTAATTTAAAATTGTTAAGTGGCTTTGCACCACCAATGTTTTATAGTCTATATGATAAAGGAACCTCAGCACCATTAGGTTTAACAGCTTATAAAGATTTTGAAAAAGGCTTAATAGCTGCAAAGAAAGAAGGTAAGCCCATTATGATAGACTTTACGGGCTGGGCATGTGTTAATTGTAGAAAAATGGAAGAACATGTTTGGAGCAGGGAGGATATTTTTAAAGTGATCAATGAAGAATATATTCTAATTTCATTATATGTTGATGATAGAGAGAAATTAGATCCTGCCGAACAATTTAAGTTTCTAAAAGAGAACGGTAATACCAAAACTATAAGAACTATTGGGGATAAATGGGCAACATTTCAAACTATTAATTTTAAGAATAACTCTCAGCCTTACTATGTTTTAATTGATAGTAACTTAAATTTAATTAATTCGCCTATCGCTTATACACCAAATGGAAATGAATATCTAGCTTGGCTTAAAGAAGGAATGAATAATTTTTCAAAATTATAAATATGAAAAAACTAATAACACTAATTGCAATTTGTGTACTTTTTGTCACAAATGCTCAAGAAAAAAATTACGTAAAAGAGAACTACAATAAAACCGAAACGTATATAGAAATGCGTGATGGCACAAAACTGTTTACTACTGTTTATAGCCCTAAGGATACTTCAAAAAAATATCCTATACTTTTAAAAAGAACGCCATATAGCTGTAGACCTTATGGTGAAGATCAATTTCCCTCAAAGGTTGGACCTAATGAATTCTTAATGAAAGAAGGAAACATTATGGTTTATCAGGATGTTAGAGGTAGATGGATGAGTGAGGGGACCTACGATAATATGCGAGCATACATCCCAAACAAAAAAGGAAAACAGTTTGACGAGGCAAGTGATACATATGATACTATAGATTGGTTAGTAAAAAACCTTGACAACAACAATGGTAATGTAGGAACCTATGGAATTTCTTACCCTGGATTCTACACAACCTATTCTTTACTTGATGCACACCCCGCACTTAAAGCAGCTTCTCCACAGGCATGTATCGGAGATTTCTTTTTTGATGATTTTCATCATAATGGAGCATATTTATTGAGCTACTGGAGAGCGACTTCAGTATTTGGATATGAAAAAGATGGCCCTAAAAAAGAGTCTTGGTACAAGTTCCCACAGTTAGGAACACAAGACCAATATCAATTCTTTTTAGATGTTGGCCCATTATCTAACCTAGATAAATATTATAAAGAAGACAATGTATTCTGGCAACAATTAAAGGAGCACCCTAATTATGATGAGTTTTGGCAATCGAGAGGAATTATTCAGCATTTAAAAGATATTAAACCTGCTGTAATGACCGTTGGCGGATTGTTTGATGCTGAAGATTTATATGGACCTTTTGAAACCTATGAAAAAATTGAAAACCGAAGTAACAACTACAATACTGTAGTTTTTGGACCTTGGAGTCATGGAGATTGGGCTAGAACCAAAAAACGTCAGGCAATAGGTAATGTCTATTTTGGAGATGATATTTCAATAGATTATCAAAAAAACATAGAGACTAAATTCTTTAATCACTTTTTAAAGAACGACGGAAAAGGCGATACTGATCTTCCGGAAGCATATATGTTTGATAGTGGTACTAAAGAATGGAAAACATATTCTGAATGGCCTCCAAAGAACTCAAAAAAGAAATCCTATTGGCTACAAAGCAGAGAACGCTTAAATCCTGTAGCAGAAAAAAGCTATACTTTTGAAGAGTTTGTAAGTGACCCTAAAAAACCTGTTCCTTATACTGAAGACATCAAAATGGTATTTACACCACGTAAGTATATGACAGATGACCAACGTTTTGCAAGTAGAAGACCAGATGTTTTAGTTTTTGAAACTCCAGTACTTACTGAAGATGTAACCATGGCAGGAGAAATCATAGCCAAACTTAAAGTTGCTACTACAGGCACAGCTGCAGACTGGATTGTAAAAGTGATAGATGTCTATCCTCCAGATGCAAAGGACACGCAAGAAACACAAGACCATTTAAAAATGAGTAATTACCACATGATGGTAAGAAGTGAAGTGTTAAGGGGCCGTTTCAGAAACAGCTTTAGTAAACCAGAGCCTTTTGTTGCAAATGAAAAGACAGATGTGAATATAAAACTACAAGATGTTCACCATACTTTTAAGAAAGGACACAAAATACAGGTACAAGTTCAGAGCACATGGTTTCCATATATAGATTTAAATCCACAAACCTATGTTCCTAATATTTTTGAAGCAAAAGAATCAGACTTCAAAAAACAAACACACAAAGTTTTTAATGACTCTGCTATAGAGTTTATGATCCTAGATAAGTAATAGAATAGGATTACAAATAGGGAAAAATAGATAGCGCCTCAATCTTTCGATTAAGGCGCTAATAACAAACCTAACTTAGTAAATTTTAAAAGTTTTTTACTTCTAAATAAATGCATTGAGTAAATTTTCTATCCCCACAAAAAATTTAAACAAATACACATTCACTAATTCATAATCAAATATAAGTTGCACCTTAAAAGAAACCTATACGTATATACACGTATTTAGGATTTATTAACAGTTTGTAGTTATCTGGTTGTTTGTTAAGACTCTATAACCTTTTTGTCCTTTTGTGTGAAAACCAATAAGTTGCCTTAATCTCCTTTTTATTCTAGTTCGCTTATTGCAGTAAAAAAGTGATAAAAATTTTATTTTTTTTACTAATTATAACTTTTTATTAAACGAAAACGTTTTAGTTTTTACTGTAAATTGTACAAATCATATTAATAGCCTAGTTTTACATGAATGAGTAAGAAAATTAAAAAAATTGCAGTACTAACAAGTGGAGGAGATTCTCCAGGCATGAATGCTGCAATACGTGCTGTAGTGCGCTCTTGCGCTTATCATAACTTAGAGGCTGTTGGCGTTTACAGAGGGCTACAAGGACTCATTGAAGGAGACTTTAAAGAACTTGGACCTCGTTCAGTAAAAAATATTATTAATAGAGGAGGAACCTTTCTCAAGACTGCTCGCTCTCAAGAATTTAAAACAAAAAAAGGAAGAGCTAAGGCTTATAAAAGTCTTGTAGATAGCAATATAGACGCTCTTGTGGCTATTGGAGGTGACGGAACATTTACAGGATGTAAAATTTTTTATGAAGAGTTTAATTTCCCTATAGTAGGACTTCCAGGAACTATTGACAATGATATTAATGGTACAGATTATACTATTGGGTATGATACTGCGCTAAATACAGTAGTAGAGTCTATAGATAAAATTAGGGATACAGCAAATTCTCATAATAGGCTTTTTCTAATAGAAGTTATGGGAAGAGATGCCGGTGATATTGCTTTAAATGCAGGTATTGGTGCTGGTGCTGAAGAAATTTTAATTCCTGAGCAAAATTTAGGGCGTGATAGATTATTAGATTCTTTAAAAAAGAGTAAAAAATCTGGAAAATCTTCAAGTATAGTTGTAGTAGCTGAAGGTGATCAAATTGGAAAAAATATATTCCAGTTAGCGGAATACATTAAAGAAAACCTTACAGAATACGAAGTTAAAGTTACTGTTCTTGGTCATATACAAAGAGGAGGAGCTCCAAGTTGTTTTGATAGAGTATTAGCGAGTAGGTTAGGAGTTGGAGCAGTTGATGCACTATTAGATGGTAAAAAAAATATTATGATAGGTCTTGTCCACAATAAAATAGTACACGTAGATTTTGGTAAAGGACTAGAAGGAGAAAATAAAATAGATATAGATTTAATAAGAGTAGCAGATATTACATCTGTTTAAAAGAAAAAGAAAATATGAGTACAAAAATTGCAATTAATGGCTTTGGTCGTATAGGTAGAATCGCATTTAGAATAGCATCACAAAACCCTAAAGTGGAAGTGGTTGCTGTAAACGATTTACTAGATGTAAACCATCTAGCTTATCTTTTAGAATATGATTCTGTTCACGGGAAATTTCCTGGAGATGTAGGGGTTGTAGATGGGCATTTAAGTGTAGATGGAAGAAAGATTAGAGTTTCAGCTGAAAGAAATCCAGAAGATTTAAAATGGAATGAAGTAGAGGCAGAGATTGTAATAGACTGTACAGGAATTTTTACTGAAATAGATTCTGCTTCTGCTCATATAAAAGCCGGAGCAAAAAAAGTAGTTATTTCGGCACCTTCAAAGACAGCTCCTATGTTTGTAATGGGAGTAAACCATACAGAAGTGAAACCTGAGGACACAATTGTATCTAATGCTTCTTGTACAACAAATTGTTTGGCACCTATGGCAAAAATCATAGACGATAATTTAGAAATTGTTGAAGGTTTAATGATTACCGTTCATGCAGCAACCGCTACCCAATTTACAGTTGATGGCCCTTCTAGAAAAAACTACAGGTTAGGGAGAAGCGCTATAAACAATATTATTCCAACTTCTACTGGAGCTGCAGTAGCTGTAACAAAGGTTATCCCAGCGCTAAAAGGGAAGCTTACGGGAATGGCTTTTAGAGTACCAACGGCAGACGTTTCTGTTGTAGATTTAACTGTTAGAACAAAAAAAGCAGCCACATACGAAGAAATTAAACAACTTTTTAAAGATGCTGCAAATGGTGCATATCAAGGCGTGGTAGATTATGTAGATGAACCTGTGGTTTCTCAAGATTTTGTAAGTGATTCAAACACGTGTAATTTTGATGCAGAAGCAGGAATAGCACTCAATGATAATTTCTTTAAATTAGTTGCTTGGTATGATAATGAATATGCTTATTCTTCAAAATTAATAGACTTAGCAGCTCATATAGCAACAGTTTAAATTATGATATTAATTACAGATGGTGGTTCTACTAAATGCGATTGGATTTTATTGGATACAAAAGGAAATGTATCTCTTAAAACAAGAACATTGGGACTTAATCCAGCTGTCGTTCCTGAAGAAGAACTTGCTCAAAGAATTGAGTTTAATAAAGACTTACAATCGCTTTTTAAGAAGGTTACTACTTTAGACTTTTATGGAGCAGGTTGTGGAACCAAAACTCCAAAAGCAATTTTAAAAAGAATATTAGAAACGTATTTTAGCCAAGCAAAAGTTTCAGTAAATGAAGATACTGTTGCGGCAGTTCATGCTGCTACTAATAAACCAGGTATAGTTTGTATCTTAGGAACAGGGTCCAATAGTAGTTATTATGACGGAAAAACCATAATGAATAGTGTAGAATCCTTAGGGTATACTTTAATGGATGAAGCAAGCGGAAACTACTTTGGTAAGCGACTCATTCGTGATTATTTTTATAAAAAAATGCCGGCAGTATTGGCAGAGGAGTTTGAAAAAAGATTTAATCTAGATCCAGACCACATTAAACTTAACTTATACAAAAAACCCAATCCCAATATGTATCTGGCTTCTTTTGCCGAGTTTATTTTTAATCCTGGAGAAAATAGACCAACTTCAGCTGGAGAAATTAATGGCTACTTTTATAAATTAATTAGCGAAGGAATGCTTAAGTTTATTGAGTATAAAATACTTTGCTTTAAAGAAGCACAGCATGTCCCAATTCATTTTATTGGTTCTATAGCACACTTTAGTGAAGATATAATTCGAAATTGCATGAAACCATATAATCTTGAGTTAGGAAATATTATAAGAAGACCAATTGATGGTTTAATAGATTACTACAGAGAAAATAGAATGTAATTATTTTTGATTATCAATCTAACATTTAAAGCCAGTAAATGCTACTACCCAAAATAAACCCAACAACTACAAAAGCTTGGAAAAAGTTAACACAGCATTTTGAGGAAACAAGAAACCTTAAGATGCAAGACTTATTTTCCAATGATGTCTCAAGAGCTTCTAAGAAGGTAATAGATTGGGAAGATTTTTATGTGGATTATTCAAAAAATAGAATTACTCATGAAACACTAACACTACTATTCGAGTTAGCAGAGGAGGTTAAACTTAAAGAAGCAATTACTTCACAATTTGAAGGTGAAACGATTAATGAAACCGAAGATAGAAAAGTACTACATACTGCCTTAAGGGATTTTAATAACAGAAAACCTGAAGTTGCTGAAACGCTTCAGAAAATGAAACTTTTTTCAGAAGAAATTATTAAAGGTAACTGGAAAGGACACACAGGGAAATCTATAGATACCATTGTAAATATTGGAATTGGCGGAAGCGATTTAGGTCCAGATATGGTTGTAGAATCGTTACGATACTATCGTAACCATCTTAACGTTCAATTTATTTCTAATGTGGATGGTGACCATGTTATGGAAACACTTAAAGGATTAAACCCAGAAACAACACTATTCATTGTCGTTTCTAAAACATTTACTACGCAAGAGACACTAACCAATGCAAATACAATACGATCTTGGTTTCTTGAAAATGCTTCAGAAGAAGCGATTGCTAAGCATTTTGTAGCAGTTTCCTCTAACCTAGAAGCAGTTAAGACATTTGGAATTGATTCAGAAAATAGCTTCCCAATGTGGGAATGGGTAGGAGGCCGTTTTTCATTATGGAGTGCTGTTGGACTTTCTATTTGTTGCGCTATTGGGTTTCCTAATTTTGAAAAACTACTACAAGGTGCTAACGAAATGGATACCCATTTTCAAGACACTCCTTTTTCCGAAAACATACCTGTAGTACTAGCCTTATTATCTATTTGGTATAATAATTTTTATGGTACTGAAACTGAAGCTTTAGTACCTTACTCTCAGTATTTAAATAAACTAGTTGCATATCTACAACAAGGAGTAATGGAAAGCAACGGAAAAAGTATAGATAGAAATGGCGAACCCATAAATTATCAAACAGGAACAATTGTTTGGGGAGGCACGGGAACAAATGCACAGCATGCTTTTTTTCAGTTAGTACACCAAGGAACAAAATTAATTCCAATTGATTTTATTTGTTTTTCAAAGTCACTTCATGGTAAAGAAGATCATCAAAATAAGTTATTAGCAAATTGTATTGCTCAAACAGAAGCATTACTTAATGGAACTTATAAAAAAGAAGTAGAAACCCCTTTTAAAGTCTTTGACGGCAATAAACCCTCTAACACTATCGTAATCAAAAAGCTAACGCCAAATTCATTGGGCAAGCTACTTGCGATGTATGAACACAAATTATTTTGTCAAGGAATTCTTTGGAATATCTTTAGTTTCGACCAATGGGGAGTTGAACTTGGTAAAAAACTAGCAAAGACTACCCTTACCGCAATAGAGACTAATAATACTACTATGATTAATAATTCTTCAACAAAAGGATTATTAAAAAAAGTAAATTCGTAACCCTAACATTTTCTATACTACTCAAGGTTTTCTATTTTTAAATTCTAAAACTATCTTTTTTGAAATTTCGTGAAATCTGGCCTTTTATAAGTACTCGCTTTAAATTAAGCAGTATTCCTGTTAAGAAATTACATGCTTCTAGTGATACAGATATACCAGTTATTGTTTCATTAACAACTATACCCTCTAGAATTAAAAGCGTGCACCTAACTGTTAGAAGCATTCTTTCGCAAAATCAAAAGCCTAAGAAGGTAGTGTTATGGTTACATGAAAATCTAAAGTCTAAAGTTCCAAGTTCATTACAGAAAATAGAAGGTCCTTTATTTAAAATTCATTTTACAAAAAATGACTTTTCACATTTAAAACTAATTGAAACAATTAATTTATATCCTGACGAGTATATAATTACTGTAGATGATGACTTAATGTATCCACCAGAGTTTTTAACTCTTTTGTACAATACACATAAAAAGTATCCTAATACAATTGTAGCGAATGAAGTAAGGCAAATTACTTATACTAAAGACGGCACTCCTAAACCATATGTAGAGTGGTATCACACAAAAGAACAACCTAAGGATAGTACTTTTTTACTGCCACTTGGTGTTTTTGGAGTCTTATATCCTCCTAACTCACTACATGAAGATGCAACCAACTCTGAATTAATTAAAAAACTAGCTCCTAAGGCAGATGATTTATGGTTTAGAGCCATGGGAATTTTACAAAAAACAGAGGTTATTATAAGTGAAACACAACCTAGTCCTGCTGTTTTAATTTTAGGAACACAAGCAATTGCTTTAAAACGAACCAATAAGCATCAAGATTATAATAGAACACAATGGGAACAGTTGATGGAGTATTATGGGATAAGTGCTACTACAAAGATTTAAACTATTCTTTTAGGTTCAACCTTTACTGTTTTCTTTTCTCTAAATAATTTTATTATCTTCCCACCAATTGTACTCCCCACAATTTTTAAATTTATATGCTTACAAAAGTTTATGGAAGCGCCGTTTTTGGTGTGGAAGCAACTACTATAACTGTAGAGGTTAACGTTGATAAAGGCATTGGATATCATCTAGTTGGATTGCCAGATAATGCTATTAAAGAGAGTAATTATAGGATAGCTGCTGCGCTACAAAATAACAGTTATAAAATCCCAGGTAAAAAGTTAATACTTAATATGTCCCCAGCAGATATGCGTAAGGAAGGCTCAGCTTATGATCTAACGCTTGCCATGGGTATTTTAGTAGCTACAGAGCAAATTAACGAGAGAAACCCTCTAGACCAGTACATTATCATGGGAGAACTATCTCTTGATGGAAGTCTACAACCAATACGAGGAGCTCTACCTATTGCTATCAATGCAAAAAATGAAGGATATAAAGGTTTTATTTTACCAAAACAAAATGCAAAAGAAGCTGCTATTGTTGAAGGTTTGGAGGTATTTGGAGTAGAAAATATTAAAGAAGTAATTGATTTTTTTAATGAAGATGCTTCACTACAGCAAACTACTATTGATATAAAAGCTGAGTTTTATGAACATCTTGAAAACCCAGAGTTTGACTTTGCAGATGTAAAAGGGCAAGAGTCCATTAAACGCTGTATGGAAATAGCTGCTGCAGGAGGACACAATATTATTTTAATTGGACCTCCTGGTTCAGGAAAGACAATGCTAGCCAAGAGACTACCAAGTATACTTCCACCACTTAATTTAAATGAAGCTTTAGAAACAACCAAAATTCATAGTGTAGCTGGACGTACTATGGAAAAGGGAGGAGTAATGACATCAAGACCATTTAGGAGCCCACATCATACCATTAGCGATGTTGCCTTGGTAGGTGGAGGCCAATACCCGCAGCCTGGTGAGATATCATTGGCACACAATGGGGTTTTGTTTTTGGACGAATTACCAGAGTTTAAGCGTAGCGTACTAGAAGTAATGAGACAACCACTAGAAGATAGAGACGTAACCATCTCTAGAGCAAGGTTTACTGTTACATACCCTGCTAGTTTTATGTTAGTCGCTAGTATGAATCCAAGTCCTGGTGGTTATTTTAATGACCCAGATGCGCCTGTATCTTCTTCTCCAGCCGAAATGCAACGCTATTTAAGCAAAATATCTGGCCCTTTGTTGGACAGAATAGATATACATATTGAAGTTACTCCTGTGCCTTTTGATAAACTAAGTGAGGATAGGCGAGGGGAGTCTAGTATTGTAATTAGAGAACGTGTAACCAAAGCAAGAGAATTACAAACGAAACGTTTTACTGAATATGATAAAATTCATTATAACGCTCAAATGGGAGTAAAACAAATTAGAAAGTATTGTAAACTTGATGAAGCCTCTTTGCAGTTGTTGAAAACAGCCATGGAGCGCCTTAATCTTTCGGCTAGGGCATATGATAGAATTCTTAAAGTAGCCCGTACTATTGCAGATTTAGAAGCTTCAGAAGAAATAACGGGTACTCATATTTCTGAAGCCATTCAATATAGAAGTTTAGATAGAGATGGTTGGTTGGGGTAAAACAAATGTTAAATTCAAAGAAATAATAGAAATTTAATTTATGATATTAAACAAACTTTAATTATCTGACTTATATTCTAAGCAAAGTTCATTAATAATAATTACTAGCTCATCAATTTTAGCACCTTTAGAGATAGTGGAAGTAGCTCCATAAAAATAAGCCTTTTCAATTTCGCTTTTAAACTCCATACTGAAAGACCTAACGATTATTGGAATATTTAAATTCATTTGTCTAATTCTTCTGCATACTTCGTACCCATCCATTGAATCAACTAAGCTAACATCTGTTAGTATTAAATCATATCTACTTATATCATATTCTTCAAATAATATTTCAGGTTTGAATAGGTGAACAATATTAAAACCAAATCTATCTAATTGTTGTGCAAGAATTAAAGATTCTAAATAGGCATCTTCAATAATCAAGAGATTATAATTCATTTGGAACAGTAATAATTTCAGCCCTAGCGTCTCTCATTGTGTTCTGACAATCACTCAATTTTGAATGAATAGATTTTATTGATGTGTCATCTTTGAAATGTATTATATCATTAGACCCATTTTGACAGCAGTACCTTACGTAATTATCTAATTCGTTTACTAAATGCTTAGCATTATGAGCAGCATCTAAAGATTTACCTATCATGAATTGTGAGTTAGTCTGGTAAAATGTAAAGAAGTTTGACTTTAATTCAGAGATAGCTCTAACTACAATTTCTTTTTCTAAAACTGCATTTGAAGTTTGCAGCATTAATATATAATCTTTAAAAGCTTGGATTAAGTTTATAAATTCACCCATAAACTTGAACCTTCGTGTTGTATTCTCACTATATAATTGATATTTTACTTTTTCGGTTTCTAGTTTAACCTTAAAATCCTCTAAAGCTTTTTCAGCTTTCAAAACTCTTTTTTTATTAAACGATGTGCCAAATATTCCTATAACGGCTATAACGATGGCACTTAATGATGATATTAATGCAAGCCAGACTTCTAAATCCATAAGCAACAAAAGAATGTGATTTTTTAAAGGGGGATAATATTTAAGCAAGATAGATTTCTTTTCAAGAAATAGCAAATCAGTATTTTTCAATTATAGTGATAAATAAAATATAATATCTTATTTATTGTTAATTTAGTATATACCATTTTCACCTCTGCAACTAACAACATAACAGATGCAGATTTAGAAGGCTCTACTAAAACAACAAGTACTCATATTTCTGAAGCCATTCAATATAGAAGTTTAGATAGAGATGGTTGGTTGGGATAAAAACTCCTAACTTTCTAATAATTAAGATGCTCAGAGTTATTTTTTAACAATTCTTTAAGGTATGTCATGTAACGTGTGTGTACTTTTAGAGTCTTATTAAAAATTAAACTAAACAATCAAATAATGATAACAAAAAAAGTATCTAGAATTTCGTTGATTGCTGCTTTTGTAGTGGCTTTTTCGTTTTTATCATGTGATAATAAAAATGAAACTTCTTCAGAAGAAAGTGCAAAACTTTCAGTAGCATTCGAAAAGTATGAACTAGAAAACGGACTTGATGTAATATTACACCAAGATAAAAGTGATCCAATAGTTTCTGTAGCAATACAGTATGGCGTAGGTTCTAATCGTGAAAAAACAGGAAGAACAGGTTTTGCTCACTTATTTGAGCATATGTTATTTCAAGAGTCTGAGAATGTACCGCAAGATCAATTCTTCAAAATGATTCAAGATGCAGGAGGAACACTTAATGGTGGTACTTGGAAAGATGGTACTATTTATTATGAAATTGTACCGAGTAATGCTCTAGAAACTGTTATGTGGTTAGAGAGTGACCGTATGGGGTTCTTAATAAATACAGTAACAGAATCTGCTTTTTACAATCAGCAAGAAGTAGTTCAAAATGAGAAAAGACAACGTGTAGATAACAATCCTTACGGACATACCAATTGGGTATTAGACAAGAATATTTATCCAGAGGGACACCCATATAACTGGCAGGTTATAGGAGAGTTAGTAGATCTTCAAAACGCAACAGTAGAAGACGTTCGTGAATTTTACGATAAATATTATGGACCTAACAATGCAACACTTGTATTAGCAGGAGATTTCGAAACTGCTGATGCTAAAGCAATGATTGAAAAATACTTTGGTGAAATTAAAAGACGTCAAGAAGTACCTAAGTTAGAGCCACAACCTGTTACTATTTCAGAAACAAAGCGTTTATACCATGAAGATAACTTTGCTACAGCACCTCAGTTAAATATGGTTTGGCCAACAGTACAACAATATACAGACGATGCATATGCACTAGACTTCCTTGCTGAAATTTTATCAAGCGGAAAAAAAGCTCCTTTATACAAGGTATTAGTAAAAGACAAAGAGTTAACTTCTAGAACTTCGGCATATAACAATTCTCAAGAAATTGCAGGAGAATTTCATATTGTTATTACTGCTAACGATGGTAAAGACCTTGATGAAGTAGAAGCGGGTATCATGGAAGGTTTTAAATTATTTGAAACTGAAGGTGTAACAGACAGAGACGTAGAACGTATAAAAGCTGGTTTAGAAACTAGTTTTTACAACGGGATTAGTAGTGTTTTAGGTAAGTCTTTCCAATTAGCACAGTACAATGTATTTGCTGGAGACCCTGGTTTTATTGAAACAGATATTGAGAACATTAAAAAAGTAACTAAGGAAGATGTAATACGTGTTTACAATAAGTACATTAAGGACAAACCTTTTGTAATGACGAGTTTTGTCCCTAAAGGACAATTAGAATTAATTACAGAAAATAGTATAGTTGCTCCTGTTGTAGAAGAAGAAATTAAAGAAAATGTAACCAAAGTTATTGAAGATGCTGAAACTGAAGTTGCAAAAACACCTTCAAATATTGATCGTTCAACTCCACCAGAGCAAGGACCTTCTCCTGCTTTAAATGTCCCTTCAAATTGGACTGCTGAGTTAGCTAACGGAATTGATGTGTATGGAATTGAGCAAAATGAAATTCCTACAGTAAACTTTAGTTTAGTTATAGAAGGAGGACACTTACTAGATGACATGGATAAAAATGGAGTTGCTAACCTTATGACAGACATCATGATGGAAGGTACTGCTAATAAAACTCCAGCACAGCTTGAAGAAGAAATTGAATTACTTGGAGCTAGCATTAACATGTACACAACGAGAGAATCTATAGTTATTAGAGGAAATACGCTTACTCGTAATTTTGATAAGACTATGAACCTTATTGAAGAGATTTTACTAGAACCACGTTGGGATGAAGAAGAGTTTGGCCGGATTAAAACAGCCACAATAAATAGTATTAAGCGTTCTGATGCAAACCCAAATGTAGTTGCAAATAGAGTGTATAATAAACTATTATATGGTGAAGATCATATTTTTAGCTACCCTACAAGTGGTACTGTAGAGTCTGTAAACGCTATTACTATTAATGACTTAAAGTCTTTCTATGATAAAAACTTTTCTCCATCTATAAGTAAATTCCATGTAGTTGGAAAAATTAATAAAGATGATGCCTTAAAGAGCCTTAAAGGATTAGAAGAACGTTGGGCTTCAAAAGAGGTTGAATTGCCAGAATACCCAATTGCAAATAATAGAGATAAGTCAAGCTTATACTTTGTAGATATCCCTAGCGCAAAACAATCTGTTATTAATATTGGATATATCGCATTACCAAGAACAGATAAGGATTTTTACCCAGCTGAAGTTATGAATTACAAATTAGGTGGATCATTTAGTGGAAATGTAAATTTAATTCTTCGTGAAGAAAAAGGATATACCTATGGAGCTCGTACAGGGTTTAGTGGGAGCAAAATACCTGGAACATTTACAGCATCTTCAAGTGTAAGAACAAACACAACAGGAGAGTCTGTACAAATCTTTAAAGATCAAATTGCTAAGTATAAAGAAGGAATAAGTGAAGAAGACCTTGAGTTTACTAAAAATGCACTTATAAAGTCTAATGCAAGACGTTTTGAGACACAAGGCGCTTTACTTGGTATGTTACAGGAAATGAGTAATTATCAATTACCTCCTAATTATATTGAAAAAGAAGAGGAAATAATTAGAAATATGACGCTGGAGCAACATAGAGAGTTAGCTAATAAATATCTAGATGAGTCCAAAATGGCGTATCTAGTAGTTGGCGATGCCGAAACTCAGTTTAACCAATTTAAAAACATGGACTTTGACGAAGTAAAACTTGTTGATAAAAATGCCGAAGAGATTAAACTCGAAGAAGTAAAACAATAAGTTTTTTATATACTAAATTAAAAAGGATGCTCATTGAGCATCCTTTTTTTTTGATACCTTTAGCAGTATATATAATTTATATTAATACAGATGAAAAATTGTTTACTGCTGTTTTTAGCACTATTCCTTGTTAGTTCTTGTGATATTAAGAGAAAGGAGATGCCTTCTAAAGAGAATGAAAAAAGCACTTCAGTAATTATAAAAGAGGAACCTTCTCCTTCATTTACATTAAAGGATGCTAATAAATTAATAGAACTCCCTTTACAATGCGTGGAACATACTTACCCATATAAATTAGGACAAACCCTTGGGAGTGCTTCAGATTTAAAAGAACCAAAAGAATTACACCCTATCTTTTATGGTTGTTTTGATTGGCATAGTGCTGTACATGGATATTGGTCAATGGTTACACTTTTGGATAAATTTCCAGACTTAGACAAAGCAGAGGAGGTAAGAGCTATTTTAAAGCGAAATATTACTAAGGAAAATGTAGCAATAGAAGTTGCTTACTTCAAAGGAAAACACAATAAATCTTTTGAGCGAACCTACGGATGGGCTTGGTTATTAAAGCTTAGTGAAGCATTGCATACTTGGGAAGATCCTTTGGCAAGAGAACTGGAAAGTAACTTAGCACCTTTATCACAGTTAATAGTAAACAAGTATATCGAGTTTTTACCAAAATTGGTGTATCCCATTCGAGTTGGCGAGCATACTAATACGGCTTTTGGTTTAACATTCGCGTATGACTATGCAGTAACGGTTAAAAATGGAAAACTAGCTTCACTTATTGAAAAACGCGCAAAAGAGTTTTATGCAAAAGATAGTAATTGTCCTATAAGTTGGGAGCCAAGTGGCTATGACTTTTTATCGCCTTGTTTAGAGGAAATAGATATTATGCTTCGTGTATTGCCAAGGGAAGAGTTTACAGATTGGCTTACTAACTTCATGCCCCAATTGAGTAGTAGTGACTATGCTTTAGAAGTAGGTAGAGTAAGTGATAGAACTGATGGGAAACTAGTACATCTCGATGGATTAAACTTTAGCAGAGCTTGGGTTTTATATAGTTTAGCTAATAACTACCCAGAGTATTCACATCTTACCAATGTGGCTAATATGCATGTAAATTATTCTTTGCCCAATTTAGTAGGTGATAGTTATGAAGGTGGCCATTGGTTAGGGAGTTTTGCAATCTATGCATTAACTAAAAACCAATAATGAAAAATATTTTTAAGAATATAGGTCCGGGAACTTTAGTAGCTGCGGCTTTTATTGGTCCTGGTACAGTTACAGTTTGTACCATTGCAGGGGTAACATATGGCTTTACATTGCTTTGGGCAATGCTAGTCTCTATTATTGCCACTATTGTTTTACAAGAAATGGCAATGCGTTTAGGCCTAGTTGGAGGGAAAGGGCTTGCTGAAACAATTACAACTCAAATTAAATCAACATCACTACGTTGGCTTGCCATGGGGCTTATTATTGGTGCTGTTTTAATTGGCAATGCTGCCTATGAAGCAGGTAACATAAGTGGGGGAGTACTAGGTTTGGAAACTCTTATTGAGACCACAACCTATAGTATAATTGGGTTAAACATAAATTACCTTAGTATTATAATTGGAATAATCGCTTTTGTTTTACTCTATATAGGAAATTATAAAATAATAGAACGATTTTTAGTTGGCTTAGTTGTAATTATGAGTCTATCTTTTTTATTAACTGCAATTATTACAAAACCTAACCTAGCTGAAATTTTTAAAGGACTTTTAATGCCAAAAATTCCCGAAAAAGGGATTCTCACAATTATTGCATTAATTGGTACAACTGTAGTCCCATATAATTTGTTTTTACACGCTTCTCTTGTAAAAGAGAAATGGAATGGAGTAGCGGATTTAAAAGCAGCTAGACGTGATTTGTTTTTTTCAATTATTTTGGGTGGAATAGTATCTATTGCAATTATCATTACAGCTACAAATGGAGAAGGTGGTGTTGTTACTAATGCATCAGACTTGGCAATAGGCTTGAAACCTTTGTATGGTAGTTTTGCAACTTATTTTTTAAGTATAGGTTTATTTGCTGCAGGAATTACATCTGCAATTACAGCTCCGTTAGCAGCGGCATACGTGGCAAGAGGTTGTTTTGGTTGGGATACCAATTTAAAATCAAATAAATTTAGGAGTGTTTGGGGACTTATATTAGTGTTAGGTGTTATTTTCTCGTCCATAGGATTTAAGCCTATAACTATCATAACTTTTGCCCAAGTAGCAAATGGTATTTTACTCCCTGTAGTTGCAGGATTTTTAATTTGGATAGTCAATAAAAAAGAAGTTTTAGGATCCCATGTAAATACAAAACTCCAAAACATTGTTGGAGTTTGTGTTGTTAGTATTGCATTATTACTAGGATTAAGAAGCCTTTATTTAGTATTTGTTGCTTAATTATAAACTGTATTGAGTTGTCTACCTTCTTTTTCAGCTTTTTTATCCATAGAAATGCCAACTGCTATTCCAATAGCCATTCCTATTGGGAAGAAAGCACCCATTAAAGCAATATTGCCTATAGCTGTACTAATTGCAATACCTATAGGAACTCCAAAAGCAGCCAAACCTATTGCCATCCAGATATTTCGGTAATAATTTTTAGCAACAATTTTATGTTTCTTTTCAAGATCTTTTAAAATTTTATTTCTGCTTTTGTAGATATACTTTCTAAGTGATTTATAGTCTTTAGTATAATTATTTATAGTGTCAATTTGCTCATTAATTTCAGAAACAATACTGGTTTCAATGTCTTTTGTTTTTAACTCGTTGACAAGTTCTTTATAACAAGAAAAGTATTTTTGAAGCCTTTTCTCTTCAGAAGGTATTGCGATTTCTTTTAACGTCTTAATTTCCATTTCTGATTAGTTTTTTTAGCAATACAATCTGTCCCAAGTGATAATGTGTATGTTCAATAATACCTGCAAGGTTTCGGTAATAATTACCATGTTTTTCAGCAACAAAATCTTTCCAAAGTGTTTCTTCTGAAAGAGATTCGATAGACTTTACAAATTTTTTAGCTTCAATATATCTAACTTCAAGAAAATCTTCCCATTCTTTTTGAGACGTAACCGAATCATGTATAAAACTCTCTTTGTCACTCCCCACTAAGGGACCTCCTTCAAGCACCCGTAAATCTAGGGTTACATAATAGTGCAGATGATATACTAAGGTTTCAATTGTATTTGTACTATCTATTTGTGTTGTCGCTTCTTTAAAAGTTACATCTGCAAGGGTGTCTTTTATATTAACAGCTGTCCAGTTTCCTCCAAAATAGACTTCTCTTAGGTGTTTGGCTAGTTGTTTAGGCGTTTTCATAATTTAATATTTTTCAACTACGAAGCTTTCTTTTGACTAGGCATTCCTATAAAAACCTGTAAGAATATTGCAATTCCCATGACCAATGCACAACCCACTAAGTTAAGCCATAAGTAAGGCATTACGTCTATCCACCAAACATAAATAATAATAGCTTGTGTAATTAATGCAGCTATAAAAACAGCTTTACTTTTTACAAACTTCACAAAAAATGCAAGAAGAAAAATACCGAGCACATTTCCATAGAAAATAGAACCTATAATATTAACGAGCTCTATTAAATTTTCAAATAAATTAGCAATACAAGCTACTAAAATAGCAATCACACCCCAAAGTAAGGTAAACCATTTAGAGGCACGTACGTAATGTTTTTCGGTTCTACCTTGTATATTTCGTTTATACAAATCTATTGTTGTTGTAGAGCCTAATGCATTTAACTCAGAAGCTGTTGATGACATTGCAGCACTTAAAATTACTGCTAGTAGCAATCCAATAAGACCACGCGGAAGTTGATTTAAAATAAAATGAATGAATACATAATCTTTATCATTAGTTTCAGCATCTGGATTTGCTTGCTTAATTAATTCTTTAGATTGTTCTCTTAGTTCATCTTTAGTAATATTAATAATTTTAATTTCTTCTAGAAGTTGCTCCTTTTCTTCAGAAGTGTCATTTATTTTTGCATACGAAATTTGCTTTTCTGCTAACTGTAAGTCTAACGCTTCTTTTTCAGTTTCTAAATCCTGGTATTGTTCAGCATATTCTGAAGCCATTACATCATTTACGGCAGCAGGGTTAAAGTGTAATGGGGAGCTATTAAATTGATAGAATACAAAGACCATTACTCCAACAAGTAGTATAAAAAACTGCATTGGTACTTTAAGTAATCCATTAAAAATTAAGCCCATTTGGCTTTCTTTTAAAGACCTACCAGATAAATAACGTTGTACTTGGCTTTGGTCTGTACCAAAATACGATAAGGCTAAAAAGGTACCTCCAATAATTCCACTCCAAAAAGTATATCTATTTTCCCAATCAAATGAAAAGTCGAGAACTTTCATTTTGTCATTAGCACCTGCAATATCTAGTGCTTTACTAAAACTAATATCTAGCGGAAGGTAATTAAGTATCAACAAAAATGTAACAAACAATCCTAAAAAGATTACGGCCATTTGTTGTTTTTGAGTAACACTTACGGCTTTAGTACCACCACTTACAGTATAGATAATAACAAGAATACCAATTATGATATTTAGATATAATAGATTCCAGCCTAATACAGCCGAGAGTATAATTGATGGTGCAAAAATTGTTATTCCGGCGCCAATACCTCGTTGCGTTAAAAATAAAAGGGCAGCAAGAGTTCTCGTTTTTATGTCAAAACGCCCTTCTAGGTATTCATAAGCAGTAAACACTTTTAATTTATGGTAAATTGGAATAAAAACAAGGCAAATAATTACCATTGCAATAGGTAACCCAAAATAAAATTGCACAAAGCCCATCCCATCATGAAATGCTTGTCCAGGTGTAGAAAGAAAAGTGATGGCGCTTGCTTGAGTTGCCATTACGCTTAGGCCTATGGTCCACCAACGTGCATCATTACCACCCTTTAGGTAATCTGTAACGTTTTTATTTTTACGAGTTTTATAAACTCCATAAAACACAATAAATATAAGTGTTCCACAAAGTATCCACCAGTCGTACTTATGAAGCGTGCTAAGTGCTAAAAAGTTATGCATAGTGTTGAGTTAGTAGGTAAAACAAATAGATATAAAATGCATTGGCAAGTAATACAAGTGTGTATTTCTTTCTCCAAACAAATTTGTCTCTTACTTTTTCTACAATATCAGTTTCTTCCATATTAATTACCTAAAGACAACAAGTTAGCAAATAATCTATAAGCTCCTGGCACACCTGCTGGCAATTCTCTAAAAAAACTAAGTCCTGTATATATATAATATCCTTTTCCGTGTTTAGTAACTAAGAGTGAACCTTTAGTTTCTGTACTATTTTCGTCACTCATTCCTAAAATTGGAGTGAATTTAGCATCCCATTCATTAGGAAAATAGAGTCCTCTTTCTTGTACCCAACCTTCAAAATCTGCTTCTGTTATGATATTGGGCTCGTTAAGTACAGGGTGTTTTGGAGCTAATAACTTAACTTCAGAAAATTCATCTGTTACTCTATCTCTAGAAAGTTTTAAAGGATAAGGAGCAATATCTTCAGTAACCATTCTTCTATTTGTATTATACTGAAGAATCAAGGTTCCACCATTTTCAGTATAACTTCTGAAAGCATTTTGCTTAAAGGCTAATTCTGGTATAGTATTATATGCTCTAATTCCAACTACAATTGCATCATACTGCTGAAGGTTCTCTAATGTAATCTCATTAGGAACTATAGTAGTAACTTGATATCCTATTTGCTTTAAGCTTTCAGGAATAGCATCTCCAGCACCTTCTATATATCCAATGTGTTCTCCTTTTTTTTCAATTGGAATACGCACAATTTTAGCTTCGCTAGGAAGTAAGACTCTTTGATAAGGAATGTGGTTATAATCTAATGTAAATAATTCTTTATCATAAAAAACATCTCCTACTACTGCGAGTGGTTTTAAAAACCCTTCGCTTTGCTCTTTAGGAGGTATTACAGTAAACAATACTGTTTTCTCTTCTCCTTTTTGCGATAATTCAAAAGTTTGTTGCGCAGGTGAAACAGTCCAGCCATCTGGATGATTTAATTGTATAAAACCACTAATGTTTTCTTTACCAGCTTTTACTACTACTGGAATTTGTTTTGGACTATCGTCTGCGAAAATTAATACCTTTTCAGGAATACTAGTGGTTATTTCTGGTACTATTTCTAATGGTTGATAGACTTCACCATCTACTGGGTCATTATATTTATAAACCACATCTCTAGTTATATCTATCTGAGAACGCCCTAACTGAAGTGTAAATAACAATTTTTCTGGAGCAGGTGTTTCTGGTTTTCCAATTAGTGGAGAAGGAGCCTTGTACATACCTAAACTCCCTTTCTCATTTAGCCAATACGGAGTAGACACCTTTTTGTTGGAAGAAGTAATGTTAGTTTCAAAAGTAGAACGCTCATTTGGTAACAATGAGGTAACAGGCGTTGAAAGCGTAGTTCCGTCTTGCGTTTTTATACTTTGCAAAACCACAGGGTAATTACTTCTGTTTATAGCTTCTATACTTACTTGGTAGCTTCCTTTAGGATTAATACTATTGGTATTTGCAACTGCTTCAAGAAAAATACCTCCACAATCTAAAATAAGTTGTTCTAACTGTGCTTTTTTTATAGTTCTCCAATGGTCATCTTCTAATTGTCTTACTAACTCATACACTTTTAATAAGTCTGGAAGCATACTAGCAGGATTCTTAAAATTAAAGTTTTCTTCAAGTGGCTCTAAAATAGCTCCAATTTCTTTTCCTCCATCAAGTCGAGACCAAGTAGTATTGATACCTGCAAATAAATCTGGACTAGAGCCATTATTAGTGGCCTCCTCTTTTGAAAAATCTCCTTTTAAAAACTCTAAATATTCTGTGGCACTACCACGACTTCCTGTACTTCCAAAACCTTGAGACTTGTGCATGCTTCTACTTAAAGAAGCTATTTCACCATTAGATAAACCTAGCGAGGTATAATAAGTTCCAGTTTCTAACTCTAGAATATTAGACTTATCTGCTTTCTCAAAATTTTCTCTACTTCCATAAAACCACCAAGAAGTATTAAAAAAAAGGCGTTTAGGTTGCCAAGCACCAAATTGTTTTACTGTTTCTGGATACTCGGCTGTATTTCCTACTAAATCAAAAGCTTCAAAACTTAACATGGCAGAAGAGGTATGGTGTCCGTGTGTTGTGCCAGGGTTTCTATGATTAAAACGGTTAATAATAATATCTGGCTTAAACTTTCTTATAGCTCGTACTACGTCACTTAAAACTTCTTTTTTATTCCAAATGGCTAAGGTTTCATCTGGATGTTTAGAATACCCAAAATCATTGGCTCTTGTAAATAACTGTTCACCTCCATCGGTTTTTCTAGCAGCAATTAATTCTTGTGTACGGATAACACCTAATAATTCTCTAATTTCTGGTCCTATTAAATTTTGCCCGCCATCTCCACGTGTTAATGATAAATAAGCAGTTCTGGCTTTTACATCATTTGATAGATAAGAAATTAACCGTGTGTTTTCATCGTCAGGGTGTGCAGCGATATACATCGCACTTCCAACAAAATTTAATTTTTGAAGGTTATGGTAAATTTCTGAAGTTGTTGGCTTTTGAGGTTGTTGTGCTAGGAGGGAAGGACTATAAATAAACAGTACCAGTAACGTAAGTATATAACGCATAAAGGTGTATTTTAAGTTTTTAAGATTGTTATCTCAAAGATACCCAAAATACACCCTTAGCAATATTTGTTGAGATTTCTTTAACAGTTAAAACTACTTCTTAACCACTTTTTTAGTTACTGCTCCTTGAGATGCATTAAACTGAATAAAATACATTCCGGTTTCATAATTTTCTAATGAAAGTTCTAAGATTGAAATATCTCTTTGGATAGTAATCTCCTGAACTTTTTGCCCAAGAATGTTATATATACTTACGCTATTAATTTCGGCTCTAGTAGGTAATGTAAACTTTACTGTAGCATCTGTTGGGTTGGGATATGGGCCTCTTATACTTTCAGTAGTAAACTCTTCAGTATTTAAAACTCCATCCACATTAATTTTCCAATACCCTTCTGGTGCTACAATGGGTCTATTAATGGTTTTTCCAGATGTTGCGGTTCCTTTTATATAATACTCTATTTCTTCTTCAGAACTTGGAATACTAAGGTCTGTTGTCCAAGTATCACCGCTATCTAATGTCATTGGTACTTCAGTATAGTTTGTGCTACCTTCAGTTCTCCAAAAAACTGAAGCACTAGCAATACCAGAATTATGCTTTATCATCGCATCTACAGTTACAGTTTCACTAGGTGCCGCATCTGCAATAGGTTGATGTACAATCCATAATGGGTCTGAAACTCCAATGCTGTGTGTAATGCAATGTATAGCTCCTACTTGAGCAATTAGGTTTTCTCCAGGATTATCCACATCGATTCCTACTATATTATAACCTGGCATCATTTCTTCCCATTGGGCAAGAGCAGGACCATCTACTTCTGGACGATATAGAGGAATTAAAATAGTTTTATTAATGAATATTGAATTTGTATAGTTTCTATAAAAACCTCCATTATCTGGATAGTTGCCAGACTCACTTGGTGGGGCTGCGATTCTCTTCACTTTATAAGGTGTCCCAAATGGACTCATAAAGTTGGAAAGTACATAATTTATATTCTCTTCAATTTGTGGACCATCAGCAACACCTTCTGGATATTCACTAACTAGCAATGTTTCTTCATCTAGTAGCTTCATGTGCATATCTATATGATTAATAATATCAAATGGAAGTGCAGTCATTTTAATATAGTTGTCAATTCCCATGTAAGCTTCCATTATAGCATCAATTTCTGCTTCAGTTTTTGGTGATACCCCATATGGATTTCCAGGTTCATTTTCTTCTAGTATTAATTCTGAAGCAAAGGCATTTCCAAGTCCGTCACTCATAAAATTACCTCCAGTATTAACTAAATCGTTTGTTCCGGAGTCTGTTATGTAAATAGGAATTCCTTGTAAATTAGAATGTGCTGATGGAATTATATCATCATTAGGTCTTGGTCTATTATAAATCCAATCTACAAGTGCTCTATCGCCTACATCATCAGAATAAATAGTATTCCCGCCGTAATCACGAATCCAAATGGTGTCCCAATCTTCATCCATAAAAATTACATTGGTTAAATCTACTCCATTAGAAGATAAATAGTTTGAAACAGAAGTTTCATTTTGTGTAGTAATAATTACTTTACACTCTTCTACAGCAGCTGCTACTATTTGTCTTAATATGTTCGGAAAATTAGGTTCCCATGTAACTACGAGGTATTCTACTTCTTCCCATTCTGCCATTGTACGAACTTCTCCAACAGGAGGATCTGTTAGTACGGATCTCTTAAAATTATAAGATGAGAGTTGGTCTTTCTCTTCTTGGGTTTTGTAATGTGGGACTACTTGTTGTGCAAATAAAGTAGCTGTAAAAAAGAATGTAAAAGTATACAGACTTCTTTTTAAAAATGTAGTTGTAGTCATTAGGATTGCAATTTTTCCCAAATATACTTAAAAAGGTTGATTTTACATTAGAGCCCTAAAGAATCTCGAAGTACAACATCTTTGTTATTATTTTGCCTCCAATATGCTGTCTTTATTGTTTTTAGCCTAGTAGCAGTTGTTTTAAGAGATTCGGTATTGTTAGCTCCATTTATTTCTTCCCATTTTTCAATTTGATACGGAAATTCACTTTGAAAGTAAATTTTAAGTTCTCTTTGCAAATTAGGATAGTTTAATGAGTATGAACTTATAGAATCACCTTGCTTTAAGTTTGCGAAGGCTGTATAGGCTTTTATTTCTTTATGGCGAAGACGAATAGACTCAAAAGAAGGTATCATCATAATATCTCCAGTTGGTAATTCTTCTGGGTGTATTCTAATCAGACTCCAGATTTCATCCTCTAGCCAATCTTTTTTTAGTTGAAGGGATTGGTCACCTTCACTTTCAAAATACGAGTAGGAGTTTATTTCATACTCAGACTTATTATTAAGTTGCATAAAAACTTGTCCGCACCACTCTTGTACAGAGTTTGTTACCTTCAATGCATTTTCTGTTGAAGCAACAGGACTAAAGGTACTTGTCATGATGGAGTATGGGTAAATACCTGTTAGAAATTTTTTGGTTCTGTTTAATTTTAAAACTGGGATGTTTTCTTCGGAAGGACTGTCTGCTTTTACTTGTTTTTTAGGCACAAAATCTTCAGTAACAAAAATAGTTACCGCGTTACCCTCTCTTAATTCTCCATAACGTTCTTGTGATAGTTTATATGAAGTTATTTCTGCATTACCAGCATACCAATATTCATTAAAATCTTGTGACAACTCTCTTTTTTTTACTGTATTAGAAGCTGAAACAATTTCGGTATTTAATAGTGTTGTGTCTTTTTGTTTTGAAGTACAACCTGAAAATAAAACTAAAAGGCTTAATGTAGATAAAAAAGAGAAGTAAAGGTTCATAGAACTTGTTTTACACAAATTTACAAACAAATCAACCTGTAGCAATGTCTATTAACGTTTTGTAAACAAGTCGTGTTGGTAGCCCCATTACATTAAAATAGCATCCTTCTATTTTTTGTATACCAATGTACCCTATCCACTCTTGTATACCATAGCTTCCTGCTTTATCAAAGGGCTTATAGTTGTCTAGGTAATAATTAATCTCTTCTTCTGTGAGTGCTTTAAACCAAACCTTTGTTACATCATAAACAGTTTTCTGAAAACCTTTGGAAGTAAAGCACACCGAGGTGTAGACCTCATGGTAGTCATCACTTAAATTTTTAAGCATTTTTATAGCTTCTTCTTTATTTGAAGGTTTTTCAATTGGTTTATCATCTTTCCATACAATGGTGTCACTAGTAATTAGAATATCTTTTTCTGAAAGATTTTTAAAAGCGTTTGCCTTTAATTTTGATAAATAATTTGTTATTTCTTCTGCTTTTAATGTATGGGGATACACTTCATCTACAGGGCGAACATCTATTGTATAATTTATATCTAATTCTTTAAAAAAGTTTTGTCTTCTAGGCGAACCAGAAGCAAGGATAATGTTATAGTTTTTTAGATAGTGTTTAAGCATAATTAAGTAAGTACTTGGGGATAAAATAATAATGAAAGCATTCCAATAAAAAGAATAGCCTTTGCTAATATTGATAGATTTTTATAGTCTTTTTCACTTTCAGCAGACCAAGATTTTATACAAAATATAATTAACGGAGCTACTATTCCTCCTAAAAAATAAAGTGCTATAAATTGATATTGATATAAAAAAGTATACGTATAAGTAACGAGCCCTATAATTGCAAGAAGTCCTAAAACAAAAACAAGCAGGGTAGTGCGCTTTCTTCCTAGCACAATTGCAAGTGTATTTCTACCACCATTTTTATCACCATTAATATCTTGTAAATCTTTTACAAGCTCTCTTATTAAATTTATGTAAAACGAAAAACCAGCATAATACAGTAAAATAGAACTTGCGGCCATTTGTCGCTCGGTTGCTTTTATATTAATTGCTGGAAGTATATCAAACAAAACAATTGTGATGAGTGTCATACCAACAAGAATACTTATTAAAATATTACCAATTAAAAGTCTAGACTTGAGATTACTAGCATAAGAGTAGAGTAGTGCAGCGATTATTATGAAATAGGCTGAAAAAGCTGGTTTTTCTATATGATTAGAGATAATAAAACCTGCTACAACTCCTAGTAATGTTAGTACAACGTAGTATACACTTGCACTTCTTTGAGAAATTTTAATGCCAATCAAAACTTTTTTAGGCTTGTTAATTTTATCAATTTCTACATCATAGCTATCATTTATAACATATCCTCCTGCTGCGATACAAATTGTTGAAAAAACTAATAAAAAGAAATAAAAAGGAGAAAGAGCAGTCCCTACTTGTAATACCTCTATGAAGCCATATTTTGCAATAACCATTGTTATTGCAATCATCATTAAGTTTATTGGTCTAATAATTTTAAAGTAGGAAATCATAGAACCTAATCATACTTTGCAGAAGTTGCTTTCCCTTTAATCCAGTTGTCTTGTACTTTTAATACCTGTTCTATTACTTCTCGTACACAACCTAATCCTCCCTTTTTATGTGAAATGTATTTGCTAACAGCTTTTATTTCTGGAACAGCGTCTTGGGGGCAACATGGAAGCCCTACTAATTGCATAACTTCAAGATCTGGGATATCATCACCCATATACAAAACATTGCTTAAATCTATATTTTTTGAAGCACAGTAGTCTGTAAGCTCATTCTTTTTATGATGTGCTCCAAGATGAATATCTTTAATACCCAATCCAGCTAGTCTATTTCTAACACCTTCATTAGTTCCGCCAGAAATAATACACAAATTATAGCCTTTGTCTATGGCAGTTTTAAGAGCAAAGCCATCTTTTGTATGCATGGTTCTATATAGCTCTCCAGTTGTAGTCACTTGTATAGTCCCATCTGTAAGTACTCCATCCACATCAAAAACAAAGGTTGTAATATGGTTTAGATATTCTTTATAACTTTTTTCCATGTGTTTTTTGAATTGATTCTGTTAATTGCTTGTATAGCTCTCTTTGTTGCTCGTCTCGTAACAAATGTAAATGTTTTTCTATTGTTTGGTTATCATTTCTAAGTGCTGGCCCAGTCTGTGCTTCTATGGGATTTAGTGTTTTTAGCTTTTGTACAGTTTCTTTTATAAGAGGTTGTAGCAATGAAAAGTCTAAGTTATTTTCTTTTGTAATTTCTGAAGCTATATAAAATAAATGGTTAGTAAAGTTATTTACTAATACAGCAGCTAGGTGAAGTGTTTCTCGTTTGTTAGAATTAATTTTTTGAACATTTTCTGAAATTGTACTCCCTAATTTTATAAGTAGTG
The DNA here is from genome assembly GCF_031846325.1 of Patiriisocius hiemis. Lineage (NCBI taxonomy): Bacteria > Pseudomonadati > Bacteroidota > Flavobacteriia > Flavobacteriales > Flavobacteriaceae > Patiriisocius > Patiriisocius hiemis. The sequence goes on along the minus strand of NZ_JAVRHZ010000001.1, from coordinate 678,659 downwards.
CTGTGTCTTCTTCATTTTCGGCTTCTACACAAATGGGAATTTTACTAAAATCTAACTCACTACTGTTTGAAAATGTTTGCAAAGGATAAAAAACTCCTTTCCGGTTTTTTGAATTTAATTTACTTATTGATACACCACCAGAAGTATGAACTACTAACTTGTTTTTAAATGGAATAGCATTTGAAAAACTTTGTATAGCATCATCTGTAATACCAATAATGTACACCTGTGATTCGGGAATCTCTTTAAGTTTTGTTGTAAAAGGAATATTTTTAAAAGTTTCAGGAAGCTCAATTTCAGATCTGTTATAAATACAATTTATCATTACTTTTTTAGAAGCAACAAAGGCAGTAGCAAGATGAAAGTTTACAGAGCCAAACCCCAGAAGACATACATTAATCATATTGCTAAAATACATAACCTAAAGTGATTTTAAAATGCATCATTTAACTATTTTAAACGAGTGTTTTTAGTTATTTTTGCATAAAATTTCGCACTATGCAAAAGAAGATTGCTTCAATCCTATTTTCTACTCGTCTCACCGCTATTTTATTTATTGTTTTTGCAGTTGCCATGGGTATAGGAACCTTTATGGATGCTTCACAAGAAACCTCACCAACACCCTATTCAAGAGCACTTATATACAATGCTTGGTGGTTTGAGGCTATTATGGGACTTTTTGTAGTAAACTTTATAGGTAATATTTTCAAGTTTAGACTTTGGCGAAAAGAAAAATGGGCAACTCTTACGCTGCACCTGTCTTTTATACTAATTATTGTTGGTGCATTTGTAACGAGATATATTGGTTATGAAGGCGTTATAAGCATTCGTGAAGGAGCTACAGAGAATCAAATACTTTCAGAACATGCATATTTAAAAACATTTATAGATGGTGATTCTTTAGATAATGGAGTTGCAATGAGACGTAATTTGAATCCTAAAAAACTTAATCTCTCAGAAAGATTAGATAATAATTTTTCAATTAGTACAGATTACAACAAACAACCAGTAACTATAAAATACAGAGATTTTATTAGTAATGCTAAAGAAGGACTTATTCTTACTGAAGATGGTGAACCACATTTAAAAATTGTAGAAGCTGGAGATGGAAATCGCCATGACCATTGGCTTAAAATTGGGGAGGTTGCTAATATTCATAATGTGCTGTTTGCTTTCAATAAACCTACCGAAGGAGCCATCAATATTACATATCACGAAGAAGATGGTTCATACACACTATTAACTCCTTTTGAAGGGAACTATATGCGTATGGCAGACCAAAAACAAGGAGACGTTGTAAAGGACAGTATTCAGAATTTACAGTTGCGTTCGTTGTATCAATTAGCCGGAATGGCATTTGTAATTCCAGAACCTGTTGTTAGTGGAAAACAAGGGATTGTAAAAGCAGAATTGCCAGAAAAGACTAATAGAAGCGCATTAATCCTTGATGTTTCTTCTGGAGGGGAAACTAAAACAGTTGAATTGCTAGGAGGGAAGGGAACAAGTCCAGACCCAGAATTAGCAGAGGTTGGAGGTTTAAAAGTATATATGACCTATGGTTCTAAAACAATTGATTTACCGTTTGCAATTACTTTAAATGATTTTATTGCTGAAAAATACCCTGGTACGGAAAAAGGCTATAAATCCTTTAAAAGTAAAGTAACTGTAGTAGATGGAGATAATTTAAAAGACGAAGAGATTTATATGAATCATGTACTAGATAAAGGTGGCTACCGTTTTTTTCAAGCTAGTTTTGATGCCGATGAGAAAGGGACAATACTCTCTGTAAATCATGATTTCTGGGGAACTTGGATTACCTATATTGGTTATTTCTTGCTGTACTTTGGCCTAATGGCTATTCTTTTTGATAGAAATACACGATTTGGTTCACTTAAAAAGATGTTAGATAAAGTTAAAAATAAGAAGAGCAAGATTACATCTTTACTTCTTATTTTCTTCTCATTAAGTGTTTTTGCACAAGAAGATAATCATGAACATACAACAACACCTAAAGTAACTGTTGACTCTTTAATTCTAGCAAATGCAGTTTCAAAAGAGCATGCAGCAAAGTTTGCAAAACTAATAATACAGGACGATGGTCGTATGAAGCCTGTAAATACCTTTGCTAGTGAATTATTAAGAAAAATTAGTAGAAAGGATAGCTATGAAGGTTTAGACGCTAATCAGGTGTTTATATCCATGACAGAGTTCCCTAGGTTTTGGGTAGAAGTTCCCATCATTGCTTTAAAGCGAGGAAATGATAGCATACGCAAAATAGCTGGGGTACCAGAAGGGACAGAACGTATTGCACTTTTAGATTTATTTGATGCTAAGGGAAATTATAAATTAGAGCCTTACTTAGAAACGGCTAGTGCTAAAACTAATAAAAATCAGTTTGAAAAAGATTTTATTAAAGCTCATGAAAATTATTATTTATTAAATGAAGCATTAAGTGGTGGTATTTTAAAGATTTTCCCTTTGCCTAATGATGAAGGTAATAGATGGGTTTCCTACCCAGAACTTGGAGAGGCAAACTTTAAAGGAATGGATTCCATTGCTACAAGAACCATTTTACCAGCGTATTTTCAGAAGCTACGAGAAGCAAGAGCTTCTGGAGATTATAGTGAAGCCGAACAGATTTTAGAAGGGATTACAAATTTTCAGAAAAAATACGGTAGTGAAGTATTACCTTCAGAAAAGAAGGTTGATGCCGAAATAATGTATAACAAAGTAAACTTATTTAACAGACTCTATCATTACTTCTTGATGTTTGGAGCCTTTATGTTTATTGGGATTATTGTTCAGATTTTTTCAGAAAAAAGAATACTTAAGTACATTATAAATCTCTGCAAGTATTGTATTTGGGCACTTTTTGTTTTAATGACATTAGGGTTGATTATGCGATGGTACATTAGTGGTCACGCTCCATGGAGTGATGCGTATGAGTCTATAATTTATGTAGCTTGGGCTACTGTCTTTTTTGGATTGGCTTTTGGAAGGAAAAGTATGTTAACTATTGCTTCTACAGCATTTGTTGCTTCAATTGTTTTATGGGTTGCTAACCAGAGCTGGTTAGACCCATCTATAGCCAATTTACAGCCTGTTTTAGATAGTTATTGGTTAATGATACATGTAGCTGTAATTGTAGCAAGTTATGGGCCTTTTACACTAGGCTTAATCTTAGGGACTACTGCATTACTACTTATGTTGCTTACCACTAAGAAGAATAAGCTTAAAATGGACCTTAATATCAAAGAAATTACCATTATTACTGAAATGTCTTTAACCGTTGGTCTTGTAATGCTTACTATTGGTAACTTTCTTGGTGGACAATGGGCTAACGAAAGTTGGGGACGCTATTGGGGCTGGGACCCTAAGGAAACATGGGCACTTATAAGTATTATGGTTTATGCTTTTGTGATACACATGCGTTTAGTACCAGGTTTACGAGGTAGATGGTTTTTTAATGTGATGGCAATTTTTGCTTATGCATCTATAATGATGACCTATTTTGGAGTAAACTTTTACTTAACAGGTCTACACTCATATGCAAGTGGCGATGTCCCTGTAACACCTAGTTTTGTATATTACTTGCTTGCATTCTTTGTTTTGTTAAGCTTTTTCTCTTATTTCAGGTATAAAAAGTTTTATGCAAAATAAAGAAGGATATATTCAACAAAGTATATATCCTTCACTACAACATGATTAGCTATAGAGCTAAGTCAGGGTTTTAATTGTAAATATAGTCAGGTTGACTATCTATTAAATCATGATCCTCTTGTACTTGTTTTTCAACACCTAGCTTATAGTACAACTCTGTAATAATATCTTGTAAGTCATTTTCACTTACTTTAAGCTTTCTTGCTATTTTGGTATTGTTTTTTCCTTCAGAAATGTACTGAAGCAGTTTTATATCCATCCCATCAAGGTCATGATTCATAATTAAGTTTTCAAGGTATACGTCTTGCATTAGCGACTCTATGTTTTTTCTACTCATGGCTTCTTGATTTTTAATGTATAACTGCATTTCTATTTTTCGTATTTCGTTTAATTCTTTTATTGATTTCATTCTATATAGAATGGTATATGTTATAAGAAATACTTGAAGTAGGAAAGCGGTTTTTAAATGAAATAATTCGGTATTAATTAAATTTACACCAATAGGTTGTAGTGCATAGAAATTTATTACAAAAACAATTGGTACTGCTGAAGCAATTACATACAGTTTGGAATATCCGTTTTCAGAAAATTTAGAAACTCCTATTACCAACAAGGATATTAATACAGCAGAAGATAAAATATTAGTAATATCTAAAAATGTTTTAACTCCAGTAATAAAGAAGCTCAATAGAAATATTGAAGCAATAATTGCACTTGCATTTGCTATTGTTTTAAGTATGTTCCCTTCGTTTAAAGAAAAGAATTTACTAGTAAACGGAATAGATATGCAAGCTACCGAAAGTAATGTGATGCTTGTAATTAAACCTGAATCCAGGAAAATGGACACATCATTATTTAATAATAATGTTGCTATAGCGACTTGTATACCAACCAAAATAAGATATAATTTTTCTTGAAATAAGAAAAAGCATAGCAAACTTATTATAATAGTCATTGCGAAAATTCCATAGTAGAATCCAGTACTAAAAGAATTTGAAGTTGATTCTTCTAAATTCTTTACTTGACTAGTTGTTGCTTTTGAAATACCATTTTCATTTACGACACTAACTTGATTTGTAGTAGAAACATCTGTTATTGCATTTGTCTTTATGGCAGCATTACATGTAAGACATATAAATAATGTTAAAACAAACAATCCTATTTTGGGGTAGTATTGTCTCATATAAGTAGGTTTAATTAATTTGGGTACTACTAATATAAGGAAAGATTGCTTTTTAACTATAAAAAGACACGTTTTATCGATGAAATTGATAAAAAATTGGGAATTTACAGAAAAACCCTACAAAAATATGATATTTTACTTAATTTTTAAAGCTGAAATTATTGATTTATACCATAATCTTCCATCATTTGTCTTGAGCGCTCCATAAGTTCGTCCAATCCTACAGTATAGATAGTGTATATAGTATAAATTAGATATAGAATATTGATAATTAGTGCAATCATGGCAATTAATTTTGCAGTTTTCATTGCAGCTCCATTTTCAAAACCATCTGGATTAGATAAATATTCTTTTACTTTCGAATTTGCTATAAAATACCCAATTGCTGCAGGTATAAAGCCAAGTCCTGCACAAAAACAACATGGTATGCTTACAATAGAGAGAATGTAAACGAGAGTTGTGTTGAGTTTTTGTTTTTCCATTTCTAATTGTTATGGTTATAAAAAGTTTTTTACAAGATAATTAATTAGTATGATTAGTATATTAAGAATTAATAAACCTGCTTTTATTTTTTCAGAATACTTTATTTTGAAAAATAGAGAAAAGACTAAGAAGCAAATTAGTAATATAAGCGTGTAGATTGCAGGATATATTTTGAATGCTGCAATAAACTCTCCTTTAAATAAAAAAGCTGTGGCACGTTGTATGCCACAGCCTAAACATTCTAAGCCGAAAAGTTCTTTGTTTAAACAAGGGAGCATGTATTCTTCCATTGTTTAAAATATATTTTTATTTAGTTTTTAACAGACATCTTATAGTCAATCACAATATTATCACTTGTTGTTAATTTAACTATGTAAACTCCATCACTTAAATTACCAGTTGGTAACTGAAATTGATTAGCATTACCTAAATTAGTTTTTCTGTAAACCATTCTTCCAGCCATATCAAATAAAGTTGCGGACATAATTTCATAATTGTCTGGGTTGCCAACTTCAAGTTGCGAAGCTCTGTTGTTCTGGAAGAAATCCATTGAAGCTGTAATAGCATCTTTAGTTTCCTCGTAATTTTGTTTCTCGATCTTATCTATATCTTTATAAACCAAGAAATATCTATCTTCATAGGTGCCTGCTTCGATTTCTAATGTTGCAATCCTACCAGAAGTTATCATTTGATAATGATTGATTTCACTATCATATAAGAAAACATTTCGACCTTGTAAATTTTCCTCTTCAACAGCTGTAATATCAATTCTATTTTTCTTGCCGCTAACTTTGACAGCAAAAGGTAAAATCATGTCATAATCGTCTGGTACTCCCTGTATAACAAGGTTTTCTCTTTCAGATGAATTCTCGGTATGATAAGCAGGAAAATAAGCATCAGTATCACCTCCATCGTTAGGGTGAAGAGCATCTAAGCCTCTGTCAAAATAATAAGAAGCGCCAGGAGATACGGTTAGTACCATATCGCGATAGTGAGAATCACCAAACATGGTATAAATCCTCACAAATCCCATATCACTACTAGATTTACTTCCATTTAATTTGTCTTGATTCTCTATTTCTCCTTGAGATCTAAACTGAGAATTGTTTGCCAGTCCTTCTTGTACAAATCTTCTATGTTCATTTCTTATAGTGATTTGATTTGAAGTTACATCACCACCTATGGAAGGACCTGCTTTAATAATAAATCCTTGACCTATTGGAGAAAAACGTCTTTGATATGCCAAACCAGTATCATCATTCATAGGATCTATTGGCATTGGATTTCCGGCAGCATCGTATGATACAAAAGTAGGGACTGTATAGATTCCTGGATTAGTCCCGTTTGGATTACTTGGTCCAGGAATCCAAGTAGCATAACCTCCTTTGTTTTGTTCAAATAAGTGAGAGTTTATTGATCTATCCTCATCCCAAAATCTAAATTGAAGAATTTCAGAATTTCCATCATTCATAGTACCATCAATATCAGATGATGTAGTATCATAAAATAACCTATTTAAATCTAGAGCAGATGGGTAAGGGTTACCTGATAATATGCTGCCATCATTAGCAGTTGTTACTGTTATGTCACCATTATTAGGCCTTCCTCTAAAATCATACCTTTGGTTATTAGGGTCTGCGTGAACATTTCCATGACTCGTTACGTTTGTACCTTTCATTGTAAACCCTAAACCTGCAGGCACAACATTGTTATTGTTTATGGATGTCCAACCCGAATTAGCAGGACGCATATATAGCCATCTTCTAGAAATGGTAAGTGGGTTAACTCCAGATGCGGATCCATCACCAGAGCCTGATCCATTATATCCAGGTGTAGTTTGAGTTACAGCTGCCTCGGTTAATCCAAGAGAGTCATTAATACTTAATACTCCAAAATTTCTATTTCCAGCAACTCCTCCGCCTTGAGTAGGATTTCCTACAGGTGAGCACCAATAATTGTAATCATAAGAATCTGATCTACTATCCTGAATAACCGAGATAAGACCAGTACCATCATTGTTTGAACTGGTTGTTCCTTGAAGTAACTGTGATTGGTTTCTTAAGTAGATGCTTGCTTCTGTTACAGTAGGATTATTATTATTTAACACAAGATTTACATCTTGTTCTACAAATAAAATTTGATTGTCTACATAAATGTAAGAATCTGTACTAGTACTAGCGTTGGGGGCAACATACAGCTGAGAAAAAGCAGCAGCAGAAGTTAGCAGTAAAACTGAACTGAGTAGTAGGTTTTTCATAATTAAATATTTGAAAGTATTCTGTTTGGGGGTGAATACCTTATTAATAGCGCGTTAAAAATATAAAAAAAATACATTCTGTATATAAAAAAAGACAAATTATCGATGAAATACATCTTTTTAAAGATTTAAAATTCAGAAATTTGTGCCGTAAAGTAGCTTTCTATGAAAATAAATGATAAAGTTTCAGTACTTGACGAGGATATTTCTGGAGTTGTACAAAAAATAACTGAAGACACAGTTTCTATATTAACAAAAGATGGTTTTGTAATGAGCTATTCGAAAAATGAGTTAGTAGTTGATAAGAGCTATGCAATTGAAAAAGAGCTCATTAATAGGGATTTAGAAGATGTTATCTCAGAAAAGGAAGTTCCAAAAAGAAAAAAATCTTATAAAGTAAAGCCAAAGGAACGAAAGCTGCCGCCTATGGAAGTAGATTTGCATATTCATCAATTAGTGAACAATCAAAAAGGGATGAGTAATTATGATATGTTAACAATTCAATTAGATACGGCAAAACGGCAACTAGATTTTGCTATTAAAAAAAGAATACAAAAAGTAGTTTTTGTACATGGAGTTGGAGAAGGAGTGCTTAAAGCAGAGCTGGAGTATTTGTTTAGACGTTATGACAATGTAAAATATTATGATGCAGATTTTAAGAAATATGGTAGGGGTGCTACTGAGGTTTACATCTATCAGAATATCAAAAATTAAAACTCTGGAGTTATTGTAATTGTTCCAGTTAATATATCAATAATCTCACCTAAATCTAGACTTTCTTGTGTTATTTCCTCTCCTTCCCCCACTAATACTAAATCTTCAATAAATAAAGCAGTAGAAGTGTTGACGCTATAACTATGTTCTCTATAGGTGTTTATAGTAGTTTCTATACTAACATTAGGGTTTAAATAATCTGGACCTATACTATTGTCAGAAATATCGTTAGTGGGGTCTAAATCCATGTTTAAATCTTCATTAATTGTAAAAACTCCATCACCATCATCGTCTATATCAAGGTAATCTGGAGTTCCATCACCATCAGTATCCCTTGGATTATTTACATCAGCTCCAATTTCAACCCCAGTTGGAACATTGTCTCCGTCATCATCAAAGTCATAAAAGTCAGGTATTCCATCTTCGTCTGTATCTGTGTCATCTCCTTCAATTTCAGTACCTAATCCGTCATTATCATCAAGCAGTACTGTATTTGTTAGTTGTGCAACCCCGGAGCTGCTAGTATAGTTTATAGAAACTGATGGTGTAGTAGGAGGGATGCTATTGCAAAAGTAACTCGAGGATACCGTTTCGTTAAAAATTCTATAATCAACAACATTACTTGTGCTGCCAATCTGGTAGTCTTGTGTGCCTTCTATTAAAAAATCTTCTTCAGCTATTGTTAAGTCTAGTGCTATACTCTCTAAAGCTCCATCATTAATACTAAAAAAAACTACTCCATCATTAGTTTGACAACTTTGTAGATTTACATTCTCAAAATCAAATGTGGTTACAATTATTTCTCCATCATCACAAGATAGAATTAGCAGCATTGTTGCTAAAATTGAAAAGACTTTTTTCATTTAATACATAAATTTTCAAACTCAAATACAAAGAAAAGCATTTCTTTATAACTGATGGGTACTTAGAAATATTTTAATTCCTATTTTTGCTCGCATGAAAAAAGTATATTTTGATAGTGCAGCTACATCACAAGTACGTGATGAAGTCATTTCTTGTATGACTAACGTATTAAAAAATGAGTTTGGAAATCCTTCATCTACACATTCTTACGGAAGGTCATCTAAATCAATACTTGAGAATTGCCGAAAACAAATTGCTTCACATCTAAACGTTACTGCTCCAGAAATTATATTTACATCAGGAGGAACAGAAGCAGATAATTTTATTATTAATAGTTGTGTTCGAGATTTAGAAGTTACTAGGATTATAACTAGTAGAATAGAGCATCATGCTGTTTTATATGCAGTACAGCAATTAGAAAAATATCAAAATATTGAGGTTGAATATGTTACTCATGGAACTTGTGGTACAGTTGATTATGAAGGATTAGAGCAACTTTTACAAGCTTCAGAAAAGAAGACCCTTGTTAGTTTAATGCATGTAAACAATGAAATTGGAACTATTCTAGATATTAAACGTGTAGCAAAGTTGTGTAAATCTAACAATGCCTTGTTTCATAGTGATACGGTGCAATCTGTAGGACATTTTGAATTAGATTTTTCTGAAGTCCCTATTGATTTTGCAGTAGCTGCAGCTCATAAGTTTCATGGGCCTAAAGGAGCTGGTTTTGCCTTTGTAAGAAAAAATACAGGATTACAGCCTTTAATTTTTGGAGGCTCACAAGAAAGAGGGTTGCGGGCTGGTACGGAAGCAGTTTATGCTATCGCTGGAATGACCGAAGCACTAAACATTGCTTATAAGAATCTAGCCGAAGAAAAGGCATATATCATAGACTTAAAAAACTATTTTAAAGAAAAACTTACTTCTGAAATTGCTGCGATTAAGTTTAATGGTAGTTGTCATGATAATAAAAAGAGTACATATACACTTTTAAATGTTTGCTTGCCATTACCACCAGAAAAGGCAATGATGTTGCTTTTTCAATTAGACTTAAAGGGAATAGCTTGCTCTAAAGGGAGTGCTTGCCAAAGCGGAAGTAGTAAAGGATCTCATGTATTGTACGAAATACTTCCCGATGAGGATAAAGGGAAACCTTCCCTACGTTTTTCATTTTCAAGTTACAATACAAAAGATGAGATTGATTATGTAGTGGCTACTTTAAAAGAGTTTATGGAAAACTAAAAAGCGCTATTAAAACTTCATTTTTACACGTACATTAAATACTCTTGGAGTTAAAAAATTAGGCACAGCAAACTGTTGTTGTGTGTCTACATCTCTAACAAAGGTATTTGTAATCGAGTTTCTAACATCAAAAATATTAAAGATTTCGGCTCCAATAGTAAACTCCCTAAAGACCTTAAGCCATCCACTTTCTTTTAGTTTATTTTCATCTACTAAAACATAAGAAGTCCCAATATCTACTCTACGATAGTCACGTAAACGAGTTTGGAAGTCATAAGGGTCTGCAAAAGCTGGAGATCCTCCCGGTAAACCTGTATTGTATGTAAGGTTTAAGTATAATTTTAAATCTGGTATAAATTTGGCATAATCCTGAAAAAGAACAGCAAATTTTAACCGCTGGTCTGTTGGTCTTGCAATATTTCCACGACCATCTTGATTCTCTTCAGTTTTTAAATACCCAAAGCTTACCCAGCTTTCAGTTCCAGGCACAAACTCTCCTGCTAGTCTTGTATCAAGACCATAAGCATAAGCAGTTGCATTATTATTAGCTCTATATCTAATTCTAACATTTTCTAACGTATAGGTATTTACATCTGTTAGGTCTTTGTAATAAACCTCACTATTTAAAGTAAAAGGCCTTCCCCAAAGCTTAAAGCTATAATCATTACCAAGAACAATGTGTGCAGATTGTTGCGCCTTTACTTCTGGCCTTACAGTTCCACTAAGGTCTCGCAGTTCTCTATAAAAGGGTGGCTGATGATATAACCCGCCCGAAAGCCTAAAAAGCATATCCATATCCCAATCAGGTTTATATGCAACTTGTGCTCTTGGACTAACTACAGTTTGAGTATTACTTTCTAAATTGTCACCACTTACGGTCCAATTATGAAAACGCACCCCAGCATTTAGCCACAAGTCTCCATTGGCTAGAGATGTTTTTTTACTCCATTGTCCATATCCAGAGATGCGGTCAATTTGCACACTATTGGTTGCTCTTACTTGTGTGAAAGGAACTATATCTTCTGTAAATGGTTCATAAGGTTGGTTATTTGCAAAATCTGCTAGGGGAGGACGAACCGAAAACCCTGCAGAGTCAATAATTTCGTATTCTTGAATACGATCTCTAATATCCTCGTGGGTATATTTAATACCATATTCAAAGTTATTGTCATTAATGTCTAACAAACCTTTATGTTCTGCATTAATAATTAATGCGTCAAGGTCGTTTCTTGCATGACGTAATTGAGCTCCAATCCCTTCAGTAAACTCAACTTCTCCTAAATCTTCACTCCCTATATTAGTGTTTGGTGTTCCAATTCTATATTCCGCCAGAATGTCAAAATACTCTTGCTCTTGTGTTTGGTAAGCAGATGTTATGAATTTTGCTGTATAGTTTTCAGAAACCTCATAACTTGCTTTCAAAGCACCAAAATAGGTGTCATATCTATCCTCTTCCTGTCCTTCATAAAAAATTAAAAGTGCGATAGGATCCTGTAACGTACCAAAGTTGGTTTGTCTTGTAACAGGTTGATAGGTGTATTCGTTAATAGCAAGGTTTCCTAGAAAATCAACTTGCAATTTGTCACTAAACTTATACGTTAAATAGGCTTGTGCATCTGCAAACACAGGAAAGAAATTAACGTCTGTTTGTTTAGAGTTTACAAATAAGCTATTGTCTCTATAACGTAAGCCTATAAGACCAGTCAATCTACCATCATCACTTATACCTCCTGCAGATACATTTGCACCTAAAAGACTCAAATCTGCGGATGCTTCAAATCGCGTAGGTTTTCTATACTGAATATCTAATACTGATGATAATTTGTCTCCAAATTTTGCTTGAAATCCACCTGAAGAAAAATCAACTGACTTTGTAAGGTCACTATTTACAAAGCTCAATCCTTCTTGCTGTCCACTACGAATTAAAAAAGGTCTGTATACTTCAATTTCATTTACGTATACTAAGTTTTCATCAAAATTACCTCCTCTTACGGAATATTGTGTACTTAATTCATCATTAATAAAAACACCCGGTAACGATGCTAGTAGACTTTCAACTCCAGAATTTGCGGTAGGTATATTTTCTGCGGCTTTAATGTCAAGTACGGTAACACCTTCTATACGTTTATTTTTTCTACCTGTAATTATAGTTGTGCCAAGTTGTTCTACATCAACCATCATAACAGGAATATATTCTACATCCTCAAACTTTGAGAGATTGAATGTTTGTATAATATTTTTTAGTCCAACATAAGAGAATGTAACTTTTACATCTTGGTTTGCAGGTATTTTAAGTTCATAAAACCCATCAAGATTACTTTGTGCCCCACCTCCATTATATGAAATATTTACACCACCAACAGGGTTGTTATCCTCATCTAGGATGATCCCTCTAATGGTTGCTTGTTGAGCTGTAAGGCTAGTTGCTGAAACTAAAAAAAGTAGTAGTAGTGGTAGTAGTTTTGCTTTCAAAAGTAAAATGGTCTAATTATTTCCTGAAAAAAGTTGCCTCAAATGTAGCACTATTTCCCACATTATCGGTAACAATTACTTTCAAATTATTTTCGGTTTCTGAGATTATGTTATCATCAAAATCATAAGTTAAAACGTCTGTTTTGTAATTATATTCCATTAAAATAAACTTTCCGTTTATAGTTGCTCTATAACTACTAATGCCGCTCAAGTCATCTTCAATCTTAACTTTTAGTGTTTTGTTTTTGCTAATCCACTTTCCATCTGTAAAATTAACAGGCTGAATTTTTGGACTCTTTGTATCTGAAACTAAAACGTATGAGCCCATTGTTCTTGTTCTGGTAGAAAGTTTATCCCCTTTTCTATAAGTAGTATTATAATATGGCTCTCCTCTATAGTTAAGCCTTCCTAAATAAAGTTTTCCTTTGTCTGTATCCGAATAATTTGATGCATCTACAGAAATAGTTACATTTTTATGAATAGGTACAATATCTTCATGAAAATGAAGTGTATCTCCTTTTACATCAATATCTAGATATTCATTTTCATATAATGCATTTGCAGGAATATATATACTGTACTTACCTTTGGTAATAGATGTTGCTTGGTCTGCATATACATAATCTTCAGGTAAGTTGTTGTTTTTTGTAATAGGAGTATCTTTTTTACCTGAAATGGGAACTCTAATAGTTATTTTATTTTTTTTAAAATCTTCAATTTCAATTAAAAAAGTAGAGTTAAAACCATCTTCAATAGAAATAATTCCATTTTCTGGGGTATCATTTATAATACTTAATGGATTGTTAGGTTCTCTAAAAAGCTTTTGAACACGGCTTTTATTTTTTCTGAAGTATTCATAATCTATAAACCTGTTTAAGTATCTTGTTTCAGAAAAGGAAAACTTATCAAAAAGCACTTCTATTTGTTGCTCACCATTATACGTTGTAGTTATTTTATAAACACCATTTTTGTTTGAAGCACCATTTTGTTGGTCATAACTTGAAACTCCAAAACCAATATCACCAAACGCTTGAATGCTTTCTGCCTTGTAACTACCATCTTTTTGAAGTTGTAACCTAACTTTAGTTGGTTTGTTTGACTTGTTTACATGGGCATTTTCCCCAAGAGGATAAGCAAATACGCTATTAATTAATGGAATTTTAGTATCGGGAATTTCAATACCAAAAAGCATAGGATTCATAGGTCTAGATGCTGAGTCACGTATTTCAAAATGTAAGTGTGGACCACCACTACTACCACTATTTCCTGTATAACCTATAAGATCGCCTTTTTTTACTGATAACTGATTTGCTTCTGGGAACAATTCAATCTCAAAAGATTCTTTACTATATTGTTGTTGCTTTACATATTCTTGAATGTCTCCAGCGTAATTTTGCAAATGGGCATATACTGTACTGTAGCCGTTGGGATGTTTTATGTAAAGTGCTTTTCCGTAACCATAATGTGCAACTTTAATTCTACTAACAAAGCCATCGGCAGGTGCATAAATAGGAACGCCTTCCCTTTGTTGTGTTTTAATATCGAGACCGCTATGAAAGTGATTACTTCGCAACTCACCAAAACTTCCAGAAAGAATTAATGGAATTTTAATTGGGTTGTCAAAATAATCTGTAGGAATGTTTTTTTGAGCTTGAACGGCTGTTGCCAAAAGCAGCCATGCAATAAATACTTTTTTCATTAATTATAATTTTCTTCTAGCATTATTAAATAAGGGGAGTTTGGCAGTTTTATTGTTTATCTTGCTCAATAATACAAAAAATAATAAGAAACAGTTGTCATATTAACAGCGGTATCTTAACTTTGTGTAGATAGTATTGAATGAAATTGTGATGAGTAACCTTTCAGAAATTGTTGATTTGCTGGAAAATAGAGTAAGCAAACTGTTGCACAAACATCAAAAGATGAAGCAGCAAAATGCAAAATTAGAAGCAGAACTTAATTTGCTGAAAGAAAAACAACAAGAAAGCGAAACGCAAATTGCTACTTGGCGTGAGAAGTGTAATTCGTTGCAGTTGGCAAATTCAATGCTTGGCAGTAATGAATATAAAAGAGATACAAAGCTCAAAATAAATGCTTTAGTTCGGGAAATTGACAGTTGTATAACTCAACTTTCTGAATAAAACAATAAAATGTCAAACCAATTAAAAATAAAACTCTCTATTGCAGACAGGGTATACCCTTTAACAATAGACCCTTCTCAAGAAGAAGGTCTTAGATTAGCCGCTAAGAAAATTGAGCAAATGATTAAAAGGTTTGAAAGTAGCTACGCGGTGCGTGACAAACAGGATGTATTGGCAATGAGTGCCTTGCAGTTTGCCGCCCAAGTAGAACAAAAAACAATAGATAAAGAAAATGATTCTAGACAAGTAGAAGAGAAGCTTACCGCTTTAAATCAATTGTTACTGGAACAGTTTTCATAACGTTCTTTACATATAAGGTTACTGCCTACATTAATTTTATTTTTTGGTAAACTCAACGTGAATTCTTTAAAAAGGGTGAGTTGAAGTTGCAAAAGCGAGCCGTCATTGAGCGGATACTTGACCAACTTGTTAGCCCTAAACTTTTCTTTAAGGAGTTTATTCAAAATCACATAATTAATGTAGGCTTTTTTATTTGTACTCATTATCACGAGTACTTTCAATAGTAACTAAACTATTGAGTTAATTATATAATCAAATGGATAATATATTACTAATAATAATCGCCGCTGTTGTTGGTATTGCAGCTGGTTTTTTAATAGCAAAGGTTCTAGAAAGAAACAATGCGTCACAACTTATTAAAAATGCTAAAAAGAGTGCTTCTTCTATTTTAAAGGATGCAAAATCTGAAGGCGAAACCATAAAAAAAGACAAAATACTTCAAGCAAAAGAAAAGTTTTTGGAACTCAAAGCCGAACACGAGAAAGTAATTTTAAATCGTGATAAAAAGATGGCAGATGCAGAGAAGCGTACACGAGATAAAGAGTCTCAAATCTCTAGTGAGTTAGCAAAAACTAAAAAACTTAATGCAGATATTGAAAATAAGAAGAAGAGTTATGACGATAAGCTAGATTATTTAGAAAAAAAGCAAAGTGAAGTTGAAAAAATGCACCGTAGTCAAATAGAGCAATTAGAAGTTATTTCTAGTCTCTCTGCCGAAGATGCAAAAACACAACTTATGGAAAGCCTTAAGGAAGAGGCAAAGACAGATGCAATGGCTTTTATTCAGAATTCTGTAGAAGAAGCTAAAATGACAGCTCAGCAAGAAGCCAAGAAAATTATTATTAATACCATACAGCGTATTGGAACAGAAGAAGCGATAGATAATTGTGTATCTGTTTTTAATCTTGAGAGTGATGATGTAAAGGGAAGAATAATTGGTAGAGAAGGACGAAATATCAGAGCTATTGAAGCGGCAACAGGCGTTGAGATTATTGTAGATGACACACCTGAAGCTATTATATTATCTTGTTTCGATTCGGTTAGAAGAGAAGTCGCAAGGCTATCATTACATAAATTAGTGACAGATGGACGTATACATCCGGCACGAATTGAAGAAGTAGTACGTAAGACATCAAAACAAATTGAAGAAGAAATAATTGATGTTGGAAAACGTACTGTTATCGATCTAGGAATCCATGGACTAAGCCCAGAACTTATTAAAGCAGTAGGGCGTATGCGTTACCGCTCTTCTTATGGACAAAATTTACTACACCACTCTAGAGAAGTAGCAAAACTATGTGGTGTTATGGCAGCAGAGCTTGGATTAAACCCTAAGCTTGCTAAACGCGCTGGGTTATTACATGATATTGGTAAAGTTCCAGAAACCGAAACTGAAGTGCCTCATGCAATCCTTGGAATGCAATGGGCAGAAAAGTATGGTGAAAAACCCGAGGTATGTAATGCTATTGGGGCACACCATGACGAAATAGAAATGACTAGCTTGTTATCTCCTATTGTTCAGGTTTGTGATGCAATTAGTGGCGCAAGACCAGGTGCAAGACGACAAGTTTTAGACTCTTACATACAGCGTCTTAAAGATCTAGAGGATATTGCTTTTGGGTTTAACGGAGTTAATAAAGCCTATGCAATACAAGCGGGTAGAGAATTGCGTGTGATGGTTGAAAGCGAAAAAGTTAGCGATGACAAGGCTGCACAACTTTCTTTTGAGATTTCACAAAAAATACAAACAGATATGACATATCCAGGCCAAGTTAAAGTAACTGTTATACGTGAGACTAGAGCTGTAAATATTGCGAAGTAGATTAACTTAAATAATAAATCCCAAATATCAGTACTGATATTTGGGATTTATTATTTGAATTTTCATTTTTTATTCATCATAAATATTAACGTATCCTTTCTCTGGTGCCTCAAAAAACTTTCCAGTAATAAAACGGTAATTCTTATCTAAGGAAGCTATTGTTTCCATGTCTTCTTTATCTAGCTCAACTTTTGCAGCTCTAAAGTTAGACTCAATATGACTTGGAGTTGTAGACTTTGGTATAACAGCCGTCCCTCTATTAGCATGCCAATTTATTAAGACTTGAGCAGGTGTAGCATCATGTTTTTTTGCAATTTCTCTAATGGAATCAATTTCCATAAGACTTGGCTCATCTTCAGCTTTCATTTCATTACTTCTGTCGCCAGATCCTAAGGGAGAATAGGCAGTAAGAAAAATATTTTCTTGTTTGCAAAAGCTAACTAACTCATTTTGTTGCAGTAAAGGATGCATCTCTACTTGGTTCATTTCTGGCTTATGTTTAGCTTTCTCCAATAAATCTTTAAGCTTTTCTTTGCTGAAGTTTGAAACTCCAATGTGCCGTGTGAAGCCATTTTCTTTAGCAATTTCAAGTTGCTTCCAAGTTTCTTCAATTGGAACTTCTTCAAGTGATAAATAATCTGATGGAGTAGAAGGGAAACTAACACCCGGCTTAAAAGCTACTGGCCAATGGATAAGATATAAATCCAGATAATCTAGCTGTAGTTTTTTTAATGAATCCTGAAGTGCTGGAATCACATGACTTTCTCTATGAGCATCATTCCAAAGTTTTGAAGTAATAAAGACATCTTCACGTTTAATTGTTCCTTCCTTAAAAACTTCGGCTAAGACCTCTCCAATTTCTTCTTCATTGCCATATATGGCAGCGGTGTCTATGTGCCTTACTCCAGTATTAAGAGCCGATTTTATAGCTTTCTTTAACTCGTTTCCTTTTGCTTTCCATGTACCTAACCCAATAGCGTGCATGGTATCGTTATTTTCAAATTTTAATGTTTTCATATATTATCTAGTTTTCTTTTAAAGTTACAAAACCAGGAAAGCATTATAAAGTAAAAGAGTTGATTTAGCAGTATTTTAACGCGTTTACTTTCTTGGGTGGAATTTATTAATTACTTCAGTAAGATGGGTATTGTCAATGTGAGTATAAATTTCGGTAGTAGTAATGCTTTCATGTCCAAGCATTTGCTGGATAGCCCTAAGGTTTGCGCCATTTTCAAGAAGATGTGTAGCAAAGGAGTGTCTAAAGGTATGTGGACTTATTGTTTTTTGTATTCCTGCTTTTTCGGTTAACTGTTTAATTATCGTAAAAATCATAGCTCTAGTTAGACCATTACCTCTTCGGTTAAGAAATAAGGTGTCTAATGCTTGTGGTTTTATTTCTTGATGATTTCTAATCTCATTCTTATAAATTTCAATATACTTTATTGTTGTATCACTTATAGGCACAAGTCGCTGCTTGTCACCTTTTCCTGTTACTCTAATAAAACCTTCCTCAAAAAATAAATCTGATATTTTGAGGTTAATCAATTCGCTTACACGTAGCCCACAACCATAAAGAGTTTCTAGGATAGCTCTGTTGCGTTCTCCTTGAGGTTTGCTTAAATCTATTGTATTAATTAGAGTATCTATTTCAGTAATTGATAAAGTGTCAGGTAGTTTTCTACCTATCTTTGGACTTTCAATAAGTTCTAATGGGTTTGTTTTGCGGTATTCTTCAAAAACTAAATAGTTAAAAAAACCACGTAAACCAGATATAATTCTACTTTGAGTTCTTGGTTGTACTTTTTTTGCTATGGAATAAATAAAGGCTTGTATCTCTTCTTCTGAAATTGAAATAGGAGAGAGGTTTATATCATTTTCTTCTAACCAGACTACTAATTTTTTTATATCTAAAACATAATTAGTGATAGAGTTTTCTGAAAGTCCTCGCTCTATCTTTAAAAAGTTTTTATAGTCATTAATGGCATTACTCCACTTCATTATGAAAATCTTTTAACGTAAAAATAAGGAAAGAAATAATGGTAGTCTTTTTTTCGTTAGTATCTTTATAGTATTCATCTTAAAAATATGATTTATGAAAAAACTAATTTTAATTACTCTCGCTTTAATTAGCACTTCTACATTTTTTGGGCAAGGATTAGACTTAGGTATAAAAGCAGGGGTAAACTTTGCAACAATAACAGATGCCTCTGGACTTGATAATAGAACAGGCTTTGTAGGAGGTGTATTTGTAGGGGGTAAGTTTAACGATAAGATTGGGTTACAGGCTGACCTACTATATTCCCAACAAGGAGCTGAGTTTGAACTTGGAGAGTTTGACCTTAACTATGTAAATGTTCCTATTGTTTTAAAATATTACCTAACCGATATTGTAAATGTGCAATTAGGACCTCAATTCGGAATTTTAATAGATGATGACACTCAAACTGTAGTAGGTGAGACTATAAATGATATTGCTACCAATGATTTTGACTTGTCTGGAGTAGTAGGGGTAGGACTGGACATCCCATTAGGGATTAGGGTAGAAGGACGTTACAACTTTGGTTTAAGCGATGTGCCAGATAATGATGGTTTTGACAAAGGGAAAAATAGTGTAATTACACTATCATTAGGGTATTCTTTTTTATAAGAACTTACATAGGATTAATAAATATAAGCAGGCAATTTGCCTGCTTTTTTTATTGATAGTCAGTATGTTAAAAACTATGTTAAGAAAATACGGCAATTGTCCTATACGATAGCTTTAATTTTTTAGTAACTTTATGATATTAATTAACTAATAAAACAAGAATTATGAAAAAACTATTTTTATTTACTGCCATTATTGCATTTGCAGTTACAACAAGTAACGCTCAAGGAGTATCCTTTGGAGCCAAAGCAGGTTTAAACCTTGCTGGACTTAATGGTGATGATGCAGATGATCTTGATGGAAGAACAGCATTTCATGTTGGAGGTGTTGCTAATATTGGGATATCTGAATTATTTTCTGTTCAACCAGAGTTAATTTTCTCGATGCAAGGTTCTGAAGCAGATGATGTAACATTACAACTAGATTACGTTAACTTACCAATTTTTGCAGATTTTCAAATTGCTGATGGTTTAAGCTTACAAGGTGGACCACAAGTTGGGTTTAACATTAATGCTCAAGCTGAATTTGATGGTGAAACTATGGATTTAGAAGATAACGAAACACTTGACTTAGGTTTTGGCGCTGGTGCACAGTATAGACTTCCTGATTTAGGATTGTTTTTCCAAGCTAGATATGTCATCGGTTTTTCTGATGTAATATCTGATGTAGATGCAAAAAACTCTGTAGCATCAATTTCTGTGGGTTGGTTCTTTAACTAATTAGAAACCTACTATTTTTTTAAAAAAAGAGCTCATTGAGCTCTTTTTTGTTTTTGCATAAACTTATCATTTCATTCGATATTTTTAAGATTTTCAATATATACTTTAGCTTAAATTTTAAAAATAATACTTATGAAAAAACAAATTTTATTATTCGTAGCTATATTTTTCACCTTTTCAATGATTTATGCGCAAGCTCCAGGTGAGGTTAGATTTGGAGCCAAAGCTGGTGTTAACTTAGCAAAACTAACAGGAGAAGACATTGAAGATGCAGATGGAAAAACAGGATTTCATATTGGAGGTCTTGTTGAGGTCCCAGTTTCTGAAAAATTTTCTATACAACCAGAAATAATTTTTTCTCAACAGGGATTACAATCTAAAGACCAATTTGGAGATGTCGAAGTTGAAAGTAAATTTAAGCTTGACTACATAAATGTTCCAATTATGGGTAAATATTATATAACCGATGGTTTAAGTATCCAAGTAGGACCCCAAATAGGTTTTACAGCTACAGCAGAGCAGGAGGTTGAAGTTGAAGGAGATGGCGGAAATGAACTTGAAGGAACCGAGGATGTTAGTGATAGTGTCTCTGGAACAGATATTAGTATTGGAGGAGGCTTAGAATACAGGCTAACTAATGGGTTATTTTTTCAAGGAAGATATATGTTTGGTGTCTCTGATGTAGGAGATGATGATGAAGTTTTTGGTGATAGTTTAACAAACTCTGTATTGTCCTTTTCGATTGGTTTTTCATTTTAAGAAAATATCTCAATCAAAATTTATTAGGGAAGCAAATGCTTCCCTTTTTTTAATCAAAATATACCTTGTAATGGGTATTTTTTAAATTTTATTCTACTAGTAGATTTGAAGTATAACTTATTTAAACTATTCAATTATGAAAAAACTATTAGTATTCGCTGCAATTGCAGTAATTAGTATTACGAGTGTAAACGCTCAAGAAACAATGTTTGGTGTTAAAGCTGGGGTTAATTTTGCTTCAATTGTTGGAGATGATGTAGAAGATGCATCAAGTCTCACAGGGTTTAATGTAGGGGCAGTTGCAAGTATAGGCTTGTCTGATGTTATTGCAATACAACCAGAAGTTGTTTTCTCTGGACAAGGAGCAAAAGATGATGAAGATGGTGAGTTTAAGACTAAGCTAGGTTATGTGAATGTTCCTGTTCTGCTTAGCTTTACTGTTGTTGAAGGTCTAAGTCTACAAGCAGGACCACAAATTGGAATTAATATTACTGCTCAGGATGAATTTGATGGCGAAACAGAAGATATCGAAGGAGTTAATACTTTAGATTTATCTGGCGGTTTTGGAGCTCAGTATTATTTAGAAGATATAGGAGCATTTGCTCAACTACGTTATACTGTAGGCTTTAATTCTATTTTCGAAGATTTTGAAGGTGAAACTTTTGATGCAAAAAATAGTGTCCTAAGCATATCTGTTGGTTGGTTCTTTTAGGATAACTACTTTTACTTACTATTTGTTAAAAGGAAGCTATAGCTAGCTTCCTTTTTTATTTATATTTGGTGTATGAAAATTATTATCATTAATGGCCCTAACTTAAACTTGCTAGGTACTAGAGAGCCAGAAATTTATGGAAAAACTACTTTTCAAGACTATTTTTCGCAACTTCAATTTAAGCATAAAGAAGTTGAATTAACTTTTTTTCAATCTAATGTTGAGGGAGAATTAATAGATAAAATACAAGAGGTTGGTTTTGACTACGATGGTATAATATTAAATGCTGCTGCTTATACACATACTTCTGTAGGAATTGGTGATGCTGTAAAAGCAATAAAAACACCTGTTATAGAAGTACATATCTCTAATACTTTTTCTAGGGAAGACTTTAGACATCAATCTTTTGTAGCACCTCACTCAAAAGGAATAGTAATTGGGTTTGGCTTACACAGTTATGATTTAGCATTACAGGCTTTTCTAGAGTAATATATTTAAAATGAAATTTTACCTTCCTTTTTTCTTATTTATCTTTTTTTCAGTTTCTGGCAGTAGCCAAACCAAAATAGGGGGTAAAGGTGGAGTTAATTTAACTTTCTTTAATGAGAGTCAATCCCAGTTTGGAGAAACACCAAAATCTGAATTAGGCTATTTTGGCGGATTGTTTATAAATGTACCTATTAGTGAGAGGTTTCATTTCCAGCCAGAAATTTTATATAAAGGTATAGGTGACTTCGAATTCATTAACGCTCCTATTTATGTAGAATACTATGTTAATAATGATATTAGTCTGTTGCTGGGACCAAGCTTAAATTATTTTTTTGATTTTTTTACGAACAAATTTAAAGTAAGGGGAGATGTTTCTGCAGTTTATCATTTTACTGAAACATTTCAGCTAAACCTTAAGTACACACAAGGTTTCGAGGAGTTATCTCCAAATATTACTTTTCTAGGAGTTGGTTATATTCTATAAAAAAAGGACTGTAATTTACAGTCCTTTTTACATATTGTTACACTTTTCTTACAAGTGAATTACTTCGTCATAAGCATCTGCTACAGCTTCCATAACAGCTTCACTCATAGTTGGGTGAGGGTGAACTGCTTTTAGTACTTCATGTCCTGTAGTTTCAAGCTTTCGTCCTAAAACTGCTTCAGCAATCATGTCTGTTACGCCAGCACCTATCATATGGCAACCTAACCATTCACCATATTTTGCATCAAAAATTACTTTTACAAATCCATCCTTTGTACCAGCAGCACTTGCTTTACCACTTGCAGAAAAGGGAAATTTTCCTACTTTAATATCGTAACCAGCTTCTTTTGCTTGTTTTTCGGTCATTCCTACACTTGCAATTTCTGGGGTTGCATACGTACAGCCAGGAATATTTCCATAATCCATAGCTTCTACATGCATTCCGGCAATTTTTTCCACACAAGTAATACCTTCAGCAGAAGCAACGTGAGCTAGGGCTGGACCGGGTACAACATCACCTATTGCATAATAGCCAGGTATATTAGTTTGGTACCAGTCATTTACCATTATCTTATCTCTATCTACCACAATACCAACACCTTCTAAGCCAATATTTTGAATATTTGATGAAATACCTACAGCAGAAAGAACAATGTCTGCTTCTAATGTTTCTTCCCCTTTTTTAGTTTTTACTGTAGCCTTTACTGTTTTACCTGAGGTATCTACTTTTTCTACTGAAGATTGAGTCATCACTTTAATTCCAGACTTTTTAAAAGAACGTTCAAACTGTTTTGATACTTCTTCATCTTCTAATGGAACAAGGTTTGGTAAGTATTCAACTATAGTAACTTCTGTTCCCATTGCATTGTAGAAATGTGCAAACTCTACTCCAATTGCACCACTACCAACCACTATCATACTTTTTGGCTGTTTTTCTAGTGTCATCGCTTCACGATATCCAATTACCTTTTTTCCATCTTGTGGTAAATTAGGTAATTCTCTAGAACGAGCTCCTGTTGCTATAATAATGTGATCTGCACTATATTCTTTTCCATCAACGTCAACTTTCTTTCCTGGTTTTAGTTTTCCAAAACCTTCAATAACATCAATTTTATTTTTTTTCATTAAAAACTGAACTCCTTTACTCATCCCATCTGCTACACCACGGCTACGCTCAACTACTTTAGTAAAGTCTTTGTCTGCATCTTTTACTATGAGTCCATAATCTTCTGCATGTTTTAAATAATCAAATACTTGTGCGCTTTTTAGCAATGCCTTAGTAGGGATACACCCCCAATTTAAACAAACACCTCCAAGGCTTTCTTTTTCAATAACAGCTGTCTTAAATCCTAGTTGAGATGCTCTTATGGCAGTTACATAGCCACCTGGGCCACTACCTAAAACTATAATATCGTATTTGCTCATTTTGTATAATTAAATGGTTGTTATAATGCACAAATTTACGAAATGATAACCAAAAAATCTCAAATTACAAAAACCAAATTCCAAAAGAAAAATCCCAAATACTATCAGAATTTGGGATTTTTTGTTGTATTTCTTTTTTATGTTATTTTTTTTGGAAGTCTACTGATAAGGAATTAACACAGTAACGTTGTCCAGTTTGTGTAGGACCATCATTAAAAACATGTCCTAAGTGACTGCCACAGGTTGCACATACTATTTCTGTACGCATCATTCCAAAGGTAGTGTCCTTTACATATTCTACAGCACCTTCAATAGATTCATCAAAAGAAGGCCAGCCGCAACCACTTTCAAACTTACTACCGCTTTTAAATAATGGTGTTTTACATGCTCCACATGCATAGGTGCCATCTTCAAAAGTTAAATTATATTCTCCAGTAAAAGGACGTTCTGTTCCCTTTTCACGAAGAATCTTATACCTAGCTTCACCTAACTCTTTTTTCCAATCGTCTTCAGTTTTGTGAATAGGATATTTCTTATTTTCCATCTTTTGCTGGTATAAAATCTAGGGCTGCACCATTTATACAATGTCTTTTTCCAGTTGTATCTCTAGGACCGTCATTAAATACATGTCCTAAATGGCCACCACATGTTGCACAATGTTCTTCGGTACGTGCATAACCAACCTTATAATCTGTTGAAAAAGCAACATTACCTTCAATTTCTCTATCAAAACTTGGCCAACCAGTACCGCTATCAAATTTATGCTGACTTTTAAACAAAGGTGTTTGGCATGCGGCACATACGTAGGTTCCCTTTTCGTGATTTTTATTTAACTCACTTGTAAATGGTCGTTCTGTACCTGCTTCTCTAAGTACATAGTATTCCATTTCGGTAAGTTCTGCTTTCCATTCTGTTTCTGTTTTAGAAACAGGATATGTAACTTCTTTTTCTTTGTCTTGTGCAGGTGACTTACAACTGTATAGTAAAATAATACAGAGTAAGAGACTAATTTTTTTCATAACAATGTGTGTATTTTAATGATTGTATTTAATATACGATGATTTTTTACGAATAGTCGTAATAAATTGTAAATACTATCATAAAAAAATACAATTAGTATTGAAGATTAAAGGTTTCAATAGCTTGCTCCATTGTCATATTTGCATTTGCAAATTCTGATGGCACCACTACAAAACGAAATGTTTGATTGTCTGTAAAATCAACAGGTAACGTATTAGGGTCATATTGGCCATCTAATTGCACCTGAACATCAAAGAAAGTATGATTGAACACATACTGAATGATATCTCCATTACTTAAAAAGAAATTTTGAGGTAATTGACTCCACACATCGTTACCATTGGCAACAGCTTCTAATCGATATGCTAAGATTGCATCACTCTCAAAAACCTCTATATTACTAGGGATAGATATAAAATCTGTTTCGTAAATATTTGTATTTGAATTAAAAAATAATGTTGTAGTTACTTCAAAAGTTTGTGCCAAGAAGAAGTTTTCTTCAATAATAGTTTCATCTGTACAAGATGTAAATAAAGTAGTGGCTGCGATTGTAAAAAGGATAAATATTTTTTTCATAATAAGTGTGTTTTGTATAAGGATAACAAAAGCCGTTCCATTTTTGTTTTATCAACACAATTAGTGTTTTTATCGAAAAATAATCTTGAGAATACTTTTTTGCATACTTTTTGTTTTGTTTGATAGTATATATCCTTAATTTTATAGATAATTAACACATCGACATTATGAAACTTAAAAAAGTAGTAGCACTTCTTATAGTTATTTTGGCAATTTCTGCCTGTACAACAAACCCTTTTACAGGTAAAAAAACACTTGCATTAGTACCTAATTCACAGTTACTTCCCATGGCATTTCAACAGTATGATGCTTTTTTATCTGAAAACAAAGTAGTCACAGGAACATCTGACGCTAGAATGATTAAAAATGTTGGACAAAAAATTTCGGTTGCAGCAGAACGTTACCTTACGGCAAATGGTTATGCTGGTTATTTGTCAGAATACCAATGGGACTACAACCTTGTAGATGATCCAGCAGTAAATGCATGGTGTATGCCTGGCGGAAAGATAGTTTTTTACACAGGTATATTACCAATCACTCAAAATGAAGCAGGAGTAGCTGCCGTGATGGGTCATGAAGTGGCTCATGCATTAGCTAACCATGGGCAACAGCGTATGAGTGCAGGACAATTACAGGCTTTAGGTGCTGTAGCTGGTAATGTAGCCTTAAGTAAGGACCCAAAAAATCAGCAAATTTTTAATCAAGCATATGGTATAGGTTCCAATGTTGCTGTTATGCTTCCTTTTAGTAGGGGTCATGAGACTGAAGCAGACCGTATTGGCTTAACACTAATGGCTATAGCAGGATATGACCCTATAGTGGGCGCAGAGCTTTGGCAACGTATGAAAGCAAATGCTGGAGGAGGAGCTCCACCAGAGTTTTTAAGTACGCACCCTTCTAGTGACACCCGTATTAATAACATTAAACAATGGGCACCAGAAGCTCGTGCAGAGGCACGAAAATTTGGGGTTACTTCTTTTAGAAAATAACATTGCCTTAAAACAGAATTTGTTACTTTAGAGCCACCTTAAAGGGTGGCTTTTTAAATTTAACCTCATGGCAGACTTAGCAAAAGGAAGTAAAAAACTATTAAATGCTTGGGCATTTTATGATTGGGCAAATAGTGTATATAGCTTAGTTATTGCCTCTGCTGTATTTCCAATATTTTATGGAGCGCTATTTAGTAAAGCAGAAATTGAAACTATAGTTGTTTTTGGAGGTGAAATAAGAAGCACACCTCTTATTAGTTATGTGACTGCAGCAGCTTTTTTAGTTGTTGCATTTATATCTCCATTACTATCTGGAATTGCAGATTATGTAGGTAACAAGAAAACATTTATGAAGTTTTTTTGTTATCTAGGAGGTTTGTCTTGTATTGGATTGTACTTTTTTAGTTTAGAGCATATATACACAAGCTTGCTTTTATATTTTTTAGGATTAATTGGTTTTTGGGGAAGTTTGGTGTTCTATAATTCATAT
The DNA here is from genome assembly GCF_031846325.1 of Patiriisocius hiemis. NCBI lineage: Bacteria > Pseudomonadati > Bacteroidota > Flavobacteriia > Flavobacteriales > Flavobacteriaceae > Patiriisocius > Patiriisocius hiemis. The sequence goes on along the minus strand of NZ_JAVRHZ010000001.1, from coordinate 651,211 downwards.
TTGCCAGATGTGGCATTTAAAGAACAACAAGATAGTATTAGCGCGAAGGGATATTCTCTAGGCTATATTGGGAGTGTCGTATTACTTATTTTTAATTTAGCAATGGTAATGTTTCCCTCTGTATTTGGGTTTGATATTAGTATTTCAAATTCAATTTTGGAGAATGGTACAGAAGCTGAAATTCAAACTGCTTTGGATACCGCAAAAGGGGCAGCTTCGATTAAGGCTATGCAAGTTTCTTTTGTAACTGTAGGAGTATGGTGGATTGGTTTTAGTCAATATTCATTTTATTTTTTACCGAAAGGAAACAAATCAAATCGAAAAGTTACTAGTAAAGTTTTATTTAATGGTTTTTCTGAATTAAGGAAGGTATATAATTCACTTTCTGAAAACTTTCAACTTAAAAGATATTTAGGAGCATTTTTTATCTACAGTATGGCAGTACAAACAGTTATGCTTGTAGCCACTTATTTTGGAGAACAAGAGATTAATTGGGGAGGTGACGATGAAAAAACATTAGGGCTTATACTTAGTATACTCATTATCCAATTAGTAGCTGTAGTTGGAGCAATACTAACCTCTCGTGCATCTACCAAGTTTGGAAATATCAATACGCTTATTGTTATTAATGGTATCTGGGTAGCAATTTGTATTACTGCTTATTTTATAACTAGTTCAATGGAGTTTTATGTTACTGCCGGAGTAGTAGGTTTAGTGATGGGTGGTATTCAATCCTTATCTCGTTCAACATATTCTAAATTTCTCCCAGAAACAAACGATACTACATCCTATTTTAGTTTTTATGATGTTGCTGAAAAGATAGGAATAGTCATTGGGATGTTAATTTATGGTTTTATAGATCAAGTAACAGGAAGTATGAGGAACTCTGTTTTATTTCTTATCGTTTTCTTCGGAATTGGTGTTATTTTATTGCTTAGAGTACCAAGATTTTCCACCAAATAGACAATTTTTATTTATGTTTGCTGTTATTACCAAATAAATCTACTTAGTTATGAAAAAACTTCGACTTGTTAAAAGTTTAGTTTTACTACTTTCCCTTATCTTACTTTCATCTTGTGATAACGAACCGCTATCTGGAGAATTTATTGATGAAGTAAATGTTACTGCAGAACCTGGACAATTTTTATGTAATCCTGGTGATGGTACTTTTGAAGCAGCAGATATTACTGCTACTTTATTTGAAGATGGCTCTATGTCAATTATCGCAACAAATGATGCGGGTGATACTGTAACACTATTTTTTGAAAATGCTAATGTTGGTACTTTTGATCTAACTGCCGGAAGTGGAGTTCCTAATTTTGCATCTTATGTACTTGCTGAAGAAGCGGATCAACCATACACAACCCTTGGAGCACAAAGTGGTACAGGGTCTTTAACAATTACAGAATTTAACACAGAAGAACTTTTTGTTACAGGTGCTTTTGATTTTTTAGGGGTTAGACAAGCACAAGACAGTTCTGGAAATCCATTGTTTGATGATAATGGAAACCCTGTAATTGAAACTATAGCTGTCGAAGGAGGTTCTTTTAATCAAATTCCTTACACAATTGATCAAGATACGGGTGGTGAAGAGGTAGATGAGTTCTTTGCTAGAGTTAATGATTCTGATTTTGTGCCAGTAGAGATTAATGTAACTAGAGAAGTTATTGCAGAAGTTCCAGTAATTAAAATTATTGCTGTAAATGAAAACGGTAGAAATATTCGTATAGATATACCAGAAGCTACTGGAGTAGGGACTTTTGACATGGTAAATATATCTGATGGTACCCAGCTTATTGGAATATTTAATTTAGGAGATGGTTCTCCTAATTTAACCTCAGACCCTGGTACAATTACAATTACACAGTTTAGTACGCAAGGAGGTAAAATTACCGCTACTTTTGAATTTACAGGAGTAGATCAAACAGGAACAGGTGCAGATTCAGTTGAAGTAACAGAGGGTAGCTTTTCTGTAAACTACACACCTGAGCCATCTACAGAACCTTTTGTTGCAGATGTAGATGATGTGACTTACACACCAGATAATATACAAACATTTAATTCTGTAATTAACGAAATAGAGTACACAACAGTTAGGACTATAGACCCAGCAGAACAAGAAATTAGAATCTCTTTTCCAACTGAAATTACAACTGGTTCATATACGTTTGTTGCTGAAGCTGTAAACGGAGATGAAGTTACAGCGTCATATAATCCAGATTTTGAAAATGGAGAAATTAACTTCACGTCAGTAGCAGGAACTTTTGTAGTAAGCAGTTATGATCCTGAAACAGGAGAAATGGAAGCAAGCTTTATATATACAGCTACAGACCCGGCAGGTGTTGACCCAACAGTTTATGAAATTACCAACGGATTGTTCTTTTTACAGTTATAAAAAAGTAAGCAAACTTTATACAATTAAAAAAGCGGCTCTAGAGCCGCTTTTTTGATTTGATGAATGACTTCCTCTGTATTAATTTCCATCTATATCTCCAGAGCCGTTAACCTTGGTGTCTTTGTTAGATGGGTTTCCGTAATACTCTATATCTCCAGAGCCGTTAACTCTAGCTTTAATACTATTTTTTGCATATACACTAGCGTCTCCAGAACCAGATACTGTAACTTCCGTATTATCTGCTTTTAATTCTTTACCATCATAATCTCCACTACCAGTAAGTGTTAGTTCAAAATTTGAAGCAGACCCTCTTAAACTCATATCGCCACTACCCGTAACTTTAGCATAAACATTACTTGCATCAATTTCTAACCTAACATCTCCAGAACCCGTAAGTTTAGTTGCAAAATTATTGGCTTTAATTTTAGTTTTACCATATAAATCTCCACTTCCTGTTAGGGTTGCTTCAGAAATGTCTCTAATTGGAATTTCAATTTTAATTCCTTTTTTAGTTCTAAGGTTTACGCCTTTTTTCTTTTTAATAATAAGTTCATCTCCATTAGTTTCAATAATGATATAATCATGTAAGTTATCATCTGTTGTTACCGAAATGGAACCTTCGTTACCATCTACTAGAATAAAATCCATAGAGCCTTGTGCTTTTATTGCATCATATTCTCCTGTAGAAACTGTTTTGGTAGTTACATTACCATTTCCTACTACTTTTTTATTTTTTCCCCATTGTGCTGAAGCATTAGTAATAAATGTTACAGTAAGGAATAGAAATGCTGCTTTTTTCAAGTTTTTCATGGTTATAATCTTTTGTTTAATTAGTACTTTTTAAGTGTTACGCCGCCGTAATCTGAATTAATATTCATAGTGTTTCCACTATTGTTGTTTCCGTGATATCCTTCATATGATTTATCTGAACCATCTTTTGAGGATTTAGTTACTACAAGGTTTTCCTCTCCATTTAGTCCAGCATATTCTAGGTTGATAATAAAATTAAAACTGTAACCACTATCATAGCCTAGTTTAACTCCGGTGTATTCTGAGCGAATAGTTACATCTTTAGCCGTACTGGTTAATCTATCTATAGAGATAGAACCATAATCTGTATTTAAATTAATACTTCCAGAAACAGTCCCTATGCTTTGATTTACATAGTCGCCACGACCTATTATATCTCCTGCTTTGCCAATTTGCACTTTTCCATAGTCACAGTTATAATTGATATTAGTAACTGTTCCTATTTCAGATTTTGTGTAGTCTGCGGTTAATTCTAAAGATTCAGTTTTTCCTAAACTAAATGAAGAATAATCTGCATTTATTTTTCCGCTCTTCATAAATCCAATTGCTGACTTGTTTGTATAGTCAAAATTTAGGTAGTTATCTTCAGCATTAAGAGATCCAATGATGAGTTGCCCATAGTCACAATTAATTTTTGCATTACCATCTAAGTCATTAATATTAATTGCTCCGTAGTCATTATCAAGATCTACAGTATTCGTTTTTGGTAATTTAATTTTGTAGTTTACTTCCATAGAAACTTTTTTGTTCTTGTTTCCATCACCCCACCAGCTCCAAGAATTGTTTTTCTTTTTGTTTCCAAAGTTAGTTGTAGCAGTAACTAAAGATCCATTGGCAGTAAAATCTACAGTAATTTCATCCAATCGCTTTTTTACCATTTCTTCATCGTCACCATTTGTCTTAATTGTAACTTCTATTACCGTTCTGTTTTCACTCCAAGTAACAATATCTATATTTCCATAGCTGTTGTTCACTCTTAGCCCAGCATTTGCATTTACTGAATACTCTTTATTTATCTTTTTCTCTTTTGTGTACTTTCCCTTAAACTTATCATTATTTGCAAATACCAAAGCTGGTACTAGCAATAATAATAGCAAGGGTGTGTTAAATAATTGTTTCATTTTTTAATTCTTTAAGTGTTTCTATTTCTTCTATGGTTGTAATAACCTGTTCAAGTAAATCTACTCGCTTCTGAAAGTTGGTAATCATTGCATAAATTACTCGCTTATCATTACCGCTCTCTATCAAATCTTTTTTTAATCCTTGATACTCTTTTTCAAGTGTATTTATTTGTAAAAGTGCATCATCAATTAAAACTTTGGTTTCGGCGTTTTCAAAACTTTTAAGCTTTAAAACTTCTTTATTGATGGTTGTTATAAAAAAGGATTGTGTTTTTTCCATTTCTGGAGAAACACTAGCTAATTCTCCACTAACTTGATCTTTAGATGTAAAAAAGTTAAATCCAAGTGTGACCAAAAGTGTTAATGAAGCAGCTATTGATAATGGTTTCCACCAATTTATTTTTTTAACGGGTGCTTTTCTATTGTTGTCCAGCTTTGCTAAAAACCTACTTTGGTGTCCAAGAGGAGTTTCGTGTACATCAAAACTACCGTCTAAGTCTTTAAAAATTTTTTCTATATCATTTTTCATGATGCAAGTGCTATTTTTTTTCGTAAACTTTCTTTTGCTCTAGAAATTAGTGTTCTACAATTTGCATAGCTTATTTGTAGTATGTCACAGATTTCTTCATAATCAAAACCTTCAATAAAATGAAGACTTAATACTTGTCTATAATTGTCATGAATAGACTCCATACTTTCGAGAACTTGAGATGCTTTCATGGATTTGTATTCTTCTTCTGTAATACTACTTCCGGCCTCTTCAACCTCTAATAGGTTTTCTTCTGCTATAGCTACATAGCGTTGTGATTTTTTATATTGTGTAATACTATTATTCACAACAATTCTTTTTAGCCAAGCTCCAAATGTTGCGTCCCCTTTAAAAGTATGTAGTTTGTTAAAAGCTGTAATAAAAGATTCTTGCATTACATCTTCTGCTTCTGCGGTATCTTTTACAATGCGTATTGCTGTATTGTACATAGCTTTTTGGTATCGGTTGTACACTTCTAGTTGTGCTAGCTGATTTCCTTTTTTACAAAGGGGTAATAACGATTCAATATTTTGGTTGGTTAATGACAAAAACTTGTATGGTTTTCTATAAAGATACGCCTTGTATTAAATTGTTACAGTTGTATTTAAAATTTGTTATATAAATTTTTAGTATGTGGCATAACTATTGGCGTTATTAGGGTGAAGTATTACTGTAATAATATGTAATTATTTGTATTTCAGTAAATTAATAAAATACTAATTGTAAAATAGCATTGTTGTACACTCTATTTCGGTGACACAATGTCGTACTTATATATATGTCCAAAACAAAATTAAAAACAATAGACAGTTTGTCATTTCAAGAATTGCAAGACGAGGCAGATTTAATTCCATTATTATCTGCAGAAGATGAAGATGCTATGGAAAAAGAAGAGCTTCCAGAAATTCTTCCTATTCTTCCGTTAAGAAATACAGTATTATTTCCAGGAGTTGTAATACCTATTACTGCTGGACGTGATAAATCTATTAAACTCATAAAAGACACAAATAATGGAAATAAAACTATTGGAGTTGTGTCTCAAAAAGATGAGTCTAAAGAAGACCCTAGTATTGATGATATTAATACAACAGGGACAGTTGCGCGAATTTTACGCGTACTCAAAATGCCAGATGGAAATACAACAGTAGTTATTCAAGGAAAAAAAAGGTTTAAGGTAAATGAGATAATTACCAAGGAACCCTATTTAACTGCAAAAGTTAACTCTGTAAAGGAGGCTAAGCCTGCAAAAGAGAATGAAGAGTTCAATGAAATCATTAACTCAATTAGAGAACTTTCTCTAGAAATAATTAAGGAAAGTCCTAATATACCTTCTGAAGCGGCCTTTGCAATAAAAAATATTGAAAGTAATTCGTTCTTAATAAATTTTATTTCTTCTAACCTCAATATAGACGTTGCAGAGAAGCAAAAGCTTTTAGAAATAAATGATTTAAAAGATAGAGCACTTGAAACGTTAAAGTACATGAATATAGAACGACAAAAACTGTCGTTACGAAATGATATTCAGTCTAAAGTTCAAAGTGATATTAATCAACAACAGCGAGAATACTTTTTAAATCAGCAATTAAAAACAATTCAAGAAGAGTTAGGAGGAACTTCTTCTGAAGCTGAGATTGAAGAAATGCGCACACGAGGGAAGTCTAAAAAGTGGAATGAAGATGTAGCAAAGCATTTCAAAAAAGAGCTTTCTAAATTGCAACGCATGAACCCTCAAGTAGCCGAGTATAGCATACAACGTAATTATCTTGAGCTAGTATTAGATTTGCCTTGGGAAGAGTTTAGTAAAGATAAATTCGATTTAAAAAGAGCAAAGAAAATATTAGATAGAGATCACTATGGTTTAGATGATGTAAAAAAACGCATTATAGAATATTTAGCAGTTTTAAAGCTAAGGAATGATATGAAATCACCTATTCTCTGTCTATATGGACCTCCTGGAGTTGGTAAGACATCTTTAGGAAAGTCTATTGCTGAAGCGCTTGGTAGAGAATATGTTCGTATTTCTTTAGGTGGTTTAAGAGATGAAGCAGAAATAAGAGGGCATAGAAAAACCTACATTGGTGCCATGCCGGGACGTATTATTCAAAGCCTTAAAAAAGCTGGTACAAGTAATCCAGTTTTTGTGTTAGATGAGATAGATAAACTTTCAGTTGGCGGACAAGGAGACCCATCAAGTGCTATGCTTGAAGTCTTAGATCCAGAACAGAATAGCGCTTTTTATGATAATTTTTTAGAGTTAGGATATGACCTTTCTAAAGTAATGTTTATTGCAACATCAAATAGCTTAGCACCTATACAGCCTGCATTACGTGACCGTATGGAAATTATAAATGTTTCTGGCTACACTATTGAAGAAAAGGTAGAGATTGCAAAAAAACATTTATTGCCAAAACAACTGGTAGAGCATGGACTTACTAAAAAAGATTTGTCTATAGGAAAACCACAGTTAGAAAAAATAGTTGAAGGGTACACAAGGGAAAGTGGTGTGCGTGGTCTTGAAAAACAAATTGCAAAAATGGTGCGCTATGCAGCAATGAAAATTGCTATGGAGGAAGAATATGACAAAAAAGTAACTAATGAAGTTGTTTTGGAAGCATTAGGACCTGCAAAACTACAACGTAATAAATACGAGAATAATGATGTAGCTGGAGTGGTTACAGGTTTGGCATGGACTAGAGTAGGGGGCGATATTTTATTTATAGAATCAATACTATCAAAAGGGAAAGGAAACCTTACCATGACAGGGAACTTAGGGAAAGTGATGAAGGAGTCTGCTACTATTGCACTAGAATTTATAAAGTCTAATGCAAAAAAATTAGGACTTGACCCTGAAGTGTTTGAAAAATACAATATCCACATTCATGTTCCAGAAGGGGCTACTCCTAAGGATGGGCCTAGTGCCGGAATTACTATGTTAACGTCTCTAGTTTCTTTGTTTACGCAACGTAAAGTAAAAAAGAGCATTGCTATGACTGGTGAAATAACATTACGTGGAAAAGTATTACCGGTTGGAGGAATTAAAGAAAAAATACTTGCGGCAAAAAGAGCCAAAATTAAAGAAATTTTACTTTGTGAAGACAATAAACGAGACATCGAAGAGATTAAGCCTGAGTACCTTAAGGGACTAACCTTTCATTATGTGAAAGAGATGAGTGATGTTTTAGATTTAGCATTGACAAAAGAGAAGGTTAAAAATGCCAAGAAATTGTAGAAGCTAGAGAATGTAAAAGCTTTTTTCTAATTCAAAAATAAATTATCATTGCAGTCGTTTTAACTCTAGAACGATAACATCTTAATGAATAAGAAGCTATATTATTTATTATTCTTACTTATTTCAACTACTGCATTTTCGCAAGTGGGAGGACGTTCTACCTATCAATTTCTTAATTTAGTAAACAATCCTAGACAAGCAGCTTTAGGTGGAAAAATAGTAACTAACTATGATTATGATCCTATACAAGGATTGTTTAATCCAGCTAGCATTAACCCAGCAATGGATAATCAATTATCTATTAATTACTCAAACTATATTGGTGATGTAAATTACGGTAGTGCTGCTTATGCTTATCTATGGGATAGACGAACTCAAGTATTACATACTGGTATAACTTACATTAATTATGGAAAGTTTGATGGGTTTGATGAACAAGGGAATGCCACAAGTAGTTTTAGTGGGGGAGAAGTTGCATTATCTTTTGGGCATGCACGAAATATTGCTTTTACTAACTTTCATGTAGGAGCGAACGTACGATTTATTTCTTCAAAATTAGAACAGTATTCATCTTTTGGAGGGTCGCTAGATTTAGCTATTATGTATATTTACGAAGATTGGGATTTGCATATTACTGCTGTTGGTAGAAATATAGGAACTCAATTTACACCTTACGATGAAATATACGAGCCGCTACCTTTCGAGTTAATTTTAGGTATTTCTCAAACCCTTCAAAACATACCTATTCGTTGGCATTTTACACTAGAAAATATGCAACGCTGGAAAGTAGCCTTTGCAAACCCAAACAGAGATGAAAACGATTTAGAGGGAAATTCAACAAGTGAAAAAATTAACTTTATTGATAATGCCTTTAGGCATATGATTGTGGGTATTGAGTTGTTTCCTGAAAGCGGATTCAATATTCGTTTAGGCTATAATTTGCGCCGTGCCGAAGAACTTAGAATTGTTGAACAACGTGCATTTGCCGGATTGAGTGCTGGTTTCTCCATAAAATTGAATAAATTACGCCTTAGTTATGCTTACTCACAATATAGCACAGCTGCAAATTCAAGTTTTTTTGGTTTAAATATCGACCTTCAATAATGCACAAAATTACTATAGCCATTGATGGCTATTCTTCTACAGGAAAAAGTACAATAGCAAAACAGTTGGCAGACTGGCTTAGTTATATATATGTAGATACAGGCGCTATGTATCGTGCTATTACATTGTATGCAATTAATAATAATATTATTTCTGAAGGTTTTTTTGATACTGAAAAACTTATAACTGCCTTGCCAAGTATTAAATTATATTTTAAAAAGAATATAGCTACAGATAAAGCTGAAATTTGCTTAAACGGTATTTCAGTAGAGAAAGAAATTAGGACTCTAGAGGTCTCTCAGTTTGTAAGCCCTATTGCTACTATTTCTGAAGTAAGAAGAAAACTAGTAGATCAACAACAACAAATGGGAAAAGAAAAGGGTGTTGTAATGGATGGACGCGATATAGGCACCGTTGTATTTCCAGATGCGGAGCTAAAAATATTTTTGGATGCATCAGCTGAAGAACGCGCAAAACGTCGCTATAAAGAACTCTTAGATAGAGGGGAGGAGGTTACTTTTCAAGATGTTTTGCAAAACGTAAAAGAAAGAGATTACATAGACTCTACAAGAGAAGACTCTCCCTTAACTAAAGCCAAAGATGCTATTGAAATAGATAATAGTGAAATGAATCTTGAAGATCAATTTCATATTATTTTACAACTAGCAAAAGATAGAATTGCTGGAAGAGTATAAAAAAAGGCTTCAGAAATGAAGCCTTTTTTTATCTCAAAGTTACAAACCCATAAGTAACGTTAGGATTTTGTATTTCTTTTTTAAGTTGTAAATGTCTTCTTTGGGTTTCCAACTTAACCTTTCTGTATAATGAATTTCCAAATTTCATAACTGTCGTTTTTTTGATTGATGTAATAATTCTAGAGACGTTGATTAAAATCTCCTTTTAGAATTCCAAGCTTTTCCTATTGTTGTCTTTGGAGTATCTTTTAGCGTGTAACTGTTTAACTTTTTCATGATTTGATTGTTTTTGATTGATATATTAATAATTATTTAGAACCTTCTTTTTGAGTTCCAAGCATTTCCTAAAGTGTTTTTAGGAGTGTCTTTTAGCGTGTAATTGTTTAAAGTTTTCATGATTTATTTGTTTAAATTATTTGATGTATACTTACAAGACTAATAACTACTATTTTTGTTACAGTATTATGTTATGCAAGGTACTATTTTAACATATTTTAACAAAAAACAGTAGTTTTACTAATGTTTAGATACAATAAATATGATATTTGATATAATATTATTACTTTTGCAGCCCTTTTAACGACAAAGCAAGAGTAAAAGGAACTATATAAAATCAAAACTAAACCCTTCTGTGGGATTGTCGTACTAACTTCTTGTAACAACACAGAATACAAAGCTCGAAGGAAATCATTTTTTAAGACTTCCGTAGTCACGGAAGAAATTTAATCCTTCGAATTAAATTTATGGCTGATAAAGCAAAAAAAGAGGAAGCAGTAGCAGAGAAAGCTAAAGCTCCAAAAAAAACTACTAAGAAAGCAACAAAAAAAGCTGACGAAGTAAAAGAAAAAGCTACTAAAGAAGTTGTTGAAGCAACAGAAACTGTTGAAGAAACAAAAGTAGAAACTCCAAAAGAGGAACTTACACCTCAACAAGCAAATCCAGAAAAATTTCTTGAAGACTTTAACTGGCACAATTATCAGGAAGGAATTGATCCTATTGATGATGGTAAACTAGAAGAGTTTGAAAAGTTAGTTGCAGAAAACTTTGTTGATACTTTAGATAACGAAGTTGTAGAGGGAGAAGTGATTCACATTACAGATCGTGATGCTATTATAGACATCAATGCAAAGTCTGAAGGTGTTATCTCTTTAAATGAGTTTCGTTACAACCCAGACCTTAAGGTAGGGGATAAGGTAGAAGTGTTAATTGATGTTCGTGAAGATAGCACAGGGCAATTAATTCTTTCTCACCGTAAAGCTAGAACAATAATGGCTTGGGATCGTGTGAATAAAGCACATGATGAAGGAACTATCGTTAACGGATTCGTTAAATGTCGTACTAAAGGTGGTATGATTGTAGACGTATTTGGTATCGAAGCATTCTTACCAGGTTCTCAAATAGATGTGAAGCCTATTCGTGATTACGATGCGTATGTAGGGAAAACAATGGAATTCAAGATTGTAAAAATCAATCACGAATTTAAAAACGTTGTTGTTTCTCATAAAGCACTTATCGAAGCGGATATCGAAGAACAGAAAAAAGAAATCATTGGTCAATTAGAAAAAGGACAAGTATTAGAAGGTGTTGTTAAAAACATTACTTCTTACGGAGTCTTTGTAGATCTTGGTGGTGTTGATGGATTAGTACACATTACAGACCTTTCTTGGTCTCGTATTAACCACCCTAACGAGATTGTAGAATTAGACCAAAAACTAAACGTTGTTATTCTTGACTTTGATGAGGATAAAACACGTATCCAATTAGGTCTTAAACAATTAAACGCACACCCATGGGATGCCCTTGGTGATGAGCTTAAGGTTGGAGATAAGGTAAAAGGTAAAGTAGTTGTAATCGCAGATTACGGTGCATTTATTGAAGTTGCAGAAGGAGTAGAGGGACTCATCCACGTAAGTGAAATGTCTTGGTCAACACACCTACGTAGTGCACAAGACTTTGTAAATGTTGGAGACGAAGTAGAAGCACAGGTATTAACACTAGATCGTGAAGAACGTAAAATGTCACTTGGTATTAAGCAATTAACGCCAGATCCATGGACAGATATTACTAAGAAGTACCCTGTAGGTTCAAGACACAAAGGGATTGTACGTAACTTTACAAACTTTGGTGTTTTTGTAGAACTTGAAGAAGGTATAGATGGTCTTATTTACATTAGCGACCTTTCTTGGACAGAAAAAGTAAAACACCCAAGTGAGTTTACGAATATTGGGGATACACTAGAGGTTGTTGTACTTGAGTTAGACGTAGAAGGCCGTAAGTTAAGCCTTGGACATAAGCAAACCGAAGAAAACCCTTGGGATAAATATGCTACAGACTTCGCAGTTGGCACAAAACATACTGCCACTATTGAGGAAATAGTAGATAAAGGAGCTACAGTTGTATTAAATGATGATATTACTGCCTTTGTTCCAACACGTCACTTAGAAAAAGAAGATGGTGATAATTTAAAGAAAGGTGAAGAAGCAGAATTCCAAATTATTGAATTCAATAAAGAATATAAGAAAGTGGTAGCTTCTCACATGACTATTCATAAAGAAGAAGAAGCGAAAATAGTTAAGCAAGCAGCTAAAAAAGCAGCGAAGCAAGCTGAAGAAGCAAAACCAACATTAGGGGATGCTAATTCAAAACTACAGGAGCTTAAAGATAAAATGGACGGTAAATAATCTGTTTTTTCTTATAAATTTTAAAAACCTCTCAATTTTGAGAGGTTTTTTTATTTACAGTAATACGAACAATTTGATATATTTTAAATTAAAACCCTTAAATTTGCTTTCTGAATAGATATTCAGAGACTTCCTATGAGCCAAAAAGTGTTATTAAACGCTACCGAAATTAACATAGCGCTACATCGCCTGGCTTGCCAATTAATTGAAAATCACGATACATTTACTGAAACTGTTCTAATAGGTATTCAACCACGTGGAACTTTTCTTGCAAATAGATTAAAAGAACTACTAGAGACTGTATATAAAATAAAAAATATTCAGTTAGGATATCTTGATATTACGTTCTACCGTGATGACTTTAGAAGAAGCGATAAACCACTTGAGGCAAACAAAACCAACATTAATTTTATTGTAGAGGATAAAAAAATTGTGTTTATAGATGATGTATTATTTACAGGGCGAAGTATTCGCTCTGCATTAACAGCAATACAGTCTTTTGGACGTCCTAGCGAAATTGAACTACTTACTTTAATTGATAGAAGATTTAGTAGACACCTACCTATTCAACCTGATTATAGAGGTAGACAAGTAGATGCTATTAATGGAGAAAAAGTGAAAGTGTGTTGGAAAGAAAATGAAGGAAAAGATGCTGTGTATTTAGTTAAGAGTTAAAAAAAGTAATAATGAGCGAATTAAGTGTAAACCACTTATTAGGAATTAAGTATCTTACCAAAGATGATATACAACTTATCTTTGAAACTGCAGATCATTTTAAAGAAGTGATTAATCGTCCTATCAAAAAAGTCCCTTCGCTTAGAGATATTACAATTGCCAATTTATTTTTTGAAAACAGTACGCGTACTCGGCTTTCTTTTGAATTAGCAGAGAAAAGACTTTCTGCAGATGTAATAAATTTTTCGGCAGCATCTTCTTCTGTTAAAAAAGGTGAAACACTTATAGACACGGTAAATAACATCCTATCTATGAAGGTTGATATGATTGTAATGCGTCATCCTAACCCTGGAGCTGGTGTATTTTTGTCAAAACACATCAACGCAAGTATTGTAAATGCTGGTGATGGAGCCCATGAGCACCCTACCCAGGCATTATTAGACAGCTATTCAATTAGAGAGCAATTTGGAGAAGTAAAGGGTAAAAATGTTGTAATTGTTGGTGATATATTGCATAGTAGAGTAGCATTATCAAATATATTTGCCTTGCAAAAATTAGGTGCAAATGTAAAAGTATGTGGCCCTAAGACCTTAATACCAAAATATATTTCAAAATTAGGTGTTGTCTTTGAGCCAAACTTGAAAAAAGCATTGGAGTGGTGTAATGTGGCGAATATGCTTCGTGTGCAAAATGAAAGAATGGACATTAGTTATTTCCCTTCTACAAGAGAATATACACAGCAATTTGGTTTAACCAAAAAAATACTAGATAGTCTATCCAAAAAAATAATCGTAATGCATCCGGGTCCTATTAATAGAGGAGTGGAAATATCAAGTGATGTAGCAGATAGCGAACAGGCAATTATCTTAGACCAGGTACAAAACGGTGTTGCTGTTAGAATGGCGGTATTATATTTGCTTGCTTCAAAAATTCAACATAAAGAGTAAATAGCTATTTACTTTCAAGAATTTAAATGAAATCTTCAGTAACAAAACTTACAAACTCACACAAGATAAATAATTAGGGCACTCCATCTCCCTTATTCAAATAGTATATATAGATGAAAATAGAAAATAAAGACTCTTACGTAATTCTAGCTGATGATAGAGGTAATTTAAAAGAATTTGCTTCATTTTTAGAATACCAGATTCCTAATAAGTTTAAAGGTCAGAATGTGGTAATTGATTTAACTGAAAATGAAAACCTATCACTTGAAGAATTATTATTCTTTTTAAAAGTTTCTAACCTACACAGGAAAACAAAACAATCTTTCGTTTTAGTAAGCGATGCTATAAGTGTAGATGATATACCTATGGAAATGATAGTAGTGCCAACACTTCAAGAAGCAGGAGACATAGTGGAGATGGAAGAAATTGAAAGAGATTTAGGGTTTTAATATAGTTTCTGCGAAGGCAGAAATATATTTAATGATAAATTATATAAAAAGTTTTTTATGATTGAGGAAGTTTATTTCTGTTTCTTTTCCTCCAAAGTTTAAAAATACTAAATGCTGAAATGGCAGCAATCCCAATAAGTATTATAGCTCCCATTAGGTTTCCATAGATAACATAGCCTGTTGCAAATAGTGAAGAATACACAAAGACAATTCCTAGTAACATAGAAGCGAAGTCTATTGTAAAAACATCTGTAGTGTTTTTTAGAGAGATGTTTTTTTGAGCTGCGTGTGTTTTAAATTTTTTCCAGCCACTTCCATATGGAGTTACAGCATTATAGAATGAACTTAACGTTTTACTATTGGTTGGACGCGTTAATAAGGTTACAAGAATCCAGCTTACAGTTGTAATTCCTACTCCAATGATAAGTTTTTCGTAATCTTCTATTCCAAACTCTGTAAATTCGAAAAATAGAGCAACAACAAAGGATACAATCATACCTGTTATCTCGCTGTATGCGTTTATGCGCCACCAGAACCATCGTAAAATAAAAATGAGTCCTGTACCAGCTCCAATTTGTAATAAGATAGCAAACGTACTTAGAGCGCTACTAAGCACTAATGCTAAAAGAGCCGATAATGCCATTAAAACTAAAGTTGAAATTCTCCCAACAGCTACTAGTTCTTTTTCTGAAGCTTCAGGTTTCATAAATCGTTTATAAAAGTCTAACGAAATATAAGAGGAGCCCCAGTTTAAGTGTGTAGAAATTGTACTCATAAAAGCAGCAATTAATGAGGCTACTACCAATCCTAACAATCCAGCAGGTAGATTAGTAAGCATAGCAGGGTATCCTAAATCATGTCCTAAGACCGCATTTGGAAACTCTTCGCCAATGTCTGATAGCTGAGGGTATAACACTAATGATGCTAATGCAATTAAAATCCATGGCCAAGGACGTAATGCATAATGCGCAACATTAAAGAGCAGGGTAGCTCCAATTGCATTTTTTTCATCTTTTGCAGATAACATACGTTGGGCAATATACCCGCCTCCACCTGGTTCTGCTCCTGGATACCAAACACTCCACCATTGTACAGCAATAGGAATAACTAATAAAACAAGTAAAGACTTAGTGTCGTTAAAGTCAGGCAGAAAATTAAGTTTATCGGCTACGTTTTCATGAGTAAGTAAATTCTCTAATCCTCCAACTTCGGGCATATTAATTATATAGTAAGCAGCCCAAACAGAACCTATCATTGCAATAATAAACTGAATAAAATCTGTAAAAATAACCCCGCGTAACCCACCAAAAGAGCTATATGCTACTGTGATAATAGAAGCGTATAAAACACATTCCCAGGGTGCTAGATTAAATAGGATTCCTCCAATTTTAATAGCAGCTAAACAAACGGATGCCATTATCATAACATTAAAGAAAACCCCTAAATACAAGGCTCTAAACCCTCTTAAAAAAGCAGCTTCTTTCCCACTATAGCGTAATTCGTAAAACTGTAAATCGGTAAGAACTTTAGAGCGTCGCCAAAGTTTTGCATATACAAAGACAGTTAGCATCCCAGTTATTAAAAAAGTCCACCAAACCCAATTTCCAGAAATACCATTTTGTCTAACTATATCGGTAACAAGATTGGGAGTATCAGCAGAAAAAGTAGTAGCAACCATAGAAATACCCAGCAACCACCATGGCATATTTCTGCCAGACAAAAAGAATTCTTGTGTGTTTTTTCCAGCTTTTTTGGAGACAACAACACCAATAACTAGAAAAATAGCAAAAAAAGAAATAATTAATACCCAGTCTAGTGTTGCTAATGTCATTATCGAGAATGTTGGAATTTTAGTTTTTTAGCTTGTTCTACCCAGTTATCACGTTCAATTCTCTCTGGAAAGAAATCTATAAGCTCTGTTATTACAACAATATCTGTAGAGCGTAAATTGCTTATTTGCTCAAAATTAAAGAGACCAATTTCATTAAGTCTTTGTTGTACATAAGGTCCAATTCCTTCAATTCTTGTTAAATCATCTTTCTTACCATTGGCTAGCCCTATGATTTCAAAATTAAGTTTAGGCTTTTCTTTTGTGTATTCAATAAAATTATTTACTCTTTTTTCTGCAATTGTTTCTTTGGTAGTCTCTTCGTTTATATTTTCTTGTGTTTGTTTTACTACCTCTACAATTTTAGGTTTTATTTCGGTAAAAATAGTTTCAATATCGTTAATAGCTCTTTCATTCTTCCTTGGGCGAACTTGTAACTTATTAACTTCTTCCTTAAGACGTTTTATAATTTTACGCTCTTTTGTTTTTTTAAAGTAGGATGCAGAAAAGTAACCAATAAGGAAAGTGCTAAACATAAGCAAGAAAATGCCTAGATAGTCAGGGAGGACTGCTATAAATTCAGTAAAATTATTCATTAGTAAATAGTACTTCAATTCGTCTATTAGTTACTCTACCTCTTTCTGAGGCATTGGTATCTATTGGTTCTTCTTCGCCTTTAGATGAAGCTTTAATCTGTTTTGCATCTATTTTGCCTTTACTTACCAGATACCATCTTACTTGTCTAGCATATTCTAGTCCAAGCCTATAATTATCAATACCATTGCCTACGTTATCAGTATGACCTATAATTTCAATCTTGGTATTTGGATTTTTACTTAACACATCTTTTACATGTACAAGCAACTCCTGTAAATCTTTGTTTATTAATATTCCGTTATTTGAAAATTTTGGATAAACGGTTTTATTAATTGTAATATCTGTATCTATTTCTCTTCTAAGCACATCACTTTCTTTAATGAAAGAAAACGATATACCATTACTATACGTATCTTCTTGAGAAAACTTAAATTCTTTAATAACAGGTTTAATTATAATTTTTTCTGAAGGTATACCAACACTAATTAATTTCTCTTTTATTGTATTTCCTCTTTGAAACCCATAATTAGGAGTTTCAAAATCTTCAGTTGGACTATAGAGCGCATTTACTTCTATATTTAAATTGGGTTGTTGGGTTAAGTAACTTGCAATTTTATATTGATAATCTATAGTTGGATCTATTATAACATCTTTACTATTCTTTTTTATAATAATACCAGAAGTATAACTTGCTAGTATTGTACTATCTGTTTTAAGAATTTTTAAAGCTGCTACTTCAGTATTTTCTTTCTTAGTTAAGGTGTCTTTTATTACAGGGGTATCTACTTGTTTTGTTTTCTCTTTTGGAAGCACTTCGCTTATACTAGTATTAGGCGTGTTGGGAGAAACCCAAGAGTATAACCATAATCCAAAAAAGGACCATACCAAAAATATGATTAAAGCTAGACCGAAGTTTTTCATCCAGGGGACTAAAGGTTGTTTTGAGTATTAATTCGACACTAAACAAATCTATAAAAATTAAAGGGTTAATTTAACATTAATTTTACATCTTTATTCACAAGGTTTAAACATTAAATTCTTTTCTTTGTAATCTATTATGATATACATCACATTACATCACCACCATATCTTTTTCCACGCTCACGCGAGGTAGTATGGTATTTTTGTAATTTAAAAATATTCAAAACCCGTTTGAGCATTTCAAACGGGTTTTTTTGTACCTAAAAATCAAAATTATATCTAAAAGAAATAGAATGAAAAAATTAAAAATTGCAGTTCAAAAATCTGGCAGACTTCACGACGAATCTCTGGCATTACTTAAAGATTGTGGAATATCCATAGATAATGGTAGAGACCAATTAAAAGCACAGGCAAAGAACTTCTCATTAGAGATATATTATTTGCGCAATGGAGATATCCCTCAATACCTTAAAGATGGTGTTGTAGATTGTGCAATTATTGGAGAAAATTTACTATTTGAAAAAGGTGAAAACATCGCAGTAGTTGAAAAGCTAGGGTTTTCTAAATGTAGAGTCTCATTAGCGGTTTCAAAGATTTTTGAATATGATTCCATTAAAGATTTAAACGGAAAACGTATTGCAACTTCCTATCCAGTAACTACTCAAAAATATCTAGATGAACGTGGTATCTCTGCAGATTTACACATAATTAACGGAAGCGTTGAAATTGCCCCGAATATTGGTCTGGCGGATGCTATTTGCGATATTGTGAGTAGTGGTAGCACCTTGTTTAAGAATAATTTAAAAGAAGTAGAAGTGATGATGCAAAGTGAAGCGGTTTTGGCTGTTTCACCAAGAATTTCAGAGGAAACGGCTACAATTTTAAATAAACTTCAATTTAGAATTCAGTCTGTACTTAAAGGTCGTGCTTCAAGATATGTGCTTTTAAACGCTCCTAACAATAAGCTAGATGAGATAATTAGTATTCTTCCAGGGATGAAAAGCCCTACTATACTACCACTAGCAGATGATAACTGGAGTAGTGTGCACTCTGTGGTAAATCAAGATGAATTTTGGGAAGTAATAGACCAGCTTAAAAATGCTGGGGCCGAAGGTATTTTAGTTTGTCCAATCGAAAAAATGGTATTGTAAAAAATATAAAATGAAAAGAATTACAAATCCACCAATAACACTATGGGATGAAGTCTTACAGCGTCCTACCCAAACTATAGATGACATTGAAGCTACTGTAAATGAAGTATTTTCTGAAGTGCAAAAAAAAGGAAATTATGCACTAGCAAAATATACAAACCTTTTTGATGGAGTTACGTTAGAGAATCTTGAAGTTTCTAAAGAAGAAATTGATAATGCTAGTAACTTAATTACTTCAGAATTAAAAGAAGCCATACAACTTGCCAAAGCAAATATCACAAAGTTTCATAAAGCACAAGAAACTAAACCCGTTTTAGTAAACACACAAGAAGGGGTTAAATGCTGGCAAGAAAAGCGGCCAATAGAAAAAGTTGGCCTTTATATACCGGGAGGTTCAGCACCATTATTTTCTACCATATTAATGCTTGCAATCCCTGCGAGCTTAGCAGGCTGTAAAGAGATTGTACTTTGTACTCCACCACAAGAAGATGGTTCAATAAACCCAGCTATACTATACACAGCCCAGCTATGTGGAGTCACAAAATTGTATAAGGTTGGAGGAATACAAGCTATAGCAGCTATGACTTTTGGTACAGAAACAATCCCTAAAGTATATAAGATTTTTGGACCTGGAAATCAGTTTGTAACTGTGGCAAAACAATTATCTACAAGATATAACGTAGCTATAGATATGCCAGCAGGCCCAAGTGAACTTCTAGTTTTTGCAGATGAAACCGCAAACCCTGCATTTGTCTCATCAGATTTGTTAAGTCAGGCAGAACATGGTGCAGACAGCCAAGTTGTTTTAGTAAGTACTAAGGCCTCTGTATTAGATGCTGTAGCGATTGAAATAGAAGCGCAATTAGCTTTATTGCCAAGAAAGGAAGTTGCTAGCAAAGCAATTAGTAATTCTAAAATGATTTTAGTGGAATCTTCAGAAATTGCATTAAACCTAATCAATAATTATGCACCAGAACACTTTATTGTAGTTGCAAAAGACGAATCTTTTTTTGTAGAAAATATTATAAATGCAGGTTCTGTTTTTATTGGGAATTACACGCCAGAAAGTGCTGGAGATTATGCTTCTGGAACTAATCATACATTACCCACAAACGGTTATGCAAAGCAGTATAGTGGTGTTAATTTAGATAGTTTTTTAAAAAGTATCACATTTCAAAAGATCACCAAAAAAGGAATACAAAATATTGGAAATGCTATAGAGTTGATGGCAGATGCAGAGGGTTTACAAGCACATAAAAACGCTGTTTCCTTAAGATTAAAAGAACTAATTAAAGAATAATGAAGCAAAATTTTAATCTAGATAAATTAATAAGAGCGAATGTTAAAAATTTAGCTCCATATAGTTCGGCACGTGATGAGTTTACTGATTTTGATAAAGAAATGATTTTTCTTGACGCTAATGAAAATCCTTTTGATACGGATATCAATAGATACCCAGACCCGCAGCAAAAACAGTTAAAAATAAAAATAAGTGCAATAAAAAACCTTTCAATTGACTCAATTTTATTGGGTAATGGGAGTGATGAGGTTTTGGATTTATTGTTTCGAGCTTTCTGCGAACCCAATAAGGATAATGTAATTACATTACCACCCACCTATGGAATGTATAAAGTGCTAGCAGGCATTAATACTGTTGAAAATAGGGAAGTGTTTTTAAATGAAGATTTTTCTCTTAATGTTCATGAAATACTTAAAACACAAGATATTAATTCTAAGCTATTGTTTATTTGTTCACCAAATAACCCAACTGGTAATATATTTTCTGAAGAGAACATTACTGAATTATTAAATAATTTTAATGGAATTGTTGTTATCGATGAAGCCTATATAGATTTTGCAAGGAGTGAAAGTTGGATACAGCGTCTTTCAGAATATGAAAATTTGATAGTTACTCAAACCTTTTCAAAAGCCTATGGTATGGCAGGAATTAGGTTAGGAATGTGCTTTGCGTCTAGTAAAATTATTGAGGTTTTAAACAAAATAAAGCCACCTTATAATGTAAACGAATTAACACAAGAAAGAGCGCTTAATGTTCTAAATGATAATAATAAAATTAATAATGAAATATACTCATTAAAAGTAAATAAAGAGTTTTTATTTAAAGAATTACTTCAAGTTAATTGGGTTCAAAAAATATATCCTTCAGAGGCTAATTTTTTACTAGTAAAAGTAGATAATGCAACTAAAAGATACACACAATTAATTGAATCTGGAATCGTAGTAAGAAATAGAAGCACACAACCACTTTGTGAGAACACACTTCGCATAACAGTAGGAACTAAAGAAGAAACCAATAGACTGATTTCAGTTTTACAAAATATATAAAATGAAAAAAGTATTATTTATAGATAGAGACGGAACTATCATCAAAGAAACAGCAGACGAACAGATAGACGCTTTCGATAAAATGGTATTTTATCCTAAAGTATTTACATATTTAGGTAAAATAGCCAAAGAACTAGACTATGAGCTGGTTATGATTACTAACCAGGATGGTTTAGGTACCGAAGTCTTTCCGGAAGAAACCTTCTGGCCTGTGCATAATTTTATTTTAAAATCTTTCGAAAATGAAGGTGTTGTGTTTGATGAGATCTATTTGGACAGAACGTTTCCGCATGAAAATGCTACTACCAGAAAACCAGGCACAGGTTTATTAACAAAATACTTTTCTGAAGAATACGATTTAAAGAACTCTTTTGTAATAGGGGATAGACTTACTGATATGGAATTGGCTAAAAACTTAGGTTCTAAGGGTATTTTTATCAATGATGAAACAAATCTAGGTACTAATGAAATTACAGTTAAGCGTGATGAGTTAGATAGTTACATTGCCTTAGAAAGTAACAATTGGCAAAAAATTTATGAGTTTTTAAAACTTAAAGATAGAGTTGCTACCATTTCCAGAAAAACAAACGAAACCGATATTTCCATATCACTTAATCTAGATGGTACTGGTAAAAGTGAAATAGATACTGGTATTGCATTTTTTGACCATATGTTAGACCAGATTGCCAGACATGGTCAAATGGACTTAAAAGTTGTTGTTAAAGGTGATTTAGAAGTAGATGAGCACCACACTATAGAAGATACTGCCATTGCACTTGGCGAGGTGTTTTCAAAGGCATTAGGAAATAAACTAGGGATTGAACGATATGGCTTTTGTTTGCCTATGGACGATTGCTTAGCACAGGTAGCTATAGACTTTGGCGGTAGAAATTGGCTTGTTTGGGAAGCAGATTTTAAAAGAGAAATGATTGGTAAAATGCCTACTGAAATGTTTTATCACTTCTTTAAAAGTTTTACAGATGGAGCAAAGGCAAACTTAAATATTAAAGCTGAGGGTAAAAACGAACACCATAAAATAGAAGCTATTTTTAAAGCCTTTGCAAAAGCGGTAAAAGCTGCTGTAAAAAGAGATGCCGAAAAAATGATTTTACCATCAACAAAAGGAGTATTATAATGGAAATAGCAATAATAGATTATGGTGCCGGAAATATAAAAAGCCTTCAATTTGCGTTGCAGCGATTGGGTTATCAAGCTATCCTCTCAGCAGATGCTGCAGCAATCAAAAGTGCAGATAAGGTTATTTTTCCTGGTGTTGGGCAAGCTAATAATGCAATGCGTAAGTTAAAGGCTTCAGGGTTAGACGTGGTAATTCCTAAACTTACACAACCAGTTTTAGGTATTTGCCTAGGCATGCAATTACTTTGTAGCTCTTCTGAAGAAGGAAATACAGAGGGTTTAGGTGTTTTTGACGTTGATGTAAAACGATTTAAGACTAGTTTAAAAATACCTCATGTGGGTTGGAATACAATTTCAGGATTACAATCCACTTTATTTACTAATATTCCTGAAAAAACATTTATGTATTCTGTCCATAGTTTTTATGCTCCACTCGTAAAAGAAACAATTGCATTAACAAATTACGGAACTCAATTTTCAAGTGCATTACAAAAAAACAACTTTTATGGAGTGCAATTTCATCCTGAAAAAAGTAGCAAACTAGGTGAACAATTAATTAAAAACTTTGTAGAACTATGCGAATAATACCAGCTATAGATATCATTGACGGAAAATGTGTACGGCTAAGTAAAGGTGATTACACAACAAAAAAAATATATAACGAACATCCATTAGAAGTTGCTAAGCAATTTGAGGGAGCAGGAATAAAGTATTTGCACTTAGTAGACCTAGATGGAGCCAAAAGTAAACATATTGTTAACCACAATGTTTTAGAACAGATTGCAACAAAAACCTCTTTGCAAATTGATTTTGGTGGTGGTTTAAAAACAAATGAGGATGTCCATATTGCTTTTGAAAGTGGCGCTTCACAGATTACAGGTGGAAGTATTGCTGTTACAAATGCTAAAGAGTTTAATTCTTGGATAGAAAAATATGGTTCAGATAAAATAATTTTGGGAGCAGATGCTAAAGATGAAAAAGTTGCAATTAATGGATGGCTTAAAGAAAGTGATCTAGAAGTAATTCCATTTATTAAATCATATCAAAAACAAGGAGTTATCTATGTAATTTGTACCGATATAAGTAAAGATGGAATGTTAGAAGGCCCGTCTTTTGATTTATACGAGCGAATTCTTTCAGATTGTGACCAAGAAAGTAAATTAAACTTAATAGCCTCTGGTGGTATCTCAAAATTTGATGAACTCCCAAAGCTTGCAGAAATAGGATGTGAAGGGGTGATTATTGGTAAAGCAATTTACGAAAACAGAATCTCCTTAAAAGAACTTGAAAAATATATACTAGATGTTAACTAAACGAATAATTCCTTGCCTTGACATTAAAAATGGACGTACAGTAAAAGGCGTAAATTTCATAAATCTTCGTGATGCTGGAGATCCAGTTGAATTGGCAACCTTCTATTCTGAAAATGGAGCTGATGAATTGGTATTCTTGGATATATCTGCTACAGAAGAGCGAAGAAAAACACTTTCAGACTTAGTGCTTAGCGTTGCTGAAGCTATTAATATTCCTTTTACAGTAGGAGGTGGAATTTCTTCAGTAGAAGATGTTTCGGTATTACTTAAAAATGGAGCAGATAAAGTTTCAATTAACTCTTCAGCAGTTAAAAACCCAGAATTAATTAATCAATTAAGCACTACATTTGGTTCACAATGTATTGTTGTGGCTATTGATGCTAAGGAAATTGATGGTGAATGGAAAGTACACTTGGTTGGCGGTAAAGTACCTACTAATTTAAATCTATTTGATTGGGCAAAAGAAGTAGAAGCCCGTGGTGCTGGCGAAATCTTATTTACTTCTATGGATAATGATGGGACTAAGGCAGGTTTTGCAAACAATGCATTAGCTAAATTATCAAAAGAGTTAACCATCCCAGTAATTGCTTCTGGTGGTGCTGGTAATATTCAGCATTTTATAGATACCTTTACAAAAGGAAATGCAGATGCAGCCTTGGCAGCAAGTGTTTTTCATTTTAAAGAAATAGAAATAACAAACCTTAAAAATAACTTAATGCAACAGGGAATACCTGTTAGAGTGTAAAATTATGGAACTAGATTTTAAAAAATACAAAGATGGTCTTATACCTGCTATTGTTCAAGATGCCATGACAAAGAATGTGTTAATGCTTGGTTTTATGAATGAAGAAGCCTTTAGTAAGACCCAAAGTACCAACCTAGCAACTTTCTACAGCCGTAGTAAGCAAAGATTATGGACAAAAGGTGAAGAGACTGGAAACTATATGGAGGTTGTTTCTTTAAAGGAAGATTGTGATAACGATACATTGTTAGTTCAAGTTAACCCTAAAGGACCTGCCTGTCATAAAGGGCCTGATACATGTTGGAATGAAAAGAACATTTCTAACTTTGGATTTATCTCCTACTTAGAAGACGTTATCCAAGACCGTAAAGATGATCCAAATCATGAAAAATCATACGTTTCCTCGCTTTTTAGACGTGGTATTAACAAGATTGCACAAAAGGTTGGAGAAGAGGCTGTAGAAGTTGTAATTGAAGCTAAGGATGATGATGATTTAGCTTTTTTAAATGAAAGCGCAGACTTGTTATTTCATTTCATGGTGTTACTACAAGCAAAAGGATTTAGAATGCGGGATGTAGAAAGAACATTACAATCCAGACATAAGTTTGATAGAAACGAATAAAACAAAACCTCGCTAATCTTAAATTAGCGAGGTTTTATACTTAGTACTTGGCTGCTATGCCCTGAAATAGACTTGTCCAACTTCCCGTTTTTCCAACCTTTTTTCCAAGGCGGACTATGATAATTTCTTTTTCTGGATTTACATAAATGTGTTGCCCTAAGATGCCTTCAGCTTCGTAAGAATTGTCTTTTTTGTTAATCCACCATTGGTGTTGATAATGCCCTGCTTTACTATTAATAGTGTCGTATTTTGTTGATTTTTCTACCCAATCTTTAGAGACTATTTGCTTTCCGTTCCAGTTTCCTTTCTTAAGATATAGAGTTCCAATTTTTGCAAAATCTCTAGCTCTTGCATTTACACAACAAAAGGTTTTTTCTACTCCATCTTTTTTTCTATCCAAGCTCCATGTTGCATTATATTCCATTCCTAACGGCTTCCAGATTTTTTCTTCTAAATATTCTGAAATATTCTTTTCTCCCAATGCTGCATCTAGCACTAGACCTAATATTTGACTATCTCCACTTCTGTATGAAAACCGTTTACCTTCTTTTACTTCAACCTTTAGTTTACTTACTTCTTTTCTAATATTGGTTCCATAATAGAAACTTGCTGCATGCCCAAATGGATTTATATAACTTTCATTAAACTCAATACCAGACTCCATATTTAATAGATGCTCAATCGTTATGTTTTCAAACCCATTCGCTTTTAATTCTGGTAAGTAATTGGTTATAGGTTCTTTTATAGAAGTAATTAATCCATCATCAAGCGCACAGCCTACAAGAATTGAAAGAAAGGATTTTGCCATAGAAAATGAATTTACTATAGAAGTCTCATCATATTTGTTGAAATAGTTCTCATAACGAATACTATCCTTATGAATAATAATAAATGCTACTGTCTTATTATCTTCTAGGTAGGTTTTAAATGGCACTCTTGTGTTCTTACCCTTGCGAGTAACACTTAAAGAGTCTGGAACAAATCCATTTTGGGTATATGGATATAGAAAAGGCTCTTGACTAGTTTCTATAGTTCTTGATGGAAAGATTTTGTGGTCTGTAATGTCTGCAAAATTATACGTAACAAACCTTCCTACTTTGCAAGAAGAAAATAAAGAAGTTAATACTAAGAATAAGACTAATTTGATTGTTAAGTTTTTCATGATTTTATGGTTTTGATTTCTGAAGCAAACATATTTCATAAAAAAACATAAGACCAATATATATGGTGCTTTGGGGCGAAATGCAATTATTTTGTGGCGAGTTGTATTGCCTCTTTAACGCTAGTGGTAAATGTTCTGGAAACAGGCACCTCTATTTCATGTGACAGATACATGGAAAGCTTTCCGTTTTGATTGTTCCATTGTCTAAAATGGATAGGATTTACCAAATAGGAACGGTGTGTTTTTAACAATTCAGGTAACTCATGTGCAACAACAGAAAGCTTGTTTCTAATTAGTTGTTTTTTTAAGACTGCACCTTGTTCAAAAAATACTTCCACATAATTATCGTCTGCTTTTACCGCAATGAGTTCTTTAAATTCGAGGCGGAGTCCTTCATACGTTCCGTCTCCTGTAATTTCTATCTTACTATCCTCAATTTTCTTTTCTCTATACTTTCCAAGGGCAAACCTACCAATAAGAACAATAGGCAAGATTGTACTAATAGCTGGTAAAAAGATGGAAGTTATAAAATACCAAAGCGAATATGGATTAGGTTCACCAGCAATAATTACATACAAGTACACGCTTCTAGTGACAAGTAAACCAAAAACCACAAACAGTAATGTAAATAAGAATTCACTTTGTATAAACCAATTCTCACGATTACTTCTATATAAAAACGATTGAAATGGCAATATAATTAAATAGGCTAGTGCACCAACAAGTCCATAAATAGGGAGGTAAATAAGTTTTTCGGTAGCGCCAAATTCATGAACATCTAAAGGCTCTGTAAAATACAGAAATACAAAAATCCAAATGGCTAACCCAACACCAATGAGTATATGGTTTTTTACAGCGTAGTCAAAAGGGTATTTGTACTTCAATTTTTGTTTGGTTTAGTAGAATGTAAATTTAAAATATATACCTTAGTATTGAAATATTATTTTCATGGCAAACAGAAAAAGAAAAAACAGAACTGTAATTGGGAAGTTGAAGAACAAAAATGAAATGCCAGGTGCGGTAACCTATAAGGGTACTAAGACTTCTCAAGTTACCAAGTTGGAGATTATAGATTTTTCAAAAGATCATTATAATCAATTTGACACTTCAAATATTGAAGATGCTTTTAAATTTAAATCAACAGATAATGTTACATGGATTAATGTAAATGGTTTAAGCAATACTAAAGAGATTGAAAGGCTAGGGGAGTACTACAACCTACATCCTCTTATTCAAGAAGATATTGTAACAACAAACCAGCGGCCTAAAATGGATGAGTATGACGATTACTTATTCATTGTATTTAAGATGCTGCATTACAATGAAGAGGGTGTTTTTGTGAATGAGCACGTGAGTATGACAATGGGAAAAGGTTATGTAGCCACTTTTCAAGAAGCAGATGGGGATGTGTTTGATAGTGTGAGAGAGCGTCTTGCCAATAGCAAAGGAAAAATTAGAGCCAATGGTTCAGATTACTTAATGTTTGCTTTACTGGATGCTGTAGTGGATAACTACTTTAGTGTAATTGAAATTTTAACAGTAAAGATTGAACAAATTGAAGATGAGCTGTTTGAAGGGTCTCCGGAAGACGATTTAATTCAAGAAATACAAAAGCTTAAAAAAGAAATTCTACGTATTAGGCGCGCTGTTGTTCCGCTAAGAGAGGTTATTAATCGCCTTGAAAAGACAGAGACCCCACTTATTGAAGAAAGAACTCAAAACTATATTAGAGACTTATATGATCACATTATACAAGTTTCTGAGAGTGTTGAGATATATCGTGATATGATTTGGGGGCTTATGGACATGTATATGACTACCATAAGTAATAAAATGAATGAGGTCATGAAAGTACTTACTATAATGGCTTCTATCTTTATTCCACTTACCTTCATGGCTGGGATTTACGGGATGAATTTCGAGTATATCCCAGAACTCCAATTTAAGTATGGGTACTTTGTACTTTGGGGCGCAATGATTTTGGTGTTTTTTGCAATGCTTTACTACTTTAAACGTAAAAAGTGGCTTTAAATACAAGTATCATAAAATTTAGAAGTATAGTTTTTTAACTTTTAAAAACTATACTTCTAAACTCTAATTTTACCTAAGCCATCCCTTTTGTGCAGCTCCTTTACTGTAGAAGTATAAAAAGATTGCTATTGCGATAACTATAAGTGGCATAGCGATAGCAGTAGGTCCAATAACATCCATAACATCAGTAGCAAATATCCAATAGATTTGTGCTACTAATACAGCTAGCAATGATATTAAAAACAATACAACAGTTATTTTTTTACGTATTAGCATTGTAATACAGGCAAGTACTCCAGAGAATACGGCTATTCCAAATACAATGATGTACCATTGCGGAATACTTGTATATAAAGTGGCTTGGTCTTCTGGTAAGGCTTCTACCATTGCTTCTAACATAAAAGCTACTCCAAAAAACTGAAATAACCCCATTAAGTTCCATAGTAATGCCAGTACAGCAATAATCCAAAAAGCGGTGTTGGGTTTGTTTGTTGTTGTCATCATGATTAATTGGTTTTAGGTTGATTATAAATATAAACAATTTTAAGAGGAGTTTAAGAAAAAAGCCTCTATGTCAATATCATTAATACAACCTTAACCTTTTTGCCTTATAGTTTAATAAGGCTATAACGATACTTGAGAAACAATAAATTTACCTTTGAGGTAACAAATATTAATTTAAAAAATACACATAAAATGGAAAAGAGAATTGCAATAGTAGCAACAAATGGTTTTGAAGAAAGTGAATTAAAATCTCCTAAACAAGCAATGGAATCTGAAGGATTCACAGTAGATATAATTAGTGATAAGAGTGGAACAATTAAAGGTTGGAATGACGGAAATTGGTCTAATGAATATACTGTAACCAATACCTTAAATAATGTTTCAGCAAAAGATTATGATGCGTTAATGTTACCTGGTGGAGTAATTAACCCAGATATATTACGCCAGAATGATGATGCATTAACATTTATTAGAGATTTCTTTAAGCAAAGTAAGCCTGTAGCCGCTATTTGCCATGCACCGCAATTATTAATTGAAGCAGATGTAGTTAAAGGAAGAACTTTGACATCGTATAACTCAATAAAAACAGACCTTCAAAATGCGGGAGCATTATGGGTAGATAAAGAGGTTGTTGTTGATGAAGCATTAGTAACAAGCCGAAATCCAGACGATCTTCCAGCATTTAATGCAAAATTAATCGAAGAGATTAAAGAAGGTAAACACGAACTACAACATGCATAAGTAGTATAATATCCCTAAAACAAAAAATCGCTGCACCTGCAGCGATTTTTTTATATTTATAAAAAACTTACTATGAACATCCCAACGTCTTCATTTCAATTTTTAGAAAAACTTAAAAAGAACAACCACAGAGATTGGATGCAGGAGCATAAAAAGGAGTATCAAAAAAATGAAAAACAGTTAAAAGCCTTTTATGCAGAAATTGAGAAAGGTCTTAATAAGAATGATGAGATAGCAAAAGTCAAGGTTTTTAGAATAAATAGAGATATACGCTTTAGCAAAGACAAAACACCTTACAATGTACATAGAAGTGTAAGTTTTAGTAGGGCAGGTGCACACCGTAGAGGTGGCTACTATTTACGACTAGAGCCCGGTAACTCCTTAATGGCTGGAGGCTTTTTTGATCCAGAGCCTAAAGATTTATTACGCATTAGAAAAGAGTTTGAGATGGATGCTTCAGAAGTTAGAAGTATTCTAGATGCTCCAAAATTTAAAAAAGCATTTGGTGGTTTTAATCAAGAATATAAAGTAAAAACAGCTCCTAAGGGCTTCAGCAAAGAAGACCCTAATATAGACCTAATCCGTTTAAAAAGTTACTTTGTAACACATCAATTTACAGACAAAGAGGTTTTTTCCGAAGATTTTTCAGAAAAACTATTGTATCACTTTCAATTGCTACGTCCATACTTCGATTATATGAGCGAAGTATTAACTACAGATTTAAATGGAGTTTCTCTATTAGAGTAAAACTAACTAGCAAGTAAAGAAGAAGGCTCTAACAGCTGTACGTTACTTTTAAGACGCTCTTTTACAATATTCATCATACGCTTATTAAGTGCCGAAGAATTATCTGTGTAGACTTTATATTCATCTATCGTAAATTGCCCAATAATAATTCCTTTAAGTCCATTTCTAAACTTCATATCCTTGTGGATGGCATTATCTATATAATCTAGACGTTTCTCTATAGAGAGGTCGTAAAATACATTTTTGTGTTTTTTGATATAGTTTTTAAAGACTTCAACCAACAAGTTATTCTGAAGTTTTGCAATAGGACGTAGCGTTGCATTCTGAAACATCTCTTCGTCGCTCATACCATCATTTACCTTAGCAGATGGGATATTGGGACGTAATTTCAATAAAGTAAGATCGCGAGCTTCCATGATTTAGGATTTTTATTAAAATTATAAAATAGCACGTACAATTTTAAATAATATTAGGTAAGTTATAAAAGGGTTCTTAACAGTCACTTGTGCGTTAAAGTAGTCCTAAATCACACAAAATTAATACCTATTTTATGTAACTTTAAAAATAAAAATGCCAACTGTAACTTCAATAAATCCGTACACTCAGAAAGAAATAGAGTCTTTTACAACGCACACCAAAAAAGAAGTAAAAGTTTTTTTAGATAAAGCAGAAAAGCGATTCGCTTCCTGGAAAACAACTTCGTTTACTGAAAGAAAAGAACTACTTAACAACGCTGCAAAAGAACTCAAAGAGAATAAAGAAACCTACGCAAAGAAAATTACTGAAGAAATTGGCAAACCCATCTCACAATCTATCGCCGAAATTGAAAAATGTGCATGGGTGTGTGAGTATTATGCAGCAAATGCCGCTTCACACCTAGAAGACGAGATAATAGAAACCGATGCCGAAACCAGTTATGTGTCCTACGAACCGCTAGGCGTACTACTGGCAGTAATGCCCTGGAACTATCCATTCTGGCAGGTATTTAGGTTTGCTGCTCCAGCATTAATGGCTGGTAATGTTGCTGTATTAAAGCACGCCTCAAACGTATTTGGAAGTGCATTAAATATCCAAAAAGTTTTTGAAAAAGCTGGGTTTCCTAAAAATTGCTTTACAACGCTGTTAATTAAGAGTGATATAGTAGCCTCCATTATAGAAAACCCTATTATAAAAGCTGTTACAATTACGGGAAGTGGCCCTGCTGGTAGTGCTGTAGCAAGTAAAGCTGGAGAAAATATAAAGAAAACTGTTTTGGAGCTTGGAGGTAACAATGCTTTAATTGCATTAAAAGACTGTGATATTGATGCTACTCTAGATACTGTGGTGCAGGCTCGATTTCAAAATACAGGGCAAAGTTGTATTGCTGGAAAACGACTTTTGGTACATAAGGATATAGAAAATGAGTTTACCCAAAAACTAGTAAAAAAAGTAAGAGAACTTAAGAGTGGTAACCCAAGCAATGCCGAAACTTATATTGGTACGATGGCAAGAACAGACCTAGCAGTAGAACTTGAAGAAATTTTACAGAAATCTATAAAAATGGGTGCCAATGTATTACTAGGAGGGAACAGGCAAAACGCTTATTTTGAACCTACAATTGTTAATAATGTTACCACAAAGATGTCTTTGTTTAAAGAAGAAACCTTTGGCCCCGTACTCCCTATACTACCTTTTAAAGATATAGAAGAGGCCATAGAGCTCTCAAACAACTCAAACTTTGGGTTAGGTGTCTCTATTTTTACAAAAGATATAAAGTCTATACAACCTTATATATCTCAATTTGAAGAAGGCGCAGTATTTATAAATACGCTAGTAAAAAGTGACCCAAGACTCCCTTTTGGTGGAGTAAAGCAAAGCGGCTACGGGAGAGAGTTAAGCAGTCATGGTATCCAAGAATTTGTAAATAGAAAAACGGTCTATATTACAACTAGTTAAAATTATGTAGCTTTACAGGATAACGTTAACAAAAAACTCATGGTATCCTGATTTATTTACGGGATAACACTAATAAATAAAACGATATAACAAGTTGGCATTCATTGTGAACTGTCTCAATAAAAAATTAATAACTGAAGATAATATGGAAAATAAAAAACCAAAAAATAAGCGAAACTTCTATATCGGAATGATAGTTGGAGCCCTTATATTTTACATTTTCAAGGAATTTGTATTACCAATGATTAATTAATGCCTGAAGAATGATAAGTGAAAATTACGTCTGAACTTTTAGCTCGTAACTGGAATCGAAAACCAAAACCTTAACTATACGCGTAATTTAGCAAGTTTCAGAATTGTTCACTCAATCGGAATTGAAAAATTTTGCGGAATAAAAATCTGTGCGAATTCACTCAAACGCTGGAAAAACAAAAACTGAAATAAGCTGGATAATTAGTACTCTGAACAAAACAACGAAATGCCAACAACGTGTATAATTAATGCTTAACTGGTTAATACGAGGAAATTATCCTACAATTTGTATATTTATCTAATCGGAGAATTGGCAAGTCAGAGCCTTGCTATTTTTCTCCAGCGGAGTTTTCGTCGCAAGCGACTCAGCCTAAGCTAAAATAGCTAAAGCTCCTTCCGCACTAATCATACACAAATACGTTGTGCTTCATTATGACAAACCGCTAACCAATGATAAAATTCTTTAGAAAAATTAGACAAAAACTGCTATCTGAAAGTAAATTTAGTAAGTACTTGATTTATGCACTCGGAGAGATTGTGCTGGTTGTCATTGGAATTTTGATTGCACTACAGATTAATAATTGGAATGAAACAAGGAAAATTGGAAAAGTTGAAAAAGAAATTCTGAATGTATTACTTGAAGATTTAAATTCCGCAAAAGAATTTTCAAAAGAGTATATCAGAAGTGAGCAAAATTATCTTGACATTATTGAAACGATACTACATAATGATTCATTAAAGACAGTATTAACCAATTCAGATAGAACAAAAGAATATTTCAACAAAGCGTTTTGGGATTTTGAAATAAAATTTCCTGTAATTAATACTTATTCGGATTTAAAGAATGCTGGGAAAATCACAATTGTCCAGAACGATTCTATTCGAGACCGACTGA
This sequence comes from Patiriisocius hiemis, assembly GCF_031846325.1. Taxonomy (NCBI): domain Bacteria; kingdom Pseudomonadati; phylum Bacteroidota; class Flavobacteriia; order Flavobacteriales; family Flavobacteriaceae; genus Patiriisocius; species Patiriisocius hiemis. The sequence continues at coordinate 617,652 of NZ_JAVRHZ010000001.1, read as the reverse complement.
GCGTCTTAGAGGCAAATATTTATAATCTAGATAAACTAATTCAGGATAGAATGAATGTTCATCAAATTAGAATTGATGAAATTTGTGTCGAATATGTTAACTTCCTTCCACTTCTAAAATTTAAGATGCCTGATTATAATATTTCATTAGGTCCGCAAAACGACTATATTGAAATTATGGCACATCCGAAAGTGCGAAACTTAATGGGAATCAAGTCTGTTCTAACGAATGAAGCCTTAGGTTATCGAAAAAACCTTCACAATGAAATAGAAGCAATCATAAAATTGATAAAGACCGAACTGAACGAAGACCAGAACTGAAAAGTATAAATAACGAAAGCACAACAACGTGTATAATTCATTGCTGGTTATAGCCTACTTACGAAAGTCCTCGCGGACTTTCTATTTGGTTTGTATTTGCTAAATTAGTTGCTTAAACACGCAACTAACCATACACAAAACCGTTGTATGCAACCTGAAAAACTGAATGAATAACGAACAAACTGCAATACGAACTACATATTTTAGCATAATTGGAAACATCAGTTTAGCTTTGATTAAAGGACTTGCAGGATTCTTTGGTAATTCATATGCACTCATTGCTGATGCAATAGAATCAACAACCGATATTTTCTCCTCTCTACTTGTGCTATTTGGTTTAAAATATGCCAAACGGCCAGCAGACAAAAATCATCCATACGGACACGGAAAAATTGAACCGCTAATAACATTCTTAGTAGTAGCTTTTCTTGTAACATCAGCAACTATTATTGCCTACGAAAGCATTCAAAATATTCAGACACCTCATAAGGTTCCAAAATCTTGGACTTTGATTGTACTTGGTGCAATTATCATATGGAAAGAAGTGTCCTTTAGAATAGTAATAAAAAAAAGTAAGGAGACAAATAGCACTTCACTCAAGGCAGATGCTTGGCACCATAGAAGTGATGCAATTACTTCAATTATGGCATTCATTGGAATTTCTATCGCTTTAATTTTCGGAAAAGGATATGAAACAGCTGACGATTGGGCAGCTTTATTAGCTTCTGCTTTTATTTTATACAATAGCTATTTAATTTTTAGACCTGCTTTAGGAGAAATTATGGATGAGCATTTATATGATGACCTATTGGAAGAAATTCGAGAAGAGTCTTTAAAAGTTAGAGGTATAGTTGGAACAGAAAAATGTTTTATTCGAAAAGCAGGAATGAAATACCACGTTGATTTACACGCAATTGTTAATGGAGAAATTTCTGTTAAGGATGGCCACGATATTGCACATTATTTAAAGGACCATTTGCGAAATGAAATACCAAGTTTAGGACACGTCTTAATCCACATTGAACCAGATAAATAAAGAATGGAACTTGACAGAAAAATATTATCCTTTCTTAAACCTGATTTGGTTGAAAAAATACTGCAAGAATCTAACATTAAGGAATTTCCAAAAGGAACTGAAATTTTAAGGGAACAGCAGTATGTCAAAGTTTTACCGATTGTTGTTAATGGCCTGATAAAAGTATATTCAAGATTTGATGAGAAAGAATTGCTACTCTACTATATCGAATCAGCCCAAAGCTGCGTAATGTCTTTTTATGCGGCTTTAAAAAATACACCGAGTAAAGTATTTGCACAAACAGAAGAAGATTCAACAGTTCTTTTGTTACCCGTTCATTTGTTACCAACTTGGTTAAAAGAATACCCAGACTTCAATGAACTTTTCTACAATCAGTTTAATCTGAGATATTCGGAGCTATTAGACACAATAGGTAGTTTGTTATTAGATAAGATGGACAAAAGACTATACGACCATTTGAAGAAGAAAACTGAATTAAGTCAAAACAATTCTGTTAATATGAGTCATTCCCAAATAGCGAATGAATTAGGAACTGCTCGTGAAGTAGTTACTAGAGTTTTAAAAAAGCTTGAAACAGATGGGAAAGTTGAACAAAAATCAGGTAAAATAAGAATTATTGACAAGTGGTGACTACAGTCACTGCATATCTCTAGACGACTATTTACCTTTGTAAGGTAATCTTTCAATAATTTAAAATTTTCAATTATGACAAAAAATATGGGTTCAGCAGACAGAATTATAAGAGTTATAATCGCTGCAATAGTTGGCATTCTTTATTTTACAGGAACAATTTCAGGTACATTAGGTATTGTTTTATTGGTGCTTGCAGGTGTTTTCGTTTTAACAAGTGTGATTAGCTTTTGTCCACTTTATGCACCGTTTGGAATCAAAACTTGCAAAATCAAAGAAAAATAAAAGGCTGCACACAACAAAGTGTATAAGCAATAGCGGTTTAAGTGCATACTTGGACCGTTTTTGCGTCTAATTAAGTATCTTGCTAACTGACAGTTTAGTTGGGTAAAATCCGCTACGGCTCATACACAAACCGTTGTGCTTAATTTGACCTAACAAAATCTATGAACAACATTTTAAAGAAAGGAACTTATTTAATATTTGTAATTCTACTAATATCTTGTGGAACGAATAAAGATATTAATAATACAAAAGTAAATACTTATCCGAACTCTAAATACAAAAAAAGCAGAACAGCCTACTCTGGAACTTTAAACAAAACCGAATATGATGAACTGATTAAAAAACTGGAAACCGAATTAAAAACCACTTTTCCTACTGACAAGTCAATTCTTATAAACTATAACCAAAAAGCACCGAATTGCATAATTGTCCGATTGAGTGAAGAAACTAATACACAAGTAATCAAAAACAGAATTAGCATTTCATCAAGAATGAGTTCTAACTATGATGCAATTGATTTCTTTGTTTATACTCAAGATTCTTATAACAAAGAGATTTATGAACAAATGACTGAATTCATAGTTGATTCAGGATTTTTTTATGAAAATGTTTTTACTGAACATCAAAACTGTGCTGGGTTTTTAATTATTAAGCCAAATGGAGAATTTTATAAACAATATGGCGAAGATTATTATACCGTAGTCAAAGAATTTTTAGAAAAGAAATAAAAAAACTAAGCACAACAATGGCTATAAGTAATTGCTTGTTCTCGCCTACTTCTGAAAATCCTCGCGGATTTTCTATTTGGTTTGTATTTGCTAAATTAGTTGCTTAAACACGCAACTAACCATACACAAAACCGTTGTGCCTCATTAGAAAAAACAGAATAATGCGAATACATATTTTGCTAATAATAACCCTACTCACTATTACCTCATGTAATGCTCAAAAATCCCTCGAGAATTATGTTGGTGGTTGGGCAGGTAAATTAGAATATAAGAATCCATTTCAATTCAATATTGAAATAATAACAACAGAGGAAGGTAGTACATCAGTATTTAAAGGTAAAAATAGCATAACAGAAATTCCGCTCAAAGCTGAAAATGCGACTTATTTAGTTGGTCAATATAAAGACCAATTAATCATAAGAATCGACACAACACAAACAACCCCAATCGCTTTTGTGCAAACAGGACATCATTTATCAAATATTGATTTGAATTTAACTTCAAAAGGAAACTGGTCGGGTAATTGGAATCTTTTAATCGAAGATTCATTCTTGCCCACAATGTACTTTTCATTGGATAAACAGGAAGATAATAGTTATTCTGCTTCTACTTTTTTTAAAGAGCCAACTTATCATTACATGTGGGGACAAGATTTTAAAATTGGTCACGACAATTTTGAATTTAGAGATATCCGCTCAAACCTAAATTTTAACGGCAAGCTAAAAGAGCAGCGGATTGACCTTACCCTTAATTTTCTGAAAGAGAGCACAAAAATTGAACTCTCACCCTTGCCCTATGAACAATGGCTAATTGGGGATTATTCAGAATCAATTGATAATAGTCATTCTTCGCATTTTTCTAAGCTTGTAACAGATATCAAGAATGATACGTTAGAAGGAACTCATTCAGTGGTTATATCTCAATACGGAGAAGTGATTTTTGAAACCTATTTTGATGGTTTTACATCAAGTGTTCCACACGATACCCGATCGCTATCTAAAAGCTTTGCCTCTGCCTTGGTTGGCATTGCAATTGCTGAACAAAAACTATCCGAAGAGCACTTACCTATTGAGGAGTTCTTTGAAAATCAATATCCAGAAATAGATTGGAAAGAAGGGAAAGATGAAATTACTATTCACCACCTTCTCACTATGTCAAGTGGCTTGGATGCTATTGACTTTGGACTGAATCGGAACTCATTCGCCAATGAAGGAGCATACCAAAGCCAAGAGGATTGGACGAACCATATTTTAAAGGCTCCTATGATTTACGAACCAGGAGAAAAGGCAAACTATGGTTCTGGAAATCCTCATTTGCTATCTCCAATCATTAGCTCTTCAATAGACGAAAGGTTAGAGTTTTATATTCATAAAAAGTTATTCGCACCTCTATCTATCCAAAATTATAGAATCCAAACTAACAATGAAGACCAGCCATATTTTGGCGGTGGATGGTACCTTACTCCGAGAGACATAATGAAATTTGGGCAACTATATTTGAATAATGGTATATGGGAAGAAAAAGAAATATTACCACCACATTGGGTGAATAAGTCATTTGATAAGTACAAGGTACTTGAAAACACCATAGACAAAAATGAGTATGGATATCTTTTTTGGCACAAAACCTATAATATCAATGGTAAAAAAATTAATTCTATTGAAGCGAGAGGCTCAGGTGGTCAATATTTGGTCGTTATTCCTGAATATGAATTAATTGTTGTTATTACATCAGGCAATTATAGAAATGGAAAGGGTTTTCAACCCGAGCGAATAATCAAAAATTATATTCTGCCTGAAATTGAAAAATAAAACGAGGCACAACACTAGATATGAAATCATAGCTGCCTATCGGCAGGCTACACTTCATGTACTTAACGTTGGGTGTAATTTGAAAAATGAAAAACAGTCCCGAAAAATACGAACAATTAGGTCATCCAATGGAATGGATTCAATATGCAAATGAACTTTTGGATTCAAGTGAAATCTTATATAAAGAAAGGAATAATAGTATTTTAACGAAGACTGACTCAAATGGAGAAATTATTATTCAAAAATCTGGAATATCACGTTCCTATTTTTTACTAATTGGGTTTTCAATGGAAAATTTAATGAAGGCATATCTAGTGTCTAGAAACCCAAATTATTTAAAAAACGGAAAAATTGACAACTCAATATCGAGTAATCATAACCTTTTAGAATTATCAAGAAAATTGGATTCGTTTGAATTTTCTCGTTCAGAAATTGAATTACTAAAAACTTTGTCTGAAGGAATCCCATATTGGACACGTTATCCAATTCCTAAAAGATTTGAAAATATTACTAATGAAAAAGTTTTGAGTGAAAAAACAAGAAATGATTTCTTAAGTTTATTCGAAAGAATGGTTTTGGACATTTATAATTACGTGAATAGAGAAAAAAAACTTTGGACTGACACAGAGTTAGAACAAAAAATAAAATAAAAATTACACCTAACAGTAGCTATAATTAATAGCTAGTTTTGTGTGTACTCAGAAAATCCGCGAGGATTTTCTGTTGGTTTCTATTTGCTAATTATAATGTTTAGACACAATTACTCATAGTCCAGACCTTTGTTTACAATATCAACAACACCAATACTAATGACAGAATTTTGGGAAATAGCCTTTAACGACAAGCAAGAAATGTGGGGAATGAGCCCTGCAAAGTCTGCTGATCTTACAAAAAACTTTTTCTTAGAAGAATTTGTAAATAATATTCTAATTCCAGGAATTGGATATGGGCGCAATGCTCAACCCTTTATCGAAAACGGAATTAAAGTTACTGGAATTGAAATTTCAAAAACAGCCATAGCATTAGCAAAAAAACATTACGGAACTGAATTGAACATTTTTCACGGCTCTGTATCTTTAATGCCTTTTGATAATAAAAAATATGATGGAATTTTTTGCTATGCGCTTATTCATTTATTAGACAGAGAAGAAAGAGAAAAACTAATTCAAGACTGTTATAACCAATTGACAGAAAACGGTTTTATGGTTTTTACCGCTATAACAAAAAAAGCAACTCAATTTGGAAATGGCCAATTGATAAGTAAAGACCGCTACGAAAGCCATAAAGGAGCAAAAATTTTCTACTACGATAAAGAATCTGTAAAAAAAGAATTTGAAAAACACGGGCTTTTTGAAATCATAGAAGTAGAAGAAAACCAGCCAATGTATCTAATTAAATGCAAAAAAAGTAGTTTAGACTCTTAACCTACTATCTAGTTTCGGTCATATTCAATTTTATTTTTTTTTATTCTTTGCTTTGTAGTACTCGTTTATTACACTTTTTCTCCCAATGGTTTTAGTTATAATATCGTTTTCTAGTTTCCAACCACGAGCAGGGGAGTAGTGGCGTCCATACCATATTATTTGTAAGTGTAAAGAGTTCCACAGGTCTTTAGGAAATAGACGCTTAGCATCTTTCTCTGTTTGTACTACATTTTTCCCATTAGTAAATCCCCAACGGTACATAAGCCTATGAATATGAGTATCTACAGGAAAAGCAGGAATCCCAAATGCTTGACTTACCACTACACTTGCAGTTTTATGTCCAACAGCTGGAAGCTCTTCTAGTAATGCAATATCTTGAGGCACTTTGCCATTGTATTTATCAATTAATATCTGTGAGAGTCCGTGGATTCCTTTAGACTTCATTGGCGACAAACCTACAGGTCTAATTATATCTCGTATTTCTTCTATTGTTAGCTTTACCATATCATATGGGTTATCTGCTACTTCAAATAATAAAGGGGTAATTTTATTTACACGTACATCTGTACTTTGCGCAGATAGCAATACGGCTATTAAAAGTGTATATGGGTCTTTATGATCTAATGGAATAGGAATCTCTGGATATAAATCATTTAACGTTTCAATAACGAAATGTACCTTTTCTTGCTTGTTCATTTTCAGTAATTTTGATTGAAAATCGAAAATTAATTTTCAATTGAAACTTCGACATTTTTTATAAGAGGTAATTTTTACAAAAATACACTATGAAAACATTAAAAGCAGGAGATACTGTACCAAACTTTACAGTAAACGATCAAGATGGAAACGCAATAAGTTTAAGTGATTATAAAGGAAAGAAGTTAGTTGTTTTCTTTTATCCAAAAGCAAATACACCTGGGTGTACAGCAGAGGCTTGTAACCTTCGTGATAACTATGCAGAGCTACAATCGCAAGGCTACGAGTTGTTGGGTGTTAGTGCAGATAGTGAGAAAAAACAAAGTAACTTTAAGGAGAAATTTGATTTCCCTTTTCCGCTACTAGCAGATGAAAATAAAGAAGTAATAAATGCTTTTGGAGTTTGGGGGCTTAAAAAATTTATGGGTAGAGAATACGATGGAATTCACCGTAAAACATTTATTGTAGATGAAAAAGGAGTGGTTTCACGTGTGATTGACAAAGTGAAAACAAAAGATCATGCAGCTCAAATTTTAGAGTAATACCAGATATTGTTAATACAAAAAAACCCGCTTTTTAGCGGGTTTTTTTATTTAGCTTGTTGCTTTTTGAGGTTGTTGTTTGCAACTAAAGAGTTGTTTTTGTTTTATAATATCTGCAACTCCTTCAGGCAGCATATCTTCCCAACCTTCTTTTCCGTTTTCAATCATTTCTAGTACTTCTCTCGAGAAGATGTTTAGAATGTCTGGGTTAAAGTTCTCGATGTCCACTACCTTCCCGTTGTATTTAAAGAATTTATATAACTCTTTCATTCGTGGATGCACCTTTAAGTTATCACTTGTTGTATAAGTGTCCGTTTCTGAATTGTAAGTAGGATATAAATAGACTTTTAAATCTTTAAAGAATAATTTACCAAAGGCCTCTAGAATTCCACCACTTAAATGGCGATAGTATTTTTCATCAAAAATATCAACCAAGTTATTTACTCCCATAGCAAGTCCTAAACGCATTTTTGTGTATCTAGAGAAGTATTCTACAACTTTGTAATACTCTTGGAAGTTAGATATCATTACTGTATGGCCAAGTGAGCAAAGTAAACGAGCTCTATACATAAAGTCTTCTTCATCTATTTCACCTTCTGCTTTAAGGTTAGAGAGTGTAATTTCAAAAATAACTTCGGTTCTGTCTTTTTCAACTTTGTTTTCAGCAAGAAACATCTCATACGATTTTTCAAACATATCAATGTTTACCTTAGTTACAGGTCTAAAACTTCCGCGTAATGCTAAAATATTTTTCTTATACAGTAGTCTTGCAGGTAGAATATTGTTTCCGTCAGGGCCAAAAATTACGGCTTCTGTCATTCCATTTTTAATAAGCTGTAAACTCATTAATCGGTTATCAACATCTTTAAACTTAGGTCCAGAGAAGTTAATAGTATCAATTTCTATTTTATCCTTATCAATATGATCGTACAAGTAGCGAAGTAATTTTCTAGGTTGGTCATATTTGTAGTATGCACCATAAATAAGATTTACTCCAAGAAGGCCTAGCGTAATTTGCTGTGCTACGGCATCGTTTTCATGAAATCTAATATGTAAAATAATCTCACTATAGTCTTCACTTGGATCGGTTTGGTATCTAATTCCAACCCAACCATGTCCCTTATATTTTTTAGCAAAATCAATAGTTGCAACTGTATTGGCATAGGCAAAAAACATTTTATTAGGATGTTTTTCACGGTCTATACGCTTTTCAATAAGCTCCATTTCATGATTTAGCATTTTTTTGAGACGTGCCTCAGTAACATAACGGCTATCGCTCTCCACTCCATAAATGGCATCACTAAAATCCTTATCATACGCCGACATGGTTTTTGCAATAGTACCAGAGGCACCACCAGCTCTAAAAAAATTTCGTACTGTTTCTTGTCCAGCACCTATTTCGGCAAACGTACCGTAAATATTTTCATTGAGATTAATTCGTAGTGCTTTACTTCTTGTGGAGGGAATATTTTCAAATTCCTTGTCTCCTTTAATCATGTCTGGCATAGCAATTTATTTTTGTAAGGGCTTTAACAAAGGTAGCAAATACAATAGGCAAACAAAAAAAATACTGTTATTTTTGTGTGAATGAAATCGCCTTTGCAAATCACTTTTTTAGGGACAGGAACATCACAAGGAATACCTATTATTGGCAGCACACACCCTGTGTGTTTAAGTGAAAACCCTAAAGACAAAAGGTTACGTGTTTCTGTACTCTTGCAATGGGAAGATACCAATTATGTTATTGATTGTGGGCCAGATTTTAGACAGCAAATGTTACGCGAAAATGTTAGGCAACTAGACGGAATCTTATTAACCCATGAGCATAGTGACCATACCGCTGGCATAGACGATATTCGCCCTTTTTATTTTAGGCAAGGAAATATCCCTTTTTATGCTGAAAGTAGGGTCTTTAAAGCATTACATAGTCGTTTTGCGTATATTTTTGAGACTAAAAATAAATATCCTGGCGCTCCTACTATTGAAGAGATAGTAATTAATAAGGATACCCCTTTTACAATTAAAGGAAAGAAAGTAATTGCTGTTGAAGCTTTTCATGACCAACTACCAGTTTTAGGCTTTAGAATTGATAATTTTGTTTACTTAACTGATGTAAAAACAATGCCTGAAGCTGAAATTGAAAAAATTAAATATTGTGATATTCTTGTAGTTAATGCATTACGTATAGAACACCATAAATCACATTTTAATCTTGAAGAAGCTCTTACTTTTATTAAAAAAGTAAACCCTAAACGTGCTTATTTAACTCATATAAGTCATTTGTTAGGATTTCATGATGAAGTATCACAAAACCTCCCAGAAAACGTTTATTTAGCGTACGACGGACTAAAACTTACCTTATAGTTATGAAGAAAAGCATATTTATGTATTTATTCTTTTTTGCAGTATTGTATATCATTTTTCAATACATGAACGAAAAAAGAATATTTGAAAGTCAAGAACAAACAATACAAACACTTACTGAACAAACTTCAGAGAACGAAGTAGTAGTGGAAAAGTTGACAGATAGTATAGCTACTATGAACTATTTTTCGCTTAGAGGAAATGATGATGCTATGACCTATATTGAAAAGCTAGGTATGGAAGCCATTGACGCAGAAAACATGGTTCGAGATTTTATTTACGACCAAAATACAGGAGCAAATGGTAATCCTTTAATTCCGTATGAAGGTATTGAGGCTCCTATGCGAGTAAACTCTCTTAAATTTCTTAACCACCGATGGGTAATGGCAGATTTTACTGATGGTAGTTACTGGGGAGAGATGATAGTAGAGTACTATTTTGATGAAAATAATGAGTTAGATGTGCAAGTTTTAGGTTCTGTTTTATATGGAAACCCGAAGCCTAAGAAAAACTAGTGCTTACTTAACCACTCTTTAAATTCATAAAAATTTTGAGGAGCGACACCATGCCCCACAGGAAACTCAGAATAGTCACACTCAATATTTAGTTTCTCTAAAAAAGGCTTTGTTTTACGTGCCCAATCTACTGGAATTACTTGGTCAACACTTCCATGTGAGCTGTAAATTGATAGGTGTTTAAAATTATTATCCTTATAATCTTCTTTGAGGATATCTTCGTTTATATAACCGCTTAACCCAATAATGTTTTTTACTTTTTCAGGATAACTTAATCCTATTGCAAGGCTTAAAATTGTTCCTTGACTAAAGCCAAGTAAAGTAATATTTGAAGCATCTACTTTGTACTCTTTAATAATAACGTCAATACAATTTGAGATTAAGTCTCTAGATGCAATAGCTTGTTCTGTATCACTAAACTTCCCGTCATTAGCATCAAAATAGATATTGTACCATGCATTTCCATAAGGCTGCATTGGGATTGGGGCTTTCAATGATATAATATGGTAGTTATCCGGTAGCTCGCTTGCAAAGGAAAACAAATCGTTTTCATCGCTTCCAAAACCATGTAACATAATAATGGCAGGTGCATTATTTGTATCCTTGGGAGCTTTGTAGTTATGTTCTAGAGGAAGTGTTTTTTTATTCATTATTTAATCTAAAAATGTAAACCAATCTTGAAATTTTTCACTTAAGTAAGGGAGTCCAATCTTTTTGTTTGTGATTGCCATAATTAGTGAGAATAGCCATGATAGTGCAGATATTCCCCATAAAATATCACCAAAAAGCAAACTTATTTGATATTGAAATACTAATGAAACAAAAAGCAGTAAGAGCAAACCAAACATGTTTTTAATGTGCCAAGTTGCAAACTCGTGCTTTTCATCTTTGTTCATAGATACAGCAATAAAGAAACCTATAAGAGTTAGATAGGCAATAACGGCTTTATTTTTTCCTTGTGGTACCATATTAGTTTACTACTAATCTTTTATTGTTAAATACACCATATACTTTTCCTTTTAGTTTTTGTCCTAAAAGGGCAGCATTTTGGGAAGTAGAAAGAATATTTTGTGTATTAAACGTCCATTCTTTGCTAGGGTTAAATAAGGATAAGCACGCTTTATTTCCTTCAGTTATTGATGATTCTGAAATATCAAAAGTTGATTTTAAATTTGTGAGCGCTACTATGGCTGCTTCTGTGCCTATTACTTTATTGAGTGCTCCAAAAGCTGATTCTAACCCAATACTTCCATACATGGCATGGTCAAATTCTGTTTTTTTGTTTTCAATATCAATAGGGTCATGATCACTTGTTACTCCGTCTATTGTGCCGTCTTTTATACCTTTTAAAAGGGCATTCACATCTTTTTGAGTTCGTAATGGCGGCATTAGTTTATAATTTGTGTCAAAAGATTCTAAGGCATCATCAGTTAACATTAAATTGTTTATGGCAACGCTACAAGTAATTTGCAAGCCTTTTTTCTTTGCTTCTTTTATTAGCTTTACTGATGCTGATGTAGAGATTGTTGGAATATGTAATTTACCGCCTGTATACTCTAAGATATATAGGTCCCGCGCAATTTGAAGTGCTTCGGCAAGGGCAGGAATACCTTTTAAGCCCAGTCTGGTGCTGTTTTCTTCTTCATTTACAATTCCTTTTGGGGCTATTTGACTTTCAAGAGGAAAACTTTGTACCAAACCATTAAAACTTTGCGTGTATTGTAATGCTAGCTTTAATAAATTAGGGTTTTTTATGGGTTGTTTGTAATCGTAAAAAGAATAAGCTCCTTCTTGTTTCATATCGTATAATTCTGCTAGATCAACACCTTTGCATTTTGTTGTTAAAGCAGCAGTTGGTAGGAGTGAAGTCGCGTGCTTATTAGCTTTAGACTTTAAAAATTCTACGTGAGATTTACTGTCGGTTACAGGAAAAGTATTTGAATTAACTGCAATATGAGTAAAACCTGACTTTGCAGCAGTATCAAGACCGTTTTTAATAGTTTCTCTCTCTTCGTAACCAGGTTCGCCTAAACAAACACTAGAATCAAACCAACCTTGAGACACGTGTAAATTATCAAGTTGTAATTCTTTAATGTTTTCAGGATTTGGTATAGATGCGGCAATTTTTTTAATAATACCTTTTTCAATAAGAATATCTCTTTTTTTAAGGTGGTTCTTGCTTGTAGCATCCACTATAGTTGCAGATTTTAGTAAGATATTCATTTAAAATATTTTAGAATTAACATTTCGATACCTAGAAATAACAAAGCAAAAATAACAAACCATTTCCAAAACGATTGAATTGAGTTTGCATCACTAATAGATTGAAAAACCTCGTTAATTGAAGCGTAATTTGTGACTCCTTCCCAATTGTCAGGATTACCATACTGCAAGTTACTCTCTGCTCTGTTATAATTATAGCTTACATCTTTCAAGTATGTGCCTTTATTTTCAATTTTGTAACCTCCCGCTTTTGATGGCTCATTGGTCGTTGTGATTATTACTTGAGACTCTTTAGTTTCTTGAAGAGGAATAAAACTTGTAATACTGTCCTTTAGTGTCACAATTTCATCTTGCTGTAATTGAACAGGTACTGCATAACTGTTTTGCTTACCAATAGTATAGTAAAGCTCAGGTAATTGCAAACTTAATTGAGCCATATTATAGACAGTAGGCACAATTAATGGTGAACTTTGAAAGTTTGAATTGTCAATATTAATAGGAGCAGTACTAACAAAAGTATTGGCGTTATTTATAATAAAAGGTTTGCTGTCTTCAAATAGCAGCGCATTTGCACTAGTGCTAGCAGTAGGGTAGAAGCTGTTTACTTTTGGATACTGAAAGTTAACCACTTCTTTTTCAAATACGTTTTTATAAAGCTGATGCCCAAACTGTATTTGCGTAATCTTTTTTTCTTGCTCTATTTTTTGGAAAAAACTACCTATTCCTAAACTTTGAAGTAATTTGTTGTACGAACTTATTTCTGAAGAATTACTTGGTATCACAAAAATACTCCCGCCATTTTTACTGAAAGCAGTTAATGCACTTGTAAGTGAAGCTGGAATTTGTTCTAATTCATTTAAGATGATAAAGTTTTGATTTGGTATTGTGCTATAATCTAGACTGTTGTACTGTTGTTGAGAATAGTCAAACTCTTCTGAAGTAAAAAGTCTTTGTAAAAAGTTTGCATTTGCTTGATTAATACTTAAAACTTTAATTTTTGTAGGTGTATTGATACTAAAGTAAAGACTATTATCATAAAGTAGTTTAGGGTCTTCAATTTTAATAATTCCTTCAAAAATATCTGTATTTTCAACATCAAAGCGGACTTTATCTTGTAGGTTTCTAGAAAAGTCTGCCGCTGTTTTTGCTATTAAATTTCTCCCATTGTACAATGAAACAGGGATGGTTTGAACAGTTTGATCCTGAGTAGTAACAAGAACTTCTAGAGAAGTATTTGTAATAGTTTTGTTTGTTATATAAACACTATCAATATTAATGTTTGAAGTTGTTACAGGACTTAATTGTATGGTATTTACAGTTACACCTTCAGGAATGGCTGGAAATTTAGTTTGATTTTGAAAATCTGATATAATTAACAATTGCTTATCCGAAGCTTCATTATCACTAAAAAGTTGGTTGGCTTTAAGTAAAACATCCTCTATAGTACGCTGCGAATTGGAATACGTAAGTGAAAGCAGCTCGTTTTTAACTTCTTGTACAGAGGCATCCTTACGTTCAAAATTATTTGTGAACCAGGTAATTTTAGCATCCCCACTAAGGTTTTTATAAACATCTTGAATAGCAGTTTGCAAGAGCTCGCCACGATTTCCCTTGGCTTGCATACTATGTGAATTATCTATGTAGATAACTGTTTCTTTAATTGTATTTAGTGCTGTTTTGGATGCCGAAAAAGGCTGTGCAAATGCGATTATTATACAAGCAAGCAATAATAACCTAGTTAAGAGGGTAAGCCACTTTTTAAGTTGTGAACTTTTTCTTGTCTGTAAGGTTACTTTTTTAAGAAACGCAACGTTTGTAAAATCTACTTTTTGAAAGCGCCTAAGCTGGAATAAATGAATAATAATTGGAATGAGCAGTAAGAATAGTGCGTAAAGAAGTTCTGGGTGTTTAAACTGCATTCCAAGATTAATTTGGCAAATATATAAAATGTGCGGCTACTATAACAATTTCTTTACAGTAAAGGTAAAAGTACTTCCTTCTCCCAGTTTTGAGGTAAGTGTAATTTTTCCACCAAGTTTTGTTACTAAGTTTTTTACTGTTGCTAAACCTATTCCTGTTCCTTCTTTCCCAAACTTGTCTTTTATTCCAGCTGTTTTAAAAAGTTCAAAAATTTCATGTTTTTTAGCATCATCAATCCCTCGACTATTATCTTTTACTTTAAAAGTGTAATAATTTTTATCTTCTTCTATTTCAATAATCACAGATTTTTTATCGCTAGTGTTGTATTTTATAGAATTATCTATAAGATTATTAAAAATTTGTGACAAGGCATATTTATTAACTTTTTTTTAATACACCTTTTGTTGGATATTTAAACTCATCTTTACTGAGCATATGGATATCCTTAAATGTCTCAAAAAACTCCTTTGTTTGAACATTTTCTGCCTCATCAAAAAATTGATCTTGGGATGTATATTGCTGTAAAAGTCCATTAGCATACTCCTTTAAGTTTTCGGTAGACTCTTCTATAAAATCAAAATACTGGAGTGTTGTATCATCAAATTTCTCTCTATTTTCTTCTAGTATAAGTCTGGCAAGTGCTGTAATATTTGCAAGTGGAGATTTAATATCATGAGAAACAATACCTGCATAATTTTTTAGGTCTTTATTTTTGTTTTCTAATTCAATTTGAACTTTCTCTAATTCTATATTTTTTCTTCTTAACTCAAATAAATGAACAACTTGCTTACTAAGATTAACAATGGCCTCTTTTTGTAACGAAGTTAACTTTCTTGGTTTGGTGTCAAAAATGCATAAGGTGCCTAACGGGAAGCCATCTTTATTTACCAATGCTTTTCCGGCATAAAAAATAGCACTTCTTTTAGATACTATTGGGTTCTCTTTAAACCTAGGGTCTTTTCTAGAATCTTCAATTATGAAGAGAGTATCTGGTTCTAGTATTGCATGACTGCAAAATGAAACATCTCGTGGTGATTCATTAATATCAACTCCTCTATGTGATTTTAAAAAATTACGATGGGTGTCTATTAAAGTTATTAGAGAAATGGGAACATCACAGATTTGTGATATTAATTTTGTTATAGAATCATAATCCTCTTCTTCTAAAGTGTCAAGCAAGTTATAGGACTGTACGGCAGCAAGCCTTTCAGACTCATTATGGGGATAGTTTGGGGCAATCATTTTTTTAATTGTGGAAAAATATACGTAAAAAAAGGAGTTCCGTTTTTTACTTTAACATAATTTTCTTAACTGAAAACTGGAATGAGGTATTTACACCTTCATCAGATTTAACTGAAATTTCTCCATTTAGATATGTAACTAGTTTTTTAACAGTAGCCAAGCCTATACCGTGCCCTTTATTTCCATTTCTGTCAGGTTCGGAAGAAGCATTAAATAATGTAAATATTTCTTTTTGGTTTTTCTTAGAAATGCCTCTACCATTATCTTTAACTTTAAAATAATAGTAATCCTCTGTCTCTTTATTGTCTAATGTTATAATGATTTTCTCTTTATCGTTGTATTTAAGACTGTTTCCAATAAGGTTTAAGAATATTTGTTTTAAGACAGAGCGATGACTTTCAATCATCAAATTATCTTCTGGAAAATTTACTTCGCAATCATCCCCAATATTTAATAAATCTAAAATTTCTTCTATCAAATCATTAAAATAGAATGCTTTTATGGATGTCTTACCTTGATTAACATCTTCTTTATAATACTCAAGTGTGCTTGTTATATATTCTCCAAGAGTAAGTGCAGATTGTTTTAAATAATTTAAGTATTCTACACCTTTAGAATCTAAAACATCATCATATTTACTTTTAAGCATATCTGCAGTAACAATCATTCTTGCCAATGGCATTTTTAAATCATGAGAAATGTTACCAGCAAAGTTTTTAAGATCATTATTTTTTAATTCAAGTTCATTTTGAAGAAGTGCTAATTCCTTATTTTTTCTTTTAGTCTCAAAAAGGTTTTCTACCTGAAAAGCCAAGGCAATTAATGTATGTTTTTGTTTTTCAGTAAGTTTTCTAGGTTTTGTATCAAAAACACATAAAGTTCCAATAGGAAGTTGTTTCTGGTTTAATAATGGAACGCCAGCATAAAATATAGCATTATGCTCCTTTACAAGCGGATTATTAACAAATCTAATATCTTCTCGAGCATCTGGAACTATAAATATCTGTTTTTGCTCTAAAATTGCATGACCACAAAAAGAAATATCTCTAGGTGACTCGTTAAAAGGAACACCATGATGTGATTTTAAAAAATTTCTTTTACTATCCAGAAGTGTAACTAATGAAATTGGTACATCACAAATATTAGCTACTAAAGCGGTAATTGAGTCAAACTCTTTTTCTTCAATAGTATCTAAAAGCCCAGTATCCTTTACGGCATCTAGACGTTGGTCTTCATGCGGGTGATTTTTTGGGGCTATCATTTTTGCTTTTATATAATTACTACCTGTGCTTAAGTAGATCTAATTAAGTGGG
Organism: Patiriisocius hiemis; assembly: GCF_031846325.1. Classification (NCBI taxonomy): domain Bacteria; kingdom Pseudomonadati; phylum Bacteroidota; class Flavobacteriia; order Flavobacteriales; family Flavobacteriaceae; genus Patiriisocius; species Patiriisocius hiemis. The sequence goes on along the minus strand of NZ_JAVRHZ010000001.1, from coordinate 600,603 downwards.
TAAAATGTCACGTGACTATCTAGAGCCAAGCCACAAATATAGGCAAAAAAGAAAAAAGTTAAATATTTGTTAACGAAAATTTTCAAAAACGCCTAATCCAAATAAAGCAAAGTCATACTTAACAGGGTCATATTTATCAAACATTCGTAATGAACTGTCTAATTCTATTAACGCTTTTGCATCATTAGTTTTTCGGTGTAATAAACCTAGTCTTCTTCCAATATTTCCTGTATGAACATCAAGAGGGCAAGATAATTTTGAAGTAGATATAGATTTCCATAAACCAAAGTCAACACCAGTATTATTAGGACGTACCATCCATCGTAGAAACATATTGATTCTTTTTGCAGCTGAATTTTTTAACGGGTCACTAACGTGCTTTTCGGTCCTTTTTTCATGATTTAATTCAAAAAAGACTTTTTTAAATTGATGTATAGCTGGTTGTAGTGAATCTTTAGTTTGATGGTTTGAAAATATTGATTCAAGACCATCATGATTTAAGTAGATATTTTGAAGTGATAGAATAAAATAATCTAGGTCGACAGCATTAAAAGTTCGATGAACGAAGTTTTGTAGTATTCCTTTTTTTGATTTTACTGAAGAGTAATTTAGAATAAAATCATAAGGAGAGTTACCCATAATGGTAACCAATTTGTTACCGTTATTAATAATACCTTTTCTATTACCCCATGCAATAGTGGCAACTAAAAAAGCTATAATTTCAATATCTTCTTTCCTTGTAAATTGATGTGGAATCTGGATAGGGTCACTTTCAATAAATCTTGGGTTATCGTAAAGTTCAGCTTTCTCATCAAGAAAGTCTTTGAGGTGTTCTATTTTTAATTTGTTAGCGATATATGATTATTTTACAATAACTCCATCTTGCATTACTAGCTTTCTGTCTGCCATATCTGCTAGTTCCTCGTTGTGGGTAACAATAATAAAAGTTTGTCCAAACTCATCTCTAAGTTTAAAAAATAGGTTATGTAAGTTCTCGGCACTTTCGGTATCTAGGTTACCACTAGGTTCATCTGCAAGAATAATAGATGGGTTATTAATTAATGATCTAGCAACAGCTACACGTTGTTGTTCTCCGCCAGAGAGCTCATTTGGTTTATGATTTTCACGATGTGATAGCCCTAAAAAAGCTAGAAGTTCCTTGGCTCTTTTTTCTGCTACTGGTTTTTCAGTTTTTTTAATAAAAGCTGGGATACAAACATTTTCTAAAGCTGTAAATTCTGGTAATAATTGATGAAATTGGAATATGAACCCTAAACTGTCATTTCTAAATCTTGCTAATTGTTTTCTATTTAGACTAGATATTTCGGTATTATTTACTGTTAAAGCACCTTCAGAATAAGAATCTAAAGTACCTAGAATTTGTAAAAGTGTTGTTTTTCCAGCTCCAGATGCACCAACAATAGATACAACCTCACCTTTATTTATCCTTAAATTAACTCCTTTAAGTACATGTAAATCCCCGTAATATTTATGAATGTTTTTTGCAGTTATCATGCTTAAATTTAGAAATGTGAAAATAGGTAATTACTGTAATTTCTACAACGAATAGTGTTTAACTATTTTTATCGAACCAATACTTTATGTTATTGTAGTCTATAAAATAGGTTATCCTTAGTGATACTGTATTTTGTTGTGGCTGGTTAAATAATCTATTCAAGCTCTCACCATAACCAATAGTAGATTGCTCATCCAAATTAAAAATTTGATTTCTGTAGAGTAGAGTAGCTTCACTACCCGGAGCAAAACGCCACCTAAAGCTAAGATCTAGATTCCAAATATTAAAATTCCTGTTTGGGTTATTCTCAGACGTGTCATAATCAAATCGTGTTCTTGTACCATCATCATTTAGTTTAAAAAAGATTTCATCACTATAATCTGCTGTACTCCAGAAATTTCTGAAGCGCAAGTCTATTGCCTTATATGGGTCAAAGTTATAATTTGCAGTAATTTGGTTCTCAATATTTGTAACAATTCGTTGTCCCAAAAACACATTAAAATCATTGTTATCAATGTACCCAAAACCATTATTTATATTAGAATAGTCTAATCTATAAACAACTAACAATTTATCTGAAAATCTATACCTTGGAGAAAAGTCAAAGAAATAATTTTTTTGTGGGTCATTAAAATAGTTTCGATATCCCACACCTGCGTCTAAAGCAAATTTCTTTCTGTAATCTGTAGATACCCATATTCGCCCTCCAAGATTTTCATTAAAGGTAACAAACCTTCCTTGAACCCTAGGTTCAAAGTAATCATCTGTATCTGAATTATAACCAAGGTTTCCACCAAAACTTAGTCTTTTAACTGTAGAGAAAAAGACATCTAAATTATACGTGTTACTTGTCTGTACATTTGGTTTGTACAATCTATTATGTCTTCCTGTGAAGCCTATTCTGTATCTATTAAAAGTATTTGTAGGTTCAAAAATTTCATAAGAAACACCTGCAACAAAATTATTAAAGTTGTTTCTAAAGTTTAACCCTAGGTCGTTAATGTCGTAGGTAGTGTTTGAAAAATCATGTCCAACTCTATATCTAAAGTTTCCATAAATTTTTGCAATATCCAATTCAGACAAAAACCCACTTGTAACCCCTCCATTTTCATAGACATTACTAGCAATTGCTCTTCCAGATGCTCCGTAATGATTTTTTTTATCAGCTACATTAAACACAAATGCAGAGGTGTTAGCATCTCTAAAACTTCCATCCCTAGTTACATTAGTATTTATAATAGAAATAGAAGAGTTTTCATTAAACTGCTGGTCTAGTACTACTATATTATAATTAGATAAAGGTTCTACAAGTACTTCTCTAGTTTCTCCCGATACTGTATCATTAATTTTAGCAAAGGTTCTTTCGGTTATAGAGTTAAAAAAACCAACTCCAAGTCCTTGTTTTGTTCGACCAGATATTTTTAAGGCGTTTAATAATTTTACTCTTCTTGGAAACTCGATAACCTCTTCATTTTCTGCTAACTCACCAACCGAACCCGATGGACCGTTTCCAACTCTTCTTGAAAAGAAAATACCTCCTTTTTGAAACAGATCAATACCTTCAGTAAAAAACTGTCTATTTTCATTAAAAGTCTGCTCAAAAGGCCCAAGGTTAAGCCTAACATTATCAAACGAAGCTTGCCCAAAATCAGGAATAAGTGTAGCATCTAGGGTGAAGTTATCACTCAAACCATATTTCACATCCATTCCAGCACTAAAATCAGATTCAGTTTCTCCATCAAAATTGGTTACTAAACCTTGTGCAAATGGGAATAGAGTAAGTCTTACAGGAGGATCAATGTTGCTTACTCCTGTTATATTTCCATTGTATTGAGTTTCTCTTCCTACACCATTTTCAATAAAATTCCAAGTATGTGTTTCATTCTCTTTTACTAATCTTCTATAAAAGTTTACACTCCAATTCTGCACATCTACTTCTGGAAATCTTAAAGCGTTATATGGTATTCTATATTCTGCATACCAACCTTTATTATCTTTACTTACTCTACATTCAAAAACTACATTATAACCAAAATCTTGATTGTTTAAGGTGACACTAGAGTCTCCAATAGTCCCAGCACTTGTTACAAAAAATCGTGTTTCGTTTATACCGTCATTTAGAGTATTAATAGCAAATGTAAAATTGTCTGCCTGGACAAAAACTTCATCTCGTTGCGAAAACTGACTCAAGATTTCTTCAGGGTTAGGATGAAACATATATGCAGCGACATATATAGCTTTATCATCATACGCCATCTTTACTTCAGTTCTATATTCTTCTGTTATTGTACCTTCATTACCCGGTTGATACATATTAAAATTACCATACGTTGGTAATTCATGCCATATTGCATCGTCTAATAGACCATCAATTTTAATTGATGTATTAATTCTTGTTGCTTCTAATGTTTTTTTTTCTTGCGCAGTTAGTATAAAAACAGAAAAAAACAACACTAGAAAATTACTTACATAATGGAAAGAGGTAATTTTTTTCAATAGGAATATATTTGATAAGTAGTATTAAAACGTTGAAATTTGATTGCGGCAAAGCTACCTTTATTGTCTAGTTGGCTTTATTAATGAAAAGTTAAAAAGAGGAATATAAAAGTATTGACCTGTTAATTAATAGTAATTTTGTTTAAATAATGAATAAAAAAATAGAACAAGTTGTTTTTGCTGGAGGTTGTTTTTGGTGTACTGAAGCAGTCTTCCAACGAATTGATGGAGTGCTAACCGTAACCTCTGGATATACTGGCGGACATATTAAAAACCCTGCTTATCGTGAAGTATGTATGGGTATAACCGGACATGCTGAAGGAATTAAAATTGAATACAACGCTTATGTTGTTTCATTTGAAACATTGTTAGAAGTCTTTTTTGCAACACACAATCCAACTACCTTAAACCAACAAGGTAATGATAAAGGTACACAGTATAGAAGCGCTATCTTTTACAGCACAGTAGAACAAAAAGAGGCTTCAGAAAATTTTATTTCACTCTTAGAAAAAAATGCAGTTTTTGATGCTGCTATAGTAACAGAAGTAACTCCACTAGATGTTTTTTATGAAGCTACCGAGGATCATCAAAATTATTATAATGAAAACATACAACAACCTTATTGTCAGTTTATTATAGCTCCAAAAGTCGAAAAAATTAAAAAATATTATTCAGATAAACTCAAAAAAGCATAATGGGATCTTACAAATCATTTGAAGAATACGAAGAGAAAACAACTTCAGAACTAAAAGGTAATTATACCGAAATCCTTAAAGGAATAGGGGAGGACATAAATAGAGAAGGAATTATAAAGACCCCAGAACGAGCTGCAAAAGCAATGCAGTTTTTAACTTCAGGTCATTGTCAAGATCCAGCAGAGATTTTAAAAGGCGCTATGTTTGCTGAAGATTATAACGATATGGTTATTATAAAGGATATAGAGTTGTATTCTTTATGTGAACACCATATCCTTCCTTTTTTTGGTAAGGCGCATATTGCGTATATCCCAAATGGATATATTGTTGGACTTAGTAAAATACCTAGAGTGGTAGATGTTTATGCAAGAAGACTTCAGGTGCAAGAACGTTTAACTCATGACATTTTAGAGTGTATTAATGATACTTTAAAACCTAAAGGTGTTGCAGTTGTTATAGAAGCCTCTCATATGTGTATGATGATGCGTGGTGTGCAAAAACAAAATAGTGTAACAACTACTTCAGGATTTAGGGGACAATTTGAAAAAATTGAAACCCGAAACGAATTCTTAAAATTAATAAGTAACGATTTATCGTAAGTATTTATATACTAGCAATTTTTGGCAAGTTTATTGCGTTTGTTATTACAGTAATACTTAAACACAACACTATGCAAGAAAATAAATATAAATTGTTAAGAAAAGGGTTATTAATGGATGCTGGGGGTATGATAACCACTTTTATACCAGTAGTTGGACCTTTTTTAGATATACTTTGGGCTCCATATGCAGCAAAAAAAATGAGTGAAATGTATAAAGGACAAGATGGTAAAATAGCTTCTGTAATTGTTTTTATTGAAGAAATCTTACCGTTTACAGACTTTATTCCAACTTTTACGTTAATGTGGTTATACACATTTATATTTTCAACTCAAAAAAATCCTACACCACAAACTATAGAAGTAGAAGTTAACGAGTAAAATATCAAAGTTTAGTAAAACCCTCTAAAATGTTAAGATATCGTTAACAATTTAAGGGGTTTGTTTTCGTAAATTCGAAAGCAAATAAAAACTTCCAAATGAAAAAACATTTACTCTATGGAGCTGTGTTAACCATGGCTTCACTCACCTTGCTTGGGTGTTCATCAACAAAAAGCGCAAAAAACAAAAAAGGAGCGGCTACTGCTGCAGCTGCAAAAAAACCTTCTAAAGACAAAAATGCTATTAAAAAGTATAAAGATGTCATTACTAAGGAGGCAAAGACCGATAGTGGATTATTTCACGTCCATAAAGTAAAAGAAGATTATTTCTACGAAATTCCAGACACCTTATTTGATCGGGAAATGTTAATGGTTACTCGTATCGCTAAAACTGCATCAGGTATTGGTTTTGGTGGTGGTAAACAAAATACTCAAGTATTACGTTGGCAGAAAAAGGATAAAAAAGTATTACTACGCGTTGTGTCACATCAAGTAGTTGCTTCAGATTCATTACCAGTAAGTGAAGCAGTAGAAAACTCTAATTTTGAGCCTATACTTTATAGTTTTCCAATAAAAGCGTTTAATAATGATTCTACCGCAACGGTAATTAATGTAAACCCTTTATTCGAAAAAGATGTAAAAGCTCTAGGTTTCCCTGCAAATAGAAGAAGAAATTATAAAGTAACTCGCTTAGATGCTAGTCGTTCTTATATAGAAACTCTTAAAAGTTATCCATTAAATATAGAAGCAAGACATGTTAAAACGTATGAAGCTGGTGAGCCACCTTCTAATGCGAGTACAGGTTCTATTTCTTTAGAAATGAATAACTCGATGATTTTATTACCTAAAGAACAAATGCGCCGTCGTTATTTTGACCAGCGTGTAGGATGGTTTGCTAGAGGACAAATAGATTATGGACTTGATGCTCAAGAAAGTAAAACAGTACGTTATTTAGATCGATGGAGACTAGAGGTTAAAGACGAAGATATCGCAAAGTTTAATAGAGGAGAACTAATAGAGCCAAAAAAACAAATAGTTTATTATGTAGACCGTGCTACTCCAGAAGTATGGAGGCCATATATAAAACAAGGAATAGAAGACTGGCAAGTAGCTTTTGAAGCTGCAGGTTTTAAAAATGCAATTATTGCAAAAGACCCTCCAACTATAGAAGAAGATCCAGACTGGAGCCCAGAAGATGTTCGCTATTCTGTAGTACGTTATTTAGCCTCTCCAATTCCTAATGCAAATGGACCTCATGTTAGTGACCCAAGAAGTGGAGAGATTTTAGAAAGTGATATTAACTGGTATCATAACGTAATGACACTGCTTAGAAATTGGTTCTTTGTCCAGACTGCTGCGATTAACCCAGATGCTAGAGGAGTAGCTTTTAAAGATGAAGTTATGGGGCGTTTAATTAGATTTGTATCTGCACACGAAGTAGGGCATACATTAGGCTTGCCTCATAATATGGGAAGTAGTGTTGCTTATCCAGTAGATAAATTACGTGATGCTGCCTTTACTCAAAAATATGGAACGGCTCCATCAATTATGGACTATGCTCGTTTTAATTACGTTGCACAACCAGGTGATGACGGTGTTGCTTTAATGCCTAACATTGGTCCTTATGATAAATACGCTATAATGTGGGGTTACAAACCTATTCTTAGTGTTGATACTGCTGAAGAAGAAAAAGAAATTTTAGACTCTTGGATATTAGAAAAAGCTGGAGATCCAATGTATCGTTTTGGAAGACAGCAGTTTGGAGTAATTGACCCAAGTTCTCAAACCGAAGATTTAGGTGATGATGCAGTTAAGGCAAGTAACTATGGTATTATGAACTTAAAACGAATAGTACCTAACCTTATAGAATGGACTGCTGAACATGGTAAAAACTATGACGATTTACAAACCATGTATGGTCAAGTACTAGGACAGTACAACCGTTATATGGGACATGTATCTTCAAATATTGGCGGTGTCTATGAGTACTATAAAACGTATGATCAAGAAGGAGCTGTTTATACACATGTTGCTACAGATAGACAAGAAGAGAGCATGCAGTTTATCCAAGATCAATTATTTACTACACCAGAATGGCTACTAGATAATAATATCTTTGATAAAGTACAATCTGCTGGAAGCGTAGAGAGAATACGTGGAACTCAAGTGCGTACACTTAATAATATGCTAGACTTTGGTCGTATGGCACGTTTAATTGAAAATGAAACAATTAATGGTGATGAAGCTTATGGTTTATTAGATATGATGATAGATCTACGTCAAGGAATCTTTAGTGAATTATCAAGAGGTAAAAAAATTGATGTTTATAGAAGAAACTTACAAAGAGCATATGTGGATAGAATGGAGTATTTAATGACAGAAGATCAAAATATTCCAGGATTTGCAAGAAGGTTTGGAGGTATAACTTCAGTTAATGTAAGCCAGAGTGATATACGTCCTGTAGTAAGAGCAGAATTAAACAACTTAAGACGTAACGCTCGTGCGGCTATTGGAAGAACAAGTGATAGAATGAGTAGATACCATTTACAAGATCTAGTAGAACGTATTGACCTTATTTTGGACCCTAAATAATAATAGTATCCCTATTAGATAAAAAAACGGCTCTAACTAGAGCCGTTTTTTTATTTTCAAAACTTATGAAGATTACTGCACATTTACAGGAATAGGAGCACTAATATCAGTTTCTCCTCCTGCACTAGCAGGTGTACCATCATTAGGTTTTGTAGGCTCGTGACGAAGTATAAACGTTAATGTACCAGAACTAGCATCACCCGTAGTAAGGTTAAAAGTAACACCAATTGGGTTTCCATCTCCATCTGCATCAGTATATTCGGTAGTTGCATTTAACCCACCTCCAATTACATATAAAAACTGGTGTTCATCATCTTCTTCAAGAACTTCTAACGTAATATCCTCTGCAGGAGTCTCAGTTTCATTTAATACTTGTATTGTACCATTATAAGTAGTATTAGCTGCTAATGTACCAGGAGTAACAACTGGGTCATCACCACCATCACCATCAAGATCTCTAAAAGTTAAAGTCACCGAACTTCCTGTTGATGCATCTCGTAAAGTTGCAATTAAGGTTGTTATTAATTCTTCTTCATTTACTTCTTCTGGCGTATCATCGTCATTAGAACATGATTGTAGTAATATTGATGATATAAATAGTATACTTAATAATTTAATTGTTTTCATTTTTTTGTTTTTAATAGTTAATTTTAATGTTTAATTGAATATTTCTTCCCAAATCATCTGCATAGTACCGTAGTCTATTTAAATAGTTTCTATATGATGTATCCAATAGGTTTGTTATTCTTAATCCAAAATTTAGGTTTGATTTACTATTGACTTTAAAATCCATATTCGCACCAAAATGTAATAAATGATAAGCATCTGGTGGGGTACTTACGTCAACAACTTCAAATGTTTCTGTTTGAGGGATAAAAACTTCAAAATTGGTGTCTGGGAATTCGTTTTGCCTAAAAACATACTCGCTTTGTAATGAAAGCTGTAGGTTTTTAATTTTTGGCATATTGTATTGTAATCTATTTTTAAGCGTGGCAGCAGGCATATTTATTAAAGGTAAATCGCGAGTTTTATCTCTTCCTTTTACAATGTCAAATTGAGTATCAAAGTCTAATTGACTTGTTAAAGGTGTTTCAAAATTAATATCAACACCAACAAGCGAAGCTTGTGTTTGTCGATATTCCCAAACCTGAAAGTTTCCTCTAATAGTTTGCTGTACACTAGTTGGTTCGATTACTATAAAGTCTTCTATAAAATTAATATAGGGGTTTACGGTAAAAGAGTAATTACTAGCGTTACGCTGTAAGGTTAAGCTTATTTTTTGTGACACTTCAGAATTAAACCGTAGGTCTCCTAATTCTATCCTAGAAGCACTATGGTGTAATCCTTCACTAAACAATTCTGATGCATTAGGAGCCCTTGATGCTAATGCATAATTGAAAAACAAGTTATAGATATCATTAAAGCGATAGGTAGCACCAACTGTTCCTGAAAAGTTATTAAATGTAAGTTCAGGGTTAGTTAATAATTGGTCTCCCAAATCTTCAATAACTAATTCTGGAAAAAGCTCATCATAACCTCTTTCTTCCCAAAGTGACGTCCTGTAAAATTTAAATACATCCATATAGGTGTAATCAAATCGAAGACCTCCTTCCAATAAAAGATTTTCAGAAAGTGTAAAATCTACTACACCATAACCTCCAAACTTATACATATCATAATCTGGAATTAACCTTCTTACACCAGTTGTAGGGTCGGCAAAATTGGATTGATATACTCCAGTAATACCTGTTTTTAACGTAGTGTTTTCTGAAAGATCTGATAATAAATCTAAGGCAATATCATGAGTTGTTAATTCTAAATCTACCGATGCTTTATCAGCATCATCTCCTCGTCTTATATCAAACTCGAACCTGTTATTTTTCTGAAAGTTATATTGAAATGAAACCTTTCCAAGGTTATCAAACTTTTTAAATGCACTTATCTTTGCTAGATGGTGTGTTACTTCTTGTCTTGGAACATCAATGTCATATGTAAAGTCTCTTATAATTAATGGCCTTTCACTATTAATTGCAACAACCTGATCTTCTGCGCCTCCTAGATGTGAAGCTCTTAGAATCCCAATTTTGTTTTTAAAAATAGAGTAGTAGCCTTCAACTCCATATGAGATTCTATTTAGACCAACACGAATGGATGCATCTCTTTCAAAAAAACCTGTATTACTTAACACATAATCTGGTGCTTCAAAATCTCCAAACCTCTTTAGAGTACCTTGAAGACTTGCAAACCAACCATTTTCATAGCTTTTTGTAAGGGTAGAAGTTATAGATCCGCCTCTACCATTACTAGCTGCAGTTAGTATTGTTTTACCAAAAAGTGAATCTTTTAGCGCTACTCTTAGTGGCTCTGAAACAACAACACCTCCCACAGCATCACCACTATATTGTAATGCAGAGGCGCCTTTAAGTACAGTTATGTTACTAGCAGTATTTAAGTCTATATTAGGAGCATGCTCTGCTCCCCACTCTTGGTCTTGCATACGTACTCCATTATTTATTATAGTTACTCTACTGCTATGCAATCCATTAATTACAGGCTTAACAACAGTATTTCCAGTATTTAAAGAACTTACGCCACTAAGCGTATTTAATACATCTCCTAATGAACCGTTGCTGTAACTTTCAACTATTTCTTGAGAAATGGTATTTTCTAAAAGTGTTTCAGATTTTGTAGCATATGCATTTCCAGAAATTGTTATTTGATTAAGCTCTTCAAGATGATGTTCTATTCTGAAGGCTTTAGTAACAATTTCAGTATTCATAGAAACTGTGAACACTTTTGTATTACATTCAGGATGAGAAATTTGTAATTTATATTCCTGATTACATAGTCCATTAACAATAAACTTTCCATCTAAATCAGAAAGGTATGCTGTTTCTGGACCTACTACAATAATAGTAGCGCCACTAAGGGCAGTACCATCATGAAGGTCTATAATTTTACCTTCTAAAGTATAGTTACAATCTTGACTGTACAGAGTTAGATTGCTATATAAACATAGCAATACAAGTGCAATAATTCGCATCGATTAATTTAAATTGATTTCCACCTATGTGGAATAAAATAATAAGGGCTCTTTTTGTTAAGAAAGTAAAATTGGAGGCCCTCTTAGTGGGTTATCACTAACACTATGAGAATAGTAAAAAGAAGTATAAAAATCTATTACTAAAGTTTTATAGGAAGTAATAGAAGTTTGTGTATATTTTATTTCTGAATAAGTGAAATTAGATAGGTGAAAATGGCAAACACTACAATCTACCTGCTTCTGGTGGAGATGCGTCGTGATTTCTTTACAGGTTTCAACATGGTGATGCCCATCTAAAGCGTGAATACTCTGTACCACAGTTGGTAACAGAAATACTGTAGCTAAGAAAACAACAAAGCCTGTGACTATATTTTTTATTTTGTTTTTCATTCTCTCAATAGAAAACCTAATTTCATTGACTTTAGCATCTTTTTTTCAAAGTTCCAAAAAAATTGATACTCTCCAAATAACCAACCAAAAAATACCAAGAAAACCTGATATAGAGGAAATATGGCGAGTAAACGTATTGGCCAATATACCCAACCATTTGTAGCCTCTTTTTCTATACCAATAATTTCCATTAAAGGACCTGCAAATTTTGCAGAGGTACTCCCAGTTATTGCAAAGACTACAAAGATGACAACTAGCTGCCAGTTACTAGTAATATTCCAACGCTTTTTTAATCCTTTCATTAATTTCTACTTCCTGGAAAACGCTGATTGTATTTTTGTTGAAAATATAAAAAGTAATTATACAATTTATAATTTACTTCCATACCGTAATCTACATTAAACTCGTAATTAATTCTCTGTGGATATAGGCTAGGACCATATTGTAAAGCATTTGATACTCTTAAATTATATTCAGTAACAAATATTCTATTTCTATTTTCTAAAAATGTTAAACTGTAATAGCCCTTTGGGGGTTGTGAAATTAAAAATGAATTAAACCCTGGTTCGATTATTAAGATTTCATACTCTAGGCTATCATTCGCAATGCGAACAGTATCTGAAGCTACATTGGTGTCTTTATCTCCTTGCATTGAAGACTTACTTGCATCACAGCTGTAAAGTAATACACCAAAAGTTAAAATTGTAATAAGATACTTCATTGGCAAATTTTTATAAAAATACTAAAATGATACCTGAGGTACTATTAATTAAGCTTCCTTTAACAAAAAAAGCATCTAGTGACTAGATGCTTGGTAATTTTTGTAAAAAAGAGGTGTCTATTTTCCAAACAGTCCACCTAGAAGTCCTCCTAGACCACTTTTTTTACTATTTCCACCACTTAGTACCATTCCTGCAACATCGTCTATAATACTACCATCATTATCTCCATCTAATAAAGACTCAATAAGTGATTGTTGTTTGTTTTGTTGTTTTCCGCCACCTAGCATTCCACCTAGAAGTCCATCCAATCCAGATTGACTTTGTACATTTTGCTTTCTTTTCTCTTTTCCTAAATATCCAAGCACTATAGGTGCAACTACAGATAAAATTTTCATTACATTTCCAGAATCCATACCAGATTTTTGCGATAATGCTCCAACAACATTGTCTTGAGAACCACCAAGTACGTGCCCTAAAATTCCTAAACCGTCGATTTTTACATCTTCGTTTACTCCACCATTAAATAATCCTCCAAGATTGTCTAAAATACTACCATCGTGCTTGTTGTCTAATGCACCCATTAATCCTGATGCTCCTTCTTGTGAATTTGCATTACGCTTCATGGCACCCATTAAAAGGGGAAGTGCCATAGATACTACTTGTGCTGTTTTGTCTTGCGGTTGATTTGTGTCTTGACTTACTCCGCTAATCACTTGCTTTCCTAAGTCACTATTTAAAAGGTCTAAAATTCCTGCCATTTTTATTTTATTATAAATTAGTTTCTCTAAGATAACTAAATATTTAGTAACTCCTAGTATTACTAGTTTAATACTAGATGATTACATTTTGTTTTCGATAAAATCGAAGTTTAAAGGGTTGAATTTGTTATTTTAAAATTGAAATTATTTGATCTGCGAGTTCTGTTCCAATTCTATCTTGAGCTTCTTTAGTTGCTGCGCCAATATGTGGACTTAATGAAAGTTTACCATTCATTAATACTTTAATAGCAGGAGTTGGTTCGTTTTCAAAAACATCTAGTGCAGCAAAAGAAAGCTTATTTGCTTCAAGTGCATCTAGTAGTGCTAGCTCATCTATTACACCACCTCTAGCAGCATTAATTAAACCAGCACCGTCTTTCATTTCTTTAATTTCATCTTTACCAATAACATATTCCTTTTGTGCAGGGACATGTAGAGTAATAAAATCTGCTTCATTTAAAACAACTTTCTTGTCTTGGTGCGCTAAGTTGAATGATACTTCTTGCCCATCATAAAAGGGAAGTTTTATAGTAGTTTTCTCCACATAACTATCACTATAAATTACTTTCATTCCGCAGCCTAGTGCTATTTTGGCAACTTCTTGACCAATACGTCCAAAACCAATAACGCCTAAAGTTTTCCCTCTTAATTCTCGGCCACTAGCATAACTTTTCTTTAGTACTTTAAATTTAGATTCACCTTCTAAAGGCATATTCCTATTCGCATCAAATAAGAAGCGAACTCCACCATATAAATGTGCAAAAACCAATTCAGCAACAGAGGCTGATGATGCCGCTGGAGTATTTATAACATGTAATCCTTTTTCTCTAGCATATTCAACATCAATATTATCCATGCCTACACCACCTCTTCCAATAATCTTAAGAGAAGGACAACTATCTATCAATTCTTTTCTAGCTGTTGTTGCACTACGGACTAAAAGCACCGAAATATCATTATCATTTATATAGTTACTAAGTTGTTCTTGTGCTACTTTAGTTGTAATTACTGTAAAACCAGCTGCTTCAAGTGCATTAATGCCTGTTTGTGATACACCATCGTTTGCTAATATTTTCATTAAGTGAAGTTTAAGTTTTTGGTTTAAAAAATTCTGTTTGCTTTAGTTATGCGCCTCGTTCTAGTTCTTGCATTACATCAACTAAAACTTGTACACTTTCTAGTGGTAATGCATTGTACATTGATGCTCTATAGCCACCAACACTTCTATGACCATTAAGCCCATTAATTCCAGCTTCAGTCCAGAGCTTATCAAAAGTTTCTTTATGAGCTTCATCTACTAGGTTAAAGGTCGCATTCATTTTTGAACGATCTTCTTTTGTTGCTACAAAGCCTTTAAATAGTGGGTTTCTATCTATTTCGGTATATAATAATGTTGCTTTTTGGTTATTTATTTTTTCAATAGCAGTAATACCTCCCTTTTCCTTTAACCACTCTAAGGTTAGCATAGATACATATACAGGAAAAACTGCGGGAGTATTAAACATACTGTCCTTGCCTATATGAACTTTATAGTCTAGCATAGATGGTATTGTCCTTGAAACTTTCCCTAAGATATCTTCTTTAACAACAACAAGAGTAGTGCCAGCTGGCCCCATGTTTTTTTGTGCTCCTGCATAAATTAAATCAAATTTTGAAAAGTCTAATTGCCTTGAGAAGATGTCACTACTCATATCACATATTAGTGGCGCGCTAGTCTCAGGAAAGGTATTAAGTTGCGTTCCAAAAATGGTATTGTTACTAGTACAATGAAAATAGTCAATGTCTGTAGGAATAGTATATCCTTTTGGAATGTAATTAAAGTTTTGGTCTTTTGATGATGCTATTTCTACAACTTCACCAAACAGCCCAGCTTCTTTTATTGCTTTTGAAGACCAAGTTCCGGTGTTAAGGTAAGCAGCTTTATCTTGCAGTAAATTGTAAGCAACCATTAAAAACTCTGTACTTGCTCCGCCTTGTAAAAATAAAGCCTGATAGCCTTTGTTTTGCAACCCTAGGTGTTCTAAAGCCAGGGCTCTAGCGTTTTCCATAACAGAAACAAAATCTTTACTTCTGTGTGATATTTCAACAAGAGATAAATCAAGGTTATTAAAATTTACTACTGCTTCAGAAGCTTTTTTAAGTACTTCTTGCGGAAGGATACAAGGGCCAGCACTAAAATTATGTTTTTTCATATCAATATCCCACGGCTAATGGAATCAATTTTAATTAACTATTATTTCTTTTCTAAAATAATTTAGGAAAGGATTCTAAAAATACAAAGATGTAAAAAGTAGTAGCAAATTAGGTTAAAAAAGAAACAAAATTATTAAGAAGTTTTTTACACTTACGTGTACTAATCATAAAGCATATTTTTTGACTATAGTTGGCTTAAAAACTCTAAAGTATCTACACCATCGGCGTACTCCCAAAGGCTTGGAGTTTGCGCTTTTCCGAATGGAATTTCATTTTTAAAACCAATTTTAGATACGACAGCTTGTATATTTTCTTTTTCTGAAACAAGTTTTTTCTCCAATGCTTCTTTATTGTCATAATACTCATAAAACACAACCGAAATAGGAGAGGAGTAGCCAGAATCTTCCTTAAGCAACATAAACTCGTTGTCCAATAACTTTATGTTGCTCATTAAATAAATAGCCTTGTTGTAGTCGTAATTATTAATGTATTTGTGATTATTAATTATGCCTTTCCAAGTGTACATTGCATTAAAAAAGGGATCAAAGTTATAATCCTGTGGAATAAATATTTTTGAAATATTACGGCAACCTAAACCAAAATATCGAAAAATATCATTGGCTAGTAACTCCAATTCAATTTTAGTTTCTTCACCAGTAAGAATAGCTACAGAGTTTCTATTCTTCCTAATGATATTTGGGTATTTTCCAAAATAATACTCAAAATGAGTTGCCGTATTATTACTTCCTGTAGCAATTACTGCATCAAAATTTTCTAATTTTTCTTCTGTAAATTGAATACGGTCAATAAAAGAAGGATGTATTTCTTTTAAAATTTCTGCTAGAAAAGGCAATAAAACTTTATCATTTGAGGATAATTTCGCTTTAATATAATGTCCTGTTAGTAGCACAGATAGAAAATCATGAAACCCTACCAGAGGTATATTTCCTGCCATTATAGTTGCTACCGTTTTGGGTTTTATGTCTTCAATATTGTATATAGAATACCATTTTTCAAGATTTTGTTTTGTAAGAATACCTCCCCATGCTTTAAACGTAAATGCAAGATTATCTGGAGTAAACCAACTGTTTTGCATATGAGCAGTTGTTATACAGGCTTCCATTTTTTCGTAAAAAATGTCATTTAAAGAAAGACTTTCGTCTTTTACAGGAATATTTTCTCTAAACTGGTTTAAAAAGGTGCCTAATTGAGCAAATGCGTTAATTCTTTGTTGTAATTGCATGTAGGTTTGGTATTACTTCTTTTTGATGTTAACTTTGCGCAAAGTTAGAAAAAGAAAAGCTATGGCGATTATTATAACAGACGAATGTATTAATTGTGGTGCTTGTGAGCCAGAATGCCCCAATACTGCTATTTATGAGGGTGCGGATGATTGGCGTTATGCAGACGGAACAGATCTAGACGGAAATGTAGTGCTTCCTAACGGAAAAGAAGTGAATGCTAATGAAACACAAGAGCCCGTAAGTGACGAGGTATATTATATAGTTCCAGATAAATGTACAGAATGTAAAGGGTTTCATGAAGAACCTCAATGTGCTGCAGTATGCCCTGTAGATTGTTGCGTTCCTGACGAAGATAATGTGGAAACAGAAGAAGAATTACTTGGTAAGCAATCTTTTATGCACCGCGATAGTTAATTAGTTATAAGAAAATATATTTCTAGAGTACTTAAGGTAGTAACTTCACCATTTTCAAGTTTTGTTTTTTTGAAAGAAACATAATCTCTTCCGTCAAAGCCATCATTTGGTTTATAAGTATAAAAAATCTTTCTGTCTTCTTTTACTTCTAAATTACTTTCTTGGGCGTTATTGGGAGTTTCTCTAAATTCTATTGCTTGATTTGCATCTATAGTTCCTAAAAAATATTCACCCGTTTCAAAGTTTCGTAACTCAACAAAAATGGCATTATTAGTGGATGGAATTCTATCATCTTCTTTATCACAACTAATAAATAATAGAAGTGTAGTGAATAAAAATATGTACTTGGATAACCTCATGTAATAAATTTACAAAATTTTTATGCTAATTTAAAATAGATTTTAAATAGAGTACCTTCTTCTGGCGTACTTTTTACATCTACTTTACCACCAATAGCTTCAATCTGGTTCTTCGATATAAATAAACCAATACCTTGTGCATCTTTGTTTCCATGAAATGTTTTATACATTCCAAAAAGCTTACGTCTGTTCTTTTTTAAATCAATTCCCATTCCATTATCTTCAATCGACAATTCAACAAACTTTTTCTTCTTTTTTGTACTAATTTTTACGTAGGAATCTACTTTTTTATTACGATACTTAATTGCATTAGTAAGAAAGTTAAGAAGAATGCTATCTATATAAGCATCTATTCCTATTATTTCTAGGCCTTGGTCTGTTTCATTTATTAATTTAGTTCCAGTAGTTTTAAGCATAGAACTAATATTTGTTAAAGCAGATTGTATGGCTTTTGAAAGATTAACAACAGTTAAATTCTCTTCTACAGTAGTATTTATCAAGACTACTTGATTAAGATGCTCAATAGTTTGTTTTAAATTTTCTGAAGCTCGCTTTAAGCTAGAAATAAGTTCGTTTCCTCCTTTTTCAGGATTTTCAAAAATGTACAAATCAAGTAACATCCCAAAGTTACTAGAGTGTGACCTAAGATTATGGGACACTATATGAGCAAAGTTTTTTAATCTATTATTTTGGTCTTCGCTAACCATTAATGATGAGCGCATTTCTTCTTCAATAGATTTAAGCTCAGTAATATCGGTATGCGCTCCAAGCATTCTTATGGGAACGCCATCTTTATTTCTAATTGCTATTCCCCTACAGCGAACCCATACTGTATGGCCGTCTTTGTGTTGGTATCTTACATTTTGGTCATATTTATGGTTTGGGTCTTCACAATGCTTGTTAAAATTATCTATAGCTAATGCTAGGTCTTCTTGATTAATAATTTCTTGCCACGCTGCTGCTTTGTGGGGCATTTCAACTGGATTATAACCTAAGACTTCCCATAATCTGTCATTCATCCATTCATTCTCTGGTTTTTCCAAGTCCCAATACCATAGACCATCTAGTGCAGAATTCTGCAAAAACTCGAAGATACTCTCATCTTTTTTTATTAAGTCGTAGAGTTCTTCTTGTAGATAATGTCTCCCCATAATTCTTATCAATAACACTTTAAAGATAAAAAAATACTTTAATCGGTTTGTATTATACATAAAGAATTGTTCAAAAGTTGTAAGCTAGATAATTTTTGTACATTTAAATATGCCGGCTTGGTTACATACAGTTATCTGGATTATTGCTATATATATAGTAATAAGTATTCTATTGTATTATTTACAAGATTTCTTTCTTTTTAAACCTGAAAAACTACCCAAAGAGTTTAAATTTTATTATGATAATCAAGTAGTAGAAGAGTACAACTTAGAAACTCGAGATGGGGCAGTTATTAATGGTTTACATTTTAAAACTAAAAACCCAAAAGGAGTAGTGCTTTATCTTAAGGGAAATTCCAAGAGTATTAAAGGTTGGGGGAAATTTGCGGTAGATTTTACTAGACATAATTACGATGTAATTATGGTCGATTACAGAGGCTTTGGTAAAAGCATTGGAAAACGAAGTCAAAAGGCCTTAAAACGTGATTTACAATATGTTTACAACAAAATAAGAGAGCGCGTTTCAGAAAAATATATTATTCTTTATGGTCGCTCTATGGGTTCTGGCTTTGCTACTAAACTAGCTTCTATGAATCATCCCAAGATGCTTATTTTAGATGCTCCTTACTATAGTTTAACCAAAGTGACTGGACGTTATATGCCGTTTATGCCGCTATCTATTCTATTAAAATATCCAATGCCAACATATAAGTGGCTAAAATATGTAAACTGTCCTGTACATATTATTCATGGTACTAATGATAAATTAATTCCCTTTAAGAGTAGTGTAAAGCTTTCTGAAATTAAACCTAAAATTACTAGGCTTTATCCCATTATTGGTGGCGGACATAAAAACATGAATACTTTTGAATCCTACCATAAAGTCTTAGAAGAAATAATACTTGGGGAAGAAAAACCCATAGATTTATCAACCACTAGTATTGGTGTAAAACACAGCTATAAAAAATAATGAAAAGTTTTTTTAAGAAATTAACTATTACACTTTTAGTAGTAGCTTTGTGCGTTGTTTCTTTACTCTATTTTATGCAAGAAAAACTAATCTTTTTACCTACCCAATTACCGCAAGATTACCAGTATGAATTCACCCAGCCTTTTGAAGAGTTTTCTTTAGCTACTGAAGATGGAGCGTTATTAAATGCCATACATTTTAAATCTAAGAGCCCTAAAGGTGTGATTCTATATTTCCATGGAAATGCTGGAGATTTATCACGTTGGGGTGTTATTACTCAATATTTTACGCAATACAATTATGACGTTGTTGTTATGGATTATCGCACGTATGGAAAGAGTACAGGTGAGTTGTCCGAAACATTACTATATAATGATGCAAATTTGTTTTATGAACACGTAAACAAACAATTTCCCGAAGATCAAATTATTGTTTATGGTAGGTCACTGGGTACTACTTTTGCTAGTTATGTAGCTTCAAAGCATCAACCAAGTCAATTAATTTTAGAGACACCTTTTTACAATCTTACACAAATTGCTCAAAAGCGATTCCCTATTTTACCTGTAAAAAAATTGCTTAAATATAAATTTCCAACGCATAGTTTTGTTAAAACTATTCAATCTCCAACTACTATTTTTCATGGCACAGACGATAGTGTAGTGCCTTATGCTTCAGGGAAAAAGCTCTATGAGTTGTTTAAGCCAGATCAAGGACAGCTAATTACAATTGAGAATGGAACTCATAATAATTTAATAGATTTTGAAGCATACAGAGCTAATATTGCCAAATTATTAAAATAAAAAACCCCACTTACATTGTAAGCGGGATTATGTTTAATTTGCTAAAGGCAGACTAGTTGTCTTTTTTAAGCTTGGCCATACCTTTTGGTCTATTCTCAAGCGCCTTTCTTCTTTCTTCCATTTGCTTTAGAAGTTCGGCTTTCTTTTTTGCCAAAAGTTCTTTTTCTTTTTTGGCTTTTTCCAATTGCTCTTTTTTGGACTTTTCAAGTAACATGGCTTTTTTACGTTGTATTTCATTAATCTTTGCCTTGTTGCTATCATCTACTTCTATAGCGTCCTTAACAACTTCAACTTTCTTGTCATTTTTGGTAATAACTTTAGAGTCTTGGTTAACTTCATCTGTACCTTCAACTTTAATAATACCTTTTTCGGTATTTACCTCTTTGACAATTTTGGTTTTTACTGTTGTGTCTCTTTTAACAACTTTCTTAATAACCTGTTTTTCTTTTTTATTTTCTTGTGCAGTAGCTGTAATTCCGAAGAAAAGTGCTACAGTAATAAAACTCATTATATATTTCATAATATTCTTATTTTAAGATTGTTATGCTAATCTACAACGAATTGTGTTAAATAAAAGTCAAACACATCTCAAAGTTTTCCTATAATTTATTTGTTAGGGTTGCTATAACTGTTTTTCAATCCAAATGAAGCCGTATATTTGCAGCCTTAAATATCGTATAACTAAAAAGATAACCACGTACGTGGGAACTATATGAAAGCAGGTATTGTAGGATTGCCTAATGTTGGAAAATCAACGTTGTTTAATTGTTTGTCTAATGCAAAAGCACAAAGTGCAAATTTCCCTTTTTGTACTATCGAGCCAAATATTGGGGTTGTAAATGTACCAGATAACCGCTTATTAAAGTTGGAGGAATTGGTTGAACCAGAAAAAGTAATCCCTGCCACCGTGGAGATTGTAGATATTGCAGGGTTAGTAAAAGGAGCAAGCAAAGGTGAAGGATTAGGAAATCAGTTTTTAGGAAACATTAGAGAAACCGATGCGATTTTGCATGTATTGCGTTGTTTTGATAATGACAACATTGTGCACGTAGATGGGAGTGTAGATCCAGTTCGTGATAAAGAAACGATAGATATTGAGCTTCAATTAAAAGACCTTGAGACTACTGAGAAAAAGTTAGACAAGGTAAAAAGAGCAGCCAGAACTGGAAATAAAGAGGCACAAACAGAAGAAGCCTTATTAGTTCGAGTAAAAGAAGCACTAGAATCTGGAATCTCGGTACGTGCAATAAATTTTACTGAAGAAGAAAAGGAAGACTACATTAAAGATATGCAGTACATTACTGCAAAACCTGTAATGTATGTTTGTAATGTAGATGAAGATGCTGCTGCAACAGGAAACGAGTATGTAGAAAAAGTGAAAGCTGCTGTTGCAAATGAAAACGCCGAAGTAATTATCCTCGCTGTAGGAACAGAAGCCGATATCACCGAATTAGAAACCTTTGAAGAACGTCAATTATTTCTAGAAGACTTAGGGTTAGAAGAACCTGGGTCTGCAAAACTAATTCGTGGAGCATACACATTACTTGATTTGCAAACCTATTTTACAGCAGGTAAAAAAGAAGTCCGTGCTTGGACAATACCTGTGGGAGCCACAGCACCACAAGCGGCTGGTGTAATTCATACCGATTTTGAAAAAGGATTTATTAGAGCCGAAGTAATTAAATACGACGATTTTGTTTCTTTTGGAAGTGAAGCAAAAGTACGTGAGGCTGGTAAGCTAGGAGTAGAAGGGAAGGAGTATGTTGTAAAAGATGGAGATGTGATGCACTTTAGATTTAATGTGTAACAAATTCCTGCGAAGACAGGAATAAATTACTAACAATTACCCCTATTTTTTGTTAATTACTTTCCCTTAGTTTCATTTCTCATTTTATGCTGAAATCCTATATTTAACACCCATTCAGCAAATTTTATGGCAGAAACTAAATATACCGAAGACAATATACGCTCCCTCGATTGGAAAGAGCATATTCGTATGCGTCCAGGAATGTATATTGGGAAATTAGGAGATGGTTCATCTCCAGATGATGGTATTTATATTCTACTCAAAGAAGTCCTTGACAACTGTATTGATGAGTTTGTAATGGGAGCTGGTAAAACCATCGAAGTTCGTATTAAAGATAAGGAAGTTCGTGTACGTGACTATGGCCGTGGTATTCCGCTAGGTAAAGTGGTAGATGTAGTTTCTAAGATGAACACGGGAGGAAAGTACGATTCTCGTGCCTTTAAGAAATCGGTAGGACTTAATGGTGTTGGTACAAAAGCCGTTAATGCCCTTTCAGCCTTCTTTAAAGTAGAATCGGTTAGAGATAACAAAATAAAGTATGCCGAGTTTGAACTTGGAGAGTTAAGGGTAGATTCAGAAGTAGAAGAAACCTCTAAAAGAAAAGGTACCAAAGTAAGCTTCATACCTGATGAAGCTATTTTTAAGAATTTTAAATATAGAAACGAGTACATAGAGCGTATGCTCAAAAACTATGTGTACCTTAATCCTGGATTAACCATAGACTTTAATGGGGAGAAGTTTTATTCAGAAAACGGACTTAAAGACTTACTTCAAGAAAACATTACACAAGAAGATATGCTGTACCCCATTATTCATCTTAAAGAAGATGATATTGAGGTAGCTTTAACCCATAGCCGCACGCAGTACAGCGAAGAATACCACAGTTTTGTAAACGGACAAAACACCACACAAGGTGGAACACACTTATCTGCATATCGTGAGGCGGTAGTTAAGACGCTTCGTGAATTCTATGGAAAAAATTACGATGCCAGCGATATCCGTAAATCAATTGTTTCTGCTGTTAGCATCAAGGTAATGGAGCCTGTTTTTGAAAGTCAGACCAAAACAAAGCTTGGCTCAACTGATATGGGTGGCGGATTGCCTACCGTACGTACCTTTATTAATGATTTTGTAAAAAGAAATCTTGACAACTATCTTCATAAAAATCCTGAAGCAGCAGAGAAGATTCAGAAAAAAATAGTTCAGGCAGAGAAAGAACGTAAAGAGCTTAGTGGTATCCGTAAGCTAGCCAGAGATAGAGCTAAAAAAGCGAGTCTTCATAACAAGAAACTTAGAGACTGCCGTATTCACCTCGGAGATACCAAGAAAGAACGAAACTTAGAATCTACACTATTTATTACCGAGGGTGATAGTGCAAGTGGTAGTATCACAAAAAGTCGTGATGTAAATACACAAGCTGTTTTTAGTCTTAAAGGAAAGCCTTTAAATAGTTACGGTCTTAGCAAAAAGATTGTGTATGAGAATGAAGAATTTAATTTATTGCAGGCGGCACTAAACATAGAAGATTCTATGGAAGACCTTCGATACAACAATATTGTGATTGCTACCGATGCCGATGTGGATGGAATGCATATTAGATTACTTTTAATCACATTCTTCCTTCAGTTTTTTCCAGAACTTATAAAAGAAGGACATTTATATATTCTGCAAACACCGTTGTTTAGAGTACGTAATAAAAAAGAAACTATTTATTGTTATAGTGAAGAAGAGCGTGTTGCTGCCATAGAAAAATTAAAGCCAAAGCCTGAAATCACTCGATTTAAAGGATTAGGGGAAATTTCACCAGATGAGTTTGTCCATTTTATTGGAGAAGATATACGGCTAGACCCTGTAATGCTAGACAAGCAAATGAGTATTGAAGAGTTACTTAAATTCTACATGGGTAAAAACACCCCAGACAGACAAGAGTTTATTATTAATAATTTAAAGGTGGAACTTGATAAGGTAGAAGGGTGACGATAGTTATGAAATTTAGATTTACGATTTTAAAATTATAAACCGATATATCATCCTAAGGCGTAATCAAGGGATACTGATATGAACGAAGATAACCAACATAACGAAGAAGAATTAGACGAAAATCTTGAGACTCCTCAAGAAACCGAAACTATTACCCGCGTTACAGGCATGTATCGTGATTGGTTTTTGGACTATGCTAGTTATGTAATACTAGAACGTGCGGTGCCGGCCATAGAAGATGGTTTTAAACCCGTTCAGCGTCGTATTATGCATTCTATGAAGGATCTAGACGATGGACGCTATAATAAAGTGGCAAATATTGTGGGGCATACCATGCAGTATCACCCTCATGGAGATGCGAGTATAGCCGACGCCATGGTGCAAATAGGTCAAAAGGACTTATTGATTGATACACAAGGAAACTGGGGAAATGTGTTAACAGGAGACAGAGCAGCGGCTTCACGTTATATAGAAGCACGTTTATCCAAGTTTGCGCTAGATGTAGTTTATAACTCTAAAATAACCGATTGGCAAGCCTCGTATGATGGTCGTAGAAAAGAACCCATCAATCTTCCGGTTATGTTCCCAATGTTACTCGCACAAGGTGCAGAGGGGATTGCTGTTGGTCTTTCAACAAAAGTACTACCACATAATTTTATAGAACTTATAGATGCTTCTGTAAAACATTTGCAAGGTAAGCGCTTTACTTTGTTACCCGATTTTATGACAGGTGGTATTATGGATGCTACCAATTATAATGACGGTCTTCGTGGAGGCAAAATACGAAGTAGAGCACGTATAGATCAATTAGACAAGAACACATTGGTTATAAAGGAGATACCGTACTCTACTACAACCTCTAGTTTAATTGACTCTATTCTTAAAGCAAATGATAAAGGAAAGATTAAAATCAAGAAGATTGAAGATAATACAGCTGCAGAAGTTGAGATTTTAGTGCATATTCCATCGGGAATTTCTCCTGATAAAACGATTGATGCCTTATATGCGTTTACAGCTTGTGAAACCTCTATTTCTCCACTAGGTTGTGTTATTGAAGACAACAAACCCTTATTTATTGGTGTTTCTGAAATGCTTCGTCGTTCTACAGATAGAACAGTTGCTTTACTCAAAAGTGAACTAGAAATTAAACTCAACGAGCTTGAAGAACAATGGCATTTTGCATCCTTAGAACGAATCTTTATTGAAAAACGAATTTATCGTGATATTGAAGAAGAGGAAACCTGGGAAGGTGTAATTAAAGCAATTGACAAAGGTTTACAACCACACATAAAGCATTTAAAAAGAGCTGTTACTGAAGAAGACATCGTTAGGCTCACAGAAATTAGGATTAAACGTATTTCAAAATTTGATATAGATAAAGCACAACAAAAGATTGAAGCTCTAGAAGATCAAATTGCAGAAGTAAAAAATCACCTTGAAAACCTAATTGATTATGCTATTGCTTATTTCAAAAGACTTAAAAAGGACTATGGTGAGGGTAAAGAGCGTAAATCTGAAATTAGAGTATTTGATGAGATTCAAAAAACAAAAGTTGTTATACGAAATACTAAACTCTATGTAAATAGAGAAGAAGGTTTTATTGGTACTAGCTTACGTCGTGATGAGTATGTAACAGATTGTAGTGATATTGATGATATTATTGTCTTTACACAAGATGGTACTATGATGGTGACCAAAGTAGATAGTAAGACCTTTATTGGTAAAGGAATTATCCATGTAGCTGTCTTTAAAAAGAAAGATAAGCGTACCATATATAACATGATATATAAAGATGGGCCACGTGGAGCTACGTATGTAAAGCGATTTGCGGTAACATCTGTTACTAGAGATAGGGAGTATAATATGACTGCCGGAACAAAAGGCTCTAAGGTTATATATTTTACAGCAAAC
Organism: Patiriisocius hiemis; assembly: GCF_031846325.1. NCBI lineage: Bacteria > Pseudomonadati > Bacteroidota > Flavobacteriia > Flavobacteriales > Flavobacteriaceae > Patiriisocius > Patiriisocius hiemis. The sequence goes on along the minus strand of NZ_JAVRHZ010000001.1, from coordinate 574,584 downwards.
CCAAATGGGGAAGCAGAGATTGTAACAGTATTATTACGACAAAGTGGAAGTATAAAAAAGCTAAAATGGGATCTTGACTTTGCAGACCAATTAGTAAAAGGACGTGGCTCTAAGGGAAATATTGTCACAAAATATGCTGTAAAACGTATAGAGCTAAAAGAAAAAGGACTTTCTACATTAAAGCCTAGAAAAATATGGTTTGATGAGACTGTACAACGTCTTAATGTAGAAGGTAGAGGTGAGTTGTTAGGAGAGTTTACAAGTGAAGACAGGCTGCTTATAATCAATCAAAAAGGAGAGGTGAAAACAGTAATCCCGGAAATGACTTTGCATTTTGGGGATGATGTAATAGTGTTAGAAAAATGGGAACCAAAAAAGCCACTATCTGTTATTTACTGGGAGGGAGAGAAAGAACTTTACTATGTAAAACGGTTTTTAATTGAAAATCCAGATAGAATAGAGTCTATTATCACAGAACACCCAAAGTCTTTTTTAGAAGCTATTTTTACAGACCATCGTCCTATGGCAGAAGTAGTTTTTGTTAAAGAGCGTGGAAAAGAAAGAAAAGATAATCTAGAAGTTAATTTAGAAGAGTTTATTTCTGTTAAGGGAATTACGGCTATGGGTAATCAATTAACTAAAGACAAAGTGCTTGAAATAAACCCTCTGGATCCATTGCCTTATGAAGCTCCTGTAAAAAAGGAAGCGCAAGATATAGATGTAATAGAAGAAGAATCAATTACTTCTCAAGAGCAAGATAAAAAAGAAGACTCTGAGGGCACTACTTCTCAAGCAAGTACCAATAACATTGAGGATAAAGGAGATGTTGATGGGGAAGGCCAGACTACCTTGTTTTAAATTTTAGCAAATGAAATCGTTTATTAAAGAATTCAAAGACTTTGCTATAAAAGGTAATTTAATTGATATGGCAGTTGGTATCATTATAGGTACTGCATTTAATAATCTTGTTAATACATTGGTCAAAAAAGTGGTGATGCCACCTTTATCATTATTAACTGACGATGTTAATCTATCCAACAAAAAAATTATTCTACGAGAAGCTTCAGAAAAAGTGGAGGAAGTAGCAATAGGATATGGAGAAATGATTGAAGCATGTATTGATTTTGCAATTATAGCTTTTACAATTTTTGTAGTTATAAAATTTATCAACCGTTTCAAAAACAAAGCAGAAGACCCAAAAAATAAGGAAGTCGTTACCCCTAAAAATATAGAGCTACTCTCAAATATAGAGCGCTTAATGGAAGAGCAAAATAAAATTTTGAAAAAGAAGAAATAGAAGTTAAAACCTAATCTTGATCTTCTTCAGGTATTGTGCTAACAATATCACTAGTTTTCTTGCGATATTTCATGTTGATAAACTCTATAAACAAAGAGAACGCAATTGTAAAGTATAAGTACCCCTTTGGTATTGTACCAACTTCTTGATCTAATATAACAATATGAGATAAATGAGCTCCTTCTGCAATTAGCATAAACCCAATAAGAATTAGAAATGCAAGCCCTAATAATTGAACGGTAGGGTGTTTATTTACAAATCGCCCTACAGGATTTGCAAATACCATCATAATAATTACAGATATAACAACAGCAATTACCATAATTACTAATGCATCTGTTGGGTTATCACTCAATCCGTTTGTCATACCTACTGCTGTTAAGATAGAATCGAACGAAAAGACAATGTTTATTAAACAAATTTGTATGATAGCTTTGGTAAGAGTAGTGGCTCTTCCTTTTCTTACTTCGCGCTCATCATGACCTTTATCTTCTACCTTTTCATGAATTTCGCTTGTACTTTTATATAATAAAAATAACCCCCCGATAATTAAAATAACACTTTGACCACTAACCCCGGCAGACATCCAAGATAGGTTAATGTGCCAGAAGGGAGCTTCCATAGCAACTAACCACGAAATACCAAACAATAGTAAAATTCTAATTATCATTGCCATGAACAACCCAATGTTTGTAGCCTTTTTTTGGTGCTCTTTTTTAAGTTTACTGGCTGCGAGTGAGATAAATATAATATTATCTATACCTAGTACAATTTCAAGGAATGTTAATGTTACTAATGCTACTATTGCATCTGGAGAGGTTAAAATTTCAAACATTTGACTTTTATTTGGTTAGGGTTGTGCAGTTATTCACTAATTTTAATTGCTGTTCCTTTTTGCTTCTTTTCTTCACCAACAATATTATATTCAAAAGTATAACTATCGTTCTGAGTACTCAAAATTTTCATGTGTATTGCCTTTTCTTCCGCCATATTCTTTGGATTCAAGTTTTTTACAATATACTCACAATCATTAATCCATCTAATAGAAGAAGTGTCAGCCTTGCCTCTAAAATAATCAATTTCTATAGAATCGTTTCGAGTAAATTTAGTTTTAAAAATCTCAGTTCCTATAACAGCTTCAAACTCAAATGTTCCAGTTTTAAAAGAGCTACAGTCTCTTTCTACAGAATAACAACTAACTAACAATAAAAGGAGGGAGGCAATTAAAAAAAAGCGCATATTTCAATTTTCTACAAATTTCTGAAAAATTATAGAAACAATTAATTAGAATACGCTTTAAAAGTACCGTCTTTATAAAAAATTACAATCCTATCTATTTCTGAACTAGAAGTGGTTTTTGAGATATCTGTTGCAGTATTCTGAGAAGGTAGATTTTGTTTTTGCTCAACAATTTCATTTTTTGACAATGAAGTATCTGAAAATAAATTTTGATTTACTGTTTTACTTTCAGAAGGGAAGGACCCTTTTCCATTTAATAACCAATACAATTCTACTTCTGGAAAAGTCTGAACAACTTTCATTACAAATTCTAAACTTGGTTTATTTCTACCAGAGAGTAGGTGAGAAATAGTAGACCTATTAAAATCTATTTTTTCAGAAAAAGCAGTAGCAGATAACCCGTAGAAATCTATGATTTTTTCTAATCTTTTTGTGAACTCCTTACTGTTTACCATTGTAACATCTCTAGTTATGCCTATAACGTTTACAAATGTAACTTATTTTATATTTTAACCCAAAACTTATTCATATTCATTACTTTATATTAGAAGTTTTACTTTAGATTAAAATAGTTAAATAATTGAAAATAAATTAATTAATTTCAATATAATTGATTATATAAAGGTTTTGTTAAAATAAGGGTAGTTGATTGCTAAGTTTGTTTACTTAACACAACAAATTCATTCAATTTCATGTTTACAATTGTAAACTTGTGCTTGTTTACCTTTGTAACAGATAAATTTATAATGGACAGTAAAAAACAATACGCACAGTTTTTTGAGAAGCAATTATTAGGTAGATATATTACGCTTAATCACATTAAGCCTATTCTAGATATCCTTCCTTCTTTTTGTAAAATTTCAGTAGTAGGTCATTCTGTTTTAGACAAAGAAATTATTTCAATACAATTAGGTCATGGGGTTAAAAAAGTACTTATTTGGTCTCAAATGCATGGAAATGAAACGACAACTACTAAGGCTATCTTCGATTTTTTAGGGTTCTTATCTCATAAAACCACTAGTAAAGAAGTTGTAAATAAGTTTTTAGGTACTTACACATTGACTATACTGCCCATTTTAAATCCTGATGGAGCCGAAGCCTATACCCGAAATAACGCTAAAGATGTTGATCTTAATAGAGATGCACAAGACCAAACTGAACCCGAGAGTGTTGTTCTTTCCTCAGTTTTTAAAGCTTTTTCGCCAGATTTGTGTTTAAACATGCATGATCAACGCACTATTTATGGCTTAGAAAGTGGGTTGCCAGCTACAATATCATATCTAGCGCCTTCAGCAGATAAAGATAGAACGATAACTTCCGCTAGAAAAGAAGCTATGGAGATAATCGCTAGCTTGTTTTTAAACGCTTCTAGTGAGGTTAAAAACCAAATTGGTAGATATGACGATGGATTCAATAAAAACTGCGTAGGAGATACATTTCAGATGGCAGGAGTGCCTACTATATTATTTGAGGCGGGGCACTATGAGAACGATTATCAGAGAGAAATTACTAGAAAGCATATATGCTTTGCATTATTAGATTTATTTAAAATTAATTCTAATGCTGGTAATCCAAGTATAGATATATACAATGCAATTCCAGAGAATAAAAAAAACTATAAGGATGTTCTTATTAAAAATGTAAAGCTACCTAAGGAGAACTCATTTCAAACTATTGCAGTTCAATTTGTGGAAAACTTACTAGACAATAAAATTGTTTTTACACCTACTATAGACGCAATAGGTAGTTTAACAGATGTTTATGGTCACCTTGAAGTAGATGCGAATGGGAGTGAAGTTTTAATAAATTCTCACGATAAAATTACTATTGGTCAAAAAGTATTGCATATAATTGATAAAAATAACCCAAATACTACTTTTTTTTCAATAGATAGTTTTTCATAACAATTAAAGGCGCTATTTTTGTAGCAGAAATATTTACTATGGCCAAATTTAAATTAGACGACACAGATCATCAAATCTTAGATATGTTGATTGAAAATACACGTACTCCATTTACTGATATAGCAAAAAAGCTTTCTATTTCAGCTGGTACAGTACATGTTCGAGTGAAAAAAATGGAAGAAGCTGGCATTATAACTGGTTCTTCACTACGATTAGATTATAAAAAACTGGGGTACTCTTTTATTGCATATGTAGGTATTTTCTTGAATAAAACTTCCCAAACACAGTTTGTTCTTGAGCGAATTAACCAAATTCCTTTTATTACTGTTGCACATGTAACTACAGGAAAGTTCAATGTTTTTTGTAAAATTCGCGCAAGGGATACAACACATGCAAAAAATATTATTTATTTAATAGATGATATTGAAGGAGTTACAAGGACTGAGACAATGATTTCCCTGGAAGAGAGTATTAATGATAAGAAACGATTAATGCACTCAATCTTTAACGATATTGTTTAAATAAACAACTCTAATTAATTTTAAGCCTATGATTTTAGTATCTTAGGCTTTTATATTTTTTATGATTACTGATTTACTAGAACCAACCGAATTTAACCCTTATTTTGCACAGTATATAAACTTAGCCTCGTCTAATGATATCTTAGAGTCTCTTGCCAAATCCATGCTAGTAACGCATGATTTTTTTGAAAATATTTCTAAAGAAAAATTAAACTATAGGTATGCAGATGGGAAATGGACACCTCTGCAAGTGTTGCTTCATATTATTGATACCGAAAGAGTTTTTGCTTATAGAGCATTGTATTTTGCAAGATCCAATGGGGGTAAACTAGTTGGTTTTGACCAAGATGAATTTATAGAAAACACTTCTAGCGACTTACATCTTGATGAATTATTAAAAGAGTTTATTGCGGTACGTACAGCAACCATATCACTCTTTAAAAGCTTTAATGAAAATACTTTAAAAAAGAAAGGTATTGCAAGTGGAAATGAACTTTCTGTGAGGGCTGCAGGGTACATCATTTGTGGACATGAGGTACACCATATAAATATTATTAAAGAAAGGTATTTATAGCTTATTCTTCTTCTTCAGAACCTTTTTGCTCTAATTCAACAATTGGTTCGTTGTAGTCTTCATCATCGTAATCATCTTCCACAAAATTTGCCATCGAGTTTTCTAGCTTAGAACTTACTTTAACCAAGTAGATAGAATCATCAGTTCTAACCTCTACCGCCTCAATAGTTTCATTTTTTGCATTTTTAAAAGTAATCACATGATCATCATCATAACCATCTGGGTATTTTGAAACCAAAAGATTAAGTATTTCTGGTGTTAATTTTTTAAAATCTACAATGACTCTTTTCATATTGGTTTGCTATCGTTTATAGTTTAAAACTAGTAAAAAAAGTAATACATAAAATTAATTAAATGTAAAATATTAGAGATTTTTATAGTATTCAAAAGCTTTGTGAATAAGGGAGTTAGGGACTTTACAATCTGTTTTTACCTCTCCAAAGTTAGTTAGTAATACAAACCGCACCTCTCCATTTACATTTTTTTTGTCGTGAATGAGGAGTTTTATTATTTCTGAAATGGCTGAGTCGTTAAATGTAACTTTGCCAAATATTGAAATAATTTTATCTGAAGTTTCTTCTAGTATTGTTTTGGGGAACTGTAATAACTCAGAAGAAATAAAATTAGCTAAAATCATCCCAACTGCGATAGCTTCACCGTGTAGCAATCTTTTTTCTCTATGAGTTAAATAATAAGATTCAATTGCATGACCAAGTGTATGACCGTAATTTAGTGTTTTTCGAACCCCTTTTTCAAGTGGGTCTTTAGTTACTACCTTGTTTTTAATTTTAATAGATTCCCAAATTATATTTTTTTGCTCTTCTTCGGTAACTATAAAATAGTTTATTGCTTTATTCCAGTAAGATTTTGAAGTAATAAGCCCATGCTTTATTATTTCAGCAAAACCCGAGCGTGTTTCAGTTTCTGAGAGTGTTTTTAAATACTCTGTATCAATAATCACAAAATTAGGTTGTTTAATAACACCTATCTGGTTTTTTAATGAACCAAGATCTACACCGTTTTTGCCACCTACAGAGGCATCTACCATTGCTAATAGAGTAGTGGGGATGTTAATAAATTGAATACCTCTTTTAAACGTACAGGCTATAAATCCACCTAAATCAGTTACAACACCGCCACCAAGATTAAGTAACAGACTTTTTCTGTCTGCCCCTTTATTTGATAGTTCTTGCCATAATTGCAAACAAGTTTTAATATTTTTATGATTTTCACCATTAGGCATTTCAAGAACTACTATTTTTTTTTCTATGCTTAGTTTGTCCAAAAAATAAGGCAAACAAACCTTCTTGGTATGGTTATCTACCAACACAAAAGTTGTTGAAGGATTATAGCTTTTTATAAAGCTACGTATAGCCTCGTAACCTTCCATAGCTTCATATATTCCCCCTTCTATTTTGGTTAATCCTCTCATACTATGTAGTTTCTATTTTTGCGATTAAAGTGAGATCAAATCTAACTATATTTGTGAACATTATTTTTATTTTATGGCATCAAATTCACTTTTCGATAATACTGAAGTTGCTTTTAAGCTAAAGAGTGATTCACAATTAGAACGTGCTTATTTTCTTTTTAAAATGATAGCTAATGAACCATTGGTTCGTATAGGTACTGCAGCAACCAAGCTTGCATTAAATATGAATTTACCTGTTGAGGGTCTTATTCGATCCACAGTTTTTGATCACTTTTGCGCAGGAGTAAATGAAAAAGATTGTATGCCAACTGTTGATGAGCTGTATGGTGCAAACGTGCATTCGGTTTTAGATTATTCGGTAGAAGGGAAAGAAGAGGAGGAACAATTTGATGCAACTTTAGCCAAGGTAATTGAACTTACTCGGTTTGCTGATAAAAAAGACGCAATGCCTTTTTCGGTATTTAAGCCTACAGGTTTTGGTCGATTTAAAATATGGCAGAAGATTACTGAAAAACAAAAACTTACAGAAAGTGAAAAAAGCGAATGGGAGCGTATAATTGCTCGATATGAAAAGATTTGTAAAGTAGCTTACGATTGTAATATTTCTCTGTTAATTGATGGTGAGGAATCATGGATGCAGGATGCTGCAGATGATTTATGCGAGCAAATGATGGAAAAATATAATAAAGAGTATCCTATTGTTTTTAATACCCTACAATGCTACCGTTGGGACAGATTAGCATATTTAAAAAAGGCACATAAAAAAGCAAAAGAGAAAGGATATAAGCTAGGTTTTAAGGTAGTTAGAGGTGCTTACATGGAAAAAGAAAATGAGCGTGCCGAAGAACATGGGTATGAAACTCCAATTTGTGAAAGCAAATTTGCAACTGATGCCAACTTTAATGAGGTGACGAAATACATTTTGGATAACCTTGATGATATTCATTTATTTTTAGGAACACATAATGAAACAAGTAGTTATTTGGCAGTAAAAATTATGGAAGCAAAAGGTCTAACTAATAATGACAATAGAGTGTGGTTTGGACAATTATATGGCATGAGTGATCACATAAGCTATAATCTTGCAGAGCAAGGTTATAATGTTGCTAAATATACCCCATTTGGCCCCGTAAAAGATGTGATGCCGTACTTAATTAGAAGGGCAGAAGAAAATACCTCAGTCGCTGGGCAAACAAGTAGAGAATTATCTTTATTAAAAAAAGAGAAAGAAAGAAGAAAAGCCTAACTAACTAAAAAATAACTTGACAACGGATAATTGTAGGTTATTATTCTTGCTGAAAGTTGACGTCTAAAAGCCTAGCTACTTCTGCACAATTCTCCATTGTTATTTTTAATAGAGTTTCTTTAATCTCTCCTTCAATTACATATTGTTTGCATGAGTCTAAATCACGATTACTTTCAGAAAACAAAACATTTCCATTATTCAAAATACTAGATATAGCAGCTGTGTCAAGTCCTTTACTCTGAAGAGTTTGTAGTGTTTTTGGGTTAAACTCTCTTTTTTTTAGACGTATATTTTTTAATGTGCGTGCATTTGGAGAGTAATCACATGAAGCATCTTTTCCACCTAAAAAGAAAAATAAAATAATAAGTCCAATTACAAATCCACCAAGATAATAGGCGAGTCTATGAATAAGTTTCATTTACTAAAATTTAAAGCAAAGATAGTTGTAAATACTTTGATTATTTTTCTGTAGTCCTACAAAATAATTAAAACATCAATAAATTCAAATCACTATGAGGCATCTCAAACCAGTCTGAAATCGACTTGTTTGTTAATATTCCTCTATAGAAATATAGGCCATTTCGCAATCCATAATCATACCTAGCGGCATTTTCTAGCCCGCCACATTCAGCTATTTCTAATAAATATGGGGTAAAAATATTACTTATTGAAATTGATGCTGTTTTAGGGTATCGAGCAGGAATGTTTGGTACTCCATAATGAATAACCCCATGCTTTATATGAATTGGTTTATCATGTGATGTAATCTCCGTAGTTTCAAAGCAACCACCCATATCTACACTTACGTCTATAATTACTGCACCTGGCTTCATGTTTTCTACCATTGTAGACGAAACGACTACAGGAGAACGATTAGACCCTCTAATTGCTCCAATAGCAACGTCACAGCGGCGTAAGGCTTTTAATAGGTTTTTTGGTTGAATAGTAGAGGTATATAATGGCTGCCCTACATTTGTTTGAATTTTTCTAAGCTTTGTGATGGAACTGTCAAACACTTTTACATTTGCTCCCATTCCCAATGCAGCACGTACTGCAAATTGCCCAACGGTACCGGCACCAATTACAACAACCTCAACAGGAGGGACGCCGCTAATGTTTCCGAAGAGTAATCCATTTCCATATTCTGGATGCACTAACAACTCCGAAGCAATTAAAACAGAAGCGCTTCCTGCAATTTCACTTAATGCTTTTACTGCAGGATAACTATGGTCTTCATCTTTTATAAACTCAAAAGCTAGTGCCGTGATTTTTTTCTTTGCGAGTATTTTAAAATATTCTTTCTGTCTTGTTTTAAGTTGCAAAGCAGAAAGTAAAACAGATTTTGGTTTGATTAGTTCTAACTCTTCTAGGGTAGGGGGTTCTACCTTTAAGATCATAGGGCATTCAAATACCTTTTTTGTGTCATTTGTTAGTGTAGCACCAGCAGTATTGTATGCATCATCGCTAAAACCAGCTTCGGTACCAGCACCTTTTTCTATAAGTACTCGATGTCCATTGGCAACGATTGCTGCAACAGCATCTGGTGTTAGGCAAATACGTTTCTCTTGAAAATACGCTTCTTTTGGAATACCTATGTATAGCTCTCCTTTTTGTTTAGAAATTTCTAGTTTCTCTTCTTGAGGGAGAAGTTGAGCTCTAGTAAAAGGGGAATTAGGTTGTGACATGGCTATTGGTTATATACTACCAAGTTACAAATTAAAAACGAAAATTTTATATGAAAATATTATTGAAACAAATCCTTAATTTGACGCCAAAAGCTTTTCTTTTGCATTAAGTCTTCTTCAAAGGCTTGTAAGTCATCTCCTCGTAATTTGTGGAATAACTTAGCTCTTACTAAGTAAACAAATGGTATAATAACAAGCATTATTGGAAATAACCACCAGATTTCAACTTCATCCACAAAGCTTGTGTCATCATTAATAACATTAAATAATTGAAAAGAGAACATTCCAATCGGAATCAAAAGAACATGATACCACCAATGCTTATTTGTGAAAAACCATATAAATAATAAAAGTAATGGGATAAACTTACCCATCATAGTCCAAACTGAAACATATACCTTTTGGTACCAGTTAGCTTCGTAAGTAAACAAAAAAGTTTCCCAGGTTTTTGTATCTGGGAAACTTTCATATGTATAAAAAATGTATGGCGTTATTGCAATTAATAACGCAACTATACTACCCCTTACTAGGGACGATGATGTCTGCTTTGTCGATTTGTTGTTCGTTTTGTCCATCTTCTATGCTTTCTGGCGTGCAAGATGCAAATAAACCTGTCCCGAAAATTGCTACGATAAATAGTACTTTTAATAATTTCATAATGTTATAGTTTGTGAGGTTAATAGCACAAATCTATTGTTTAAAAAGGCAAGTCCTTAATTTTTTTTGGGCTTATATTGTACTATTGTCTTTTGTAATTAAAGATGTGTTACTTGCCGAAAAAAATTACCTTTTATGGGTAAATAATGAAATTATATTATCGTGTTAATTTTAGTTCACTAGCTTAAGGTTTACAGTTCTACTTCCATTTTTATTTTTGTTAAGTGTTACCTCAACATATTCTTGGGGAATTAATGTTTCAATTTTTTCAGGCCATTCTATAAAATTAAAGTGGCCACTATAAAAGTATTCTTCTACTCCCATATCCATTGCTTCATCTTCACTTTTTATTCGATAAAAATCGAAATGAAAAATTTTTTCAGTACTTGTTTGATACTCATTAACTATAGAAAAGGTAGGGCTACTTAATGTATCTTTTACACCTAATTGTTTAGCTAACTCCTTTATTAAGGTAGTTTTGCCAACACCCATCTCTCCTTTAAAAAGCCATACCCTAGTTTCTTTTAATTGCAAGAGTTCACTTACAACTTCGTTTATGGTATTTAAATTAAACGTACGTTCCATATAAATTAATGGATTTCAAATATAGCATTATAATCGATTAATCGACCTATTTTTCGATAAAATACACTTTAACAAGACTTATCCTACAAATAATATATTATTTTGGGTTAAGAACTGTAAACGGAATAATCATTTCTTCTAGAGAAACTCCTCCATGTTGATAGGTATTACGGTAATAGCTTACGTAGTGATTGTAATTATTAGGATATGCAAAAAACAAATCTCCTTTTGCAAATATAAAGGAACTGCTCATGTTAATTGTTGGCAAATGTATTGTTTTAGGGTTTTTTGCTGCTAAAACTTCTTTGTCTTCATATGTAAGACTTCTTCCAGTTTTGTACCTAAGATTTAAGCTAGTATTCTTATCTCCTATTACTTTGGAAGGATTTTTTACGTTTATAGTACCATGATCTGTAGTGATAATTAACTTAAAGCCTAATTGAGATGCTTGGGTAATAATATCTAGAAGTGGAGAGTTCTTAAACCAACTTTGAGTTAGAGAGCGATAAGACTTATCTGTGGATGCCAGTTCTTTAATTACTTCCATCTCTGTTTTAGAATGAGATAGAATATCTACAAAATTATAAACAACCACGGTAAGGTCTTCATCTTTATGGGCTTTAAAGTTTTCTGCCATTTTCTTTCCTTGTTTGAGGCTGGATATCTTTGTATAACTCCAGTCTAGATTAAGGCCTAAACGTTTTAATTGCGCCGCTAGAAACTTATCCTCTTTCATGTTTTTCCCGCCCTCATCAGTATCATTTAACCAATACTCTGGATGCATTTTTTCCATATCTGCTGGCATTAATCCAGAAAATATAGCATTTCTTGCGTATTGTGTTGCAGTAGGTAGTATGCTATAAAAAAGTTCTTCGTTTTGTTTTTTATAACTACTCGCTAAAAAGGGCTCAAATGCCTTCCATTGGTCATAACGTAAGTTATCGACTACAACTAGCAGGGTTGGGGTTTTATCTTCTAATTCTGGAACTACCTTGTCTCTAAAAAGGGTATGCGACATTACAGGAGCATCATCTTTACCATCAAACCAATTAGGGTAATTTTTATCAATAAACTTGCAAAATTGTGTGTTTGCTTCTGTTTTTTGAGACTCTAAAATCTCAAACATTCCAGTATCTTCAATGTTTTCTAGTTCTAACTCCCAGTAAACCAATTTTTGATAAAGCTCTGCCCAACCTTCGTAAGAGTTAATCATGGACATATCCATTGCTATTTTTCTAAACTCTTGCTGATAGTTTGAGGTTGTTTTTTCTGAAACTAATCTAGAATGATCAAGATTTTTCTTAAGACTTAAAAGTATTTGGTTTGGGTTTACGGGTTTAATTAAATAATCGGCAATTTTAGAGCCAATTGCTTCTTCCATAATATATTCTTCTTCACTTTTTGTAATCATAACAACTGGAAGAGTAGCATTATATTCCTTTATTTCAGTAAGAGTTTCTAAACCAGTAAGGCCAGGCATGTTTTCATCCAGAAAAACAATATCAAAACTCTCTTGCTTTATTTCCTCTAGTGCCTCTGTACCACTTTGCGCTGTAGTAACTTTATAGTTCTTGTTTTCTAAAAAAATTATGTGAGGCTTTAATAAATCTATTTCATCATCAACCCAAAGTACTTTAATATCGCTCATATATGTATATTTGTTTGCGAATAGAACGGACTGTTCATTCACTTTTATATTTATAATTTGTAATCAAAATTAAAAGTCTATTGGCACACTAGTATGGTGCCTACTACTAATTTAAAGTTAAAGTTTGAATCCAAACCCTACTCATAAAATCATTAACGATCCAATCTATGGTTTTATTTCTGTTCCAAGTAAACTCATATTTCAATTAATTGAAGATCCTTACTTTCAAAGGCTACGCAGAATTTCTCAAATGGGTATGTCTTATTTGGTTTACCCAGGAGCACATCATACTCGTTTTCATCATGCACTAGGAGCATATTTTTTAATGCAAAAAGCAATACAAGTACTTAGAAACAAAGGTGTTGAAGTCTCTACTACTGAAGAAGAAGCGCTTTATATTGCAATCCTTTTACACGATATTGGACATGGTCCCTTCTCCCATGCTATGGAAAACAGTATTGTAGAGAACGTTAACCACGAGGCTATTTCCTTACTTTTTATGGAAGCGCTAAATAAAAAGTTTAACAACAGATTAACGTTAGCAATCCAAATTTTTAAAAACAAATATGACCGAAAATTCTTGCATCAATTAATATCAAGTCAGTTAGACATGGACAGATTAGATTATTTGAGAAGAGATAGCTTTTATACTGGTGTTTCAGAGGGTGCTATTAGCTCTCAACGTCTTATTTTTATGCTTAATGTGAAAAATGACAAACTGGTTGTAGAAGAAAAAGGAATTTATTCTGTAGAAAAATTTATTGTAGCAAGACGCTTAATGTATTGGCAAGTGTATTTGCACAAAACAGGAATAGTAGCTGAGCAATTATTGCTTAGAGTTTTAAAGAGGGCTAAAGAATTAACTCGAAATGGTGTTACACTTCCTGCAAGTGACTCACTCTCATTTTTCTTGAATAATAGTATATCAAAAAATGAATTTACAGAAGAAATATTAACTGTGTTTTCAAAATTGGATGATTACGATATAGTTTCGGCAATGAAGTCTTGGGCAACCAACGAAGATTTTGTACTTAGAACCCTCTCCGAAATGATTCTAAATAGAAATTTACTAAAAATTAAGCTTAAAAAGAAGCCAATTAATCCAGATAAAATTTCTGAAAAGAAAAAACTTTTTATGAGCAAACACAACCTTTCTGAAAACGAAACATCTTATTTTGTGTTTACAGGTACTATTTTTAATCAAGCATATAGTATGGAAAAAGACACTATAAATTTACTTGCCAAAAACGGCAAGATTGTAGATGTAGCAAAGGCTAGTGATCAATTAAACCTAAAAGCATTATCAAAAAAAGTGACTAAATATTACATCTGTTACCCTAAAACCAATAACTAATCCTTTTTTTCTATTTTTGCAACACAATTTAATACATGAAATTTACAGCAACCCAAATAGCGGGAATACTTGAAGGTGAAATAGAAGGAAACGGTGAAGTAGAGGTTTCTAAGCTTTCTAAAATTGAAGAAGGTACCAAAGGGAGTTTAACTTTTTTAGCCAACCCAAAGTACACGCACTACATATATGAGACTGCAGCATCCATAACAATTGTGGATAAAGATTTTGTTCCAGAAAATAAAATTTCGACAACTCTTATCAAAGTTGAAAACGCATACAAGGCCTTTTCAAAATTACTTGAATATTACAATCAAGTAAAAATGAATAAGAGTGGCATAGAGCAACCTGTTTTTATTGCAGAGTCGTCAACATATGGAGATGATATATATATAGGTGCATTTGCGTACATAGGAGAAAATGTAAAAATTGGAACCAATTGTAAAATTTACCCCAATGCTTATATAGGAGATAATGTTGTATTGGGAGATAATGTTATTGTATTTGCTGGAGCTAAAATTTATTCAGAATCTTTAATTGGTAATAACTGTGTAATCCATAGTGGTGTAATTGTTGGTGCAGATGGCTTTGGTTTTTCGCCTAATGAAAAGGGAGAATATTCAAAAGTTCCACAAACTGGTAATGTAATTATAGAAGATAATGTAGATTTAGGAGCAGGAACAACTATAGATAGAGCCACACTAGGTTCTACTGTAATTAAAAAAGGTGTTAAGTTAGACAACCAAATCCAAATTGCCCATAATGTTGAAATAGGAGAAAATACTGTAATTGCAGCCCAAACAGGAATTGCTGGATCTACTAAAATTGGAAAAAACTGTCTTATAGGTGGTCAAGTAGGAATTGTAGGGCATATCACTATAGGAGATAATGTACGTATCCAAGCACAGAGTGGTATAGGGCGTAATGTAAAGGATAATGAAACACTTCAAGGTTCGCCTGCATTAAACTATGGAGACTTTAATAAAAGCTACGTTCATTTTAAAAACTTACCTAAAATAATAGAGCGTTTTAATTCAATAGAAAAAAAGACTAAAAATGACTAATTGTATAGCAAAGCAAACCACCCTTAGTAAAGAGTCTTCTTTAACAGGAGTAGGTCTTCATACTGGTAAGGAAGTTACTATTGTATTTAAACCAGCCCCTGCAAATAATGGCTATACTTTTGTGAGAGTAGATCTAGAAGGAAGCCCAGTTATTGAAGCAGATGCTAATTATGTAGTAAATACACAACGCGGTACTAATTTAGAGAAGTTGGGTGTAAAGATCCAAACCTCAGAACATGTATTAGCTGCTTTGGTAGGTATGGAAGTAGATAATTGTATTATCGAGCTAAATGCTTCTGAACCTCCAATTATGGACGGTTCTTCAAAATTTTTTATTGAAGCTATCGAAAATGCTGGAATACAAGAGCTTGATGCTCCAAGAGAAGAGTATATTGTTAAGGAAGTAATTTCTTACGTAGACGAAGAATCTGGAAGTGAAATAACTATAATACCTTCAGAAGAATACCAAGTTACAACTATGGTTGACTTCGGAACAAAGGTATTGGGAACACAAAATGCTTCGTTAAAGCATATTTCAGAATTTAAAAAAGAAATTGCAGACGCCAGAACCTTTAGTTTTTTACATGAGATTGAAATGCTTCTAGAACACGGCCTTATTAAAGGAGGAGATTTAAACAACGCTATCGTCTATGTTGATAAAGAGTTGTCTCCAAAAACAATGGAAAAACTTCGTGAGGCTTTTGGTAAAGATGAAATTTCAGTAAAGCCTAATGGTATACTAGACAACCTTAACTTGCATTACCCAAATGAAGCAGCAAGACATAAATTACTTGATGTAATAGGGGATTTAGCACTAGTTGGAACAAGAATAAGAGGTAAAGTAATTGCTAATAAGCCTGGTCATCATGTAAATACACAATTTGCAAAGAAACTTTCTAAGTTAATTAAACTTGAAAGTAGAAATAAAATACCACAATTTGATTTATCCAAAACCCCAGTAAAGGATGTAAATCAAATTATGGATATGCTTCCCCATAGACCACCTTTTTTATTGGTCGATAAAATTTTAGAATTAAGTGATACTCATGTAGTTGGACTTAAGAATGTAACAATGAATGAACCATACTTCGTAGGTCATTTTCCAGGAGCTCCAGTAATGCCAGGGGTTCTTATTGTTGAAGCAATGGCACAAACAGGTGGAATATTAGCATTAAGTACAGTTCCAGACCCAGAGAATTACCTTACATTTTTTATGAAAATTAATAATGTAAAATTTAAACAACAAGTTAACCCAGGAGATACTTTGGTCTTTAAATTAGAATTAATAACACCTATTAGAAGAGGTATAGTCCATATGCAAGGTAATGCCTATGCAAATAATAAATTGGTAACCGAAGCTGAGCTTATGGCCCAAATTGTAAAAACTAAAAACACATAAATGAACCAACCACTTGCATACGTACACCCTGGAGCTAAAATCGCTAAAAATGTAGTAATAGAACCCTTTACAACTATTCACAGCAATGTTGTTATTGGAGAAGGAACTTGGATTGGTTCTAACGTAACCATAATGGAAGGCGCTCGAATTGGAAAAAATTGTAATATTTTTCCAGGAGCTGTTATTTCTGCTATACCTCAAGACTTAAAGTTTAACGATGAAGATACAACTGCCGAAATAGGGGATGGTACCACCATACGTGAGTATGTTACTATAAACAGAGGTACTGCAGATAGAGGAAAAACTGTCGTTGGAAAAAACTGTTGGATTATGGCATATTGCCACATCGCACATGATTGTATTGTGGGTGATAACTGTATTTTTTCAAATAATAGTACACTTGCAGGACATATTACTGTAGGTGATCATGTTGTACTAGCTGGTATGACAGCTGTACATCAGTTTTGTATGATAGGGAATCATGCTTTTGTAACCGGTGGTTCATTAGTTCGTAAGGATGTTCCTCCCTATGTAAAAGCAGCACGTGAGCCACTTTCATATGTTGGAATTAATTCAATAGGACTGCGTAGAAGAGGATTCACTCCTGAGAAAATTAAGGAGATTCAAAATATTTTTAGAATTTTATATCAAAAGAATTATAATAATACCCAAGCTGCCGAAATTATTGAAGCAGAAATGGAAGCAACTCCAGAACGAGATGAAATTCTTCAGTTTATAAAGAATTCTAAACGAGGAATTATGAAAGGGTATTTTAGTAATAATTAATTAAAGAGAAACAAAAAACAATGGCAACAAGTTCAGATATTAGAAAAGGATTATGTATTCATTATAACAATGATATTTATAAAATAATAGAGTTTTTACATGTTAAACCTGGTAAAGGACCGGCTTTTGTTCGAACTAAACTAAAAAGTGTTACTACAGGAAAAGTAGTTGATAATACCTTTTCAGCAGGACATAAGATAGATGATGTAAGAGTAGAAACACATAAGTTTCAGTTTTTATATAATGAAGGTGAGTGGTATCACTTTATGAATACTGAAGACTACTCTCAAATTAGATTATTAAAAGAAGCATTAGATACTCCAGAGTTAATGAAGGAAGGAGAAGTAGTTACCGTATTAATTAATACTGAAGATAGCTCACCACTTTCAGTAGATTTACCTGCACATGTTATTCTTGAAGTTACCGCTACAGAGCCAGGAGTAAAAGGTAATACAGCTACAAATGCTACTAAGCCTGCAACTGTTGAAACAGGTGCTGAAGTGAACGTTCCGCTATTTATTAATGAAGGAGATAAAATAAGAATTGATACAGAAAAAGGACAATATCAAGAGCGTATAAAAGAATAATGAGTACTTCTACACGTACTAACGAAGAAATAGCCAGAACAGAAGCAGAATATTGGGACGAAAATAAATTAGATCGTACTAAAATTAAGAAGTTACGTAGGCATTCTTTCTATTATTCGTATAAGCGTGAGGCTAAAATCTTTGATAAATTAATCCCAACATTTCAAGATAAAAATGTCTTAGAGATTGGTTCTCATTCGTGGATTTCATGGATTAAAGGTCGAGTTGAGCCCAAAAAGTTAACCTGTATTAATATTTCTCAAGTAGAACTAAACAAAGGGATTAATAACGCAAAAGGATTACCATTTGATACAGAATTTCATTTAATGGACGCCAATAATCTTACTTTTGATGACAATACCTTTGATGTTGTGTATGGCGGAGCTATACTTCACCATTTAGATATTGAGCAATCTATTAATCATATTCATCGAGTATTAAAACCTGGTGGGCAAATTTTGTTTTTAGAACCTCTCAATATGAATCCACTCTATAAACTGTACCGGGCTTTTAATAAAAGAGAAAGAACACCAGATGAGCACGCCTTGGTGGGTAAAGATTTTAGATTAATACGTAGTAAATTTACTTTTGACCATTATTTCTTTGACTTTTTTACTGTTATAACTGGTTTTATTTCTTTAAAAATTTTTGGTGATAAAAATTATAATAATTGGATTAATAAATTTGGTTATAAACTAGACGTTTTCTTTTCTAAAATTCCATTTTTACATTTTTTGTTTGCTAGAGCAATCATTTATGGAAAAAAGAAGTAATTTTATAGAATGAAGTTTCCAAAGCCTCAAACTTTACAAGACATTGCTACAATTTTAGATTGTGATTTTGTGGGTGATGCTTCCTTCCCAGTCTTGGGAATGAACGAAATACATGTAGTACAGCCTGGAGATATAGTATTTGTAGACCACCCTAAATATTATGATAAAGCCTTGCAGTCTGCGGCAACTATAGTTTTGATTAACAAGAAAGTAGATTGTCCAGAAGGTAAAGCTTTACTAATATCTGAGGACCCTTTTCGTGATTTCAATACATTAACTCATCATTTTAATCCATTTATACCAGCAAGAGCTGTTATAGCAGACTCTGCTAAAATAGGGCTACACACAGTAATACAACCTAATACTTTTATTGGTAACAATGTAGTTATTGGTAATGATTGTACAATACACTCTAATGTATGTATTTATGACAATACAATTATTGGTAATGGTGTAACTATACATGCAGGTTCAGTATTGGGAGCAGATGCTTTTTATTATAAAAATAGACCAGAAAAGTTTGATAAGCTATTAAGTGGTGGAAATGTCGTTATTAACGATAATGTAGATATAGGAGCGCTTTGTACTATTGATAAAGGAGTAACAGCTTCTACAACCATTGGTGAGGGAACAAAACTAGATAATCAAGTACATGTTGGGCACGATACAATAATTGGGAAACGATGTTTAATTGCTTCTCAAGTTGGCATTGCTGGTTGTGTTCTTATAGAGGACTTTGTAACCATTTGGGGACAAGTTGGTATTACAAGTGGTGTAACTATAGGAGAAAAAGCAGTAATATCTGCACAAAGTGGTGTTAGTAAATCATTACCTGGATTTAAATCTTACTTTGGTACGCCAGCAGATGATTTTAGAAAAAAATATAAAGAGTTAGCTTCTATTAGGCTAATTCCAGATATAATAGACAAATTAGATAAGTTATAGCATGAGTAAAACAGCTAAAGAAGTAGTTCGTAATTTTTACAATTCAAATATTTTAAAAGATGATTCTGTGCTAGAAACATTTTTTCATTCAGAACTAACCGTAATATGGAATAGTACAGATGGATTGACTATTATGAATTATGATGATTTTTCAGAGTTTTTTACTGAAATAAGAAGAACATATCACGATCTTAGAATTGAGGTAAGTCATTTACTAGAAGATGGTAATCACGTAACTATTCGCTATAAATATTATATACGAACTATTGAGAACCCTGACGAAGAACTAGGAATTGCACATTTTATAGCTATTTGGGAAGTGAAAGATGGAAAATTATATCGTGGTTACCAAGTAAGTCAACCAGTTACAGAAAAAGATGATACTTCAGAATCTTACCATAGAGTAAAAGTTTAAATTCTTTTTAAATAGATTTTTATTCAAGTATCTTTGCATCAAATTTTAAGGAAAATTTCAATTTTAATTATACAATAAACAATGAGTGTTTTAGTAAATAAAGATTCAAAAATTATAGTTCAAGGCTTTACCGGTAGTGAAGGAACGTTTCATGCAGAACAAATGATAGCGTATGGAACTAATGTAGTTGGCGGTGTAACACCAGGAAAAGGTGGTCAAACACATCTTGATAAGCCTGTTTTTAATACAGTTGAAGAAGCAGTTAAAGAAACTGACGCTGACGTAACTATTATTTTTGTTCCACCAGCTTTTGCAGCAGATGCTATTATGGAAGCAGCAGACGCAGGAATTAAAGTTATAATTACAATTACTGAAGGTATCCCTGTTGGTGATATG
Source organism: Patiriisocius hiemis (assembly GCF_031846325.1). Classification (NCBI taxonomy): domain Bacteria; kingdom Pseudomonadati; phylum Bacteroidota; class Flavobacteriia; order Flavobacteriales; family Flavobacteriaceae; genus Patiriisocius; species Patiriisocius hiemis. The sequence continues at coordinate 554,080 of NZ_JAVRHZ010000001.1, read as the reverse complement.
ATTAAAGCTTCAGATTATATAAAAGATAGAGATTGTAGACTTGTAGGGCCTAACTGTCCAGGAGTAATTACACCCGGAGAAGCAAAAGTGGGTATTATGCCTGGGTTTGTTTTCAAAAAAGGAAAAGTTGGAGTAGTTTCAAAATCTGGAACACTTACCTATGAAGCTGCAGATCAGGTTGTAAAACAAGGGTTAGGAATAACTACGGCTATTGGTATTGGTGGAGATCCAATTATTGGTACCACTACTAAGCAAGCAATTGAGTTATTAATAAATGATCCAGATACTGAAGCTGTGGTAATGATTGGTGAGATTGGTGGTCAATTAGAAGCAGATGCGGCACATTGGTATAAAGAAAGCGGTAGCAAGAAACCTGTAGTTGGATTCATCGCAGGAGAAACAGCTCCAGCTGGACGTACTATGGGTCATGCAGGAGCTATTGTAGGAGGAAGTGATGATACTGCTCAGGCAAAGAAAAAAATTATGCGTGAGTGTGGTATTCATGTTGTAGATTCTCCAGCAGAGATTGGGAAAAAAGTAGCAGAAGTCCTAGGATAGCTGCTCATAAAAGATATGATAAAAGCCCTGCAATTTCGCTGGGCTTTTTTTATATTTGATACTATTAATAAGTATATTAAATTAACCAGTATATGAAATTACTTGAAGGAAAAACAGCCATTATTACAGGAGGTAGCCGTGGTATAGGAAAAGGGATTGTAGAAGTATTTGCTAGCCATGGAGCTAACGTAGCTTTTACGTATAGTTCATCAGCCGAAGCTGCAAATGCTATTGCAGAAGTAGTCTCAAAAATGGGAGTTCAAGCTAAAGCTTACCAAAGTAATGCTGCTAGTTTTGAGGATGCTCAAACACTTATTAAAAATGTAATGGCAGATTTTGGAGCTATTGATGTGGTAATAAATAACGCAGGAATAACTAAAGATAATTTGTTAATGCGCATGAGCGAAGAAGATTTTGACCAAGTAATGGAAGTAAATATGAAGTCTGTTTTTAACATGACTAAGGCTGTAATGCGTCCTATGTTAAAACAACGTAAGGGATCTATCATTAACATGAGCTCTGTAGTGGGTGTAAAAGGTAATGCTGGTCAAACTAATTATGCGGCTTCAAAAGCAGGTATTCTTGGCTTTACTAAGTCTGTTGCACTAGAACTAGGATCTCGTGATATACGTTGCAATGCTATTGCTCCTGGATTTATTGAAACCGAAATGACAGGTAAACTAGACGAAGCTACTGTCCAGTCATGGCGTGATGCAATTCCGCTTAAGCGTGGAGGCTCTCCAGAAGATATTGCTAATGCTTGTGTGTTTTTGGCAAGTGATTTATCGTCATATATTACAGGGCAAGTTCTTAATGTGGACGGAGGGATGCTTACCTAGAATATAGACATTAGACCGCTCCGCTTTTAAAATTAAGACTTATAGATGTTATGCTAATTAAAATACACTTTAACGCATACTTCTAAACATTTAAATTCAAACTATTGTCCGCAGAAACCATATTATACATTGTAATTGCAGGAGTTATCGCTCTTGGTGTTTCAGTATTTATGTATGGTTATAAAAGTAAACTCTCTACTAATCTAAAATGGATCTTAGGAATACTACGCTTTCTTACAATTTTTCTGGTTTTGCTACTTTTAATTAATCCAAAATTTACTTCAGAGACCTATACAATAGTAAAACCCAAATTGCCTGTTCTAGTTGATAATTCTTCTTCAATAAACGAGTTAGATAGAGTAGAAGAAGTAAATGAGGCAATTAAAAAGCTACAACAAAATAGAGATTTACAAGATAAGTTTGATATTTCTCTCTTTACCTTTGGAAGTACACTTAGTGATAATGATTCTATTTCATTTTCTAAAAAAAACACAAATATCACTACTGCTTTAAAACAAATAGATGACTTGTTTAAAAGTGAAGTAGCTCCAACCGTTATTATTACAGATGGAAACCAAACTTTGGGAGCCGATTATGAATTTACTTCACAAACTCAAAAGAATCCTGTATGCCCTATTATAGTTGGAGATTCTACAAAATTTGTAGATTTAAGAGTTGGGCAACTTAATACAAATAGATATGCATTTTTAAAAAACCAATTTCCAGTAGAGGCCTTATTGGTTTATAGTGGAGCAAGACCAATAACAACTCAATTTGTTATTAGACAAGGAGCTGCAACAGTATATAGAGAAACAGTTTCTTTTTCTGAAGTAGAAAACACAAAAACTATTAATCTTACGTTACCAGCCTCTAGTGTAGGAATACAAAAATATACAGTACAACTTGTTCCTCTTTCCGAAGAAAAAAATAAAGTAAATAATAGCAAGCGCTTTGCTGTAGAAGTAATAGACCAAGCAACTAATGTGCTTGTGGTGAGCAAAATAATTCATCCAGACTTGGGTGCTCTTAAAAAATCTATTACTAGTAATGAGCAGCGTAGGTTAGAAATAAAAACACCTCAAGAAGCTATAGAAGTATTAGATGATTATCAACTTATAATTCTATATCAACCTGACAGATTTTTTGCGTCAGTATTTCAAGAAATTTCTAAACTGAACAAAAATACACTTACAATTACTGGTCTTCAAACAGACTGGGTGTTTTTAAATAGTATTCAGAAAAATTATGTAAAAGAAGTTACAAATGAAACCGAAGAGGTCTTAGCTGCCATAAATTCTAACTATGGAACTTTTGCTGTAGAAGATATTGGTTTTGATGACTTTCCTCCATTAAAAACGTTATTTGGAGAGTTATCGATTGTAATTCCTAATGAAGAATTGCTGAAACAAACCATTAATGGTATTAATAGCGGGAGTCCTATGCTTGCCACTATGGAGCTAAATGGAAAACGAGATGCTATTTTGGATGGTGAAGGTCTCTGGAAGTGGAGAGCTCGTTCTTATCTTAATAGTGGGAGTTTTGAGGAGTTTGATGGATTTTTTGCAAAATTAGTTCAATACTTGGCATCCAATAAACGTAGGAGTAGGTTAGAGGTTGCTAACGAATCTTTTTACTATAATAATACTGCCATTCAACTTTCTGCGCAATATTTTGATAAAAACTTTGTGTTTGACCCTCGAGCATCACTATCTATAACTGTAAAAGAGAAAGAAACAAGCAAAATAACAGTTTTCCCTTTATTACTTAAAAATAACTTTTACCAAGTAAATCTCACTAGCTTACCAGCTGGAGAATATGACTATACAGTTTCAGTAGATGATGAAACAATACAAAGAAGCGGAAGCTTCACAATTTTAGATTTTAATGTAGAACAGCAGTTTTTAAACGCCAATGTAACAAAGCTAGATAGATTAGCGACTAATACTGGTGGAAAGGCATTCTTTATTTCTGAAAATCAAAAACTTATAGACTTTTTACTTACTGATAATAGCTTCAAATCTATTCAAAAAAGCGAACAAAAAATTGTACCTTTAATAGATTGGAAATATCTTCTAGCATTACTAGTTTTTGTGCTAGCAGCTGAGTGGTTTATTCGAAAATACAACGGACTTATATAACACTAAATAAAAATAACTAAATAAAATAGTATGGAAAAATTACCAAAAATTGGAATACCTATAATTATCGCAGCAATATTATTAATCATTGTCCTAGCAAAATCCGCAGTAACAATTGGCTCGGGTGAAGCAGGGGTTTTATATAAAACCTTTGGAGGTGGTGTTGTAATAGATGAACCACCACTAGGAGAAGGGTTTCACCTTGTTGCTCCTTGGAATGATGTTATCGTGTATGAAGTAAGACAGCAAGAACTTTTTGAGCAAATGAAAGTACTTTCTTCTAATGGACTAGAAATACAAATTGATGCTTCTGCGTGGTACCTGCCTGTTTATAATGATCTTGGAAAACTACACCAAAATCTTGGTGAAGGATATTTAGATCGAGTTATTAAACCTGCCATAAGAAGTGCTGCAAGAAGTGTTGTTGGGCGTTATACACCAGAACAACTATACAGTAGTAAGCGTGATGCAATACAAGACGAAATTTTTGCAGAAACTAAAAAAATTCTTGAGAAACAATATGTGCAACTTAATGAAGTATTGGTAAGAGATGTAACATTACCACCAACCATTAAGCAAGCTATTGAGCGTAAATTAAAACAAGAACAAGAATCTCTTGAGTACGAATTTAGACTTGTTACAGCAGCAAAAGAAGCAGAAAAAGTACGTATTGAAGCACAAGGTAAGGCAGACGCCAACCGTATTTTAAGCGCATCTTTAACCGATAAAATATTGCAGGATAAAGGGATTGATGCCACATTAAAACTAAGTGAATCTCCAAATACTAAGGTGGTTGTAGTCGGTTCTGGGGATAGTGGTTTACCACTTATCTTAGGAAATAACTAGATTAATAGTTAACAAATTTAAACCTCGACAGGCTCAACCTGACTAAATAATGTCTAGCTGTGGCCTGTCGAATCACATTAAAGAGAACCACTATTACAAAAACATTTAATCTTTGAAATTAACAATTTTAGGTTGTCATTCTGCTACTCCACGATACGATGCGCATCCCACTTCACAAGTATTAGAGGTAAAAGGAAATTTATTTTTAATAGATTGTGGTGAGGGTACACAAGTTCAATTAAGACGGTTTAAGGTTAAATTTGCAAGGATTAAGAATATTTTTATTTCTCATTTACATGGAGACCATTTTTTTGGATTAGTTGGCTTAATATCAACCTTTCGTTTATTAGGAAGAGAAGAACCATTGCACGTTTATGGTCCAAAAGGAATTAAAGAGGCTATTACACTTCAATTAAAGCTTGGAAAGAGTTGGACTAACTATGATTTATACTTTCATGAGTTAGAAAGCACTACTTCCCAAGTTATTTATGAAGATGATAAAGTAACTGTCACTACAATTCCACTAAAACATAGGGTATATACAAATGGGTTTTTGTTTTCTGAAAAGCCATCTGAAAGGAATCTAGATATCGAAGCTGCAGTTAATTATAAAATAGATCAAGCCTACTTTAACAAAGCAAAACAAGGTTTTGATATTGAAAATAGAGAAGGGGAGCTTATAAAAAATGAATTAATTACAAAAGATCCGCCGCGACCTAAAACTTATGCATATTGTAGTGATACTGCATATTATCCAGAAATTATTCCTATAATATCAAATGCTACAGCTTTATATCATGAAGCCACTTTTTTGGATGAGCATCATGAATTAGCAACCAAAACAATGCACAGTACTGCAAAAGAGGCAGCGGCTATTGCTAAAAAGGCAAATGTAGGTAGATTAATATTAGGCCATTATTCAGGAAGATATAAAGATATTACTTTGTTTAAAGAGCAAGCTTCATTACTCTTCGAGAATGTTTTGTTGGCAAACGACGGTAAAGTTTTTGATTTATAATTAACCTACATTTAATCTTTTTCTAGTTTTATTAGAGTTTCATTCTTTGTAAATTGCTTTGGATTTTTACTTATGGCAAAAGAACTTCACAATTACCGAAAATCATATCAAAAAGGAGCACTTTCTGTTAAAGACATTGATGCAAATCCTATGCAACAATTTCAGAGATGGTTTTTTGAAGCAAAAGAAAGTAATACTGTTGAAGAGGTTAATGCAATGACTCTAACAACTATAGGAGTTGATGGTTTTCCAAAGGGTAGAGTAGTGCTATTAAAAAAGTATGATGAAAATGGGTTTTACTTTTACACTAACTATAAAAGCGAAAAGGGTATCTCAATTAATAAAAATCCAAATGTCTCTATTTCTTTTTTTTGGCCAGCATTAGAGCGACAAATAATAATCAAGGGTGTAGCTAATAAGACAAGTGAGGAAGACTCTATTAATTATTTTGCTTCAAGACCAAAAGGGAGTCAGTTAGGTGCATTGGTATCGCCGCAAAGCGACGTAATTGCAAATAGAGAAGAACTAGAAAACAGCTTAAAACAATTAGAAGAAAAATTTATAGATATTGAAGTTCCAAAACCAGACCATTGGGGAGGCTTTTTAATTTCTCCTTTAGAATTTGAGTTTTGGCAAGGAAGACCTAATAGATTACACGATAGAATACGATATAGTTTAAAAAACAAACTAGACTGGAAAATTGAGCGATTAGCTCCATAATTATTAATACTAAAAGTATAAACTTTATTATGAAAACTTTATATATGGTTCGTCACGCAAAATCATCCTGGAAACACGATGTTATTGATCATCAAAGACCATTAAAGGGAAGAGGTAGAAGAGATGGTACATTAGTCTCAAATACAATAAAAGGAGAAATGCCACCACCTCAAAAAATAATAAGTAGTGATGCCAATAGAGCACTAACAACTGCAAATTATTTTAAAGATGCTTTTGAAGTTGAAGATAAAGACTTTAGCACCAACCATGACTTATATGACTTTAGTGGTCAAAATGTAATGAAAATTATTAAAGGCCTTGATGATTCTTTACAAAGAGTTATGATAGTTGGTCATAACCATGCATTTACTTCTATCGTAAATATGCTTGGTAATAAATACATTGATAATCTTCCAACAAGTGGATTTGTAGCTATTGAGTTTAAGGAAAAATCATGGAGTGATATCACTACAGGAAAAACCATTAAGACATTATTCCCTAGGGATTTAAAATAAATAATATATTGGAATATCACTATAGAAACAGAGAACTAAGCTGGTTACAGTTTAATGCAAGAGTTTTACAAGAAGCTAAGGACACAACAGTTCCGCTTATTGAACGTCTTAGATTCTTAGGAATTTTCTCAAATAATTTAGATGAATTTTTTAAGGTTCGCTATGCGACAATTAAACGTATCGTAGACGCAGGAAAAGGCGGTAGAGGTGCGCTAGGAGGTATTTCGGCTACTGAGCTCTTAGAAGAGATTACAAAAACTGTCATAGAACATCAAGCAACTAGTTTATCAATTTTAAGTGATATTGAAGAAGAACTTGAGAAAGAAAACATTTTTATAATTGATGAAACCCAAGTCACGAAAAGTCAAGAAACTTTTATTTCAGATTATTTTCTCAGAAAAGTAAGTCCTGCATTAGTAACTATAATGATTGGTGAACTAGAAGAGTTTCCTTCATTAAAAGATAGTGCAGCTTATCTTGCCATTAAAATGGTAATGTCTAAGGACGATAATACTTTTGGGACAAAAAATAACTATGCACTAATTGAAATTCCTAAAATTATTGATCGCTTTGTTGTGTTGCCAAAGGAAGGTGACAAACAATACATAATTATTCTGGATGATTTAATTCGGTATTGTTTAAATAACATCTTTAGTATTTTTAAATATGACAGTATTTCGGCTCATATGATAAAAATTACAAGAGATGCAGAGCTAGACATTGATAGTGATTTAAGTAAAAGTTTTATTGATAAAATTTCAAAAAGTGTAAAAAACAGAAGTGCAGGAGACCCTGTTCGTTTTGTTTATGATAAAAATATAGACAATGAAACGCTACGCTTTTTAATGGATAAAATGGGAATTGATACTACAGATAGTATTATTCCTGGTGGTCGTTATCACAATCGTAGAGACTATATGGGATTTCCAAGCTTAGGCAGAAATGACCTTTTGTATGATAAAATTGCTCCTCTACGTATTAAAGGTCTAAGCTTAGAAGGTAGTTTACTTAATAAAATAGCAAATAAAGACTATTTGCTGTATGCTCCATACCAAACCTTCTCTTATGTTGTTAAGTTTTTACGTGAAGCTGCACTTGACCCTAATGTAAAGTCTATAAAGATTACCATTTATCGCTTAGCGCAAATTTCACATATCGCTAGCTCTCTAATTAATGCAGCAAAAAATGGAAAGGATGTTACTGTACAGATAGAGTTGCAAGCACGTTTTGATGAAGAAGCAAACATAAAATATGCAGAACAGATGCAAAGTGAAGGTGTAGAGTTAATATTTGGTGTATCTGGACTCAAAGTGCATTGTAAAGCCTGTATTGTAGAGCGACTTGAAAACGAAAAAATTAAGCGATATGCTTTCGTAAGTACCGGTAACTTTAACGAGTCAACCGCAAGAATTTATACAGATTATACACTTTTTACATCAAATCGAAAAATTTGTAAAGAGATCAATAAAGTTTTTGACTTCTTTGAAGTAAACTACAAGATTAAAAAATATAACCACCTCATTGTTTCACCACATTACACTCGTAATGCCCTTTATAATCTAATTGAAAATGAAATTAAAAATCATAGGGCTGGAAAGGTGAGTGGTATCAAACTAAAATTGAATAGTCTGTCAGATTTTAAAATGATTAATAAACTCTATGACGCCAGCAATGCAGGCGTGAAAATTAAACTTATTATACGAGGGATTTGTTGCTTGATTCCAGGAGTTAAAGGGATGAGTGAGAATATTGAAGCTATTAGCATAATAGATAAGTTTTTAGAGCATCCTAGAGTGTATATTTTTAAGAATGCGGGGATTGATAAAGTTTATATTTCCTCTGCCGATTTTATGGGTAGAAACCTTGATAATCGTGTAGAAATTTCATGCCCTATTTATGATGAAGGTATAAAGAAAGAAATTATAGATACTTTTGATATTAGCTGGAATGATAATGTAAAAGCTAGAATAATCAATAAAGAACAAGACAATCAATACCGGGTTACAAACTCTAATAACCGTATTCGATCACAATTTAAGCTATACGACTATTATCAAGAAAAATTAAATAAATAATTTGCTAAGAATAGAAAAATACGCAGCAATAGATATTGGCTCAAATGCCATACGTTTACTTATTGCTACTGTTATTGAAAGAGAAGGTGATCCTCCTCAATTTAAAAAAACATCTTTAGTTAGAGTTCCTATTCGTTTGGGAGCCGATGTTTTTCTGGAAGGCAATATTTCTGAAGGTAATATACTGCGTATGTTAGATGCTATGCAAGCTTTTTCGTTGTTAATGAAAAACCATAAAGTAATAACCCATAGAGCTTGTGCAACTTCAGCAATGCGAGAAGCTAAAAATGGTGAGGAAGTTGCAAAAAGAATATTTAAAGAAACCGGACTTCGTATTCATATCATAGATGGAAAAGACGAAGCAGCTATAATAGCCTCTACAGATTTGCGCGATCTTATAGATGATAACAAAGCATTTTTATATGTAGATGTTGGAGGTGGAAGTACAGAGTTCACCGTATTTGCGAATGGAAAATCTGTTGTTTCAAAATCTTTTCAATTAGGTACTGTACGTATTATAAATGACATGGTGCGTGATACCATTTGGGAAGAAGTAAAAAAATGGATAAAAACACACACCAAAGATTTTAGAAAGATTAACGTAATTGGTTCTGGAGGAAATATTAATAGTATTTATAAGTATAGTGGTAAAAAAATAGGGAAGCCTTTAAGCTATTTCTTTTTGAGTAACTATTTTGAAATGATAAAAGATAAAACCTATCACGAACGTATTTTTGAATTACAAATGAATCCAGACAGAGCCGATGTAATTATACCTGCTACAAAAATTTATTTATCTGCTATGAAATGGAGTAAAGCAAAAAACATTTTTGTTCCTAAAGTCGGACTAGCAGATGGTATTATTAAAAGCCTTTATAATGAGCGTGAAGCGAAGCGTATGGAGGTAAAATAGTTTATATTTTAGAAATCACAATAACAGCACACTCTAATGAAATTTGGAAAAGTAGATAATCCAGGAGAAATAGATTTTACATTACCTCCAGACCATCCCGACACTAAAAAAGTACTTTCAGGGTTCAAAAAAAGGAAAGTGCCAAATTTGTATGTAGGATGTGCAAAGTGGAATAGGGCAGACCTGAAAGGTTTTTATCCTAGAGGTACCAAAGATGAGCTAACGTATTACGGTACACAGTTTAATAGTATTGAATTAAATGCTACTTTTTATAGAGTTTTTTCACCTGATGTTGTGCAGGGATGGTATGATAAGACTCCAGATAATTTTAGGTTTTTCCCAAAAGTGTTTCAAGGCGTAAGCCATTGGAAACGCCTTAATGACTATGAAGCTTATTTAAACGAATATATTTTAAGCGTTTCTAATTTAAAAGAGAAACTACAAATGCCTTTCTTGCAAATGCATAATAATTTTGCGCCAAAAAGCATAGATAGATTATTTCCTTTTTTTGAAAGTATCCCTAAGGATATAGATTTGGCTGTAGAGTTTAGACATACAGATTGGTTTAATGATACGGGCATCGCAGACGAATTATACGCTATTTTAGACAAAACTAATACGACTAATGTTATTGTTGATACTGCTGGGCGTAGAGATTTGTTGCATATGCGCATGACAAGTGATACTGCTTTTATACGTTATAATGGAGCCAACCATGAAAGTGATTACACAAGATTAGACGATTGGGTAGATAGGCTTGAGGAATGGATAGCTCAAGGGTTACAAAACATTTACTTTTTTGTTCACCAAAACCATGAAAAAGCTTCTCCTTTGCTTTCAGCGCATTTTATAAAAAAAGCGAATGAGCGTTTTGGAACTTCGTTGCATATACCTACAATAGATAAACCTAATACTTTATTTTAAAATGAATTTTCACACACGTAAATGGATTAAACCTGAAGATTTAAACCCAAATGGAACGCTGTTTGGCGGGAGACTTCTAGAGTGGATAGATGAGGAGGCAGCTTTATATGCTATAATTCAGTTAGAGAACACTCGTACGGTAACGAAGTATATGAGTGAAATAAACTTTAGAAGTTCTGCGAGAAAAGGGGATATAATTGAAATAGGTATTGAAGTAGTAAAGTTTGGAAGCAGCTCCTTAACACTTGCTTGTGAAGTACGTAATAAAATGACACGAGAAGTTATTATTACCATAGACACCATTATTATGGTAAGTCTAGATGAAAATGGGAAACCAAAACCTCATGGAAAAACACAAGTAGAATATGTAAAAGATAGATTGGCTGATTAGTCTTTTAGGCTGACAAGCTCTTTAAAATCTTTCCCACTCGGAGTTTCAAAAATTTCTAAGTCAAAATAGGATACGGCAGCTAATAGATGATCAAAGATATCAGCTTGTATGTGTTCATAATTCTCCCAATTTTTATCATAACTAAAGCAAAACACTTCAACAGGGATTCCTTTATCAGTAGGAGCTAGGTGTCTTACCATTAAAAATAAATCCTTATTTATTGCAGGGTTTTCATGTAAAAAAGCATCTGCATACTTTCTAAAAACTCCTAAGTTAGTTTGGTTTTTTCCGTTGATTAATAAGCTTTTATCTGCTTCAACTTGTCTATTATATTTTGCTACATCTTTTTCTCTATGCTCTATATAAGGTTTTATTAATTGAATGTTTTTTAAACGCTCAATATCTTCAGAAGATAAAAAACGTACTGAGTTTTGTTTTATATAGATTGAACGTTTAATGCGTCTTCCTTTAGACTCCTGCATACCCCGCCAGTTCTGAAAAGAATCTGCTGTAAGACTATATGTTGGGATAGTGGTAAAGGTGTTATCAAAATTTTGTACTCGAACAGTAGCTAGGTTAATTTCAGTCACATGACCATCTGCTCCATATTTACTAAAGGTAATCCAATCTCCAATTCGTACAATATCGTTCACAGTAACTTGGATACTTGCAACAAAGCCAAGTATTGTATCCTTAAAGATTAATAGTATAATAGCAGAGGCTGCACCTAAAGTAGTAAGACTTTTTGCAGAAAAACCTGTTAAAATGTTTGCGATAAAAAAGATGGCAATACCCCATGCAAATATCATTAATACCTGCAAATAACTTTGTAGAGGCTTATCTGCATAGTCTTGGTCTTTATCTAAATAGTTTTTGGTGGTTCGTAAAATACTCCTTATCACAAGAACACTTAATACTACCAAATAGATATCAACAACTTTTAAAAGTGCAGATTCTATAAGAGGGAAGTCCTCAAAGAGAAAAGGTATAAAGTACCAAGAAAGTGTTAACGGAACGTAATGAGCTATATAACGGGGAAAATTACTTTTAACTAAATAGTCGTCATAGGTGTTTTTTGAGCGATTGCTAAATACTTTAAAGCCTTGAACAATAAACTTACGAGTAATAATATCTAATAATGTAACTGCAAAAATGAAAATGATACAGTTAAGCAATACTCCTAGGATAGAAGCAAGATTATTATTCATTCCATTTGAAATAAATAACTCTTTAAAAAACTCAATTACTGTAGTTATTAATTTTTCGTTCATGGTAAATATTTACGTTCTGCGTAAAAGGGACCAAATGGTAAAATAGAGCACAAAACAACAATTGCTAATGTTTTTGTGGACCAATTAAGCAATTGTGAAACATAAACAGCACCGGCAATGTATAACAAAAACAAAACACCATGTGCCATCCCAACAATTTCAACCATTTTAGGAAGTTCCCAGATATACTTTAGTGGCATTGCTATACCTAATAATACTAAAAATGAAATTGCTTCTAGTGTACTTATAATTCTAAAAATCTTAATTATTTTTTTCAAATCATGAATCTTTATACAAAGATAGTATTTGTAAAAATTATAAATCTTTTAGGTGTTGTTATTAACTATTTTTTGTGACAAGGTAATGGTTCATCTAAAACTGTGTAACTCTTTTTTCTATAACTAAAATGCCACCATTCTGTCCTTACAGTTTGAAATCCAAATTTCTTCATTCCGGTTTGAAGTATGTTTCGATTATACAGTATTTCTTCAGATAAAGTATAATTATCAATATGAGAAGCACGCCCAAAAAAATCATAATCACTTCCCATTTCAACATAACAGCCATCTAGTGTAACAAGTGTAATATCCACAGCAGCACCTCTATTATGGATACTTCCTTTGCCATAGGGATTAGCTACGTAGGTGGGTCTTGGTACTTTGGCCCACATCTTTTTTTGTACAGATAATGGACGATAACAATCATACATTTTAATTTTATAACCTAACTCACAAAAGTACTCATTAGCTTGGATGAGTGCATTTGCAACTTCTTTTTGAAGTAAACAAGCTTCGCATTCATAAAGTGTTTCGCCTATAAAGTTATTAGGTGTAGCATAACGTATTTCATAATCAAATGTTGAAGAAAGCTCTTTTAAATTGACTAGTGTTGTCTTTTGTTCTTGAGAAGTGAAACTAACAGTTATAATTATTATGAAAGCTAAAAATATTCTCATTCTTTAAAATTAAGGATTATTTAATAACAAAAGCTAGTAGTCCTTTGTAACTTTGAGTAAAAATTGATGATTATGAATTTAAAAGGAAAAGTTGCATTAATTACTGGTGGAAGCAAAGGAATAGGATTTGGTATTGCTCAAAAATTATTAATACATGGAATTAATGTTGCTATTACAAGTAGGAGTGAAGCCAACGTAAAAGAGGCAGCAAGTTTGTTAAACTCTCAAGGTAATGATAGTGTTCATGCTATTGGTATAGTTGCAGATGTTAGAGATTATAAGGATCAAGAAGATGCTATAGCAACAACCGTTAAAGAGTTTGGGAAAATTGATATAGTAATAGCGAATGCTGGGTTAGGTCATTTTGGTTCCATCCAGGATTTATCTATTAAGCAATGGAAAGAAACCATAGATACCAATCTTACAGGAGCTTTCTATACTTTTAAGGCTGGATTGGAGCAACTTATTAAAAACAAAGGTTATTACATAAGTATTTCTAGCTTAGCAGGGACTAATTTTTTTGCTGGGGGAAGTGCATATAATGCAAGTAAATTTGGACTAACTGGATTTACACAAGCAGCTATGTTGGACGTTAGAAAACACGATGTTAAAGTGAGTACTATTATGCCAGGCTCTGTAGCTACCTATTTTAATAATAATGAGCCTAATGAAAAAGATGCTTGGAAGATACAAAGTGAGGATATAGGGAAGCTTGTTGTAGATTTATTAAAAATGCATCCTAGAACATTACCAAGCAAAATAGAAGTTAGGCCAACAGTACCTCCATCTGCTAAGTAATTTTTTGATTGCTAATATATAGATTTAAATTATGCAGGGTTAACTTAAAAGGTTTACCAAATCTAACTCGTTAACCCTGCAGATATAAACAACCTACTTATCTTTTAATCCCCATTAAAGATGATGTATAGTTATTTATGTATTATCTTTTTACTATAATGAAGTTTGACCTTCTATTTTTAAAATGTTCTTCATCACTACATTTTATTCCATTTTTGCATTTGTTTAATAACATTCGCTCACCAAACCCTCTTGCACTCACAACTCTACGTTTATCAACACCTTGGCTATATAAGTACTCTTGCGTAGCTTTTGCTCTTTTATTGGACAATTCATAATTATACTCATCGCTTCCCCTAGAATCTGTGTGTGCCTCTATTTTAATAACCATATCTGGGATATCATTAAGAACAGAAACCGCTTTATCTAATACCATAGCTGCCTGTGGCGTAACTTCCGATTTATCATACTCAAAAAAGATAGGATCTAGTTTAATTTTTTCTACTCCTTCATCTACTACAATAATGTCTTCAATCTTGTTAAGTTCAAAGTCTGTAGGGGCTGTATAATCTCCATCTATATCAAATGTTTCTGCTTCTTTAGTTGCTGAAATATATTTCTCCTTTTCAGCAGAAATTACAACTCTTGTTTCGCATGGTATTTCAGTTGAATACGCTCCTTGTTCATTAGTCACTAATGAGAATAGTAAATTATTGTCTAAATCCTTGAGTGTAATTTTAGTATTAAATAAAACCTGTCTAGATTGTTTGTCTATTACTGTCCCTGTAATGAATTGATCACAAGGAAGTGGCTCTCTCTTGAAATAATATATATCGTCATCCCCTTTACCATTAGGTCTATTAGAAGAAACATACCCTGTTTCATGGTCCTCGTTAAAGTAAATTGCAAAGTCATCATAAGCAGTATTTGCAGTCTTTCCTATATTTTTAATTTCAGAAAAACCATCTTTTGAGTTAAATATACCTTCGTAAATATCTAACCCTCCAAAACCTGCATGACCATCTGAAGCAAAATAAAAAGCATTTTCAATTGTAAATGGGAAGAAGTCATTGCCATGTGTATTTACTAAAGGGCCTGCATTAATAGGGTTTGAAATCATTCCATCTTCATAAATTTTTGCGTAATAAATGTCTGCCTCTCCATATCCTCCTGGCATATCAGAAACAAAGAATAATAATTTACCATCATCACTTACATGAGGATGACCAATAGAGTACTCATCGCTATTAAAATGTATAGCTTCTTTGTTTATTATTTTTCCATCTTTAATTACTCCCTTATATAACTTGAAGTTGTTATTTCTAGAATAATCAAGCACCAATCTGTTTTTGTTAATATTGCTCGAAGCAAAGTAAACGGTATTGTTTATTTTAGAAAATGCAATAGTAGCATCGTGAAATTCTGTATTTATTTGTCTTGAAAGTAGGCTTGGATTCTTCAAGTCTCCGCTACTTGTTGTATCTGCAACAAAAAGGCTTAAGTAGGGTTGTTCATTCCAGGCGTATAGCTCTTTTGCGGCACCTGGTCTAGAAGAAGAAAAAACAATTTTATCATTAAAAGAAGCAGTACCAAAGTCTGAATACTCTGTATTTGAGTTTAAATTAATTAGTGTATACCTTGAAGGAGTCTCATCATTAAGAATTACTTCAAACTTTTCTAGTTCTTTTTTGTAGCTAACTATAGCTTCTTTATCTCCCTGTGAATCTAGATAGGAGAGCCAGATAGTGTTTGCTCTGTCATATTCTCTAACACTTCTAAGGCATCTAGTATATCTTGAGACGTGTTGTTTTTCTAAGGTATTTGAAAGCGAATATGCCTTTTCATAATAGGTGGCAGCTTGCCTCATATTATTTACATTGTAATTAGCCTCCGCAGCTTTTAAATATGTTTCAAGTTCAACTTTATTGGCTTCATTTATATAGCTTTCGTAAACTTTTACTGCTTTTATAAAGGAATTATTATTGTATAACCTGTCTGCTCTTTTAAGTTCAGCTTGTGAAAAAGCAGTAGTTGCTATTAAGATAGATAGTATGTATAGTATAAATTTCATGGTAACTTGTTTTTTTAGAAGAATCTTGGTGAATTAACTCTCTTACTCTTTTTAGGTAAAGTATATCGTAATATAATCTCGTGTGTTCCTGAGTTATAATCTGAAAAATCAGTTAGGGTATAATCATAAGAATATCCAGCAAAAAATCCATCAAAAACCATAACACCCGCTAGACCGCTTATTGCATCTTCATAACGATATGCTGCTCCAAGAGTAAACCGTTCATTAAATAGGAAGTTTGCAGACACATCTACTACTACAGGAAAACCATCTAGATATTTTAATAAAAATGCTGGCTTAAACTTTAGGCTTGGGCTCATATCTATAACATAACCTCCCATCAAAAAGTATTGTATCTCTTCTTGAGCAACTGCTTGCTCTACATCATCATAAAAGTCATCTGCTGTAAAATCTGGAACCGAAAGTCCTATATACCAGTTATCTGTGTAGAAAAAAGCTCCAGCTCCTAGTGTGGGAGTTATCCTATTGTCTATATTTTGAGCAAGTGGATCGTTTGGGTTTTGAAATGTTCCTTCAGTAAAATCAACGTTAAATAATTTTATCCCTGCTTTTACACCAAGTGCTACTTTAACGGTAGGGCTTAACTGTAATGTATATGAAAAATTACCATCTGCAAAAAATTGGCTTGCAGGACCAAGGTTATCATTTTCAATATTTAATCCTAGACCCATTTTATCGTTTCGTAACGGAGCATGAATTCCAAGGTTTTGTGTTACTGGAGCACCCTCTATGCCAACCCATTGATCTCTATAGGTCCCAACGATGTCTAAAGTACCAAGCGATCCAGCATATCCAGGGTTTATACTCATTGTATTATACATGTATTGTGTGTACTGAGGACTATTTTGCGCATTTATATTACTAGAAGTAATTATAAACACTAGTAATCCCATTGTTTTGTATATGATTGAAGTTTTCATTATTTCTCTTTTTAATAATTTGAATTAATTGAATTGTCTTTCGTAGAATTACTTAATTAGAAATAACCACCCGGTTTTGGGTTTTTCATTATTTCCAAGTTCCAAGACATAATAATAAGTGTCTGATGGGAGTTGATCCCTTTTTGAAACACCATTTACATTTCCAACTCCATTCCAATTATTAGAGTAATTTTGCTCCTTATAGACAAGGCTTCCGTATCTATTAAATACTTGTATTTGGTTATTTGGGAAGTTCTCTATACATGAGATAACTAGGGTATCGTTAATACCATCACCATTGGGCGAGAATTCATTATAGACAAATAAGCATACTGGGTCAATACTCGCTCTAGCTATGTTGTTTTGCGTATCAGCATCTATGGGATTAGACTCCATAATAGAAGCTGTATTTAGGTAATCTCCTTGCCCTAATACTTCACCCACTACTCTTAATACTCCAACAGCATCGGTTGGGATTAATTCTATAGACCATATTCCAGTAGTAGCATTATAACTTCCTATAGATGTATTAAAATTTACCATCTCATAGCCTGAAGGCATTAATTCTTCAACAGATAAATCCACAAAATCATTTGGGCCATTATTTGTTACTGTTATAGTAAATGTTACATTCTCACCAACCATTGGTGTTGGGTTATTTACAGTTTTTGTTATCGTTAAATCTGCACATACTTCAACTGTTTCATTTAATGTTGTTGTGGCAGAGCTACCGCAAGCACTTGGAGTTTCATAAGAAACTTCAACATTTGTATTCTCTAGCTCATCCCAAAGTACTGTAACAAAGTTATCGTTGGATCCTCCACCATCCATTACTGTACCTCCGGTAACATTCCATATATAGTCAGAATTGCTAGCCTCAGTAGTATATGTAACTGCTGTGCTTAGACATACTTGACTGCCTGCATCTGATGTAATAAGTGGATTGGCAACTCCATTTAAGATTACAAGAACAGCAAGACGTTGTGAGCTTTCACATCCATCTACTATTTGTGATGCATAATAAGTGTTTCCATCTATTAATGCATCTGTGCTTGCATAAGGATTACCTTCTGTTGGTGCATCATACCAAATAACTGTTTCATTTACTTGAATATCTGCAACAGTTGGATTGTCTGTAGCACAAAAGTCTTGTTCTGTGTTATTAGTAGTAGGAGTTGGAGCATCTCCTATTGATACTGTAACTTCAAGGCGAAGTGAACTCTCACATCCATCTACAGTTTGTGCAGCATAATATGTTACTCCATTTACTAGCGGGTCTGAACTGTCATATGGGTTACCTCCTGTTGGTGTATCATACCATGTAACTGTTTCGTTTACTTGAATATCTGCAACAGTAGGGTTGTTCATTAAACAAAAGTCTTGAGTGTCACTTTCTGTAGTTGGCGTAGGTGCATCACTAATTGTAACATTTACAGCCAATCTCTCAGAACTTTCACAACCATTATCTATTTGTGCTGCGTAATATGTGCCTCCATTTACTAATAAATCTGTACTTGTATAGGGAGTCCCTTCTGTTGGTGCATCGTACCAAGTAACTGTTTCATTTACTTGTAAGTCTCCAACTGTAGGATTTTCAACAACACAAAAGTCTTGATTTGGATTTTCAGTAGTTGGAGTTTCTGCATTTCCTATAGTAACTAGAACAGCAAGGCGTTGTGAGCTTTCACATCCACCAATAATTTGCGATGCATAGTAAGTGTTTCCGTCTATTAAAGGATCTGTGCTTGCATAAGGATTACCTCCTGTTGGTGCATCATACCAAGTAACTGTTTCGTTTACTTGGATGTCTGAAACTGTTGGAGTTTCAATTAGGCAAAATCCTTGAGATGTGTCATCCGTAGTAGGAGTAGGGGTGTTTCCTACTTCAACTGTTACGGCTAATCGCTGTGAGCTTTCACAATTTCCAATAATTTGAGATGCAAAGTAGGTTGTTCCATCAATTAAAGGGGCTGTAGTACTATAAGGATTACCTCCAGTTGGAGCATCATACCATGTAACTGTTTCATTTACTTGTATATCTGCTACCGTAGGAGAATTTGCTAAACAAAAATCTTGATTATTACTATTGGTAGTTGGTGTTGAAGCATCTCCAACCGAAACTGCCACCGCTAATCTATCTGAACTTTCACAACTTCCAATTACTTGAGCTGCATAATAAGTTGTACCATCTATAAGTAGATCTGTTGGTGCATATGCAGTACCACCTATTGGTGTATCATACCATGTTACAGTTTCGTTTACTTGAATATCTGCAACTGTTGGATTATCAACTACACAAAAATCTTGACTGGGATTATTTGTGGTTGGTGTTGAAGCATCTCCAACATTTATAAGTACTGCTAATCTAGTTGAACTTTCACAGCCATCTATAATTTGTGCTGCATAGTAAGTAGCACCATCTATTAGCAAATCTAAAGCATCATAAGCAGTTCCGGCTATAGGTGCATCATACCATGTTACAGTTTCATTTACTTGAATATCTGCAACTGTTGGATTATCTACTACACAAAAATCTTGATTTGTACTATTTGTGGTTGGTGTTGGTGCATCTCCAACGTTTATGTCTACTGCAAGCCTAACAGAGCTTTCACAGCCATCTACAGTTTGTGCTGCATAATAGATTGTTCCATCAATTAAGGGGTCTGTACTATCATATGCAGTTCCATCTGTAGGAGCATCATACCACGTTACAGTTTCATTTACTTGAATATCTGCAACTGTTGGATTATCAACTACACAAAAATCTTGGTCGGTATTGCTTGTAGTTGGTGTTGCGGCATCATCTACATTTGCAACAACCTCCAGTCTAACGGAACTTTCACATCCATCAACTGTTTGTGCAGCATAATAAGCTGCACCATCTATTAATGGGTCTGTAGCATTGTAAGCTGCACCATCTATAGGGGCGTTGTACCACGTTACAGTTTCGTTTACTTGTAAATTTGCAACAGTTGGGTTGTTTACTAAACAAAAGTTTTGATTAGGGCTGTTTGTTGTTGGTGTTGCAGCATCTCCTATAGAAACAGTAACCTCAAGTCTTTCTTCGCTTTCACAGCCATCAATAGTCTGTGTTGCATAATAGCTATTCCCGTTAATTAATGGATCTGTATCTTCATAAGCAGTACCATCTGTTGGCGCATCATACCAAGTAACATTTCCTTCGTTTACTTGAATATCTGCAACAGTTGGATTGTTTACTACACAAAAATCTTGGTCTGTACTATTTGTAGTAGGAGCAACAGTTCCCATTATTGTTACACCATAGAAGTCTAAAGATTGTGCAAGGTTTACACTTACTAGGGAGGAAATACTTATACTAACCCTATCAAAAGTTGCTCCAGGTTCAAAAAGAACATCTGCTCTTTGTCCGTTTTGTAATAACGTAAGCACATCTAAATTAATAACAGATGCTATATCTTGTTCAAAAACCATTTGAGTTCCGTTCCACGCTGAAACTTCTACATTGTTTAATAGACCCAATGTAAGTAAGGTTGGGTCGACAGCAAGTGTCACATTAAAATCATCAGTAGGAGTGTATGGATTTGGGAAGTAAACAGTTTGTTCCATAGAGCCAAGGATGCCAAGGGTTCCCATGCTTATTTCTGAATAATTATCTGGATCGTCATCTATAGCAAATTCTGGATTAGTAACTCCAGCACCGCCAAGTTGAATTGCATCTAGCGTAATTCCGTCACCATCAAAATCTGTAAAAAGAGGATCTGTTGCACATTGATTATCTGTAAAATAAAATGCATTGTACACATCTGTACTTTGTAAGACACCAAGTAACAATGCATCTGTATTGTCTTCAATGTAAATTCGGTTGTAATCTTGATCTGGTGTAATAGCAATGTAGTAATTACCATCTTTATCAACAACAATTCTAAAGCTCTCACTACTAGGTGGATTAGTTGAAGTGTTTGATAGTACTGTAGTTGTACCATTACGGGCTTCTATTTCAAAGTAGTGGTCTCCAAATATGATGTTTCCTACCAAATCTGCCAAAAGCCCCCCAAGGTTTCCTCCAAGAAGGCAGTTAAGAAAATCTTCGTCAAAGTCTATACGGACGTAACTTGTAGTATTTGCTGGTACTGTAGCTGGATATTCTACCTCTAATTCTCCAGAGTACGCTCCAACTCCAATTGCAATACCTCCATAAGAATTTAAGGTTCCAAAATCGCCATTTTCGATGACTGTGTTAGCGGAATTATCAACATTACTCTCAAAAGTAATTTGATTTGCGACAATTTTTGTCTGTGCATTTGCACTAGTAGTAATTCCCAATACTAGACTAAAAAGTATTGATTGTTTTAATACATAGTATCCCCATTGGATAGTTGTAGAAAGTTTCATAAGTAGGTAATTTTAAATTCAACTTACTTTATTGATTATATCTATTAATAGAATCTGGGGATACTTTCTTCTATTAATTCTTTCTAAATAAGATAATTTCAAAATTGTTTGTTGGTAAGCAAACTACTTTTGAGTTATCTTAAATATTCAAAATGTCAAAAAACGTTTCTATAGCGAAACAAAATTATAGGGAGTTGTTACGGTTATAATGCTAAATTAATCGATAAAAGGTAATATTATCATAATAAAATGTTAATAAATTGTTAATTAAAAGAAGTGTTGACATTAAAAAAGCGCAGCGATGGATAACATAGCTGCGCTTACATAAGTGTTTACTTTCAGTTTATTAGTTGGCAGAAAGTAAGGCCAAAAACTTATCAAGATTTGGAAGAATCACAATTCTAGTTCTTCTGTTGGTTGCTCTTCCTTCTTTAGATTCATTTTCTGTTAAAGGATGAAAACTACTTCTACCTGCTGCAATTAATTTTTCTGGTGCAACATTAAAGTCTTCTTGCAATTTTCTTATTACTGCCGTAGAACGCTCTACACTTAAATCCCAGTTGTCTTTTATATATGAACCAGGTTTAACAGTTTGTGCATCGGTATGACCCTCTACCATTACCTCTAGTGCAGGCTCGCTATTAATAACATTTGCAAGCCTTTCAAGTAAATTATCTGCTTTAGGATTTACTTTATAACTTCCAGACTTAAATAAAAGCTTATCTGATATAGTAATCATTACTACCGTCTCATCAATATTTATTTCAATATCGTCTTCTTCACCTTCTGCAATTAAAGAGTTATCAAGATTCTTCTTTAGGTTGTGTGAGACAATGAGGTTCATTGAATCTTGTAGCGTTTTTGCTTCTGCTAATTTGTTTTGATCAACATTTGCTAAGGCTTTTTTCATCTTTTCCTTGTCGTTGTTTGATAACACAACATTCTCGTACTGCTCTAATTTTGCATTATTACTATCTGTTAAGGAGCTAATCTTAGCATTATAGTTTGCAACACGCTCTTCAATCTTAGCATACTTTGCTTCAATTTCTTCTTTTTCTACTTGAGTTTTTTGTAATTCAGACCTTGTGTCGTTGTAGTTTCCTTCAAGTTCTAAGTACTTTTTTTTAGACACACAAGAGACTGTTATTAATGATCCAGCTACTAGTGTAATTGCGAATAATTTTTTCATTGTTCTAAGTTATTTATGGTTTGTGAGACAAATATAAGAGAGGGTTGCACCAAAAATTTTACTAAGAATTACTATTGTTTTGTTAAATAAATGATGTTGTTAAGTAGATGTGTTAAACACTCTTAAAAATTTAAAATAATGGCCGTAGTAAATTAAAAAAGAGCGCTTTTAAACGCTCTTTTAAATACTACTATTAAAAAGTAAACTTTTAGTTATCTTTTACTACTTCTAATTTATTTTTTCCGAAGTCCAATGTACGTATTGGGAAAGGAATATTAATCTCTGCATCATCAAAGTGCTTCTTAATTACTTTAATTGCTTTATGCTGGTGCATAAATTTTTCTTTTCCATTATTTAAATCTGCCCAGAAACGAACTAAAAAGTTAATCGAGCTATCTCCAAATTCAGTATAAAAGAATTCAACTTCTTCATTGTTTTGTTGTGGGAAAGCTTCTCCTAGTATTTTCACAGTAAGTTTTTCTACTGCTTCTAAATCACTTTCATATCCAACACCACAAGCAACCATAATACGAGATCTTTTGGTTATTGAATAATTTGTAAATGGATTATCTACAAATGAAGAGTTAGGTATTATAGTATAGTTATTATCTGGTCTTTTGATTGTGATATTTCTTAAGTTAATCTCGGTAACAGCTCCCACCGTACCATCACTTTCTATCCAATCACCAATACTCACTTTAGGCAAAAATGATAGAATAAAACCTGAAACGGTATTACTAAGTGTTCCTTGTAATGCTAATCCTATTGCAAGACCTGCAACACCTGCACCTGCTAAGACAGAAGTTAATACTTTGTCTAGATCCATGATACCAAGTGCTACAAAAAACCCAATTAGAAGTATTATAGCAAAAATTATTTGTTGAATTATTTGCTGAATTGACTTCTCTTTGATTCTACTAAGTAAAATTTTGTTGACTATTTTTTTTACTCCTTTTGCTATGAAGTAAAAAATCACAAAAACCAATATTGCTAGAATAAAATTTGGGAGCTTTAAGATAATGGCATCTAGCCATCCTTCTAATTTACCCCATAGTTTATTTAGCGCGTCGGTAATATTAAAAGCTAGTTGTAGTTTCATAAAATGGTTTATAAATGATTAGGCAGATAATTTAATAATTATCTGCCTAAATTAAATTAATGAAATTATAAAAGTTTATGCTAAAGCGGCTTATTATCCTAAATATTTCATAAGAATATGACTCTTAGATTCGTGTCTAAGTCTTCTAATAGCTTTTTCTCTAATTTGTCTAACACGTTCTCTACTTAAATCAAACGTATCACCAATTTCTTGAAGTGTCATTGCTGGTTGCCCGCTTAAGCCAAAGTTAAGACGAACCACATCACCTTCTCTAGGTGATAATGTATCTAAGGCTCTATCAATTTCTATCTTTAGAGATTCATGTAACAACGAGTTATCTGGGTTTGGTGACTCACCAGAACTAATTACATCATAAAGGTTATTGTCATTCTCACCTTCTTGAAAAGGTGCGTCCATGGATAAACTTCTATTTGAATTTTTCAATGAAGACTTTACTTTACGTTCACTCATATCAAGCTCCTTTGCTATCTCTGAAGCAGAGGGCTTACGTTGGTGAATTTGCTCTAAGTGTATAGAGGCTTTACGAATCTTGTTAATGTCTCCAATTTTATTTAAAGGTAATCGTACTACTCTAGATTGCTCTGCAATTGCTTGCAAAATAGATTGACGTATCCACCATACAGCGTATGAGATAAACTTAAAACCTCTAGTTTCATCAAAACGTTTTGCGGCTTTTACTAAACCAACATTACCTTCGTTAATTAAATCTGGTAAACGTAGTCCTTGGTTTTGGTATTGTTTTGCAACAGATATTACAAAACGTAGATTAGATCTTGTTAACTTATCTAGTGCTCTTTGATCTCCTTGACGTATTCTTTGTGCTAACTCAACTTCTTCTTCAGCAGTAATCATTTCTATCTTACTCACATCTTGTAAATAACTATTTAATGATTTTGTTTCTCTGTTTGTAACCTGCTTGGTAATCTTGAGTTGTCTCATATAAGTGTGTGTTTTGTTTTTTATTTGAAAATCATTATAAGCTCTTAAATCCACTTTTCCAAAAAATTAACATAATTTGTTAATTTCTTAATACAATTTCTTTGCTTTTTTGTTATATTATAAAGATGAAGTATTCAAAAATCATATTCATTGTATTCATATTTTTTGGTATAAATAGTGTTGCTCAAATACCAAGCGAAGTGCCTCACCCAGATACTAATAGACCAATAGATATGGATAATACAACAGATATTATCATTTATATTGTATTACCAATTTTAATCTTACTGCTATATTTTTTTGTAAAAAGATTTAAAAGGAGTAAAAAATAATTTTTTGGTGTAATTTTTGATTTATTTTTGTGACAGAACGTTTATTATGAAGCATTTATTTTTCACCTTACTGTTATTAACCACTTTTTTTGTTCAAGCACAAATTGAAACAGCAAAGCCTAAAGTTAAAATTGAAGCAGAAAAAAATGACCCAACTCCGGAAGGTTTAAAGCTTCCTAATACAAAGGTTAGAGGTTTAACTAACCCTAACAAGCCTATTACTTCTAACATAGATCCAAATATTAGCAAGAATGATAAAAAGCTAGACATTACGAAAGGGGATGGGCTTTTAGATTATAAAACTAACAATGCTCCTAAATACTTTACCAAAGACAAAGAAGCTTCAGAAAAATATGGTAGAGACCAGAACTTAGGTGAAGTCATTACCAAGGCCTCTACTGTAAACGTCTTATATCGTGACCATGAGTTTGTAGATGGTGATAGAATACGTGTACTAGTTAATGATAATGTAGTACAATCATACGTAACACTACAAGGCTCATTTCAGGGATTTGATCTTCCTTTAGAAAAAGGGATAAATAAAGTAGAGTTTATTGCGCTAAATCAAGGTGCATCAGGACCTAATACTGCAGAGCTACATATTTATGACGATAAAGACATGCTTATTTCTGCTAAAGAGTGGAATTTACTCACAGGATATAGAGCTTCTTTTTTAATCATCAATGATTAATGGGTCTAGTGGTTTTACCGCTGCAAGTTCTAAATCATTAATTGTAACAGCCCCAATCCTGTAGCGTACTAACCGTAAAGTAGGAAACCCTACCTTAGCAGTCATTTTACGTACTTGTCTAAATTTTCCTTCAGTAATTGTAATAGAAACCCACGAAGTAGGTCCATGACGGGCATCTCTAATTTTAAATGGAGGTGGTGCTAGAGTAGGGGCTTCAATAGTTTTTACTTTAGCTGGTAATGTAGTGTAAGGTTTACTGTTTACTGAAATATCTACACCTTGAGTAAGCTCCTTAATTGCAGTATCTGTTATTAATCCATCTACTTGAGCGAAGTATTCTTTTTCTATAGTTCCCTTTGTTATTTTATAATTGAAAGCGCCGTCTGTTGTTAAAAAAAGAAGTCCTTCGGTATTTTCATCTAGCCTTCCTACTGCCATTGTCCCGTTAGGAAATGTATGTAATTCACCCAACAGTTTTTTAGATTTCTTTTTTGGACCATTATTAACGAACTGACTTAAATATCCAGCAGGTTTGTAAAGTTTAAAATAATGATGTTGCATGTTTATAGGCTGCTTACAAAGTATTCATCGTATCTTTATACTTTCAAAAATACAAGAAGCATGGCACTTACCAATAATGATATAATGAAGAAGTTGCGCGTAGCACATAAACTTCGAGATGAAGACATCGTTAAGATTTGTAGTCTTGTTGATTTTGCTGTTTCTAAGAGTGAAATTAATGCTATTTACAGAAACCCCAATCACCCCAAATATGTGGAGTGTGGGGATCAATTTTTACGTAACTTTTTAAATGGCCTTGTAATTCATCTACGTGGACCAATGCCTCCTAAGAAGGAAAAGAAAAGTTAATCTATAATTTCTGCTTCAGAGAGCACAAAAGGGTATGCCTTTTTAATTTTTTCTATATCCTCTTCTGAAAGTTCTGTGGTTTTCTTTTGTAAAACCGCTTCAGCATACACCATTCTTAAGTCATAGTATGCTTTAGTGATTTCATCTTGAACCTCAATAAATGTTGCATAAGGCGCTTTGCGATGTGTACTCAATGATATTGCTGCTACTTTTGGATTATCTGAAGAAGTAATAATTGAATCACCATTACAATAGGTACATGTTTTATCTCCATTATTATCTATAAACATTTTTAATTCGTTTTTTAGATTATTCATTTCAATAGTATCATCATTCAAGAATAACTCTCCTTTTTCATTTACAAGGAGACGCAAAACATTACGCTCGTTAAGATCAATATTGCATTCAACATTTGGAGGGCATTTTTGTGGTAATCCTCGCATAACACCTTTTTCATTAGGTATTTTCGTAGTAATCAAAAAGAAAATAAGTAGCAAAAAAGCAATATCTGCCATGCTCCCTGCATGCACTTCGGGTCTGTTTTTGTAATGTCTCATACGTCAATGGATTTTAAGTTAAAGTTTGAAAACTTCAAATAAAGTGCCATAACGTCATAGCTTTCTGTACCATAGGGATTAAAATCTCATAAAGTTTTAATAAAATACTTTAAATAGTTAATAATGGTAGTATTTTTGCCGTTAGTAAGAAGCATGAGAGAAAATAAAAAAAATAAAGAAAGTGGCATCAAAAGGATGCATAAATATTACAGCTTAACAGGCTTTTACACCTTTATTGGTAAAAGCTTAAAAGCTTCATTTCCAATAATTATAGGTTTTGTAGCTGTTTTGTTTCTACTAGACAGGTATGTAATAGATTTTAGTGAATTATTTACACATATTACAAACACCTATGCTCCTTTGCATATTTTGCTAGTTTTCTTTATTTCTGAATCTCTTCTAGGACTTATTCCACCAGAAATTTTTATTGCTTGGGCAGATAAAACAGTAAATCCTATTGTTTTTTTATCATTGCTTGCAACACTATCTTATTTAGGGGGTATTGTTTCTTATTTTATTGGAAAATGGTTCTTAAAAATACCTTCGGTATATGACTATATGGAAGTAAAGATGAAGAAACACCTTAGGAATGTAAAGCGCTGGGGTGGCTTTATGATTGTTGTTGGAGCACTTTTACCTATTCCATTTTCTATGACAAGTATGGCAGCAGGTACTATTAATTATAGCTTTAGAAATTACCTTCTTTTTGGTACACTTCGCTTTGTGCGTTTCTACCTTTATGCAATAGCAATTTTCAATATTGTATAACTTTTTTCAAAAAAACTTGGTTAACAGTTTAATTTGTGGGTATTTTTGCAAAAATTAAAAAACCCCGACTTCACATTTTATGAGTACTTCTGCGGCAGAATTAGCATTGTTAGAGAGAAAAACCGATAAAGATTTATATAGCTATCAAAAAGGCGCTATTGATAAAATCTTTAAAAGTTTTGAAGAAAAGCCAGATGATTATCATCTACTATACCAACTACCAACAGGAGGTGGGAAGACAGTTATATTTTCTGAAATTGTTCGTCAGTACTTAAAGCATCATAACAAGCAAGTGCTTGTAATGACCCACAGAATAGAACTTTGTAAACAAACAGCTTCAATGCTTACAGAGTTTGGTGTTCGTAATAAAATAGTAAGTAGTAAAGCCAATCTGGATGATCAAAAGGAATATGCGTGTTTTGTTGCAATGGTGGAAACACTTAACAATAGACTTAAGGAAGACAAGCTTGATATTTCTGATGTAGGCCTAGTAATAATTGATGAGGCTCACTATAATTCATTTACAAAACTCTTTAAATTCTTTTCTGAATCTTTTATTCTTGGTGTAACTGCTACGCCTTTGAGTTCTAATGTAGAACTTCCAATGAAAGATAATTATGATGAATTAATAGTAGGGGAGAGCATCCCTGATTTGATAGATAATGGTTTTTTATCTAAAGCCGAAACACATTCATATAATGTAGGCTTAACTACACTTGTTGTAGGCTCTAATGGTGATTATACTGTACAATCATCAGACGATTTGTATAGTGGAGCAGATATGTTAAGTAGGCTATTACAAGCTTATGAAGAACGTAGTAAAGGTAAAAAGACTTTAATCTTTAATAACGGTATAAGTACTTCTTTGCATGTATATGATACCTTTAGGAGAGAAGGTTATCCTGTAATGCATCTAGATAATACCGCTAGCAAAAATCAACGTAAAGCAATATTAAAGTGGTTTAAAGAAACACCAGACGCAATACTAACCTCGGTAAGTATACTAACAACTGGTTTTGATGAACCTACTGTAGAAAGTATTATTTTAAATAGAGCGACCCGTTCACTTACATTATACTACCAAATGATAGGGCGTGGTTCTCGTGTATTACCTAATAAAAATACATTTACTGTAATTGACTTAGGGAATAATTTTCACAGATTTGGACCTTGGGGAGAAGATTTAGATTGGCAACGTATATTTAAGTCACCTTCTTTCTACATGGATCATTTAATTGATGATGAAGAAATAGAGAGTAACTTTAGGTACGAGATGCCGGATGAGTTACGTAAAAAATTCTCTAACTCTGAGGAAGTATATTTTAATATTAATAAAGCGTACGTAGATTCAGTTAAAAACGGCGAATCTACTAAGGTTATATTAGAACGATCTATAGAACAACATGCTAAGATTTGTATTGAAAATAGCGAAGATGTTTTTGATGCTTTAACGCTAGCAAAGGACTTAGGAGACGATATTGACCATAGAATTGAAAAATATACTAAGTGTATCTCTAAAAGCACACACAACTTTGTTAGTTGGCTTAAAAACGATTACAGATTAAAACTAAGGAGTTACCTACGTGAAAACTTTGATAGTATTTTTGAAGATATCCATGGATATCCACCAGAAGATTAGATTATTCTTCTTCTTTTAGAGCTACAAGCAATGCTTCGTAGCTATCAATTTCAGAATATAATTTACCTCCAAGGCTTATTATTGGATTCGAAATTTCTTCGTAAGGAGTTACTGTGTTTTTAAAAGCACCAACAATAGTTTTCTTTACTTCTGGTTTTTCAGCTAGTACTAATTTTCTATAGTTATAATAACTGCTGTCTAAACGAGAAACAATACTATCACAGGTAGTACAGTTTTCAGTAATATAAATTAAAATAGGCTTATCAGGGTCTATTTTAATAGGAGTTGCTGGTTTTCTAATTGCTCTTCTTGATAATTCTGACGTTACATCAAGCTCATACGAGTAAACTGGTTTTTTTCCTCGCTCTATTACAAGGCTTAACATAGGTACTTTTGAGGCTGCGGGAACTCTATATGCTCTTGGTTTACGAGTACTTTGTCTAAACCCAGTCCCTGAAACCGTAAGCGTTACGTCAAGATCTTCTTCACTAGTATTAGATGCAAACAACAAAAGTCTATTATTTTGTTTTTCATCTGTAATTTTAATTTTTTCTTTTTGAGCTAGCGTAGTTAAAGTGAAAAGTAAGGCAAGAAGTGTAAAAAGTGTTTTTTTCAAAGCAAATAATTTAGTTAGTATTTCAAAAGTAATTAATTGAGTAGTCTACAACAAGTATTAATAATAAAAAAACCTTTTACGCACTTACATAAAAGGTTTTAAAAAGTCGGTTGGAATGTAAAAATACTATCTGTGGATTGCATAACTACTTGCTTTTGCAAATTCTTCTAATTTTTCATTCCATTTCTTTAACTTTTCTGTCCAGGTGTCTTTTAGATTTTTCATAATGACATATTTAAAAATTAGTACTTGTTTGTTTTGTATATTTTCAACTAGCATGCCAAAAAAATACAATGGAACTACAATCAATTACAACTAACTGTAAAACAACATGTTATTTTGTTGAAATTTATTTCTTAAGAAGTTGAAAATAAGAATGAAGTTTTTTTTCAGTTTTAAAATGTATGTTTGTTATAAACTTATCACGTGTTAAAAAAGGGGAATCAATTTAAAAGAAATACTGTACGAGTTCTTACAAATATATTTATTGGAAAACCCTCAAAGAAGGTAACAAAACCAATAGATGCAATAAGAGTTAAAAGTATTTTGTTAGTTAGAACAAATCATAGGCTAGGAAACTTGGTTTTAATCACTCCATTGCTACAAGAGGTTTCTACAATTTTTCCTAATGCACGTATCGATATTATTGCACAAGGGGGAGCTGCCCCTATATTATTTAAGGAGTATAAAAATATCAATCAAATTATTTTACTCCCTAAAAAAGGTCTCAAAAAACCGTTGCATTATATTTCTCAAATTTTAAAGATTAAAAATAAGAAGTATGATATCTCTATGAATGTTGTGAGAGGTTCTTCATCAGGGAAGCTTTATACCCAGATGGCAAAAGCAGATTATAAGCTTTTAAATGATGAGGACAAAACAGCGCTTGAAAAGATTAAAGACTTTAAGCACATTGCAAAAATGCCAGTATATAGGCTCCGCCTTTTTTGTGAAAGAGCTGGTATAGATAGTAACTTTTCTAATGTTCCTAAACTTGATCTAAAGCTTACTTCAGATGAAATTTTAATAGGAAAGCAAAAACTCAAAGAAATTTCAAAAACAGATGCGCCAGTAATTTGTATATATACTTTTGCTACTGGCACCAAATTATATCCTAAGCAATGGTGGGAAACGTTCTACAGCGAACTCTTACAAGCTTTTCCAGGATATACCATTATTGAAATGTTACCTATTGAAAACGTTTCACAAATTGACTTTAAAGCACTTTGGTTTTACAGTAAAGACCTAAGAGAAATGGCAGCAATAATAGAAAATACTTCTGCTTTTATTAGTGTTGATGGAGGCGTAATGCACCTAGCAGCTGCAACAAATGCCACCACAATTGGATTGTTTAATAGTCCAATTATTTCAAAGTATGAGCCTTATGGTGGTGCTAATTGTGCAATTAACACTTCAGAAAAAAATAGTAAGCAAGTAATTGATATTTTAAAAGAAAAACTCTAAAAACCGTGGTATCTTTAAAATAAAAAAGAATGTTCGGATTATTTAAGAAGAAAACAAAAAAAGAAAAGTTATACGCTCAGTATCAAAAACTTTTAGAAGAGTCACATAAGCTATCTACATCAAACCGAAAGCTTAGTGATGAAAAAGCAGCAGCAGCTGAAAGCATTATGCAGGAAATAGAAAATCTTGACTAATTTTAGGGAATGGATAAGAACAAAATACTTCTCATTCTCGCTTTCTTTTCCATTTATGTTTTTTGGGGATCTACTTATTTGCTTAACAAGATTGTAGTAACAGAGTTGCCACCTCTTATGATTTCTTCCTTACGTTTTATAATTGCGGGAGGACTAATATTTATCATAGCTTTAGTACTTAAAATACCTATTTTAATACCTAGAAAGCAATTTATAAATTCGTTAATTGCGGCCTTCTTATTTTTAGCATACGGAAATGGCACAATTGTATGGGCACTACAATATGTGGATAGTGGTTTTGCTTCGCTTGAAGCTTCTACACAGCCCATTGTGATTTTAATTTTAATGCGGTTACTCTACGGAATTAAAATAAAAACAAAATCTGTTATTGGAGTTTTACTTGGTATTCTTGGGATTTATTTATTAGTAAGTCAAAAGCGTATTGTGGTTGAAAACGAAAGTGTATTTGCTGCTGTCATGATATTTACCTGTGTACTAAGTTGGAGCATTGGTAGTTTATTTGTAGCAAAAGCTACACTTCCTAAAAACTATTTTATCGCAACAGGGTACCAAATGTTTTTTGGAGGAATCATGCTTGCAATATCTAGTTTTAGTTTTGGTGAAGACTGGGTTGCTCCCTCAGCGTGGAGTTTAACGGCTACTCTTTCGATTATAGCACTAATTATTTTTGGCAGCATTGCGGCTTTTACTTCTTATAACTATTTATTAAAAAAAGTCTCTACCGAAAAAGTTGCAACCGCAGCCTATATTAATCCTATGGTTGCTGTATTTCTTGGATGGTACTTTTTGGACGAACCTCTAAGCACTCAAACAATTATTGCCGCTGGAGTTTTGTTAACGGGGGTGTATTTTATTAATTCAGCTAAGCGAAAACTAATTAAAAAAGCTCCTTAACGTTATTTTTTCAAAACGGAGAGTAGTTCTTCTGTAGTTAGAAAAACACTCGAACTGACACTAAAATCAACGTTATCTAAAAGGCAAT
The DNA here is from genome assembly GCF_031846325.1 of Patiriisocius hiemis. Lineage (NCBI taxonomy): Bacteria > Pseudomonadati > Bacteroidota > Flavobacteriia > Flavobacteriales > Flavobacteriaceae > Patiriisocius > Patiriisocius hiemis. Next base: position 521,351 of record NZ_JAVRHZ010000001.1, on the reverse strand, counting down.
AATCTTACTTACTCAACTGAAATTGCTCCAATCCCAGCATTCCATAAGTCTTTATTGTATTCTTTTATTCTATTTTTAAGTTGCTCGCCTTCTCGTTTTAATCCTACCCATTGTGCATCTAATTCAGTTTTACGTTTTTTAGAAGACTCATTTACTCTAGGTAAACTACTATCGGTTGCATTAATCATAAATAGATATTCTGCTGTAAACATATTTACAAAATTTTCAACATCATCATAGGCTTGTGAGCGACGTTGTACCATTTTACCATCCCAAGTGTCTAAAGCCTTTACAAGTTCTTTCCCTTTTGTAACTAGCGCTTCAGAGTTATTTCTTGTCTTTAAAGTAGCAATTACATTATCTAATTCATCTTGACTTTTCTTTAAGCTATTTACCATACTATGCATTACGGTTGCTTTTGCTTCAGCATCTTTCATAAAAGCATCAAACTCTTGATATTGCATAGCTGTAGTTGGATGTAAAGGGTTATCTTTAATAGTAGCTGTTGTTGTTTTATTTTTTCCGAAGGCATCTAACTCAAACGTATAGGTTCCGGGAATAACTTTATGTCCCCTAAAGTTTGCTTCAATATACACCTTAGGCACTCCAGGTATAATTGGGTAGCGCATATCCCATACAAAACGATTAAGTCCCACATTTTTTGAAAGAGTAGGAGTAGGAGGGGCACCACCACCATTATGTGGAATATAGTTTTTATCTTTTTCTGAAGTTAGGGTGTTAATCACATTCCCGTTACTATCTTTTATTGTAAGGGTGATTGGCGTATCTTCTTCAACAACTGGTAAATTGTAGTATAAAACAATTCCGTTTGCTGGATTTACCCCAGTAAACTCCTGTGTTCCGTCAAATTTTGAAATATCACCACTCATGGCACTATACCAATTTCCATAAACCGTATTGGCTGGTTGGTATATTGAAAATGTATTCTTGTTTTGCACATATTCTGAAAACACATGAATGTCATCCAAAATCCAAAACGAACGTCCAGAAGTTGCAACAACAAGATCATTATTATGCACTTTTAAATCTGTTATAGGGGTTACTGGTAAGTTTAATTGTAGCGATTGCCAATTTGCACCATCGTTAAGTGAAATATAAACACCTAGCTCTGTACCAGCATATAAGATTCCTTTTGTTTTCTGGTCTTCACGTACAACACGTGTATGGGCTCCAATTGGGATACCATTATTTATAGATGTCCAGCTATTACCATAATTGGTGCTTTTATATAATGCAGGGGAGTAGTCGCCTAGCTTATACTTTGTAGTAGCAATATATACCGTTGCAGGGTCATGAGGAGATACTTCTATTGCATTTACTAATGTTTCACCTAAATTTTTTGGTGTAATGTTTTGCCAAGTGGCTCCATTGTCTTGCGTAATATGAACCAATCCGTCATCACTTCCTGTGTAGAAAACTCCTTTACTGTGAGGGGATTCTACTATATAACTTATGGTTCCATAATTTTCGGCTCCTACGGCTTCATTGGTATAAGGCCCACCGCCATTGCCTTGTTTTTCATCAATATCTCTAGTTAGGTCTGGAGAAAACTCTGTCCATGTTTTTCCTAAATCGGTTGATTTTACCACCTTCTGTGCACAATGAAAAATTGTTTGTGGCTCGTGTTGAGACCAAATAATAGGTGCATTCCAATTATATAGGTATTCCATATTTCGGGCCTCTCTACCTAAGTATTGATGTGGTGTTGCCATAATTCCGGTACTTGCCTTAGCATCCATGTCTAATACTTCAATAGTACCTAAGTAACTACCGCCTACTACTTGCTTTGGGTTTTCTTTATTAAAAGCCAAAAAAGCACTTTCTCCACCTGCAGCAGCAGTCCAATCACTAACCGAAATACCTCCGCTTCCTAATGACATACTCGCAATTTTAACCGATGTATTATCCTGTTGTCCTCCGTAAATATTATATGGAAATTGATTATCTGTGTTAATTCTGTAAAACTGTGCTGTTGGCATTTGATCTTGACCCGACCAGCTTTCTCCAAAGTTAAATGATACCGCAGCGCCACCGTCGTTAGCAATAACCATGTTTTTTGAGTTTTTTGGGTTAATCCACAAATCGTGGTAGTCTCCATGTGTCCCTGTGATGCGTTCCCATGATTTTCCTCCATCTTTAGAGCGTAGGGCAGGGGCACTAAGCACATATACAGTTTCGTCATCATTAGGGTCTATAAAAACCTCTGTATAATACCAAGCACGTTGTGTTAGCCTATTATCACCACTTACTTGAGTAAAAGACTTACCGGCATTGTTAGAAACATACAATCCACTTTGGTCTGTATAGGTATCGCTTTCAATAAGGGTATATATTTTATTACTATTACTTCTTGAAACTGCAATTGCCATTTTCCCCATTTCTTTAGGGAGTCCATTAGAGAGTTCTTCCCAAGTTTCACCAGCATCATTAGATTTATACAAACCACTACCATCGCCACCACTAATCATTTTCCAAGGGGTGCGTTGGTGATGCCAAAGCGCTGCATACAAAACATTTGGGTTATTTATATCCATAGAAAGTTCTGAAGCTCCTGCAAATTCATTATCGTACAATATTTTTTTCCAGGTATCACCGCCGTCAACAGACTTATACACACCACGATCCATAGTAGGAGAGGGGTACTTACCTTGTGCGGCCACATATACAATATCTGGATTGGTAGGATGAATCACAATACGCGAAATCTGCTCTGTAGCTTTTAAACCAATATGTTTCCAGGTTTTTCCAGCATCTGTAGATTTATACACACCATCTCCATAAGAGGTCATAACCCCACGAATAGCATGTTCTCCCATCCCGCAATACACAACATTTGGGTTACTTTCTGAAACAGCAACAGCACCTACAGATCCTGTTTTAAAGAAACCATCACTTATATTTTCCCAGCGAACTCCGGCATCTTCGGTTTTCCAAAGACCACCACCCGTAGTGCCCATATAATAGGTGAGTGGGTTATCTACAACACCTGCGGCTGAAACCGAACGTCCCCCACGATAAGGACCAATATTTCTATACTTTAATTGAGTAAAATAATTTTCAATTTCTTGAGCTAGAAGCGCTGTAGTACAAAGAAATAGAATAGAGAAGAGGATTGTTTTTTTCATGGTTGGTTGTGTTTTTCTGTTTTTATAAAGATACTTGATATTTGGTATGCTTAAAAATTATACGCTTTTATTAGTCAATACAAGATTTATAAAATGTGGAAATATGGAAAAATAAAGTATCTTAGAACTGTGAAACTATTTTCGAAAAGCCGTAAGAAATCGGTAACCAAAAAAAGACTTGGAAACTACCTATTATACGCCATTGGCGAAATTATATTAGTGGTAATAGGGATATTGATAGCTGTTAGTATTAATAACCTAAACGAAGCCCGAAAAACAAAACTCCAAGTACAGGATATTGCAGAACAAGTACATAAAAAAATTAAAGACGATATTGCTGAAATAGATATGTTAACCATGTCTTTAAATGAAGATTTAAAACTATACAATCTATATCTAGCTAATATTGATACACTTACCGAAAAACAAAAGAAATACAGACGTTCTCAAGCGCCTTATTTAGTAACATACTCGGTTGATTTTTTACCCTTTAATCCTGTTATTTCAACATCTATAGATAAAGCAACCATAACAAATGATTCGTTGTCCTTAAAGCTTCTTGATATAGAACAGGTATATAAACAAGGTGATAAAAACTTAAAATTAACTGAGCAACCTGTTTTACAGGAATTATTAAATAATATTAATTATATAAAAGATAACTTTAGTTGGTATGAGAAATTTTTAAATGGAGAAAAGTTTACACTAGAAGAATATAGTTATTTTGAATCCTCAGATTATAGAAACCGAGTGGTACATATGAAATCTTTTTATTTAGAAAGTTATAGCGGTTTACTAGAAGTAATTAAAGGAGAGTTAGTACGATTACAAGGAGAACTAGAGGAGTTGTTATAATTTGTTTTAAAATATTTTATTTTACATAATATAAATTATAGTACATTCATAGCAAATTACTGTATACGCAGTATTTTATATAATTACAGATATAACGTCTATAGACTTATATCTGTAATTATGTAAAAAGTAATTTACGCCAATCCATAATCCAACTTTAGCTATAATGATACTATATCAAATATAGCTTCTCAATAACTTGAATATTCTGTACAATCATCAAGAAATAATCTATTCTTAAAGGCTTAATTGATTATAAAATCACCATTACTTCTTATATAAATAAGTGTTTCTTTATCTGTTGAAATGCGTGACGTTGTATTTTCTTTAGCTCCAAAATACGATCCTGGTTCTAATGAGTTTTTTTCATCTTCGTTATAAAACTGATGAATCAAACTACCAGATATAACAACTGCTCTAAAACTGGTACTTAGATTTTTAATTTCACCTTCAAAATTGGTTGGTAATTTTATAAGCGACCCACGTAGTTGATTATCTTTATGTGTTCCCCATAAAAAGGCGGTTTCTACTTTACTTTTGTTAGTTACCCAAGTTATATCATTAGCATTTAGCCAAACCAAGTTAGATTCGTCTACATTAACAGGGCGCTCACCATTATCAAATGCCTTGTCTGTTGGTTTTACCAAATAGGGCCCTTCTTGAATTTCGATATATGCTAAATTTTCTTCACCAGAAGCTGCTGTAATATGTGCTTCTCCCGCTGGCTGTACCCAAAAAGAACCTGCTGGCAACCATTGCCCTGCTGCGTTTTCATCATCATTATGTAGTAACCCTTTAATCACCACACCACGATACGTTACGTTATGTATATGTGCTGGCGATGAAAATCCTTTGTTGAATTTCACCAAAAATCCAGATGCTAAAGTATCAGTTCGGTCGCCCCAAAGTTTTCCCGCAGCTGGACTTTTATCACCGCGCAATGGATTAAGCCAACCCCATTCTACGTTATCTGCCGTGACTACTTCGTTTTTAGAACTAGTATTATCTGTTGTTGGTGTTTGGGCATTTGCTCCAACTGCTACCAATAACAATAGAGCTATTATATTTTTTTTCATCACTTTAATCTTTAAATATGTGTTTATATTTCAGTAAAAATTTCGCTTTCTGCTAATCTAGATTTTGGTGTTTTTTCAGTTGAATTAAAATCTGATTCTGCTCTATAGCCTATTGAAACAGCAACCAAAGCGGTAAAACCTTTTTCTCTTAATCCAAACTCTTCATCTAATGCCTTTACATCAATACCTTCCATAGGTGTAGCATCAATACCCAAACTAGCAACACCTAATAAAAAACTTCCTATGTTAAGATACACTTGCTTTTCCATCCAATGTTGTAGATCTTTTAAATCGTATTTATGAATACCGGCAAATGTTTTAACAGCACCTAAAAATCCGTTCTTTATATCTTCATTTGGGAACCTTCCGTCTTTATCTTCTGTATTCGCTATGTGCATGTAATAGTCATCATCTGCATCAGTTTTTACACAAAAAAGAACAACTGCTGAAGCATTAGTTATTTTAGGTTCATTAAAATGGAAAAAGCCTTGTGCCCCCTTTGCTATACGTTCTTTTCCTTCTTTAGTTTCTGCAATAATAAAATGCCAAGGTTGAAGATTTACACTCGACGGACTCATACGTAACAAGCTTTTAACCTGATCCATATCCTCTTTAGCTATTTTTTTTGATGGAGTAAATTCTTTTGTGGTGTATCTCCAATTTAATGTTTCTTTTAAACTCATTTTTATTGATTTTTATGTTATTAGTTTTAACTATCAAAAGTATAGTGACAAAAGTATGTATAGTGTTTAATGCAGGCAATAACGGTCAAAAAGGATAGTATGTATTTTAACGATTAATATTGTGATAACACTAAGTATATCAATACTTTAATAGAAGTGTTAAATTTACTATAAAAAGTATAGTTGTATAATTTAGTATAGTACCATACCTTTGTATCCTGAGGTAACCATAAAAGTAGCTTTATGTATAAATTTAAAGGAAAAGAATATCCATGTTGTGCTAGTTTAACTATGGGTTTAATTGGTGGAAAATGGAAAACTGTAATTTTATATCACTTAATGGTTGGTGGCACTCTACGTTACAATGAGTTAAGAAAAGAAATGCCAACTGTTACTGAACGTACACTTAGCTTACAGCTAAAGACCTTGGAAGAAGATGGTATTGTAAAAAGAAAAGTGTACACGTCTAAACCCCCTCTAAAAGTAGAATATTCATTAACTGATTTTGGTAAAACATTAATACCAGTTGTACAATCTATTGCAGATTGGGGAGATTTCGCTATTAAGGAAAAACAAGGAGTTGTAGTATAGATTTAACTACTTTTACACGTACGATGCACCCAAACAACCCTTACCAAAAACTATACGACTTTAAACAACTTGTTTCTGCATATCCAAAATTGGGTAAATTTGTAACTACCAATCTTTCTGGAGAACTTACCATACAATTTGGAGATTCAGCAGCTGTATATGCACTTAATAAAGCTATATTGCTCGCAGATTATAAACTTATAGACTATATAATTCCTAAAGGCTATTTAATCCCTCCTATTCCCGGGAGGCTAGACTACCTTTTACATCTACAAGATTTTTATAAAGAAAAAACGGGTACATCTCCTTTAAAAGTTCTCGATATTGGTGCTGGCGCAAATACTATTTACTGCATATTAGGTGCGCAACATTTTAATTGGACTATGGTGGGAGCAGAAAGTGATTATGATGCAGTAAACATAGCCAAGCAAAATATATCTACTACTCTTTCATTACAAGAAAAAATAGAGATACGACATCAAGAAAACAAAAGCTTTTTGTTTAAAGGAATTATTAAGGCCAAGGAGCAATTTGACATAACAGTATGTAACCCACCTTTTCATGGTTCTAAAGAAGAAGCTTTAAAAGGAACACTAAGAAAGCAGACCAATTTAAATCTTCAGAATCAAAAAAAAGACCGAACATCAAATTTTGAAGGTCAAGCCAATGAATTATGGTGCAATGGCGGCGAAACACTATTTATAAAACGATTAATTAAAGAAAGTACTCGCTTTAAATCGCAAGTTCGTTTTTTTAGTAGTTTGGTAGCCAAAGCCTCTTCCCTACCCAATGTTGAGAAACAGCTTGTAAAGTCTAAAGCAAATTATGAAGTATTACGTATGGAACAAGGCAACAAAATAAGTAGATGTGTGGTTTGGTGGTATAATTAAAACAAAAAAACCACTCGATATGAGTGGCCTTTTCTTGATTAGTAAGTTGTTTTTAGCTATTCAAAATCAATTCTAACTTCAACAGTTCCTTCAATTGCTCTAAGATTACTTTCTAATTTGTTAGGAGTTTCTCCATTAACTGTACAACTACCACCATTTGCTCCTTGACAACCGCTTCCTAAGATTACAATATGATATTGACCGCCAATAACTCCTAGTTCATACCCTGGAATCCAACCTGAAGGTGGTGCTCCTGGGTCTGGAATTGGCTCACCATTTTGCCATGTAATTTCAAAACTTAAATGAGGCGCTGTTTCACAGGTATAAGTAAGTGTGTATTTGCTAGCTGTAGGTTGCGGTGTAAATACAGCCCAAGCATAGACTTGCACATTGCTGTAATCAGGGCTAATGTCTATGTCATATTGCTTATATAACAATGGATCTACGTTAAAAACCATAGGCAATTGCCCTTGATCATCATCTTCGCTGTCATCTGTACCACCACATCCGCTAAGTATTAGTGCTGAAAACAAAGTGAAAAATAAAAATTGAAACCTTTTCATAATATATTTGTTTAGAAGTTTATACCTAGACATCGAATAATTTTCAATTTGTCATCAAGTAAAATTCTTGACACTTTTTTTACATCAGTTTTACATTTATGAATGCTACAATCTGTTAGTTTTACTGAAAATTAGTTGCTATGAAAAGATATATCCTATTTTTATTACTACTATGTAATACCATTGTACATGGACAAGACATTCAGCAAAAAGCTATCGTAGTAGCAGACAGTTCCTGGGGAAAAGAGATTATCCCCTTCCCTATTAGTTGGGCTCCTAAAGTACACCTTACTGGCTATGAAGAATTACGTTTTGCACCTGAATGGTCAAATCCAAAGAGTGATGATTTTTGGTCATTAATAATGTCATGGAAGGTAGATGCAAAACAAAGTATTACAACCGAAGTTATAGTTGCTAACCTAGCTGGTTATTTTGATGGGTTAATGAAGCCAAATCATTGGGCACAAGAGTTTCCTTCGCCTCAAGTCATAATTCAGAATATAACAAAAGAAAATACAGTATTTCGCATGAAATTTTTTGATGGATTTCATACAGGAAAAGTAATAACTGTATCTGTAGTTGCTACCCAAACGTATTGTAAAGAAATAGGAAAATCTATTATTAACTTAAGGTTTTCTCCCAAAGACTTTAATAACCCTATTTGGGATGCTCTCAACAAAATAGAAGTACAAAAAGATATTTGTACTAATTGATTTTTACATTAGAGCTTGGTAATTACCATATCTTAATACGCTCTTCTTTGGATCTAAAGTTTTGTTCACCTTCTTGTACATCAAAAGCATCATAAAATGGCGTAAAATTCATTAATGGGCCATTTACACGCCACATAGGTGGCGAATGTGGGTCTGTAGCTACATAATTACGTAAAAAGGCTTCACGCATCTTTACGCGCCATATACGGGCAATAGATAAAAAGAAACGTTGGTCTGGAGTGTAACCACCAATCTTAGTGGTGTCTTGCCCTTGTTCGGTTAACTTAAAAGCATCATACGCAATTGCAATACCCCCATTATCTGCGGTATTTTCTCCTACTGTTAAGGCGCCTTTAAGATGAATACTATCTAACACCGTAAAAGTTCCGTATTGGTCTATAATTTGTTGTGTCTTTGCTTTAAATTTAGTGTAGTCTTCTTCAGTCCACCAATTAGTTACATTTCCATCTTTATCATATTGTGCACCTTGGTCATCAAAGGCGTGTGTAAATTCGTGCCCTATAACCATTCCTATCCCACCATAGTTTACAGCATCATCTGCATACAAATCAAAATAAGGTGCTTGTAAAATTCCAGCTGGAAATACAATTTCGTTTAATGATGGGTTGTAATAGGCTGTAACTGTTGAGGGTGTTGTACCCCACTCATCTCGGTTAGGAGGTTGATTTAATTGTTTTAATTGATACTCATAAGCATCTTTACGTAAGGTAACTACGTTTTCAAAAAAAGTGTTTCTATTTATATCTACATCATAGGTTCTCCATACATCAGGATAGCCAATCTTCTTTTTAATTGCGAATAGTTTTTCTTTGGCTTTTACTTTAGTACTATCGCTCATCCAGTCTAGGTTTTCAATTCGTTTTTCTAATGTTTTTTGAAAATTGTTAACCAAGTCTAAAGCACGTTTCTTGGCATCTTCATTAAAGTATCGCTTTACGTATAATTGCCCTAGTGCAAAGCCAATTTGACCATCAACACGACGCACCATTTGTTTTGCTCTTGATTGTTGTACCGATTGTCCAGAGACTACTTTAGAATACTCAAAAGCAGCATCTTGGAATGGCTTACTTAAAATACCATCATGTGAACTAATAGAATTTGCTTGTAAGTAAAGTTTCCAATCTTGTAAAGGGATTTCAGCAAGTAGCCTATCTAATGTATCATAATAGGCAGGTTGGCGTACATTAATCGAATCTGTTTTTGCACCTAACGTATTTAGCATTACTTGCCAGTCAATGTTTTTATGACCTTCATCTAGGTCTGAAACTGACATTTTGTGGTAATTTTCAGAAACTACTCGACGCTCAATTCTAGTTTTATGAGATTCTGCTAATTGTTTTTCAATTTCATATATAGTCTCAGCTTGTGCTGCTGCATTATTATTACCAACTAACTCAAAAATGGTAGTCAAATATGTCTTGTAGGCATCTTGTATTTCTTTTACTGAAGGGTCATCAGAAAAGTAATAGTCTCTGTCTGGTAAGCCTAGCCCTGTTTGATGTAAGTGTAAGATATTAATTGTACTATTTTTTTGATCAGGCGAAATACTTGGACCTATCATAGAATAATCGCCAGATTTTAATTGTGTAGCGACAAAGTCTAATACAGATGGTACATTGTCTATAGCATCAATTCTATCTAAAATAGGCTGTATAGGAGTAATACCACGCTTGTTAATGCTGGTAGTATCCATACCTGAAGCATAAAAATCACCAACCATTTGTTCTACACTCCCTTTTGGGTGTTCCTCCTGTGAGACTTCACCTAGAATGTTTTTTAATAGCTTTTGCTGTGGAATGTTTAAAAAACGATACGACCCAACTCCTACTTGGTCATCTGCAATTACTGCATTATCCATCCATGTTTTATTTACATGGTTAAAAAAGTTATCTCCTGGTTTAATAGAATCGTTAATCCCGTCAAAAACAACAGGCGTTCTTTCTAAAGTCGCTGTATCGTTATTTTCTTTACAAGAAGAAAAAAGAAATAATACTATAAAAAAGTAGAAAAAGGATTTCATAATGGTAAGGGTTATTTAATCAAAGATATGTAATCCTTTTAATTTGTTTGTTACACGACTTCTAACTTATACCCAACCCCATGCACGTTTGTAATTTTAATACTCTTATCCTCCTGAAGCTTTTTACGAAGTTTTGATATATACGTATCTAAGCTACGCCCTACTATTACACCATTATCTTCCCAAACTTTTTTGGTTAGTTCTTCACGCTTTACTACTTCATTAGGCCTAGCTACTAGAATTTCAAGTAGTTCAGACTCCTTATTAGTAAGTGTAATTTCTTCAGCTTCTTTAATGAGCTTATTTTGTTCTGGATAAAACTGAAAAATGCCTAAAGCAGTAACATCAGTATTCTCTTCTTTGTTTTTATACCAGTAATATTTACTGTAAAAAACAAAAGCTAAAAACAATAGAACCGATGCTACAAGTATGTAAAAGATAATTTCAGATTTAGAATCTTCTACAGGAAGGCTGTTATTTTCAGAAAATTCTACAAAAATTTCATAACAAGATTGTGGTACTTCTCTACCACCACATGGAATTAAAACATTTTCTTCTCCAAAATTTGTTTGATAGCTATATGTTATTTCGGTATTTTCACATTGCTTTACCTCTACTAAGTAATTTTTTTCAATACCCACCCTCATCAAACTCTTTTCTAGCGCATTTGATAAATTAGCTGGGTCAAAAGACAAAACATTATTAAAAGAGAGTTTGTAAACTTGGTTATCAAGTTTTTTTACCGGTGTTATTATTGAGGTTGAATCTCCTTGAGAAAGAAGAAGATGATTTCCAGCTTCACGCAAGGCTACTTTTACACGTTTATCAAAATCAAAATCATGTGCCTCTTGTGAATTGCCATTGTTGACAAAAAGAAAAAATAGTAAAATAAATACAATTGGTGTCCTCATAATTTTTACAAATCTCCTTCAAATTTTTGACAATTTACAACTGTTGACACTTCTTTTACATTCTTTTGACACTTTTAAAAAGGCTTCCTGCTAGTTTTACTTCAAAATTATAAATCATGAAAAAAATACTATTTACATTCATCATGCTATTTAGCATTATAGCTACTAGCCAATCAGAAAAAACGTATCAGTTAGACACAAAAAAAAGCAAACTAAAGTGGACGGGCTATTACCAATTCTACTTTAGTGAACATACTGGGACAGTAAACTTTACTAAAGGCTCACTAACAACTAACTTTAATAAAATTACTGGAGGAAGCTTTGAAATAGACATGAAAACTATAACAAATGAAGAACATGAAAAAGGTATTGGCCCTGTAGCACATTTAATGGATGAAGATTTTTTTGATGTTGAAAAATATCCAAAAGCAACCTTAGAAATAACAAAAGTTGAATACTTTGAATCTGAAAACAAACATAAATTTTATGCAGATTTAACTCTGAAAGAAATTACAAAACCAATTGTTTTTTGGGGCACAGCAGATGGAAACACTAGAACTTTAACTACAAGGTTTAAATTAGATCGAACCGATTGGGGAATAAACTATAATAATAAAATAAAAAATGAAGCGATTTCAAACGCTATGGGTTTTGAAACTATTTTATACTTTTAAAAAATGAAAAAAATATTATACACTTTTTTTATACTATGTTTTACAGCTAGTATTGGGCAGAATAATGAACACTCTCCTATTGTTATAGTAAAAGATACTTGGCAAAAAGAGTATTTTAATTTTCCGCTGAGTTTTGCTCCAGAAATACCACTTAAAGGGTATGAAGAAGCTGTTTTTATGCCAGGATGGTCAAATACAGAGAGCGATGAATTCTGGTCCTATGCCTTTTCATGGGAATTAAACCAAGATAAACTACTAGTTGCTAAAGAAATTGATACTTACTTAAGACTTTACTTTGATGGCTTAATGGAGAGTGTAAATAAGGATAAAACAATAACTCCTCCTTCTACACGAGTTTTACTTAGTCCCATTGGACCTCACTCAAAAATAAAAGGATTTATTGGCAGGGTTGATATTTACGACGCTTTCAGCACGCAAAGAGTTTTAAAATTAAGCTTTAAAGTTGTACAAGAGTATTGTCTAGTAAAAGATAAGGTGATTGTGGTTTTTAAGTTTTCTCCAAAATCTAGAGACCACAAAATTTGGGAACGCCTAGAGGCTATTTCCCTTGTAGAAAACAGGTGTTTTTAGGGTTTATAAGGCTTCATCATTGCTTGAAACTTCTGTAATGTCTCCATCATAAGAAATTGTATTACGATGAGAACTATTTATCGAGACTCTTGCAGACTTATTACTATAGACTGTTATAAATACTTGGTAGTTTTCGGTTTCGTCTTTAATATCAAAAGAAATTGTAGTTTGCTGTTTCTTTTCATTAAACGATTGTTTGTAATCTTTAGGAACACCGTTAAAATAAATCCCCGCATTATTTGTATTTGATGGGTTTCTTGGAAAACGCATTATACCAAAGTAAGGCAAGTCTGCAGAAACTGTATCATTTTGAATACGCAAATAATTAGGAGTACCAACAAGGTTTACTCTACTCCCATTACTCCCTTGAGGTAGCAATTGTGGTGCTAATTGGTTTAATTCATTACTAACAAGTGGATTTGCCCATTCTGCTTCAAATTCAAATTGTTTTTCATCTAAAAAATTAGATACAGAAAGTGCAGCTTGCTTGTCTGCTTCTGTAAAACTTTTAGTGCCAGAACAGCTAGTAATTATAAATGCAACAACAATAAAACTAAATAGGAATTTCATAACAGTTTCTTTGGTATGTATTTAACAAAAACTATACCTAAAAATACAATATTTATTTTGATAAGCTTCTAACCTAATAATAATTAGCCAGATACAACTATACTTTATAAAAAAGATTAAGAATATTTTATTTCAATATCACAAAGTAGTATTAATACCTTTGAAATAGAATCTTAGTTACGTATCTTTAGAATACAAATCAAAAATGAAAAGACTATGAATATTAATTTTGAGTACAAGGATGTTACTGCAAGCAAAAGACTTGAGGAGTTGGTAACAGAGAAATTAAATAAGCTTGAAAACAAATATGACTTTATGGTTGGTGCCGATGTCTATTTTAAAAAAGAAAACACAAGTTCTCCAGACTCTGGAATGCATTGTGATATACGTATTAATATTCCAAAATCTACATTATATGCTAGTACTTCAAAAGGTTCTTTTGAAGCTGCTATAGCTCAAACTACTAGCGAGCTTCGTTCTCAACTAGAAAAGAAAAAAGGCAAGATGCAAACGCATTAATACTAAGAAAACATAACATACATGATGGGAATATTAGCAAAAGATAATAAGCAGCTAACCCTTATATATAATAGCAACACAAGAATTGGTAAACAAACATACGCTTATATACAAGGAGTTAAAAAGAAAGTTCAAGCTATTGACATTACAACTACAAACATTGGCAACTCAATATGGGCAGAGCTTTCTAAAAAGTTAGATTGTACAATTAATAATTTTATCAATACTAGCGTATTAGGTGAAGATGTAAAAGGATATAGTGAAGATGATTGTATTAAGATTTTAACTGAAAATAAAGCTGTTTTTACAAATGCAATAGCAATAAATAGTAATAAATATAAGCTAATAACAAACCCTACTGAAATTTTAAGTTTTTTTAATGTAGATTCTGCAGGCTTAGACAAAACGTTTCATACTGAAAAGCCCACTATCGAGAAGAAAACTAATGGTGAGTCTTTTACATAAAAAGATCACATTATTTTATAATACCCACACTTTAAGTACGATCCTTCTTTAAAAGTAACTGGATGATCAATATCATGTGCTGTTTTTAAAGTAAGGTCGTATTTTATTTTTAAATCACTTATTGCTTTTGCATTAATTTCAAAAAAGGAAGCTGTTGTAACACGAGAAGAGCAAGAGGCTAATACTAACATTCCTCCTTTTGCAGTAAGCATAGATCCAAATTGAGCTAGTTGTCTATACTTTTTATTTGCGATTATAATTTCTTTTTGGCTTTTTGCGAAACTAGGAGGATCTATTATAACAATATCATATTGTTCTCCATTAGATACTAAGTTCTTTAGAATTTCAAAAGCATCTCCAACTACTGTTTTATGTGTTCCATTAAAGCTATTTAAATGTGTATTCTCTTTAGCAATTTCTAGGGCTTGAGAACTAATATCTATGCTTGTTACTTCTTTTGCTCCTTGCGCTAACGCATGCACAGAAAAGCCTCCTGCATAACTAAATACATCTAGAACTTTTTTACCTTTTGACAACACCCCTACCCTTTTTCTATTATGGCGATGATCTAAAAAATAACCTGTTTTATGACCTTTAATAACGTTAGCCTTAAAATTCACTCCGTGTTCTTTAAAAGAAATTTCTTCTGAAGGTAATTCTCCATGTAGTACCGCTCCATCTTTAAAAGGGATGTCTGGATAATTTTGAAGCTTTCTGCTTAGCCGCATTACAACGGTCTCTACTTCCGAAACGCTAATTAATTGATTTATAATAGTTTTTAAATATGGCAACCAGATAGCAGAATATACTTTTATAACTAATACTGAGGCATAGACATCTGCAATTAGACTTGGAAAACCATCATTTTCACCAAAAAGTAGTCGATAGCTATTGGTTTTTGTATCTAGCAACTCTGCCCGTAAACTGTAGGCTCTGGCTATTTTATCCTCAAAAAATGCTTCATTGATAGTTGCAGGATTATTATGGTGTAGTAACTTAATTCTAATAGGAGATTCAGGATCATACAAACCTATGCCTATTACTTCATTTTTAGTATAGCTAAAAATAATAGCAAGGTCGCCTGCTTGCCCTTCTTTGTTTAGTTTAATAATACTGTCACTAAATATCCAAGGATGGCCATTACGCACACTTCTTTCTCCAGCTGCATTTAGCTTAATGGCAAGTCTTTGAGGAGTGTATTCAGGGAAGGTTATGTTAAAAGATTTGCTCAAGTATATTTGTATTTAAAGAAATTCTTGCTTAAAAAGTGGTTTCTATGTCCGTTCTAGCTCAGTCAAGAACTTAAAAATTAGCAGTTTAATGGGTTTCGGTTGCGTCCAAACTGACAACGTTTATTCTAGTTTAGATTTGATAATTGTAATAGCATCATTAACACTTTGTAAATTTTCTATATCCTCATTTTCTAGTACAATATCAAAAGCATCTTCTACATCAAGTACAATATCTACTAGATTTACTGAATTTATATTTAAATCGTTGGTTAAATTACTATCTGGAGTAATGGCTTTTATGTCAACATCTTCAGGCAGATACGTACTTACGATTGGTAGTAATTTGTTATAAATAGTTTCGGTATCCATTAAGTTTTATTTTTTCTAAAGATAACGCAAGCATTTACATCTCCAAAACCAAAACTTGCTTTCGCAATCGTTTTAATTGGCTCTTGGACAAGTGTTCTTGGAATGGATTTTTCAGCAATTAAAGCTTTAATCTCTGGGTGAATATCTTCACAATTTATATTAGGAAAAACAAAACCTTTATCTAATTGTAAAACTGCCGAAACACATTCAATACTACCACTTGCAGCAAGACAATGCCCTACCATTCCCTTTAGTGAGTTTATATAAGGGAAGTTAGTTCCTTTTCTATTTAAAGCTTCTGTCCAATTATTAATTTCCGTTGCGTCTTTTATAGTTGCTGTGAGGTGTCCATTTATACAATCAATTTCATCAGGATGAAGAGAAGCATCCTTTAAAGCTTGGGAGATACAACGTTTTACTGCTTCACTATTGGGAGCTGTCATGCTTCCATTTTGTCTTTGTCCTCCACTATTAATATGGCCGCCTAACACTTCAGCATAAATTTTTGCCCCTCTTTTTTGGGCACTTTCTAGAGTTTCTAGTAACAAAGCACCTGCACCACTTCCTGGTACAAAGCCACTTGCCGTTGAACTCATAGGACGTGAACCTTTAGTAGGGGAATCATTATGTTTATATGTAATTACTTTAAGAGCATCAAAACCGCCCCATATATAAGGACCATCATCACTAGTGCTACCACAAAGCATTTGGGTTGCTTTTCCAGAAGTAATGCGCTCATAGCCTAATAAAACTGCCTCAGTACCTGTAGCACAGGCAGAAGAGTTAGTTGTTATTTGATTAGCAGCTCCTAACATTCCAGCTAGGTATGCACTTACTCCGCTTGACATTGTTTGTAATACGGCTGTACTTCCTAATCTTCTAACATTACCCTCATCTATTTTATAGATTGATTCTCTATACTTATTTGCACTACTATTACCGGCCCCGAAGACAATACCTAAACCCCATAATGGCACTTCATCTGTTTTTGATGGCTTAATACCGGCATCATGGATAGCGTCCATTCCCGCTATAATACCATATAAAATTGCATTGCTATTAAAATTTCGCAATTGTAAATTGGTTAGATATTTTTTCTTTATTTCTTCCGTAATTTTTGGAATTCCGCCTATCTGGCATGAAAAATTTAGATCTGCCAGTAACGGGTAATGTTCAATCCCAGAAGTGCCATTTTGTATGGCTTTTGTAAAATCATTGACCCCTACTCCATTAGGAGCAACTACGCCAAGCCCTGTTATTACTACTCTTTTTTTCATTTGGCAACTAGCATTCCAGTTATGATTCCTCTACAGACTACTTCATTCTTGGCATTATGCATTTGAACTTTACATTTTAATTTTGAAAACCGAAAATACACTTTCTCAGAAACCACAGTAACACTTTCTTTAGGATAAACAGGTTTTAGAAACTCTATATCTGTAGTTGTCATTGCAACTTGCAATTTTGAATAATCTACTTCTCCTTCTTCGCCTAGTAAATAGATACCGTAAGCTACTAAACCAATTTGAGCCATACATTCTGTTAGAATAACTCCAGGAGTTACTGGGAAACCCTTAAAATGACCTTCATAAAAACTTTCGGTAGGTTTAAATGTATAGCTTCCTATAATTCCTTTTTCGGAAAGCGATACAATCCTATCCACAAAAAGAAATGGTTGTTTATATGGTAGCTTTTCTAGTATGTAATTAAATTTATTTTTAATCATCGTAAGCTTTCTCCTCCATCAACTTTTAGTATAGTACCATTAATCCAATTGGCTTCAGGCCGTGTTAACAGATAAACTGCATTAGCAACATCTTCTGGAGTTGTTAGTCGCTTAAATGGATTTCTCTTTTTTCCAAAGGCAACTAACTTTTCACTATTGGGAATCATACTGAAAGATGGCGTTTGTGTCATCCCGGCTTGGATGCAATTGCTTGTCATGCCTAGTGGAGCATATTCTACAGCCATAAACCGCATTAAAGACTCTAAGGTTACCTTTGCAGCTGATACTGCACCATATCCTTCCCAGACTTTAGTATTACCTTCACTAGTAAACGCTATATTTCTTGGATTAGAAGTAAACAAATTATTCTTTATTAATGCTTGTGACCACTCTAACCAACTAGTTCCCATTGCATGAATGGTTAAATCAAAGTCTTGTTTTGTTAAAGTTTTATCCTCTTTAGAATATATCGGCTTTAGACTACCTTTTGCAATGCTATGTACAAGTACTGCTACACTTTTAATTGGTAATTTACTACAAACTTCGGTAATGGTTGTAGGTGACAAAGCGTCTTTGTTTAATGAAAACACGTTGACTCCTCTACTTTTCATTTTTTCAACTTCAGAAGAGAGAAATGCTAAGTTGTTTTTTCTGTCTCTGTGTACAATACAAATATTATATCCAGAAGTTGAAAGTTTATGAGCTGTTGCTAGCCCAAGACCACTACTTCCTCCTAGTATAATTGCATACTTGTCTTTCATTTTAAAATTCGATTAAAATACGTTGTGCGGTAAATCCAGGTCCAAAACTAAGCATGAGTCCTTTTTCACCTTTAGCAGGTTTTTTATCCATAAACCGCTCTAAAACATATAATACAGTTGCACTACTCATATTTCCATACAAACGTAATACCTCCTTGGTGTCATCAATATTTTTGCTTAACGAGCCAAATAAATCTTCAACTGTTTGCACAATTTTTTTACCGCCTGGATGAAAAATTAAATGATCTATATCTTCTATTGATAAGTTATTCTTTTCTAAAAAAGGATGAATAATAGTTGGGAAATGTTCTGAAATTTTTTCTGGTACTTCTTTGTCAAGAATCATCTGTAAGCCTGTATTAACAAGCTTAAAACCCATCATATTTGTAGCGTCGTAAAAATGATACATGCTATGATCCTTTATTATTGGTCCAGTATCTTCTTCTTTTGAAGATAGTAATACACAGGCTGCACCATCCCCAAAAATAGCAGCACTTACAATATTTACCATAGAGTAATCATTTAATTGAAAAGTAGCAGAAGGTGACTCTACTGCTATAACAGCGGCTCTTTTACCTGGGTTTGCTTTTAAGAAATTCTCGGCATAAATTACCCCAGAAATACCTGCCACGCAGCCCATTTCGGTTACAGGTAGACGAACCACATCTTGTTTCATCTTTAAATCATTAATAAGGTACGCATCTAATGAGGGAATCATAATTCCGGTGCAACTTACTGTAATAATAAAATCTATATCCTTTGCAACCCAGTTTACTTTTGCCAATGCGTTCTGGAGTGCTTGTTTCCCTAGCTTTTTTACTTCTCTACTGTAAATGGAGTTGCGTTCTTCAAAGGATGTATGTAAGAATACTTCATGTGCATCCATAATGGCATAACGTCTATCTACTCCAGCTCCTTCAAATAACTTAATTACTTTTCGCTTAAAACGTTCTTCTTGCCCTTCCATCCAAGCTTCTACAAATGGTATAATCTCTTTGGTCTCTCTTGTATATTGAGGCAATTGCTTCGCAACACTTGTTATTTTTACTGCCATAAATTATGTTTAGTGCTAATAATCCATTGGTATCTAAACGCCCATCTCCATTTTATTGTGGATTTATGATTTAGGTTGCTAGCAAGTTTTTGTAATTCTCTTTTCTTAAACGCTCTTGCTACAGAAACTAGTCCATCGTGCTTTGCAATTTTTGTTTTAATAAAAAAGAAACTGAATACTTTAAAAAGGGTAAAAGCCAATCTGTTTCTATGTAAGTCGTTAATAATAATCCCTACTTTCGATTTCTCTGAAAGTTTCTTTAAAAAGGCTTCTATAGCTTCATCATTAAAATGATGTAAAAACAAGGTGCAAAGTATAATGTCACAATCTAACATTTCTGAATCCGATTCAATTGCTTGAAAAATATTAAAAGAAGTATATGAAATAGCTTTAAAATCTTTACTCTTATTTTTTGCTTCTGCTATTATATGTTTATTTGCATCTACTCCGACTAAATTAAATGTAAAACCCTTTTTCTTTGCTAGAGCGCTGCATTGCCTTAGCATTTCACCATCACCACAGCCTAGGTCTAATATTGTAACAGGCTTTTTTTTATCCCAATCTTCTAGTAATTTTTTAATGCCGTTAAGCGTGATAGTAGTTCCACCAAGCAAACTATTTACTGTTCTTAAGTCAGTTAGTAATAGTGACAATTCATCACCTTGTAGTGAAAAATTATCCATTATTTCTTCTTGCGAAGATCTATAGTGTTTACTATACGTTATCATATAGATATTGGGTTTCCGTGTGTTTTTTTAATAATTTGAGGTATTAGAAATGGGAAAATCTTGCCAATAGTCAAGAGGTTCTCTGTAAATGTACTACTTAGAAATAGTCTTTGGATTCTTCTACCAGCAATTAATCTTTTTTGAAAAGTAGTATTCCACTTTTTAGTATACGTTTCTTCTAATTCAATAAAGTCTAAACTACCATTTTTTCTATGCTCAAGATAGGTATCTACAAACAATTTTGCACTATGAATTGCCATTGCTATTCCATTGCCACAAAGTGGATGGATAAGGCCGGCGCTATCACCTATCATAAACACATGATGATCAACGGGTTGTTTTTCTTCAAACGATATTTGACTTATAACTTTTGGTTCTTTGAAAATTGGTTTTGCATTTGTAAAAAAGGTTTTAAGGTGCGGGTTTGCGCTTAGCACCTCTTTCTGAAAACAATCAATATTTCCAATTTTTTTAAAAGATTGATATCTTACCAAATAACAAGCATTAACAGCACCCGTTTCAGTTTTTGATAGTCCGCAATACCCTCCATCAAAAGTATGTAGTGCTACCTTGTTTTCTGGGAAATCATATTCATAATGGGCTTTAATTCCTAGCCAATGTGATTTTCTTAAAATAAAATTTCTCTGTAAGCTTTTATCAATAATAGATCTTTTTCCATGAGCTCCTACCATGATCTTTCCTTTGATTGTCATGCCATTTTGGAGCATCGCAATACCTTCTTCAGTAGTTGCATTAATAGTAGCAACAGTATCAAATACTGTAGTAATATTGTCTTTAGCTTTTTGAAAAAGCAAATTATCTAAAGCGTATCTACTTATACCAAACCCGCCTAACGGTAGCCTTGCGCTTAGCAACTTCCCTTTTTTTGTAGATAATTCAAATTGAGTTATTGTAGTTGCTCCACATTTAAATGGATAAATTTCCAAATAAGCTAGATATTCTAGAACTTCATTAGAGACATACTCTCCACAAACCTTATGATTTGGATAGGTATTTTTTTCAATAAGGCATACATTGTAGTTGTTTTTCGAAAGATGTAATGCAGCAGTTAAACCTGCTATTCCTCCTCCTATTATAACTACATCATAAATTGTATTATCACTCACCTTTTAAAAATACATTAAATAAACATAAAAAAATCCCGAAGTATTGAGACTTCGGGATTAAATACAAAAGAATGTATGTTCTAATTTCCAGCTTCTTTTTCTGCGTCAGCTTTCATTTTTTCATTTGGAACAATCACAACGTTTACACGTCTATTTTTTGCTCTTCCTTCTGCGGTACTATTATCTCCTACAGGAGAATTCTCGCCATACCAGTTAGTTGTAAACCTACCTGCGCTTAAGGCTTTTGGCCCCGTAAAGTAATTAGTTACTGCAGTAGCTCTTTGCTTTGATAACGTCATGTTGTACTCATCTGCTCCTGTACTATCCGTATGTCCTATTACTAATACATTTGTGTCTGGGTATTCTCTTAATACACCTGCTAACTTGTCGAGTGTACTTTGAGAAGCAGCATTAATGTTATATTTATTCGTATCAAAATAGACACCGCTATTTTCATCAAAAGTAACTACAATACCATCGTCTACACGTTCTACTTCAGCACCTGGAATTTCATTTTCAATTTCTTGAGCTTGCTTATCCATTTTATTTCCAATAATAACACCAGCAGCGCCACCAACGACACCACCAATAACAGCACCTACTTCTCCATTTCCTCCTTTACCAATGTTGTTTCCTAAGATTGCCCCTAGAATGGCACCTCCAGCAGCACCAATTACAGCACCTTTTTGTTTATTGTTTGCGTTTTGTGTTGCTTCACAGCTGGTAAAATTTATTACAAATACAGTTGCTAATGCAAAAATTGATAATTGTTTTATATAAGTTTTCATATTTCTTTGAATTTTTTATTCACTAATTTTTGAAAAGTTCATGTTGATAGTAAAGGGTTTCCCGTCAACTGAAACAGTTTGCTCCCATTTCATAGATGATTCGTTAAGTTGTGCAAGACTAACTCTAAAACCTACAGAATTATCTTTATCTGGTTTACCCAGTTTAGTTGTTGGTTTTAACAAAAAGTCATAAAGTCCAGTATTGGCATCAATTTCTTGAATTGAGAAAATAAAATTTCTGTCACCTGTTGGACAGTCTGTAGAATTTATAGTGTACAATCCACTATTGTTATTTGGGATAAACCTCCAAGTACTACCTTCAAAACATTCTTTTGAAGTATCACTAAATAGTTTAACGTTATAGGTTCCGGATTCGCTATAGGAAATATTGTCTAAAGACCAATACCCCTTAATAACCTTTCTTGCTCCAATTACTGTTTTAGGTGTCCCACAAGAGACAACAAAAGCAACCAAAGCCAATAATAAGATGGTTTTTTTCATGTTTAAGTGTTTTAGGTTTTAATTGTTATTTAGTTATAACAAGATACAAATTACTATAGAAAGTAGTTGATTTTTAAAAAATTATCTAAAGTTTAACAACGAATGTTAAAGGCTTAATAAGCTAATATTTCTTGTAAAATACTTTTAAATCGCTCCTTTGGTAAGTATTGCTTTTCTAGGTTAGCAGCAAAAGGTACTGGTGTCTCTAAACTAGCAACTCGCTTGATGGGAGCGTCTAAATATTCAAAACAATTTTCTGAAATTAATGCAGAAATATCACTTGCAAGACCACCAAACATAGAATCCTCTTGAAGAATAATTACTTTCCCGGTTTTTTTAACAGATGCATAAATTGTTTCTGTATCTAATGGAGCAAGAGTTCGTAAGTCTATTATATCTACAGAAAATCCTGAAGCTTCTTCCAAAGCCCAATGAACTCCTGCTCCATAGGTTATAATTGTAAGATCACTTCCTTCCTGCAAAAGGGCAGCTTTACCAAGTTCTAGTGTATAGTAATCTTCAGGGACTTCTTGCCTAATACTTCTGTATAGTGCTTTATGCTCAAAAAACAAAACTGGATTAGGGTCATTAATCGACTCTGCTAATAAACCTTTTGCATCATACGGAAAGGCTGGATATACTACTTTTAAACCAGGTGTGTGAATAAACCAGGCTTCATTGGTTTGGCTATGAAAAGGTCCTGCTCCAACGCCTCCACCACAAGGCATACGAATTACTACATCTGCATTTTGATTCCAACGATAATTACTTTTTGCCAAATAATTAACTATTGGATTAAAGCCAGAGGTTGCAAAGTCTGCAAACTGCATTTCCATAACAGCTTTATAGCCATTTATAGATAGTCCCATTGAAGCAGAAACAATTGCACTTTCACAAATAGGCGTATTACGAACTCTATCGGTTCCAAAAGCATCGACAAAACCTTCAGTTATTTTAAAAACACCTCCGTATTCTGCAATATCTTGCCCCATAATAACTAAGTTATCATAACGCTCCATGCTTTGTTTTAAGCCTTCAGAAATAGCATCTACAAAGCGTATTTCTTTTTTTTCTAATGAAGGTGTAACATCTTGATATATATGATTTTGAAAAACATCATTTAATTCATTACTTTCAGTAGAAAGTATTTCATCTTCATTGAAAGCTATTTGTAAGTTTTTATCAATTTCTTCTTTAATATCTAAAGTAAATCGATCAACATCACGTTGGGTGATAATTTTTTCTTCAATTAAAAAACGTTCAAAATTAAGAACAGGGTCCTTTGCTTCCCATTGTTCCATTAAATCTTGTGGGACATATTTTGTTCCACTTGCTTCTTCGTGTCCACGCATTCTAAAGGTTTTAAACTCTATAAGAACAGGACGGGGACTTTTACGAATACTCTCTACTATTTCAGAAATTTTAGTATAAACTTCAATTATATTATTTCCTTCTATTATATGCGATTCCATACCATATCCAATACCTCTATCAGCTAGGTTTTCACAATTATATTGTTCTTTTGTAGGAGTTGAAAGCCCATACCCATTGTTTTCTATACAAAATAAAACAGGTAATTGCCATACCGAGGCCACATTAAGAGCTTCATGAATATCTCCTTCACTTGTACCGCCTTCTCCAGTAAATACAGCGCAAACTTTGTTATTCTTTTTTAATTTATTAGCTAATGCAATTCCATCTGCTACACCAAACTGTGGTCCTAGATGTGAAATCATTCCAACGATATTAAACTCTTGTGTTCCAAAATGAAAACTACGGTCACGCCCTTTTGTAAAACCATTGGCTTTTCCTTGCCATTGCGAAAAAAGACGATATAAAGGAATCTCTCTTGTAGTAAAAACTCCTAAGTTTCTGTGCATAGGAAGGATATATTCATCATTATCTAAAACTGACGTAATACCAACAGAAATAGCCTCTTGACCAATACCACTAAACCACTTTGATATCTTTCCTTGACGTAATAGAATAAGCATTTTCTCTTCAATTAGCCTAGGAGTTAACATAGCCCTATAAAGACTTATAAGCGTTTGTTTGCTTAGGTTTTTAATTTCATAATCAAATGCAATAGCAGCTTTAGTTTCGCTTTTCATTAGTTAAGTTTATATAATTCAAATGTAGAAAAAATGGTCTTGAGAACAACGTCAATGTATTTTTTTTTAACAACAAGGAAAGCAAGCAATAATTGGTATATTTGTACTACTAAAATTTTTGATTGTATGAATAACATACCTAGCGTAGATTTAGCCGACTTCCTCTCTGAAGACCCTAAGCGAAAACAATATTTTGTAGATGCTATTGGTAGCGCTTACGAAGAAATAGGATTTGTATCATTAAAAAATCATTTTTTAAGTGATGCTCTTGTAGATGAACTTTACAAGGAAGTAAAATCATTTTTTGCTCTTCCAGTAGAAACTAAAAAAACATATGAAATTGAAGGGCTTGGAGGACAAAGAGGATATGTTTCTTTTGGTAAGGAGCATGCAAAAGGTAAAAAAGAAGGTGATTTAAAAGAGTTTTGGCATTTTGGACAAGAACCAGACGAAGATGCTAATTTACCAGAAGAATATCCAGAGAATGTACTAGTAAAAGAGCTGCCCAATTTTAATCCAACTGGAATGGAAGCATATAGAATGCTTGAAAAAACTGGAATTTATGTCTTGAGAGCATTAGCATTATATATAGGATTAGATGAGCATTATTTTGATTATTGGGCTTCTAATGGTAACAGTATTTTACGGCCTATTCACTACCCTCCTATTACCGAAGAACCTAAGGGTGCTGTACGAGCAGGAGCGCATGGAGATATTAATTTAATTACTTTGCTTATGGGCGCTTCTACAGGAGGCCTGCAAGTATTGAGAAAAGATGGAGAGTGGATTGATGCAATTCCAGAAGAAGACGAGTTAGTGATTAATGTAGGTGACATGCTAGAACGCCACACTAACAATAAGCTACGCTCTACTATACATAGAGTAGTAAATCCTCCTAAGGAAGAATGGGGAAATCCACGTTATAGCATACCATTTTTTATGCACCCAAGAGGTGATATGGACTTGAGTTGCTTGCCAGAGTGTGTAGATGAGAATCACCCAAAAGCTTTTGAAGATATTACAGCAGGAGAATTTTTACATCAACGATTGGTTGAAATTGGGTTGATAAAAAAGTAAACTAAATTACTACTCTTAATAACAAAATTTCCGTTTATAGTTAATAAAAATGGACTTACAAGACCAGCTTAAAAATCTTTTCCCAGACCATGTACCTGAAGAAACTTCAGAACCTGAAGCACCAGAAAGTGATATATGGCTTCAGGACGACCCCTTACTCTGTAAATATGAAAAAAGAAAAGGAAAGCCTATTACAATAATTGAAGGTTATACTGGAGCCGATAGTGACTTTAAACAGTTAGCCAAAGAAATAAAACAATTACTAAGCGTTGGCGGGAGTTTTAAAAACGAAAAAATCATCATTCAAGGCGATTACAGAGATAAAATAATGAAGTTTTTACAGGAAAAAGGTTTTAAAACAAAACGAGTTGGTGGATAAAACCCTTCATATTACTAACGGAGATAGTTTTACTGAAAGGCTAAAAAGCATGGATTTTCTAGGAGACATTTTAACCTGGCGAGAAATGCTTTGTGAAGGTCCTGTAAGTAACAACATATTTTCTAATGAGTTTATAGAAGAAAGATGTGAGTTTTTAAAAAGATATTCAAGCTCTACTTCTCTCCAAGAAGATTATGAAGCCTTAGCTTTTTCTTTTAAAACTTTAAATTTTGAAACATACCAAAGCATCGTATTATGGTTTGAATACGATTTATTTTGCCATATTAATCTTGCTGCAGCAGTATGTTTTTTAAACAAAAACCATCCATCCATCCCACTTTTTTTAATTTGTAGTGGACATATTGAAAATCAAGAAGGGCTTTTTGCGCTTAACGAGCTTACCAACAAACAACTTCTTGCCGAAGCTGAAAAACGAATTCATTTAACAACTCAAGAAATTGAAACACTTTCAATGTTTTGGGAAAGGTATACTTCAGACGAGCATACAGCTATGTCAACCATTACGGTTAATAACACAAAACTTCCTTATCTAGAGGATTGTATTAATGCACACTTACAACGATTTCCCGAAGAAGAAACAGGTATTAATGCTTTAGAATCAAAAGTTTTAAGGGCAATTGATAAAAACGAATTTATTTCAGAAAAACAATTACTAGGTCACTTGCTTAAAAATCAAGATTACTATGGGTTTGGCGATTTGCAATGGGAACGTATCATAAAAAAAATGAAACCCTTTTATACTGAAGTATTACACTTAGAGCTAAACAAAAAAGGATTACAGCTACTGCATAGTAAGTTTAATGCATTTTCGGTACTAAAAGACACAACTCAATTTGGTGGTATTTTAAAATACAACTACTATTATGATAGCAAACTAAAACAACTCTATCCCGCTCATGAAAATTAAAGAATCAGAGTTAATCTTAAATACAGATGGAAGTATTTACCATCTTAATTGTACTCCTAAGGATATTGCCACAACAATTATTACTGTTGGCGACCCAGAGCGCGTTGACGCTATAGCAAAGTATTTTGATGAAGTTGAAGTTACTATACATAAAAGAGAGTTTAAAACGGTAACAGGAACTTATAAAGGGAAAAGACTAACTATTATTTCTACAGGCATTGGAACAGATAACATAGACATCGTTTTTAACGAACTGGATGCATTAGTTAACATAGATTTTGAAACTAGGGCACTTAAAAAGATGCATACCGCACTTACATTTATTAGAATAGGTACCTCAGGTGCAATCCAAGAAGATATACCTGTAGATAGTTTGCTAATTTCTGAGAAAGCAATTGGTTTTGATAATTTGCTTCATTTTTATGACAATACAGACTTTTTAGACACTTCTTTTTCTGAAGCTTTTATAAAGCATACAAATTGGAATTCTAACTTGTCTTATCCATATGTAGTTCCTGCAAACAAAGAACTTTTAAACATATTCTCTACTGAAGGTTTCTTTAAAGGAATAACAGCAACCAATGTAGGTTTTTATGGGCCACAAGGACGCACATTACGCTTACCAACCTATGATAAAAATCTTAATGATAAAATTGCGTCTTTTCAGTTTAATAATCAAAAAATAACTAACCTAGAGATGGAAACTTCAGGTATTTATGGAATGTCAATGCTATTAGGGCATCAAGCAATCTCTTTAAATGCGATACTTGCAAATAGAGCTTCTGGAAGCTTTAGCAAAAATCCTGAAGAAACAATAGATGTTTTAATTAGAAAGACCCTAGAAATGCTAGTAAACAAAGAATTATAAAAGACGACTCCCTCTTTAAAGGGTGATAGATATGAAAAAATTTATTATTGGCGGTGTGCCAGAACACTTTAATCTTCCATGGTATTTAACATTAAGTAATAAAGAATATCACGAAGAAGATATTAATCTTCGTTGGAATGATTTTTATGGTGGTACAGGACAAATGTGCAAAGCTTTGCGTAATGGGGATATAGACATGGCGGTTATTTTAACCGAAGGAATTATAAGAGACATTATTCAAGGAAACCAAAGTAAGATAGTTCAGGTTTTTGTAAAGAGCCCCTTAGTTTGGGGAATTCATGTAGCCAAAAATTCAAATTATAATTCAGTATCAGATTTAAAAGGAACAAAAGCTGCAATTAGCAGGTTTGGTTCAGGCTCTCATCTTATGGCTTATGTAAATGCCGAAAATGAAGGTTGGGACACAGAAAAGGATTTAGACTTTGAAGTAATAAAAAATTTACAAGGTGCTTTAGAAGGACTCCCAAAAGGAATTGGAGATTATTTTATGTGGGAAAAATTTACAACCAAGCCCTTTGTAGATAATGGTCCTTTTAATAGAGTTGGCGAATGCCCTACTCCATGGCCTTGTTTTGTTATTGCGGTAAGAAATGAAGTATTAGACAATGATGGTGAAGCTATTGAGAACATTTTAAAAATAATTAACGAAACAACTCTAGATTTTAAAAATATTCCGTCTATAGATAGAATGATTGCAAACCGTTATGACCAACAATTAGAAGATGTACAAGAATGGCTCTCCATAACAGAATGGAGTCAAGAAAACCTAACTAAACAACAAGTAGAAAAAGTACAGGATAAATTGCTACAGTTAGATTTAATTGAAGAAAAGATTGATATAAGTAAAATCCTTGTTTAATTTTTTTATTGCCCACGCAACCCTTTTTACAAACTAGCATCTTACTAATGTAAAAAGTAAGATTATGACAACATTTTTAATCATTTTGGGGAGCTTACTTGCTGTTAACTATCTATTATTAGAGTTTAGCTGCAGCGATACTGAAAAAGAAATCCCTGAAGAAGAGTAAACTACAACTCCCCAATTATATATTACCAATTAATTTGAGCAACTTCCTGCTCTTTAAGATATTTATTAACAGTACTAAAATGTTTATTTCCAAACCAGTACCCCCTATTAGCGCTTAACGGTGATGGATGTCCACAACTTAACACAAGATGCTTAGATGTATCTACTTTTGCTCCTTTCTTTTTAGCATATCCACCCCATAATAAGAATACTACATTCTCTTTTTCATCAGATATTTTTTTAATAACGGCATCCGTAAAAATTTCCCAACCTTTTCTTTGATGACTTCCAGCTTGATGTGCTCTAACAGTTAATGTTGCATTCAATAATAAGACTCCTTGTTTTGCCCATCGCTCTAAGTTTCCAGAAGTAGGTATAGGTTTTAAAATATCGGCTTCAATTTCTTTGTAAATATTAATTAGAGATGGCGGAATAGGCACGCCATCATTTACAGAAAAGCACAAACCATTAGCTTGTCCTACTCCGTGATATGGGTCTTGCCCCAGGATTACTACCTTAACCTTATTAAATGGAGTGTACTCAAACGCTGAAAAAATCTGTTTTCCTGGTGGGTAGCATGTGTAGTTTTTATATTCTTGCTTTATAAAATGGGAAAGATGCTTAAAATAAGGTTTACTAAATTCATCTTGTAATACCTCTTTCCAACTTCCATCAATTTTTACATCCATTATTTGTATTTTTGCAGTCTAAATTCACTTTAGTAACATCCGCCTAAAAAAGCGGAACAGAATGACAAATATCCATAAAAAAACATTAGAAGACCTAGAATTTCCAGTTGTCTTACAACAGGTTTCTGAATATTGTATAACAGAAGTTGGAACTGAATCTGTCTTAGGCATCACTCCTTATAAAAACAAAGAAGAGACCCTTATTTCGCTTAAACGTGTTACAGAGTTTAAAGCATCTTTTGAAGGTGATAACCCTATTCCAAATCATGGCTTTGATGCTATTACAAAAGAACTCCAGTTATTAGATATCGAGAATAGCACGCTAGAAGTTTCAAGCTTCCGGAGAATTTTAAGTATTAGTGAAACCACTAAAACACTTCTCAAGTTTTTTAAGAAATATGAAGAGTTTTATATCGCTCTACAGGAATTTTCTTCAGCATTAACATTTACAAGTCTTATTGAAGAAGAGGTTGTAAAAGTAATTGATAAATATGGGCAAATACGTGATGATGCATCTCAAGAGTTATCTGTTATTAGAAAAAGATTGCACGTAATTAAGAGCCAGATTAACAGCTCATTTAATAAAGCATTAACTCAGTATGCCCAAAGCGATTATCTAGATGAAATTAGAGAATCTATAGTAGAAAACAGACGCGTACTTGCTGTAAAAGCTATGCATCGTCGTAAAATAAAAGGTGCTGTCTTAGGTACTTCTAAAACTGGGAGTATTGTATATATAGAGCCACAACAAACGTTAAACTTCACTAACGAGTTAAGTAATTTAATTTATGAGGAGCGCGAGG
The DNA here is from genome assembly GCF_031846325.1 of Patiriisocius hiemis. Lineage (NCBI taxonomy): Bacteria > Pseudomonadati > Bacteroidota > Flavobacteriia > Flavobacteriales > Flavobacteriaceae > Patiriisocius > Patiriisocius hiemis. The sequence continues at coordinate 490,874 of NZ_JAVRHZ010000001.1, read as the reverse complement.
AAGTAAAGAAAATTTTAAAAGCATTAACTGAGTTTGTACGTCCTTATAAGACTATTATAAGTGATTACCAAGATTATTTGATAGGGATTGATGTTTTATATGCAAAATCTAAGTATGCAGTTAGTATTAATGGTGTGTTTCCCAGAATAGCAAAAGAGAGAAGATCTTTTCTTAAAGATGCTTATCACCCACTACTTTTAGTTGCAAACAATAAACGTAAAGAGAAAACCTTTCCACAAACTATTGATCTTGACAAAACAAAAAGAATTATTGTAATTAGTGGACCAAACGCAGGAGGTAAAAGTATTACACTAAAAACTGTAGGTTTATTACAGGTAATGTTTCAAAGCGGATTACTAGTTCCCTGTGAGTCCGAAAGTGAGTTTTGTTTTTACAATCGTGTATTAACAGACATTGGTGACAACCAATCTATAGAAAATCATTTAAGTACTTATAGCTACCGATTAAAAAAAATGAATCAATTTTTAAAGAAGTGTAATGATAAAACACTTTTTTTAATAGATGAATTTGGAACTGGTAGTGATCCAGAATTGGGAGGTGCACTTGCAGAAACTTTTCTAGAAGTTTTTTATGAAAGAAATGCATTTGGAATCATTACAACTCACTATACCAATTTAAAGTTATTAGCTACAGAATTACCTCATGCCATTAATGCCAATATGCAATTTGACAGTAGAAGCTTAGAACCATTATACAAATTACACTTGGGAGAAGCGGGAAGTTCATTTACGTTTGAAGTTGCTCAGAAAAATGGAATACCTTATAGTTTAATTAATAAATCGAAGAAGAAGATTGAACGTGGAAAAGTTCGCTTCGATAAAACCATTGCTAATTTACAAAAAGAACGTTCTAAACTTAGAAAAACATCTGCTACACTTGAAGATTCAGCTAAAAAAGCCGAAGAAGAAAGTAAACAATTAGAAGAAATTAATGCACGTGTAAAAGATAAACTAGAAAGTTATCAAGAGTTGTATGATGCTAACCAAAAACTAATCGTTTTAGGTAGAAAATTTGATAGCATTGCAGAAAAATATCATAACTCAAAAAGAAAAAAGACATTACTTGATGAGTTGTTTAAACTTGTAATGACAGAGAATAGTAAGCGTAAGAAGATAGCTCCTAAAAAGAAGAAAGAAGTACGACAAAAAAAGCATAAGATTAAGCAAGAGGTAGAACAAAAAGTTGCTGTAATTAGGAAAGAAAAGAAAAAGGAAAAAGCGAAAGCGAAAAAAGCACCTCCTCCAAAACCAAAAGTTGTTTTAAAGGTTGGAGACCAAGTTCGAATGCTAGATGGTAAGGCTGTTGGTACTATAGACACTATTGAAAAAGAGAAAGCAATTGTAAATTATGGTATGTTTACAACCAATGTGAGTTTAAATGAGTTAGAAAAAGTATCATGATTAATACTGAAAACAAAAAAATAATTCTTTTTGATGGGGTTTGTAACCTTTGTAATTCTTCAGTTACGTTTGTGATAAAACGTGATGCAAAAGATGTATTTCGTTTTGCAGCTTTACAGGAAGAGCCTGGTCAAAAATTAATCAATCAATATGGTATTGATATTAACAAAACAGACTCTATCATACTTATTGAAAATAATAAAGCGTTCACAAAATCTACAGCAGCATTACGTATTGCTAGACACCTAGGAGGAGCATATCCCCTGCTCTATGGCTTTATGATTATACCTGTGTTTATAAGAAATTGGGTATATGACTATGTAGCAAAAAACCGTTATAAATGGTATGGTAAAAAAGAAAGTTGTATGATACCAACACCAGAACTTAAGAGTAAATTTTTATAAGATCCTAACTCATTAACCCTATTCACTTCTCTACAAGAAGTATTCTCTCTTACATGCAAAATATAAAGTATATACAAATATTAATTTATAAGACTACTTTAAATTATCAAGTATGAACTCCAGCTTTGTGTTGGAGTTTTCATTTTTGGCAAAGGCGAAATTTTCGTACTTATTTTCATTTGCAATGCCTTGCTCTTGCCATCTATTTATAATATCACAATGCTCTAATGATACTTTACCCGCTAATAAAGGATTTAAATCTTCTTTTTGCTTATAACGATCATATATTTTTTTTAGACCTGTTAAATACATATAATCTTTAGTAAACCCTCCACCTCTGTGTGCTCTAAGACTTATATTATAAGATTCTTCACGGTTTAGTTTATATTGATTGTGAAGCAAATCAAAAGTGTCACAAAAAGTAAATCCTTTTAATAAACTATCTGCTGCCATAACTCGATAGGATAATTCCTTTAAACGATATAAAGTTAAGCAGCCACTCATATATTCACTAAAAACAGCCAATCCCTCTTGTGTTTCAACATTATTGGGAAAGCCATTATAAAATATTTTTAATGATTGATTAAGTCCGTTAAAGGTTGTAACAAGATGTACACCAATTTCATGATTCGCAAGAACTTTAAGTTGATTAGGGCTATAACGGTGATTCTTTTTTAAGACTAAAGTCTTGGTGTTATTTTGCACCATGGCTGCAGCAGAAATTTTGGTAGAATACTTAATGTTAAACTCAAAATCATACCTTTTTGTAAATTCCATAAAATAATCTGCAGCCTCTGCTGCTGTGAATACAGGAAACATTTCAGAATCATATTCATCATCTCCAAAATGGAGAATAAAACGAGCGTTTTCTACATCCTTTTCTGTAGGAGTTCCAAATGATTTTAATGCATTGAAATAAAATTTTTTGCCTTGACCAATGGTTTCAATACATTGTATTAAACCAGAATAATCATAAATAACTTCTCTGTAAAAAGCTCTAGTTGCTTCATTTTCAATAGTATCTATGTCTTGAGAGAATAGTTTTTGTTGCAATTTATGAGCATCAAAATCTATTTTTCTATACTTAAAGTTGGGATTTATGTTATATTTTGAAGCAAAGAAATTACGCTTTTCTTGCTCTATATTTATCGGGTTAATGTAATTGAGCAATTCAATTCTTTGAACCAGCTTGTGCAAAGAACTATCTATATGTATTAAGTTTTTATGATTTTCTATATGAATAGCTTGGGACATTATTTAAGTTTAATTCTTTCGTACGAATTTTCTGCGTGTTCTTTTACTTTTTGACGTAACTGTTGCTCAATTGCCGATACAACTTCAGGAAAAACAACCCCAGTTAACTCGTCACAATATATTTTTTTGAACTCTGTGGCTAAAACTAAAGTATTTTCAAAGTTTTGTGTGATGTACTTTAAAAAATAACCGTTGCCATAAAAGGTATCATTAACTTTTGAAGTTGTTTCCTTTATTTCTGGTATTTCCAATTTAGACAAACTACTTCGCCATGTTTCTACAAATGTATTAAAACGATTGTTGTTAATATTAGTTGTACCCAAGTTAATTACAGGGACCTCTCTATCCCATCTAACCCAATTATAACTATGAATATCATAGACAATAGCTGCAGTAAATTTTTCTTCTAACTTTTTAACAAGTGCGTGAGTGACTTTATAGAAATTGGCATGCTTGGCAAGGCTTTTCTGTTTTTGAGCTAATGGTAATGGGTTTTTCCATAGTTGTTTACCCCAAGCAGTTTCAAACACAGCATTTTCAGGGTCTCTATTTAAATCATATTCAAAACGACTATCACAGCCAGCTACTACAATGGGATGCGACTTTATAAACTCTTTTGTAGAAGGGTCTTCTTCAAACCAACGTTCATACTCAGTATGCAAGCAATTATCCCATAGATCCTTTCGAAATTGATGTCCATCATGTACCGCTGCACAGGCATAAGGAACATATTCATCAATTTTTATAGTGAATGAATAATCTAGTGCGACTGCTTCAAATGTCTCCTCATTCTTAATTTTTGAAATGATTTCTGAAACCGAAAGTTTTTGCATTTACTTATTTGTTTTTCTTATCAGATTTATTTTTTAATTCAATTAAAGTTGTTTGTAGTACTGCACAAAGTTTTTCTACACCATCCTTTTTACTAAATACTTCAGACTTGCAAATAGTTAATGCTTTACTATTTTTAATGGCGTTTCCTATTGCAATTAACAAATCCAGCTTAGAAAAAAACGTGCTGTTGTGTTAAATTTATAGAAAATGGAACCTCAATTTCGCAAAAATCTGGAGAAACTTTATTTACTTCAGTAGCAATAAAATTCATAAAACCCTGTCTATTAAAACTTTGATTTATACGTTGCTGTAAGTCCATGAAGTGTATTAAGCTTCTTTTACGTGCTGTCTATGTTTTGTTCTTCTTTCAAAAGCAGTAACGCGTTCTTGTACTTTATCTTCAACAAAGTCTATTATTTTTTCTTGAACACGCGTTTTATAGACCTTATTGATATATGTAATTCCACCTGGAGACATTACATTGACTTCTACGAGCATCCCTCCTATTACATCAATACCACAAAAATAGAGTCCGTCTTTAACTAGTTTAGGACCAATACGTCGGCATAATTCTTTTTCTTGTTTTGTAAGTGAGTGCTTCTGTACAGATCCACCTGCACTAACATTGCTTCTATGGTCTTCTTCTCCTGGAACTCTTCGCATAGCTCCTATAGGCTGTCCATTAAGGAGTAGTATTCTCACATCTCCTTGATCTGCTCCCTCTATATAATCTTGTAGAATAACATAATTTGACGAGCCATCTTTATTATCTATATAGAAATCTAATAAAGAGTTAATACTTTTCATTGCACTTTTCTCTATTAGAATAACACCAGATCCTCCAAAACCATTTAGTGGCTTTAAAATCATCTTCTCTGGGCCTTCTTTAATAGTTTGTTTTAGGTACTCTTTATTTTTTGTAACATGTGTTCTTGGGATAAATTCATTTTTTTCATCTTCAAAAACAGCAGTATATAATTTATTGTTTGCACGTCTAATTCCATCTAGATCATTCATAATAAAGACATCGTCCTTCACACTATCTAAGAAATTTAGCATAATCATATCAAGCGGTGGATTACTACGAAGAATAATTACATCAAAACCTACGAGTGGTAACATTTCATCATAAAACTCTGCATTGGTATGAAATGACTTTAAAGACTTTGAGATTTTATCTTTCCGTTTTAAACACCTAGAAAAAGCATAAGCTACGCTATCTCTAATAGTTAAATTTGCTGGTGTTGTAATAGCTATGCCATGTCCACGTTTTGCAAATTCTTGAATCATAGCAAGCGTTGAGTCATTTTCTGGATCCATTTCATTCCATGGATACATAATAAAACATACGTTCATAAACTTATTTTTGTAGATTAAATATACTAATTATGCTGCGGAAGCAAAATCACAAAAGTATATTATTTGAAGAAGTAATTTACCTAAATATTAAAATCACTAATTACAGGTGACTAAAATATTATCTAAGAAATACTGTTCTGCTGCTGCCCAGTTTTGTATTCGGACCCTTATAATTAGTGAATTTCCAGAAATTCCTGAAACAGAAAAATTAACAGTACCTGATAACTCATCGTGTAAAGTATGATTTGCCGTGCCTAAACCAGAAAAGTTTGGGACTTCAGTAAAGGTGGTACCTCCATCTGTAGAATATTCTATGTCTACATAGTCATTCCCAATAGATTCTTGACCACAATTAAAGTCGTCTGTATGGGCACTATTTGTATATTCAAGATTACCATTCTCACTTATTTCCATAGAAATTAGAATGTCGGTATAACCACTAATGTCTATTGTTGAAGTTTCAAAAAGTAAAGGTCCATTGGCATCTTGTACTTCTAACATTCCACTATTTACAAGCGCAAAATCATCTGCGTTGCTTAATGTTCCTGGATAAGCAGGAGTGCCATCTCTTGCAGTAGTGTAGCTTGTTAAAGTCCATTTGGTTACGCCGCTAGGGTAATCTCCATTTATTGCACTTGCACCAGTAATCCCAGTTCCATTTGTATATGAATCAAAGTTTTCTTCATAAAGAACTGTTGGTATGGTTGGACAATCTAAATTAATACATGTAATACTTCGCCATACTTGAACAGTTGCGTCATAAATATCCCAACAACGCTTACCTGTAACAGGGTCACTTACAAAAACCATCATCCCGTCATCTCTATTATCTACAGTTGAAACGGGAATAGAAGCCTGTTGTGCTTCTGTAACTATAGGCATTAAAAAACCTCCGTATTCCATTGTAACAGGCTGCATAGCCTCTAGGTGTAATGCAGCAGCACTATTTTCACTTAAACGGTTTATAGTTACTTGAGCAATTGTAGTAAAAGGAAAAACACAAAAGCCTAACAAGAAAATTTTTTTAATTAATTCCATATACTTCAATATCATCAATCACCCATGTTTCATTTCCGCTATTATTATTTAAAACTATACCAATAACTAAGTTTGCACTATTAGGTAATCCCGTAATTTCTATATAGCTTGGAGCATCTGTTCTATTTCCACCTCCTGGTGATGCAAATGATGTAGCAGTATTATCTCCATCATATGCTATAGTAACATCTCCTGTTGAGTCAAAGTCCCACTTTGCATTGTTATTCCCTGTAATTTCTACTTCGTAAGAAAAGGTAGCTCCTCCATCTGTACTAACATAAATATCTACATAATCACCTCCATCTGCACCATTACCAGAGGTTGCTGCAAAAGAAGCAATATTGATATAAGCAGTTGCAGATGTATAGCTAGAAGCATCAACAGGTCCAAGATCAATATCTGCAAAAGAGTTTGTAACACCATATCCCCTAGAAGGGCTAATAAATTTATTAGAATTAGGAAATCCTCCTGTTCCTGTTTGGTATGTTCCAGCAGTATTTTCAGTTAATGTTAAAGTTGGTGTTGCCGGTGTAACTTCAAAATCTTGAATTCCAAGTAATATAGGGCTACAACCACCAAATGCTAAAACTGGCCCTTCATATGATGAAAAAACAGCGACGCCTGGAGAAGTACCAGTTGTAGCAACAGGAGTTACTGCAACACTAATAAATTGATTAAGATCTGTTGGTTGTATCGTGTAAGAAGAAGCTGTCGCTCCTATTATAGGACTGCTTCCTGTTCCTGATGCATCTGTAGCAGTATACCATTGATAGGTTGAAACACCTTCTGGATCATTCTCATCGTCACTATAAGTATAAGAAGCATTTAATATTTCTGCTACCGCAGTACAACCAATTATTGAAACTGAAGAGGCTATTGGTGCATCATTAGCATCAATTGGCCCTTCATATACACTAAAAGCTTCTGTTCCTGTAGTTGTTCCAGCTGTAGCAATTGGAATAACGGCAAAAGAAATATACTTACCTATATCTGCTGTGGTTAAAGTGTAATTTTGGGTAGTTGCTCCACCAATAGGAATTACATTAAGAGTTCCGGCACTATCATCTGCGCGATACCATTGAAAAGTAGAAGTTCCTTCTGGATCTCCTTCTGTATCAGAATATGTATAATTACCAGTTAGCATCTGTCCAACATCAAAAGAAGTAGCTGTAATTGTTACATTACTAGCAACAGGAGCATTATTTACTGGCATACAATAAACATCTTCCCAAACACTATCTACGCCATTCCACATTTGTAAACAACGAGTATCTAAAAAAAATATCATTAAACCATCATCTGTAGCTGTAGCTTTTGATGTAATGTTGGCTTTGCCAGTTGCATCTACTCTTGGCGGCAAGAAACCTCCAAAGTTTGTTCCATCGTTAGAACTTTCAACATCCAATACAGAGGCTGGACTTGGACTGGTAGTGTTAATACCTACTTGTGCAAAGATTTGCAAAGAAAACACAGCAATAAATACTGTAAAAAGTAATTTTTTCATTATTTCGCTATTCGTTATTTATAACAAAATAGGTTAAGGACAGTATCATTTGGGGAAAAATGTATACTACAAATCAAAAATAATGAGTCTTAGTTACTTACAAGTTACGTAAATATTAATAATATGGTTTTTTCGACAAGAGGTTATTTTTTATAGTTATCGTCCCAGTCTTTTACAGTAGGATCTCCTAATTTATCTTGAGATTTTGCAACCATCATAGAAACAGCTCCATCACCTGTTACATTTACAACTGTTCTACACATATCAAGAGGTCTATCTACTGCAAAAATTAATGCTAAACCTGCTTCTGGAATTCCAGCTTGTGCAAGTACAATAACTAGCATTACCATCCCTGCACCTGGTACTGCTGCCGATCCAATTGATGCTAATGTTGCTGTTGCAATAATACCCAGCTGAGTTCCAAATGATAAATCCATACCAAAGGCTTGTGCAATAAATACAGCTGCTACTGCTTGATATAAACTCGTCCCGTCCATGTTGATAGTAGCCCCAATAGGCAATACAAAACTGGTTACTTCCTTTTTAACTCCAATATGTTCTTCAACACGTTCCATAGTCACGGGTAGTGTAGCTGCACTACTACTTGTAGAAAAAGCTAATAATTGTGCAGGCCCCATTCCTTTTAAGAAAAAGCTTGGTGTTTTTTTGGTATATACCCAAACAAGTAGAATGTACACACCTACCATAAGGGCTAATCCAACTAAAACACAAAGAGCATACATTCCTAATGCAGCAAACAGGTCTGCACTTGGCGCTTCAACAACAAGTGCTGCTAATAATGCAAATACACCATACGGTGCGGCAAGCATTATCAAGTCTATCATTTTAAGGATAACCTCATTAAAACCATCTATAAACCCCTTGACAGGTGCGGCGGTTTTTTCAGGAATTAAAATCATTCCTATTCCAAAGAAAATAGCAAAGAAAATAACTTGAAGCATATTTCGATTATTAGATGATGCTCCAACAATATTATCCGGAACAATGTCTATAAGTGCCTGTAATGGTCCAGCTTCTTTCTGCATTTTGGCGGCTTCTTGACGCTTTTGTGCTTCTCCACCATAGGCTTCAACTAATTCATCTCTGGTATCTTCACCAATTGTACCACCTGGTTTAACTGTATTTACAACAGCCAACCCTATAGATACAGCAATTACAGTTGTAAAAACATAGGTCACAATTGTTCTAAGACCCATTTTTGATAGACTAGAAATATCTTTTAAGTCTGAAACTCCTTTTATAAGTGAAGCAAGAATTAATGGAACAGCAATTAGTTTTAAGGCTTTAATAAATATTGTTCCAAAAGGTTTTATCCAATCTCCAATAAAATCATCTCCCCAAGAAAAGTTAGTCATTAATAATGCAAAAATGACACCAAGCGCCATTCCTAATAAAATTTGCCAATGTAATGCTAGTTTCTTCATAATATATCCCTTAAAAAGAGTTGTATTTTATTGATTAATGATAATTGTTACAATTTAGATAATTTATTCAGCAACCAAAAATCTGCTATAACAAGTGCTGCCATTGCTTCAACTATAGGAACAGCTCTTGGGACCACACAAGGATCATGTCTTCCTTTACCTTGCATTGTAGTTAACTCACCATCTTTTGTAATGGTTTGCTGCTTTTGCATGATTGTCGCCACAGGTTTAAAAGCTATATTACAATAGATATCTTCTCCATTACTAATACCGCCTTGTACACCTCCACTTAAGTTTGTTTTGGTACTACCATTTTCATTAAATAGGTCGTTGTGTTCACTTCCTTTCATCTTAGTTCCCGCAAAACCACTACCATATTCAAAACCTTTTACAGCATTAATAGATAGCATTGCTTTACCTAATTGTGCATGGAGTTTATCAAAAACAGGTTCTCCAAGTCCTGTTGGCATATTTTGAATTACACAAGTAATTGTTCCTCCAACAGTATTTCCTTCTTTTCTTATTTCTTTAATATAAGCCTCCATTTGTTTTGCCATAGAAGTATCTGCAGTACGAACAAGATTGTTTTCAATTTCTGAAAAATTAAGTTCAGAATAGTGTTTATCAAGTTCTAATGTACCAACCGAAGACACATAAGCAGTAATATTTATTTCTTTTATTAGTTGCTTAGCAATTGCACCGGCTACTACTCTACAAGCTGTTTCTCTTGCTGAAGATCTTCCACCACCTCTATAATCTCTAATTCCATATTTCTTATCATAAGTATAATCGGCATGGCTAGGTCTATACGTATCCTTGATATGGGTGTAATCTTTAGATTTTTGATTAGTGTTTTTTATAATAAACCCTATTGGGGTTCCTGTTGTAGTACCTTCAAAAATACCTGAGTAAAACGCTACAGTATCTGGCTCTTTACGTTGGGTAACTATTGCAGATTGTCCAGGCTTTCTACGTTGCATTTCAGCAGTAATTGCATTATAATCAATCTTTAAACCTGCTGGACACCCGTCTATAATTCCGCCAATTGCTTCACCGTGAGACTCTCCAAAAGTTGTTAGTTTAAAAAGTGTACCAAAGGTATTTCCTGCCATTTGTTGTGTTTGTAACAAATGTAAATTTTAATGCTGAATATTAAAAGTAAACCCCACTTAATAATTTATAAACATAAAATTAAGAATAGATAACAGTCTACCTATAGTTTCATAACATTCAATTAAACAAAATCAGCAAAAATTATAAAATATTTGTTTTAAAATTTGTCTATTGAAAAGGAAGGTTGATATTGTTGTATTGTCTGATATTCACTTAGGCACCTATGGGTGTCATGCTAAGGAAGTATTGCATTATCTCAATGGAATAAAGCCAAAAAAATTAATTTTAAACGGCGATATTATAGATATGTGGCAGTTTAGAAAACGTTACTTCCCAAAATCACACCTTCAAGTTATTAAAAAAATAATAGCGTTAGCAACAAAAGGGACCCGTGTTTACTACATTACAGGAAATCACGATGAGAAATTAAGGAAATTTAGTGATACTAAAATGGGTAATATTCAAATTTTAGATAAGCTAATCTTAAATCTTGATGGTAAAAAAGCTTGGTTTTTTCATGGTGATGTTTTTGATGCCTCTATACAACATACAAAGTGGATTGCTAAATTAGGAGGCTGGGGTTATGACATTCTAATTTTACTAAACAGAATGATTAACACTATACTTGCAAAGTTTGGTAAGGAAAAGTACTCTCTTTCCAAAAAAATAAAAAATAGTGTGAAAGGCGCTATAAAATTTATTTCAGACTTTGAAAATACTGCAACAGAGTTGGCTATAGAAAATGGATTTGACTATGTAGTTTGTGGTCATATACATCAACCAACTATACGTGAAGTTAAGAATGCTAAGGGGAAATGTTTATATCTAAACAGTGGTGATTGGATAGAGAACTTAACAGCATTAGAATATCGAAATGAACAATGGAAACTGTATAGTTACGACAATACAATAAAAGTGCTTACTAAAGATTCTGACCTAAAAGAAATTAACGAAGAAGAAGAGGGCTTTGAGTCTTTAATATCAGCTTTTATTGCTACAAACTCGAATTAAAAAGTATATTTGAAAAAATACTTTTTAATGAAAAATATTTATCTTTTTCTTCTGGCCATTGTACTTCTTAGTTGTTCCAATAATGATGATAACTCTCAGGCCGAAATTGAAACTAACTTTTTTCCCTTAGAAGCAAACTCATATTGGACCTATACTAATACTAATGAGCAGGGACAAACAAAAGACTCGTTGTTTGTTGTAGGTACTGAAATTATAAGCAATCAAGAATATACTAATCTTGATGCACAAATACCTAGAACGGGGTTTATGACAGTTTTTTTATCTGAAACTGCCTTACGTAAAACGGAAACCCAGCTTTTAGCCACCGGAAACCTTGGAATAGCTCCCGTAGATGGTTTGCCAACAATAGACATACCAATAACAGATTTTATATTGTATGACACCACTTTTCCAAATGGAGAACTAAGTTCGGTTACAAACACAATAGAACAAGAGTTTCAAGGAATCCCCTTTGAGGTTACCTATACACTTTCAAGTAATCACGTAGCAATACTCATAGAAGATGATTTTGAAAACGGAACATCATCCTCTTCTCCAGTAACAGATATAAAACTTACTTTGGCAATTACGGCTCTTATTGAAGCAGGTCCTATAACTATTCCAGTTCCAATACTAAGTGAACAAGAGGTATTAACTGCAGTGAATACTTATGTAAATAATATAGGTCTTACATACTCTGAAGTTGAAATATCTTATCAATTAGAAGATTTAAGTGGTCTTGGAATAGAATTACCAATTCCTGAAGAAGGCATGTCAAGTGCTACACAAATTCTAGACACCTTTTCTATAGGAAACTAAACCAATGCATTACATAAAATAGTAACAGGGTGCAATGCTTCTCGATCTGTACCATCTTTAATTTGGTGTCTGCAACTTGTTCCATTAGCAGCAATAATCACATCTTTAGAAGATTTTCTCACCGCAGGAAACAACCGTAACTCCCCTATTTGCATGCTAACCTCATAATGTTGTTTTTCATAACCAAAACTACCAGCCATTCCGCAACAACCAGAGTTAATTATCGTTGGATTATAGTTTGCAGGGAGATTTAAAATATCAAATGTTACTTTTTGGTTGCTCAATGCTTTTTGATGACAATGGTTGTGAATTTTTATTTCCTTTTTCTCTGAAGTAAAGTTAGATGCAGTAATTTTTCCTTTTTCAATTTCTGAAGCTAAAAACTCCTCAATAAGATAAGTGCTTTTTGCTATTTTTTTAGCTCCTGCTGTATCACTTGCAAGCTTTGGAAACTCATCTCTAAATCCTAAAATAGCAGAAGGTTCTATCCCTACAAGTGGTGTTTGTTCAGAAACAATGTCTTTTAGTTTTTTAATATTTTTATCTATTTCAGTTTTTGCTTCATCTAAAAAACCTTTAGATAATAACGCTCTACCACTATCAAGATTAGTAATTAAACCAACCTCATAACCCAATTTTCCTAACAAAAAGTAAGCATCTTGAACTAATTTGACGTCTAGATAATTGGAAAACTCATCTACAAATAAATAAAGATGGTAGTTATAACTTGCGCTCCCTTTTTCTAAGTTTTTACACTTTTCATGATAGCTTTTTTTGGCAATCTTTGGCAGACTCCTTTTAGGTGCTATATGGTAACGCTTTTTTAGCAATCTTGAGGTAACTGAATTTGTAATTAAAAAATTACTCAAAGTTGAAAACCTAGATGCCAGTTTATTATAGTGAGTGCTTTTAGCAAAAAATGAATCTGCTTTACTTGGCTTATGTGTTTTATTATACTGAAATTGGAACTCTGCCTTTGCAATTGCCATATCTACATTACTTGGGCACTCTGTAGCACAAGCTTTACAGCTTATACATAAATCGAAAACTTCTTTTAACTCTTTAGAATTAAATCTATTGGCAGTTTTATTATTAGTCAAAACTTCTCTTAATACATTAGCTCTACCACGTGTACTGTCTTTTTCATTTTTAGTGGCTTGATAGCTTGGGCACATAGTTCCATTTCCAGCTGATTTTCTACAATCACCACTTCCATTACAATTTTCAGCGAGTCTTAAGATTCCTTGATTTTGCTTGAACGATATTTTAGTAGGAATGTCTGGCTCTTCTCTATCAGGTATATATCGAAGCGAATTGTCCATTGGATATGGAGCTACTATTTTGTTTGGATTAAAAATATTGTAAGGATCAAAAGTAGTTTTAACTGTTTTAACAATCTCATAATTTTTACCTCCAATTAATAAAGGTAAAAAAGCACCTCTTACAATACCATCTCCATGTTCTCCAGAAAAAGAACCATTATATTTTTTTACCAGCTGAGCTACTTGTGTCGTAATAGATTTAAAAAAGGCAACATCGGCTTCTTTCTTTAAATTTAAAATAGGGCGTAAATGCAATTCTCCTGCACCTGCATGTGCATAATAAACAGCATCTTGTTTATTTTGCTTCATTAGTTTACTAAATTCGTCAATGTAGCTAGGTAAATCTTCTATTGCGACAGCGGTATCCTCAATACATGCAACCGCTTTTTTATCGCCAACCATATTTCCAAGTAAACCAAGCCCAGCCTTACGAAGCTCCATAGCTTTAGTTATAGCCTCCTTCTCTAACAACACGGTAGCATAGCTATTTTGAGTTTTCTGTAATGTAACTTTTAGTTGGTTTACTTTTTCTAATACTTTTTCTCTACTGCTATCTCTAATTTCAAAAAAGAGTAAGGCTTTTGGCTCACCTTCAATAAAATAGCGATAGCTATCGTATTTTTTATTCTGTTTTGTACAGTTGAGGATGGTATCATCAAGCATTTCACATGTATCCAAATCGTGTTTCATAGCTTCTAAAACATCTAGTAAGCATTTGTTAACACTATGATAATGACCTACAAGCATTGCAGAATTTGCAGGCTGGAGTACATCTAATTTAAGTGTAATTTCTGTGGTAAAAGCTAGTGTACCTTCACTTCCGCATAGAAGAGAAGCAATATTTGTTTTCTTTTCGCTTTTAGAAAAGGTTTCTGTTGTAATCAAACTATCAAGCGCATAACCTGTATTACGTCTATGAATTTCAGGTTTAGGAAACTCTCTTATTATTTCTTGTTGTACACTTGCAGGAGAAAGGGTGTTTAGTAAAATGTTATAAATACTACCTTCTAAAGTATTCTCTTGTGCTTTTTGTCTAAATTGTGTTGAAGAAACTTCAGAAAAAACAACCTCTTCACCATTAGACAATAAGGTCTTTAAAGCCACCACTTTATCTCTTGTTACTCCGTATTTAATTGAAGTGGTACCGCTAGAGTTATTACCAACCATACCTCCTATCATACAACGGTTACTAGTAGAAGTATTAGGTCCAAAGAATAAACCATGAGGTTTAAGATACTCATTAAGCTCGTCCCTAATTACCCCAGGTTCTACAGTTACGGTTTTATTAGTTATGTCTAATGAAAGAATATTGGTTAAATATTTAGAAACATCAATCACAATGCCTTCACCTACACATTGTCCAGCTAATGATGTTCCTGCAGCGCGTGGAATGAGCCCTATTTTATATGTATTAGCAAAACTAATTAAGACTTTTATGTCTTCTGTATTTTTTGGAAAGGCTACTGCTACTGGAAGCATCCTATATACAGATGCGTCTGTAGCATATAATTTTTTGTGTAAGTCATCAAAAAACAAATCTCCAAAGAGATCATTTTTTAACTTTTCTAACATTTTAGATGTTATTGGGGTTTCCATTAACAATACTTTTTGAGCAATACACCTATTTTTGGCTGTGTCTTAACTTTTAACAACTTGCAATAGAAGTAGCTTTGCTATCGTTAACAAACTTAAACAAAACAATTATGAAAAAACTAATTTTAGTATTGGTAATCTTAGCTGGTTTTTCAATAGAAGCGTCAGCACAACAAATTGCAAAAAATGCATTAGGTTTAAGACTGGGTGATAGTGACGGCTTTGGTACAGAAGTAAGTTATCAACGTGCTGTAGGTGATAATAATAGGTTAGAATTTGACCTTGGGTGGAGAAATAATAAGAATTTTGATGCCTATAGATTAACAGGTTTATACCAATGGGTATGGGCACTTGATGGTAATTTTAATTGGTACGTAGGTGCTGGTGGTGGTGTAGCACAGGTAGATTTTGATAATGACTTTGAAGGATTTGACGATGATAGTGAAACCTTTTTGTATGCTGCAGGTGATATTGGTATAGAGTACAATTTTGACATCCCTTTACTACTATCACTAGACTTTAGACCCGAAATTGGATTTGGAGATTTCAATGATGATGTAGATTTTGATATTGCACTGGGGATACGCTATCAATTTTAAAAGAGAGAAAAACTAATTTCAAACCACGCCTATTGCGTGGTTTTTTTATGTACTTATCTTCTTCAACGCTTTTTTATAAACAGCTTCATACATAGGAACTATAGCTTGTGTATCAAATTTTTGGGAAACTTCTTTTGCTTGATTTTTAAATTGTTGTAATACTTCTGGGTCTCGGAGAATAGATAGTGCGTTTTTTGCCATTTCATCTACATTTCCTACATCACTTAAAAATCCACTAACCCCATCTTCGTTAACTTCTGGTAACCCTCCTGTATTACTTGATATTACAGGTACAGCATTTACCATAGCTTCAAGCGCAGCTAGACCAAAACTTTCTTTTTCTGAAGGAAGTAAAAACAAATCACTAAAGCATAGTATTTTGTCTATTTCATTACTGTTTCCTAAAAATACTACTTTCTTAGCGATTCCTTTATCTTTAGCAAGTTGTAAAGCCGGTTCATGTTCTGGTCCCTCTCCTACTATCAAAAGTTTAGCAGGTATTTCTTTTTGAATTCTATCAAAAATTTCAATTACATCTGTAATACGTTTTACTGGACGTAGGTTACTTATATGTGCAACAATACGTTCTTCTTCAGTAGCCATTAAATCTCGTTGACAATCGGTAAAAGCAGTATTTATTTTGCTTGTATCAATAAAATTAGGTACTACCTCTATTCCATTTGAAACATTAAACAGACGAAGTGTGTCTTCTTTTAAACTTTCAGAAACAGAAGTTACCACATCACTTTTGTTAATACTAAAAGTTACTGCTGGTTTATAATGTGGATGGTTTCCTACTAATGTTATATCGGTACCATGTAAGGTAGTTACCATTGGTATCGATATACCTTCAGCTTGTAACATTTTTTTTGCCATATAACCTGCATAAGCGTGTGGAATAGCGTAATGTACATGTAATAAATCTATTTTATGAAGCTTCACCATATCTACTAACTTACTTGATAAAGCAAGCTCGTAGGGCTGGTAGTGAAACAATGGATAATCTGGTACAGTTACTTCGTGAAAGTGAATATTTGTTGAAAGCAATTCTAACCTAACGGGTTGCTTATATGTAATAAAATGTACTTCGTGTCCTCTTTCAGCAAGAGCAAGTCCTAATTCTGTTGCTACTACTCCACTTCCCCCAAATGTAGGGTAACACACAATGGCGATTTTCATTATTCTTCAGGTTTTAAATCGGTTACAACAGGGTTAGTTTTTACATTCCTATAATCTATAGCATTGTATATAGCTTCTTGAATATTACTTCGTAAGTTACTACCAATTAATTTTCTATTCTCTGCATTTGGGTAGGTACGGTTTGATAAGAATACATAAACAATTTCTTCTTCAGGGTCTGCCCAAGTAAATGTTCCTGTAAAACCACTATGACCAAAACTTGACATAGATACGCATCCACAGGTAGGACCAACATCACCAAGTTGCGGTTTATCAAACCCAATACCACGCCTTACATCTTTGTCACAATATGTACAAACATTAAACAAATCAAACGTTTCGGGTTTAAAATAACGTTTACCCCCGTAAAACCCTCTTTGAAGATAGAGCTGCATAATCTTTGCTACATCATTCGCATTACTAAATAAACCTGCATGTCCACTTACACCACCTAACATTGCTGCTCCTTGGTCATGTACATATCCATGCACCTTTTGCATTCTAAAATAGCTATCATCTTCTGTAGGGACAATATCAACTTTATTAAACTTATTTAGAGGTTTATAAGTAGTATAGTTTGCACCTAACGATTCATAAAAGTTACGTTGTACTATTTTATCCATGCTAGTACCATAAAACTCCTCAAAATATTTTTTTAATAAGTAATATGGCAAATCGCTGTATTTGTATCCTACACGACTACGTAAGTCACTTTCTTTAATTAATTTATAAATACTGTCCTTATAATCACTACGCATATACAAATCATTGGCAACCTTAATATTGAAATCTGTATCACTTCTTGTTTTATAATACTTGGTTGCTGGCTTTTTTGTGATAGTATCTATCGTATTTATATAGAATGGAATCCATGCTTTGAGTCTAGCATAATGCGATAGCATTTGTTGCAAGGTTATATTTGCTTTATTAGTGCCCTTATATTCTGTAAGAATCTCTGAAAGTTTTGTGTCTAACGAAATAATACCTCTATCTGTCAACTCAATTATGAGCGGCATAGAAGCTAGTATTTTTGTTAGTGAAGCAACATCATAAACATCGTTATCACGTACTCTATTTTTTCTATCCTGAGTATGGTAGCCAAAGTTTTTATTATAGATTACTTTCCCCTTTCTAGCAACTAGTATCTGCATCCCAGGTGTCATATTCCCCCAGATACCAATATTTGCGAGTGAATCTATTTTTTTGAGTTTATAACTATTAACTCCCACACTTTCTGGAGTTCCATATTGTAGCCGCTTTAAGGATTTAGTTTTATAGTGGGTGTTTAACGGAAAATCTTCTCCTAACGATACAGGCAACTTACCATTTGCTTCTCTTGCTCCAAAAATAAGTTGTGCCGAAAGTTCTTGAGACACTTTGCTATTTTGATAGGACATAATGATGCCTTCAAAATTGGTAGAGCTTTTTAAATCTAATAATGAATAAGGTCTTGCAAAAACATCTAAAATTACAGTATTGGTTCTTGCAATTTCATACATCCAAATAAGTTCTTTTTCAGTAAATTTATAAGATTGCCATGGGTTGTCATTGGGTTTATGAAACCCTATAATTACATAATTATAACTCTTTAGTTTTTTAACGTAGCTGTCAAGATTTTTGGCTTTTACCCAGTCAACATCTGCATATTTACGTAATTGTTTTAAGAAATCTCCACTATCTGCATCACCAAAGTTTATATAAGCAATCTTCTTCTTTTGAAGGTCTTTTATAGGCAATATGGCCTTGTCATTTTTTAAAACAGTAAGTGCATTTTCCATGGCTTCTTCATAGAGTGCATGGTCAATAACAGAGTTTAGATCTTCTATTATATATTTGCTTTCAACAGGCTGGTAGTTATGTAAGCCAACTTTATATTTTGCATATAAAATTTTTTTAACTGAATGAGCTAAACGTTCTTCAGAAATTACTTTTTCCCTGTAGGCATTTACAATAAGTTGGTGGGCTTTAGGTATATTTTCAGAAATTAATAAAACATCATTTCCTGCCAAAAATGCAGCTAAATCTATCTCTCCTGGAGAACTGAAATTGGAGGCTCCTTTCATGCTCAAAGCATCCGTAAAAATAAGCCCATTAAAACCTAATTCTCCTTTTAGAATATTTGTAACAATATTTTCTGAAATAGAGGAAGGATAACCATCTCTATTTTCTAACGAGGGTATATTAAGATGCGCCACCATTACACTACTTAACCCGTCCTGAATTAGCCTTTTGTAAGGATAGAGCTCAACACTATCAATACGTTTTTTATCAAAGGTAATTGTTGGTAAGGTTTTATGCGAGTCTGTATCTGTATCACCATGACCAGGAAAATGTTTTGCATTGGCAAGAATACCTGCTTCTTGCATTCCTTTCATAAATGCTAAAGACTTTAGTGTTACATTGTCTTTATCTTCACCAAAAGATCTATTTCCTATAATTGGATTTTTAGGATTGGTGTTAATATCTACAACAGGTGCAAAGTTGATATGCATTCCCATACGTTTGGTATGTTCTCCTATACGTTTTCCTACTTTTTTAATGATTTCGTCATTGGTGATCGCACCTAAAGTCATATTCCAAGGGTACGCGAACGTAGAATCTAACCTCATTGCAAGCCCCCACTCTGCATCCATTGCCATCATTAATGGGACTCTGGATAGTTCTTGAAATTCGTTATTAAGTTTTACCTGTTGTTTAGGCCCCCCTTTAGAAAATATAACACCGCCTATGTATTGATTTACAATTAAGTCCTTTACTTTATCAACCTTTTCCTTAGGGTCACTAGAATAAATATCTACCATAAAAAGTTGCCCAACTTTTTCTTGTAATGACATATTACCATAAATGCTATCCACCCATTTCTTTTGGTTTTCAAAATCGTCTTTAATAATTAATGGATTAATTTGCTGTGCAAATACAGGGGCTAATAGGAAGCTAAAAAAGAGGGCTACAAGGATTCTATTCATAAAAAAGAAGTTACAAAAACTATGCTAAAAATCTACTATGCCAACTATCTTTTGCAGGAACTTCCCAATTTTCTAAGTAATCAATTTTTGTGTTTACTAGATTGTTAAAAACCACGGTTTTAGGGGAAACAGATTTAGCCTTTGCCATTTTTCTGAAATCTGATAATGGCTTATGGGCAATAAACTCTCCTGTATAAAAAGTAACGTTCATTTTGTCTAATAAATCAATATTGAATTGTTTCTCTAAATCTTGTATAAAGTGAACAGATGCGTCAATACTGCAACCTGATGCTGAAGCATTATCCTGATTAAGCCCAATTATAATAAACCTATTGTACTTAATCTCAAAACCAGCCTCAAGGTTAGCACCATGTGCTGTCCATTGGGTTAAAAAAGCAGCTGTTTGGTCTTTAATAGAAGCTACTTCATCATCTGATAGTTTCCTATTGGCTTGATAAATCCAAACACGAGCATGATCTGGTAATTTTGAAAAATCTACTAACATATATTATAAATCTGAAGCATTTGCAATCATCTCTGCTACATCCAAAACAGCGATTTCATTTTCTTTTTCTTTTCCTTTTACACCATCACTCATCATAGTATTACAAAATGGGCAACCTGCTGCAATAACATCAGGCTTAGTTTCTAAGGCTTCTTCAGTTCGCTGGATGTTTATGTCTTTGTTACCTGGCTCAGGTTCTTTAAACATTTGTGCTCCTCCTGCTCCACAGCAGAGTCCTCGAGTTTTGCAACGCTTCATTTCTACAAGTTCTACTTCTAGTTTTTGTAATAACTCGCGTGGTGCTTCGTATTCTCCATTGGCTCTTCCCAAATAACAAGGGTCATGAAATGTAATACGTTTACCCTTAAACTTCCCGCCTTCAACTTTAAGTCTACCTTCATTAAGCAAGGTTTTTAAAAACTGTGTATGATGCATTACTTCATAAGTACCACCTAATCCTGGATATTCGTTTTTTATTGTGTTAAAGCAATGTGGACAAGCCGTAACTATTTTTTTAATTTCATAGCCATTAAGTACTTCAATATTTGGAATCGCTTGCATCTGGAATAAAAACTCATTTCCTGCTCTCTTTGCAGGGTCACCCGTGCAACTCTCTTCGGTACCTAATACTGCAAAATCAACATTTGCATTGTGCAATAATTTTACAAAGGCTTTGGTTATTTTTTTTGCTCTATCATCAAAACTTCCAGCACAGCCAACCCAAAATAAAACTTCTGGAGATTTCCCTGCTGCCATATATTCTGCCATGGTAGGCACTTTAATCGTTTCGCTCATAATTATCTTTTTCTTTTCATTTCTTAAAGATAGCAATATCTTGGTATTCTTTCTTGCTTTTATCTCTTATGTCATCTTTCCAGAAACCTTCAATTATATTTTGTAATGGTAAGGTTGCTACTTCCGAAATTTCTTTAAGTGTATCGTTGTGTAATGCAATATTTCCAGCAGTTACATCCTCATCCATAAGTTTATACCCTGCTTTTGCTACTGGAAAACCAAAAGGTTTTCTATTTGCAATCCTTTCAGCATTTTCAGTATTATACAGAAAAAAGGTGGATAACATCTTGCCACCAGGTTTCAAAACACGTTCAATTTCTTTTAGGTAATGTGCAATCTCCTGTAATTGCATATGTGTAAAAACTGAAAAACTAAACACTTTATCAAAACTATTATCCGGATAAGGAAATGTAAACTCTTCGGCTTTTAGTGTAGCATTATTGTATAAATCATTAAATAATGGAACATACGTAAAATTAAAATTAGAGAAATCTGAATGTATTTTCTTTGTACACCACTCTACACCTCGTTCTACAACATCAAAGCCTTCATAACTTCCTTCTTTACTTAAAAAATCTGTTAAAGCAATGGCAGTTCTTCCAATTCCAGAGCCAATATCAAGTACAGCATCTGTTGGCTTTAAATTTATATAATCCTTAAGTAAACTAACTTGATGTTTTCCTTGTCTTAGATAATCTTCTGCACTTGCTGGTGAACCTGTATAGATATATCCTCTAGGTGGCACATACTTATGACGTTTTCCAGAAATTAAGTCTAATGTATCTACTGGTAAGTAATACAGTCTTCTAATTAAATAACGCTGGTTTGTTGGCAGTTTATACCATAAATCACGAAGTGCTTTACTCTTTTTCATATAGAAAGCTACTTAATCGTCAAAAACTTCGATTGTAACTTCTTTTTCTACAAGGTCTGTAAACTTACCCTTATAGCGAGTAGCTCTTACTAAATGATTATCTACCCAATGATAATTACCTCCTCTAGGTTTTCCCATTAATAATGAGTGATACATGAAGCCGTGTTTCTGCAACCAAGTTTCGGTTACTTCTCTATGGTCTTCAGTTCTAGAAGTGAAAAAACAAATTATATGCCCTTGATTATACCATTTATTTAATGTCTTTAGTGCGTCTGGAAAGGGTTCACAAGTTGCCATACGCTCTGGCTCTTCATTAGGCACATCTTCAGTAATGGTACCGTCTATATCTATCAAATAGTTTTTAACATTTTCAGGTAATACAGGGCTTACCTGTGCTCCTTGTTCTACTTTTTTACTTAATAGTTTTTCAACTTCTTCTTTATTCATAGCTATTGTTTAGAGAAACTAAACATAAATTTTAATTTGTAATAGGTTTACGCTTCGTCTTTCCAGTTTAATCTATCCATTTGATTATATGGCCATGGGGCACCGTTATTCTCAATATTTGTCATTGCAACATTTAACTCTGTCGGAGCTGCAGACTGTTCCATAACAAGGTACTCTCTCATTTGCATAATAATGGATAGTGGGTCTATACTAACTGGACATGCTTCTACACAAGCGTTACAGGTGGTACATGCCCAAAGCTCTTCTCTTGTAATGTAATTATCTAGTAATTGTTTTCCGTCGTCCTTGAACTCACCATTTTTAGCAATATTTTGTCCTACTTCATGTACACGATCCCGTGTGTCCATCATAATTTTACGAGGTGATAATTTTTTACCTGTTTGGCTTGCAGGACATTCACTTGTACAACGACCACATTCTGTGCATGTATAAGCGTTTAATAACTGCGTTTGTGATAAATCCATTACGTCACTAGCTCCAAACTTAGCAGGAGCTTCTGCTCCCTCTGGTGGTGCAGCAAATGGATCTGCATTAGGATCCATCATAAGTTGAACTTCTTTTGTAACAGCTTTATTATTTACAAACTTCCCTTTTGGAGTTACACGCCCAAAATAAACATTTGGGAATGCAAGAATAATATGAAGGTGTTTACTGAAATATAAATAGTTTAAGAAAGCTAAAATGCCTAATATATGTAACCACCATGCGGTACGCTCTATAATAATTAAAGTGCTTTGTGATAGTCCATCTAACAAGGGTAACAGCAAAGAACTAACAGGAAACATACCTGCCTCGGTATAATGAGGTGCTCCAATAATTTGAAGTTGATGATCTGCAGCATTCATGGTAAGAAATAATACCATTAAGACTACTTCAAAATACAAGATGATATTACCATCTTGTTTTGGCCAGCCTTTCATTTCTGGATTTAAAAATCTCTTTATTTTTTGAATGTTTCTTCGTGTCCAAAAAATTATTACAGAAATAAGCACAAGAAGTGCAAGTATTTCAAAAGAAAAAATTAAAATATCATAAACAATTCCTAATCCAGAAAAAATACGGTGTGTCCCAAAAAGACCATCTATAATAATTTCTAAAACTTCAATATTAATAATGATAAAACCAACATACACCACAATATGAAGTAGTCCTGCAATAGGTCGTACAACCATTTTAGATTGTCCTAATGCTATTCGCAATACATTACCCCATCGTTCTTTTTTGTGGTCTGAAACATTAACTTCTTTTCCAAGTTTTATGTTTTTTATGATTGAACGTATGTTTTTTGTGAAGTAACCAATTCCAGCTACTAGTGCTATAAGAAATAGAATATTAGGAATATACTGCATTATTTATTAGGATCTTCTGGTGGGTCGTATTCTCTATTTTTTCTTCCGAAGAGTGAAAAATGAACGTATCTTTTAGGGTTCAGTTTCATGTCTTGGAGTAATTGTTCTAATTGTTTTGAGGCGCCTTCAAGATTATTATACATAGCCTCATCATTAAGTAGTTTTCCTAAACTACCATCGCCATTATTCATTCTCGTTATAATATCATTAAGCTGGCTGGTAACATTCTCTATATCTGCAACCATCTTGCCTGTTTCAATTTTAGCAAGCGAATCTGATAATTTTGCGAAATTTTCTGTAGTGATATCAAGGTTAGTAAAGGTTCTATCTAATTTTTCATTATTGTTTGCTAACAACCTATTTACACTTTTTGATATTCCTTTAAACTCATTTGATGTAGCACTTAAATTTGCAATTGTTACTTTTAAATTGTCCCTAGTTTTCTCGTCAATGATATCTGTAAACCCAACAAGCAATGTATCTACAGTTCCCAAAGTGGCTTCTAATTTTCTTTCTAGCGGTAATAAGGTTTCGCTAACGGCATCAAGCATACCCTTTTCAATATCTCCTTTAAGAGTATCCCTGTCAACTGCTAAGTTGTTTGAATCATATTCTGGAATTATAGACAATGACTTACCTCCTATTAGACTACTGCTATATATACGAACCATACTGTTTTTAGAGAATTCAAAATCATTTTCTACTGTGAATTCAACTACTAGTAGTCCGTCTTTATTCGCAAAATTTATATTCTGAATTTTACCAACCTTAAGTCCATTTATGGTAACAGGGGCAGACTTTGCTAATCCTTCTACATTGTCGTATTTGGCATAGAAAGTACGGCTACTACTAAATATATTGGTGCCTTTTAAGAAATTATAGCCAAAAATAAATAGAAAGATTATTCCTATGGCAAGTATTCCTGTTTTTACTTCTCTGGTAAGTTTCAATGAAGTTCTTTTTTGTTCTTAAACAAATGTAGCAATTAATAAAGAAAAATAGGCTATTTGTCACTTGATTTTAAGACTTGTGAAAGTTTTAGTTTTTCACCATTTTTAAAAGCAACAATGTAGCACTCTGGGTACCCTTTTTCCTGTGCAAAAGTTTTCATTAATTGAATTTTATTATAATCTGAAGTCTCCCCATAGTAGTATTTATAAAGCTTACCTTCTCTATTTCTAGATATCTCTTTTAAGCCTTTAAAATTGTAAGGCGCAGTATCAAGTTTCTTTTTAGCAGCAGCAAGTTGCACTTTAAAAGTAATTTCTTCATAAATATTCTCTTCAACTGTGTCAATAGCATCCTCTATTTCTTTTTCTTCAATTATTGGGTTTTGAAAGTCACTAGTAGCTAAAGCAATGTTTTTTCTGTATTCAATAATCCCTTTTGCAATTTCTCTAGCCATTTCTTTTCTTCCTTTTTTAGAGTTGATATATGGCCCTTCCTTGTCATTGGTAAGAAAGCCCATTTCAACTAAAACACTTGGCATATAACTATGATGCAATACCCAAAAAACATCTTGACGGACACTTCTATCTTTTCGCTTTAAATTATTTACCATATTGCTTTGGATTAATCCAGCTAGCATAATACTCTGGTCTAAGTACTCCTCTTGAAGTAATGTTAGCCCAATAAGTGACTCTGGTGAATTTGGGTTAAACCCAGCATATCTTTCTTCAAAATTATCTTCTAGAAAAATAACTTCATTCTCTTTTTTTGCTGTATTTAAATTTTGATTGGATTTATTTAATCCCATAACAAATGTACCAGCACCATAGGCAGATTCTTTTGTGAATGCATCACAATGTATAGAAACAAAAATATCTGCATCTGCCCTATTTGCAACTGGAGCCCTCTCATCTAGTTCTATAAAGACATCTTTTTTTCTAGTATACAATACTTTAAACCCTGGTTCTGCTTCTAGAATTTTTCCTATTTGTAGTGTTACATCCAATACAATATCTTTCTCAAGATATCCATTACCAGTATTTCCAGAATCCTTACCCCCATGTCCTGCATCAAGTACAACTACAAATTGTTTTTGGGCATACATTTTGTTGCCCATAAGAGTGGGCAATAGAAATGTAAATAAACCAAGTACGAAAATTGTTGTTAATTTCGTTTTCATATTGCTAATAACGTATTGAGATTTGGGTTATTTTATAAAAGGTAGCCCAAAAAATATGCTTAATTTTGAATTTTCAAAAATCAAGCCAAAAGAATACTTGCTTTTGTTTGTTTCTTGAAATTTAATTGTAAAATTACAAAATAATAGGTCGTACCATTGCAAAGACTTCAGCAATATGTCATCTTTTTATTAACTGTGTTCTTTATAGCAACACAGGCAGTTGGGCAAGATATACCACCCAAGAATGAAGTAAATATTCCTGCCGAAAAAGATACCGACACTATCACTATTACTAAGCAGTCTGGACTATTACCTAATAATACTATTCAGGATACTACGAAGACAGATACCATTAAACCTAAGAAAGAGTTTTTAACAGGTGTTGTTGAATATTATGGCGAAGACTATGTCTATATGGATAGAAATGAAGGCAAAATATATATGTATAATAAAGCCTTTATTATTTATGAAGACATGCGAATTGATGCTGGTCTCATAGTATTAGATTACAATAAAAATGAAGTGTTTGCCAAGGGTATAGATAGCGCAGGAATATATATCCAAAAACCTGTGTTTGTACAGGCTAGCAATGAGGCACGCCCAGATTCACTTCGATTTAATACAGATACAAAAAAGGCAATTGTTTATAACACTAGAACCGAGCAAAATGGTTTTAATGTAATAGCTCAACAAACTAAGCGAGAAAATGACTCAGTCTATTTTTTAAAGAATGTAAAGTTTACCACTTCAAAAAACATAGAAGACCCTGAGTACTACTTTTATACGCGTAAAGCCAAATTTGTTCCTAAAAAGAAGATTGTAACTGGGCTAACTAACATGTATATTGCAGATGTACCTACACCGGTTGGTTTACCATTTGCTTATTTTCCTTTAACCGAAGATAGACAGTCTGGATTTATTATACCTACAATTGGTGATAACAACAGAGGGTTCTTTTTCCAAAATGGAGGTTATTACTTCGCAATAAGTGATTACTTAGACTTAACCGTACTTGGAGACTATTACACTAACGGAAGTTATGGGTTACGAGGAGAGTCATCTTATGCATTACGCTACAAGTTTAGAGGAAATGTAAGTATCAGATATGAAAATCTAATTAATAGCGAACGTGGTTTTCCAGACTTTAGCCAATCATCTGTTTATAATATACGTTGGAGTCATACACAAGATGCAAAAGCAAATCCCTCCTCGCGTTTTTCTGCTTCTGTAAACTTAGGAAGTAGTAGATATTTTCAGCAATCAATAAATCAAACTAATAATGCAAGTGCTCTTGTTAACACATTAAGCTCTTCGGTGTCCTATGCAAAGACTTTTGAGACAGAGCCACAGGTAAATATTACAGTAGCTGCTACTCATTCCCAGAATACAAATACACAGGAGATTAACATGTCGCTTCCTAACTTTAATGGATCCGTTTCAAGAATTTTCCCTTTTGCACCAAAATCTGGGAGTAAAAAAGGAATTATTCAAAATATTAACCTACAGTATGATGTAACAGCAGAAAACAGAATTCGTACAACCGATTCGCTTTTTTTTAAACCTGAAATGTTTGACAATGCACAATTAGGTGCCAGACATACTATTCCTATTAGTACGAATTTTAAAATATTAGATTATTTAAGTGCTTCTGCAAGTACAACTTACCAAGAAACATGGGTAGGTAACACAATACGAAGAAGTTTTGATGAAACGCTAAATGATGGAGCTGGTGCAGTTAGACAAGATACAATTAGAGGTTTTGATAGTTATCGAACTTATAATTTTTCTACAAGTTTAGGAACAACATTATACGGAACATTTAATGTAGGAAATGAGAATAGTAAAATTCAGAAAATTAGGCATGTAGTACGTCCATCCATAAGTTACAACATTAACCCAGCTTTTGATCAGTTTTATGAAGAATATGAAGGACCGCAAACTGCCGAACAGGCTGCAAATAATATCCCTGGCGACCCTGTTTCTTATTCACGTTTTGAAAGCACTTTGTTTGGCGCACCAGGTAGAACCTTCTCTAGTAGTATAGGGATGTCATTAAGTAATACTTTTGAAGCTAAAGTGAGAAATAAAGACACAACAGCTACCGAACCTAAAAAGGTTGTTTTACTTAATAACTTAAATTTTTCTAGCGCCTATAATTTGGCTGGAGATTCCTTACAATGGAGCCCTGTTAGGTTTACTGGTAGTATCCCCATTGTAGAAAAACTAGACATAAACTTTAATGGTTCTTTAGACCCTTACGCCTTAGATAATAATAATCAAAGAATTGATAAATTTAATATTGATAACGGAGGTAGTCTTTTTAGGCTTACCAATGCCAATATGAGTTTAAACTACTCTTTTTCAAGTAAAGATTTTAAAAGAGAAGAATCTACAGATACAGAAACCTTTAGAAATGGAGGTAGAAAAGATGACCTCTTTGGTGATGCTACCGATATAAATAGTGGAAACATCTATAAAGATAATGAAGAGGATGCGGAAGAAAGTAAATCTGATTATGATTGGTATAATTTTAAAATACCATGGGATTTACGTCTAGCATATACAATTACATACGCAAATAATCAAAGACAAGATGAAATTTCATCCCAATCGTTAATGTTTAGTTCTAACCTTGAACTTGCTCCACGATGGACTGTGGGCGTCTCCTCTGGTTACGATTTTAAAAACAAAGGAGTGACATTAACACAGCTACGTTTTCAAAGAGATTTAGAGAGTTGGCAAATGAGTTTTAATTGGACTCCTATAGGAAGTATTAATACTGCGTGGTACTTTTTTATTGGTATAAAAGCTTCTGTACTTAGTGATATTAAATATGATAAAAGAAGGCTTCCAGATCAAAGACTATAAATAAATTTAACTATGAAAAAAATTATATCAACAAAAGGAGCTCCATCTCCTATAGGTCCATACAATCAAGCAGTATTAAAGGGTAATATGCTTTACAGTTCAGGACAGATTGCTATAAATCCTGAAACTGGTAAACTTGAAACAGGAAACATAGAGCATGAAACTACCTTAGTAATGGAAAGTATAAAGGCAATTTTAACTGAAGCAGGAATGACGTTTGAAAATGTACTTAAAGCATCCATTTTTGTAAGTGACATGGAAAATTTTGGAACAATCAATAAAATCTACGGAAGCTATTTTAATGAAGCAACTGCACCAGCAAGAGAAACGGTAGAAGTAGCCAATTTACCAAAATATGTAAATGTTGAAATTTCTGTAATTGCTAGTCTTTAAAGCAGTTAATTTTCGTCATCTTCTTTATTTCCATCCCCAATAAAGTTTACAGGAAATGAGTTATCATCTGGAGTTACAGGGAGTTCTTCAGACTCTAAGGTTAGTTTTTTATTAAAGAGTTTATTTACTAGTTCTCTAAATGTGTCAAAATCTACAGAATATGATAACCCTGCTCCTTGTTCAAAAATTTGGTCTTCCCCAATAAATTGTATATCTGCCTGACGGTTAAAAAAGTTAATACGCAAGCTACCATCTTCATTTACTAACCATTGTACTTCGATATCTCCAGCAACTGCAGTTTCATTAACACCACCAACAGGCACTCCAACCTTTCCATTAATTAAAATACGCTCATTTATTTGAGTTGAGAGCGTAATACCAAACCTATCTGCAGTTTGTTGTGTAGGAGTTCTATCTCCAGTTTCATAATTAAGACCTACTTTAAATTTACTATCCTGATCTGCAAAAATTTCATTTACAATGTTTGATACTCTATCAACAAGTAAATTGGCCCCAAATGCACCAGTTCCAGTAAAATCATCATTTACGAAAGAACCTGAGGATACAAGAAATAAAGCCTGTTTTTCCCGTTCTTCGGCATTTTGTAATTTATATTCTAATTCATTTCTTACTATAGAACTAGCTTTTGGAAACTCTATTCTAAAGTCTATTTCTGGTTGAATTAATTCTCCAGTTAAATCAACAAGAACTTCAACAGGAATTTTTCGGTTTACTGTGGGATTATCTAGTAAAATAGAGGGGTTAGCCGTTGTCGCATACTTTGCAGTTAAGTTTAATCGTGCTCGTTCAGGAATACCATCCCAATTAATGTTTCCACCGGGAACAACGTCTATAACTTTTTGTATGAGGCCTCCGTATCTAAAATCATAGGTTCCTTCTATTACTGTAAATTCACCCCACATATTAAATGCACCTAA
Organism: Patiriisocius hiemis; assembly: GCF_031846325.1. Lineage (NCBI taxonomy): Bacteria > Pseudomonadati > Bacteroidota > Flavobacteriia > Flavobacteriales > Flavobacteriaceae > Patiriisocius > Patiriisocius hiemis. Next base: position 460,695 of record NZ_JAVRHZ010000001.1, on the reverse strand, counting down.
AGTATTTATTCTGATTAGAAGTGTTCCTGCTCCTCTTCCCTTTAATTTAGAGTTGTTAACTGGATCAACTACCACTTCAACTTCTGCTTTATCATTAATATCAAGGTCAAAATTTAATGTCAGTCCTTTCTCCTCTTCCCTTATAATAGTTTCACCACTAATACGTGCTTTTTTCTCTTCAGGAGATAAAAATGTAATAAATGAATCATCCCCTATTGCTTGGGTATCACTTAAAGGTATTTTAAATGATGTGTTTTCTTCGGTAGTTGCTAACACATCAATATTTAACTCGTCTATTGGGCCTTCTATATCTGCAGTACCACTTATAAAGGCTGTTCCGTAGTATAAAGCATCATCATCTGGAGGGGTGTCTAAAACCAATAAATTATCAGTTTGTATATTTAAGTCTAACTCCCAATTTCCGAAGTTAGTGTGTGTTGCGTTACCTGAAAAAGTCCCTACGGTATTATATTTGGTATCTGTAATTGTTGTTTCAGAAATGTCAAAACTGCTTTTTCTAACAACTACTTGTGTATCATCTTCAATATCAAAATCAGTATTTAAGAATGGAATGTTTAAACCACTATTGTTTAACAGTAATCTTCCGTTAATGTCTGGGGATTTATAATTACCGCGAACACGCACGTTCCCAGATGCTAAACCTCTAATATCTGTTATAACTTCCCCGCCAAAAGGACTAAAGGCCTGCATATTAAAATCGTTAAGGTCTACATCTAGTTTTATTCTGGGGTTTTCAGTCTCTACATCAATCTCTCCTATTGCATTTATTGATTTTACATTGTTGTTGGTTAAAGATGTATTAATAGCGTACTTAGATAAATTTTGATTTCCTTGAACTGAAAGTACCAAATTACCAAACGCTATATCATTAATAACAACTCCATCTATAGTAACATTAGAATTTGGATAATAAGCGCCATCACGTTGTAAAAAATCTAGTTTACCATTTACATTACCTTCTAGGCGAAGACTATCTACCTCTGGGGTTATATTGCCAATATTTACATCCTGAAATCTAACTTTTAGGTCTTTATAGGTTGAGTCCCTTATAATTCCAGCAACTTTGATAAACTCATTATTATGATTCATTACTAGGGAGTCAATCTTAATGGTATTAAAATTATCATCAAATGAAACTTTATTAAGTTTATCATTCTTTTCATTAAGATACCATACTTTATCTTTAAAAGTTATATCAGACTTTTTAACTCCTACAACAGACTTTCCTTCTGGATTAATTGTGTGATATAGTGAAAGGTTAAAAATATCATCTTTGTCTTTACCTCCTTTAAATTCTGAACGCAAATACAATGTATCTTTTAATGTCTTATTAATTAGATTAACATCGGTTACATTATAAACACCTGTGTAAACCGAATCTACAGCTATATACGTGTTATATAATGGGTTATCGTTATCAACTTGAATATTTACTTTACCCAAATAGTTTTTTAATAATAAAATTTCTGGAGACTTAAAATCTAACTTAAATTTAGACTCATCTGAAGACACAGAACCCTTAATACGAGTGTTTTCACCAAGTTTTAATTGCGGAACAAAAAGATCAACAATTTTGTTATTTATTTCAAACTCATAATCAATGTATTGATTACTTGTCACTTCATTTGGAATATAATTTGAATAAATACTACCTACTCCATTTCTAAAGAGATTAGGAATATCCTCTAACAAAAACTTCCCAGAAATTTGACCTTCTACAATATCTGCAGAGTTTATTGATATGGTACGTTCATCTTCAGCAAACGAAGACGTAATTTTAAAGTCATCAAAAAAGAAATCATCCCGCTCGTTTTGATAAAAAGTTTCATTAAAAATAATAGTACCAACAGCATTATCTATAGTAGTACCATCCATATCCATAATTATATTCCCTGCAAATACTGAAATGCTATCACGTTTTATCAAATTTAGTTTATTTAGCTCTGCAAATTCAACATTAGCTTCAAAGTCATATTGGTTAAAATTCTTTGAAGCATCAATTAAACCCTTAAATTCCATTTTTAAATTTGGGTCGTCAATAGCTAAATCTCCATTAAATAATGGGTTTTTAAGATTACCCGAGACTGTAATGTTTTTATAGTTATAGTCTTCGAATGTAAATGAGCTTATAGCTCCAATAATTTGTGTGTTAACAGATTCTTGTGTGAAACCACGCCCATCTACATCTATATCTGCAGTAATTTTACCTACTGAAGTTGTACCTGCAATAGCGCCTAAATCAAATTTATTAAAAACTAGGTTTCCACTATAGGTGGCGTTTTCAAAATCATTGATATTACCTAAAGATATGTCAACATCTGCACTTCCGTTATTTGTTACTAGTGCACTTGTTGTTATTAACTTTGTTTCTGTAAGTGTAGTAGCGCCATTAAAACTAAAGTTTCCAAGAGCCTTAAGTTCTTGTGGTAAATCGCTTAGAACACGTGGCATAAGCCTATTTAAGTCGTAATAATTTGTTGCAATATTGTGGTTTCTCGAACTAATTTTAAATGGGTTTTCATTTAATAAGTTTTCAAAAGAATAAGTGCCCGCTAGTCTAGTTGCCCCAGTTCTAAGGTTTATATTTTTCGCATCAAATTTGTTTAATGTTCCATTAACAATACCATCAATAGCTATTTCTTGGTTATTTCCAAATTCGTCGTAAAAAGAGTTTAAATCGTTTGTAGATAAAATAGTGTTTTGTAAATCGGCATTGATGGTTACTTCATTTTCAAAATTTGCCAATCCGTTTTCTTCATCATAACTTAGTTCTATAGCTCCTTTTATTACAGAGAACTCTGTTTCTAAGGTTAAGTTATCAAGCTTTAGTTGTGTAAGTGAGTATGAGAAATCAGATTGCAAGTTTTTAATAACAAAACCCCTCTTAGCATTTAATGATAATGAGTTAATTTTTGCCTCAATTTCTGGCCCTGTAATTTTAAAATCATCTGCATCAAGATTAAGGTTTGATAATTGGAATATTTCGGGGGTTTCAAGGTTTTCGTCAGTAATCTTTATTTTGGTATCTACTAGTTCAACATCATTACTAAACAATGAGAAAATGTTTTCACTCTCTTTCCCAGTATTAAATTTTTCAGAAAAAACATATAAGTTATCATCGTCCTCGCCTTTGTATGTTTTCACGTACAACTTAGCCTTCTCTAACTCTATTTCACCAAAACCTAAATCTCCTTTAATTAAGTTTCTAAAGCTTAATATATTAGTTCGTAACTCATTGGCATAAATGAGTGTATCCTTGTGATGATCTGCAATATAAACTTCTCTTACATCTACTTGTCCTCTCCAGTTAAGACCTATTCGTTTAATATTAATATCGGTTCCGTAGGTTTCGTTTAGGTTACTAGTAACTTTTTTTGCAATGTAAGTTTGTACGCTTGGGATTGAAAAAATAATAATTAATAGCAGTAACAACAACAGGAATGTTGCTATAATTCTAACTATTATTTTTCTTAATTTTTTGATACGCTTTTAAAGTTATAATTTTACTACCAATAAATATGCCTATTTAGATTTTGAATACAAATAACTGCTATATACTTGGTATAGAATCGTCTTGTGACGATACTGCTGCTGCTGTAATTAACAACGGAGTTATACTCTCTAATGTTGTTGCTACACAAGCAATTCACGAAGCCTATGGTGGTGTTGTTCCAGAACTTGCATCACGCGCGCATCAACAAAATATAGTCCCTGTTGTTCACCAAGCACTTCAAGAAGCAAATATCGATAAAAATCAACTAAGTGCCATAGCCTTTACACAAGGTCCTGGATTGATGGGATCATTACTTGTAGGCACTTCATTTTCAAAGAGTTTAGCTTTAGGATTAGATGTACCTCTTATTAATGTAAACCATATGCAGGCGCATATTTTGGCACATTTTATTAAAACTGAAGGACAGCAGGCTCCTAATTTTCCCTTTATTGCCTTAACCATTAGTGGGGGGCATACTCAAATTGTAAAAGTGAGTGATTTTTTTGAAATGGAAATTATTGGAGAGACAATAGACGATGCCGTTGGAGAAGCATTTGATAAGTCGGCTAAAATTTTAGGCCTTCCCTATCCAGGTGGCCCCTTGATAGATAAATATGCTCAAAAAGGGAATCCAAAGCGTTTTAAATTTACCAAACCAAAAGTTAAGCCTCTTGACTTTAGTTTTAGCGGACTTAAAACTGCAGTATTATATTTTATTGAAAAAGAAACAAAAGAAAACCCAGGCTTTATTAAAGAAAACATAGAAGATATTTGTGCTAGTTTGCAATATACAATTGTGGATTATTTGATGGATAAACTTAAAAACGCTGTAAAACAAACAGGAATTAAAGAAATAGCCATTGGTGGAGGAGTTTCTGCAAATAGTGGAATTAGAAATGCTTTAAAAGCAGCTGAAAAAAAATACGGTTGGAAAACACATATACCAAAGTTTGAGTACTGCACAGACAATGCTGCCATGATAGCTATCGTAGGAGAACTAAAGTATAAAAAAGAAGCTTTTAGCGCCAACAATGTTGTTGCTAAAGCACGAATGAAATTTTAATATGACAACCTCCCAAATAATTGTAGAACGTTTAGCAATTGCTACAAAATATTGGGCTGATGAAATAACTCAGAAAAAAATGTTTGGCGGCACTTGCTTTTTGTACAAAGGAAAAATGTGTGTTGGAGAAACTAAGCAAAAGTTAATGGTTAGAATAGTCGCAGAAAAAATGGAAACTATACTCCAAAAACCAGAAGTTAAACCAATGGATTTTACTGGAAAACCTATGAAAGAGTTTATTTTTGTCACACATAATGGCTTTGATACTGAAGAAAAACTGCAGTATTGGGTCGAATTAGGAATAGAGCATGCCAAAAGTAAAACACAATAGTACTTTGAATTTATTTTACCAAGAACATATAAACGAAAGTATTTCTGAAATCATTTTTGATAAAGATGAAAGCAGGCACATAGCAAAAGTATTACGAACTAAAATTGGCAATACTCTACATATTACCAATGGGAAAGGTTTACTTTTTGAAGCTCAGTTAGAAAGTGAAAATCCTAAAAAATGTATCGCAAGAATTCAATCTGTTTCTAAAGAAGCTCCACTTCCCTATTATTTGCATCTTGCCGTAGCTCCAACTAAGCTAAATGATAGATACGAGTGGTTTCTAGAAAAAGCTACTGAAATTGGTGTTTCTGAAATTACTCCCATTATTTGTGATCATAGTGAGCGTAAAGTAATTAAACATGATAGATACCAAAAAATTGTAGTTGGCGCCATGAAGCAGTCGCTTAAAATGTACCTTCCAAAATTAAATCAAGCAACTAGCTATAAAGAGTTTATAAATCAAGAAAATAAGGAGATAAAGCTTATTGCACATTGTGAGGAAAGTAAAAAAGTATCCTTAAAATCTTTTTCTGAAAAATTAAAAAACACAACAATACTCATAGGTCCTGAAGGTGATTTTTCTACTACTGAAATTGAACTTGCTATAAAAAATGAGTATAAATCAATATCATTGGGAGATACTCGACTACGTACCGAAACAGCTGCTATTGTAGCCTGCCATAGTGTAGCCTTTGCGAACCATAATTAAACTTTTAATTGTGCAGCTCCAGTTATTTCTAAATCATCTTGCTGAATAAAGCCAATTATACGTAAAGAATCATCAGGTGAAACTATAGTAGGTATTTTTATAGTTGTTTTTCCATTATTCTCTGAAAGATCAAGAGCAACTTGCTCAACAACAATATTACTATTTTTTAGAGTCCTGCCTCCATTTTCACCTCTCTTAACTTGAGTAGTTTTTGAGTCTATAACTAATGCAAGTTTTAAATCTTTATTATTTAAATTTCCGGAGACTTTGTATTGTAAGGAAATTGTCCCTCCATTTTTATTCAGATTTAATAACTCAAGGTTATTTACAGCATTACTTTTAAGGTTCTTTTTGATGTTTCCGTACATCTTAGCCTCATTAGATCCTACAAAATCGAGTTTCCCATTTATAACTGCTTGTGGCGTATATACACTTCTACTTCTAAACTTAGAACCGTATTGACGCTGAAGATTTGTAAATTTTTCTTTACTGAAAGGATCGTTCCAGCCTAGTCTATTCCAATAATCTACATGATACGATAATACATAAACTCCATTTTCTTCATACTCAGACTTTACCTTATCTAATAGTCTATCTGCACTAGGACAACTACTACATCCTTGAGATGTAAACAATTGTATTACAGTAATTGATTTTGAATTGGGATTCTCTTCCAAAAGAGAACTATACGATAGAAATGATGAACATACAACTATAATAAATGCACTAAAAAGAAATCTATATTTCATTTTTTATTTTAACTAGTCGTAAAAAACTAGTTAGTACTTACAATTTTTTTAAAATACACAAAAGTCATTAAAATGTTTTTTATCGATAGATACTTAATTTAATCGATAATTTAACATTTATAATGTCAATTTAATCGATGAAAAGACTTATTTTAGCGACGAACTAACAAAGTCAATGTTATGGCAACAGCTATAAAAAAAGCTATCCCCTTAAGAAAAGTTGTTTCAAACAATACCTTAATAGATAGTGCAAATAGCCCATCCATAAAGGAAATTACTTCTAAACCTACAAAACTAGATGTTGTTTATCGTAGGAGTTCCAAAAACACACACCTTGAAGACTGGCAAGACTTTTTTAATCAGATTTGCGAAGGAATTATTGACGAAATAAGTTAATTACTTCACTCAAATATATATTTGTTTGTATTTTTGGTTTGTGCGACTACTTACAATAATTCTTATTTTATTCTTAACCAGCAATCCTGTATTTGGACAAGACATTGCTATATTAAAATATGGTGGCGGTGGTGATTGGTATAGTAACCCTACTGCACTACCAAACCTAATAAAATTTTGTAATACAGAAGTCGATACTAAAATTGATAGTTCGCCAGAAACTGTGTCACCATCTAGCCTTGATATTTTTGACTATCCTTTTTTACATATGACAGGTCACGGAAATGTGTTTTTAAATGAAGAAGATGTTTCTAATTTACGTGACTATATGCTAAGTGGTGGTTTTTTACATATTGATGACAACTATGGTATGGACCAGTACATAAGAAAAGAAATTGTAAAAATTTTCCCAGATATAGAGCTTAAAGAACTTCCAGGTAATCACCCTATTTTCAATTACAAATACCCTTTTCCAGATGGTTTACCTAAAATTCATAAACATGATAATGAAAGACCACAGGCTTTTGGGATTACATTTCAAGGAAGGTTAGTTTTACTATATACCTACGAAAGTGACTTAGGAGATGGTTGGGAAAACCCAGAAATACATAATGACCCAGAAGAGGTTCGCTTAAAAGCATTAAGAATGGGAGCAAATATCCTCACATACGCTTTTGAAAACTAATCTTATGAAGTTAAGTTATTATTGCAAATCTTGCTCGGTCAAAAACTACCTTACTACAAAAGCTACTAACAGGTTTGACTTACAACGTGAACTTGGATCTACTGAGATTTCTAAAAGATGTAGAAACTGTGGAATAATACAAAAAAGACATATAAATAGATTACATGCAGAGCCTAACATAATTTACTTCCTTATTTGTATTCCATTAATACTTATTTTATCTGTAGCAGTTTATTTTTTAGGCTTCATCGCTGCATTAACCTTCTCTATACCTATTGCTCTTGTATTTCAAGCTCAAAAAAAGGCAAGTGATTTTAATAAGACAATGATTCCAAGAAAGTAATGAATCGTCAATACTTACATTCAGAATATCCTTTTTCAGAAAAAAAGCATCCTATAACTCTTATTTGTGACAATGTAATAAGTCCTGCCAATGTAGGTAGCTTATTTAGAATATGTGATGCATTTGGAGCTGAAGAGTTGATTTTTTGCGGAACTGAGATTGATGTAAACTCCCCTAGATTAAAAAAAACCGCTAGAAGCACTATAGAAAATACTCCCTACAAGTGTGTTGAGAATACTTCTGGACTAATTACAAAATTTAAAGAAAATGGTTATCTTATTTGTGCTCTTGAGATTACTTCAGAAAGTAAACCCGTAAACGAGTTTAAAATTAATGAAGACCAAAAAGTAGTATTAATTATAGGTAATGAAAAACACGGTATTTCGGAGAATATGCTAAAGTCTAGTGATTATTGTTTGCATATTCCAATGTATGGAAAAAACAGTAGCATGAATGTGACTACAGCAACGGCAGTATGTTTGTACACAATAATTAGTACACATTTTGAATCCTAATTTATTACATAAAGAAGTTCAGGATTTTATTAAAAATCAGGAAGTAGATTTAAAAACGCTAGCTTTTAAAAAAAGTCCCTTTGTTGGTATTTCAACTAAAGAACTTGTTCAGCAAATTGCCTCAAGAAATAAGATCAGAAAAAAACTACCCACTTGGTATCATACCGAAAATATACTCTACCCCCCTACTTTAAATCTAGAGCAAACTTCTTCAGAAATTACTGCAAAGTATAAAGCATCAATTATTTCTGGAAACTCTTTAGCAGACATAACAGGTGGTTTTGGAGTAGATAGCTATTATTTTTCTAAGAAATTTAAAGATGTAACTCATTTTGAAGTTAATGAAAGCCTTAGTAGCCTCTCTAAGCATAATTTTGAACAACTCAATAAACAAATTAAAGTTATTGCAGGAAATGGTCTTCAACTAATAAATAATAAAAAATATGATGTTATATATATTGACCCCTCTAGAAGAAACCAACAAAAAAACAAGGTATTATTTCTTGAAGACTATGAACCTAATATTATAGAGCATTTAGAACATTTGTTCTCAATTACTCCAGTTGTTTTGGTAAAAACTTCTCCCATGATTGATATTAGCAAGGGAGTTTCAGACCTGATACATGTTAGTGAAATTCATATAGTTGCGGTACAAAATGAAGTTAAAGAGCTTTTGTGGTTACTTACTAAGGAAATATCAGGAGAGACAAAGTTAATTGCTACAAATCATACAAAGGAAGGAGCTACCTTCTTTAAAATAAATTATAATAAATCATATACTGCCACCTATAGTAATCCAAGCAAATATTTATATGAGCCAAATGCAAGTATATTAAAGAGTGGGGCTTTTAATGCAGTTTCAGAAAAATACTCCCTTAATAAACTAGCCAAACATTCACACCTTTACACAAGTGACAAGTTGGTACATTTTCCTGGTAGAAGCTTTGTTATAAAAGATTTAATAACATACACTAAAAAAGAAGTTAATAAAAAGGTTACAGGAATAAAAGCTAACATTACAACACGAAATTTTACTGAAACAGTTTCACAATTAAAAAAGAAATGGAAGGTTAAAGATGGAGGAGATACTTATTTGTTTTTCACAACATTACAAGATAGAAAAAAAGTAGTACTGATTTGTGAGAAAACTAAGTAAAAAACAAACACAAAAAATTAACCTAAAAAGTTGATATTTTTTTGCGAGATAGTAATTGTTAAGTTACATTTGCATCCGCATTTAAAAAGAACAGTTCCTTTTTATTGCTGGAGAGGTGCCGGAGTGGTAACGGAGCAGATTGCTAATCTGTCAGCGCGTAAGTGCTGCCCGGGTTCGAGTCCCGGTCTCTCCGCAAAAACCTCGGGGTGTAGCGTAGCCCGGTTATCGCGCCACGTTTGGGACGTGGAGGCCGCAGGTTCGAATCCTGCCACCCCGACTAAAACCGAGCTGAAAAAAAGTTCGGTTTTTTATTTTATTAGGGTCGCATAGCTCAGCTGGATAGAGCACCTGCCTTCTAAGCAGGCGGTCCCAGGTTCGAATCCTGGTGCGATCACGAAAAGCCTCACAAAAGTGGGGCTTTTTTGTTTTACTGCTTTTAATAAAATACTAAGTAACATAATCTCAGCATAAACTTCATAAAAGTCAAGTCTGTTTCAAAAATTAAAACCTTGACAAATAATAAATAGTATTCGTCTCTTACTTATTGTATCTTTATGTTTAAATTAAAAAAACTCTAAAATGAAATCTATTTTTTTATTTTTTTTAATAGCAGTTGTATTAACTTCATGTGAACAACCAAGACAATTAAGTTCTACTAACCCTGTAAACTGGGAGAAAAAAATGGTTAAAGGTGCTATAGCAGATTCACTAGAATCAGGAAGTACATTTTTGTCTATCTATTCCCAAATTTTTCTGCGTACTGAAAAAGATGAGGCAGATTTAACAGCCACAGTAAGCTTACACAATCCAAACATAGCAGATAGTGTATATATAAATAGTGCAATTTATTATAATACTGAAGGGAGAGCTATACGCACCTATATTGATAAAACAATATTTATTAAACCTATGGAAACTGTTCAGATTGTAATAGATGGTTTAGATAACGAAGGAGGAACTGGCGCCAACTTTATATTTGATTGGCAAATAAAACCCAACACTATCACTCCCCTATTTGAAGCAGTAATGATTTCTACCTATGGCCAACAAGGGATTTCATTTGTAACCGAAGGAAAGCGTCTAAAGTAAGCCGTTTAGAAAGTTATTATTCTTTATTCAGGATATTCCACACGTAGGTGATAAATATTATTTAATTTCTTTTTAAGAACTTTTTTTATTTGTTGAATCTCCTTAAAAGTTACATTGGCATTTAAAAACTGTCCTTGCTCCATTTGCCCATCAATAATTTTCTCAACAAAATCATTAATCTTTGTAGATGTAGGTTCTTTAAGACTTTTACTAGCAGCCTCTACACTATCTGCCATCATTAATATCGCTGTCTCTTTGGAGAATGGTATGGGCCCCGGGTACATAAAGTTTTCTTTAGCTACATCAGGATTTTGCTCACTTTCTTTTTTATAAAAATAATAGACTAAACTTGTACCGTGATGTGTACGTATAAAATCTATAATTCTATCTGGGAGCTTGTGTTTTCTGGCTATTTCAATGCCGTCAATTACATGGCCAATTATAATTGAAGCACTTTCAAGTGGTTCTAACTCATTATGAGAATTAATAGAGTTTACTTGATTCTCAGTAAACATAGTTGGGTTCTTCATTTTACCAATATCGTGGTATAAAGCCCCTACTCTAACAAGCATAGCGTTTGCCCCTATTTCGTTTGCTGCAGCTTCTGCTAAGTTTGCCACATTCAGCGAATGGTGAAAAGTACCTGGTGCTTTGTTAGAAAGCTCTTTCAATAATTTAGAATTAGTATCACTTAATTCTAAAAGTGATACATCAGATACTAATCCAAAAATCTTCTCATATAAATAGATTAGTGGATGCGCAAATAAGGTTACTAATCCACATATAATAAACAACCCTAGTGTCTCCCATTCAATAGTATCTATATTCCCCTCATGAATCACAGAAAAAGCAAAATACCCAACGATGTACACAAATGTTATTTGTCCAACAGATATAAATAAATTTGCTCTTTTGTATAATTCAGAAACGGTAAGGATTGTAACAATACCGGCTATAATTTGAAGGAATAAATACTCAAAACTATTAGGAACTATAAAGCCTAAAAGCAATAACGTTAATACATGTACAAAAAGACCTAAACGCGGGTCAAAAAAAGCTTTAAGTACAAGAGGCAAAATACATAGTGGAACTACATATACATAAGAAGCATTATACTTAATTATTAGTGTGGTTAAAAAAATCATCAACACAATGTTGAAGAATATAAAAGTAAGCTTCGTGTTGTTATTAAAAATTTCGAGTCTATATTTTTTTAAAAATAAAAAGAGCATTAAAAAAACAAGTGCGATTAATATAGAATAACCAACCAAAAGCCATAGTTGATTAGACTTACTCCAAATTTGAGATTCATATTCAGCACTTAATGAATTTAAAATTTTAAATGTATTCCCCTCAACAACTTCTCCTTTTGCAATAATCCTTGCTCCCTTTTCTATTATACCTTGGTTAGGATTAATTGCATTTATTTCTGAAGTAATAGCATCTTCTGTTAATCTTGAATTTAGTGTAACATTAGCTGTTATACTTCTTTCTAAAATTGAAGAAAGGTAACTCTTAGTATTAGGAAGTTCATATGCAATAAGCTCACTATTTATCGTAGCAGTAATGTCATCTTCGGTATAAATTTGTTTGTATAAAACTTCTTCAACTTCATTACCATTTTTAATGTAAATAAGTTTAGATTCTGAATATGGGTGCACTTCATTGGTTATACCCCTACCCATAACCTTTTTCAGTATAGTTTCTCCAATATTTTTAATTAAAGCTTTATCTGCATATAAAGAGTCTATAAACGAGGTTTCTAATGATTCAGAAAATCGACTTAAGCTTTCTGATACTGCACTAGTATCTTTATCAAAATAAGGAATGGCACTATCCCTAATTGATTTCTCCTCTTTCTCAAGAGTTTCTTTATCCTTTTTTATTGTAAAACTAAAAGGGGCATAGAGGTTTTCGTACTGCCAAGGCTTTCCTTTATCAAAATCATATTTAAATTGCCCACCTTTTGGTAAAAAATAGATAATAAGTAAAGTAGCAGATATAAATAATAAACCCTTGTATAAAAGTGATTGGTTTTTTGAAAATTTTGATAAAAAAGAATTCATTATTTTTTAATAAAAACAATCCACTTCTAGCAGATTTGTTCGACTTTTTTTGTTGAATAGTTTTAGTCTTAAAACTGACCTCTCTGAATTTGAAACTCTATTGTTAAGTAAAGGTAACAATATAGTGTGACTATTTATAAAACCAAATAAAATAAGTAAATTTGCAGTAAAATTAAGCTCAGCTTTTGGGTGAAGTAATTATTAAATAAATCATACTATATATGAGTAAAAAAGTTGTAATTGTATCAGCAGTAAGAACGCCAATAGGCAGCTTTATGGGGAGTCTTTCCTCTTTGAGTGCTTCAAAATTAGGAAGCATCGCTATTAAAGGAGCACTAGATAAAATTAATCTTGATCCAAGTTTAGTTCAAGAAGTGTTTATGGGTAACGTAGTACAAGCTGGAGTTGGACAAGCCCCAGCGAGACAAGCTGCTATTTACGCAGGTATACCTAATACGGTGCCATGTACAACAGTAAATAAAGTATGTGCTTCTGGTATGAAGGCAGTTATACAAGCAGCTCAAAGTATAGCGTTAGGTGATACAGAAATTGTTGTAGCTGGTGGAATGGAAAGTATGAGTAACATACCACACTATGTGCATATGAGAAATGGACATAAATTTGGACCTTCAACTCTAGTAGACGGAATGCAGAAAGATGGTTTAGTTGATGCTTATGATAAAAATGCAATGGGAGTATGTGCAGATGCGTGTGCAGTTGAATATAACTTCTCTAGAGAAGATCAAGACGCATTTGCAATTCAATCTTATAAACGTTCTGCAAAAGCATGGGAAAATGGAAAATTTAAAAATGAAGTTGTCCCTGTAGAGGTTCCTCAGAGAAGAGGAGAGCCTATTGTAGTATCTGAAGATGAGGAATTTAAAAACGTAAAAATGGAAAAAATTCCTGCTTTACGCCCTGCATTTACAAAAGAAGGAACTGTAACAGCCGCAAATGCTTCTACCATTAATGATGGTGCTGGAGCAATGATTTTAATGTCTGAAGACAAGGCGAATGAATTAGGAATCAACATTCTAGCAACAATTACAGGTTATGCGGATGCAGCTCATGAGCCGGAGTGGTTTACAACAGCTCCAGCAAAAGCACTTCCAAAAGCCCTAGCAAAAGCGGGTGTAAAACAAGAAGATGTAGATTATTTTGAATTAAATGAAGCTTTCTCAATAGTTGGTTTAGCAAACATGAAGATACTTGGGTTAAATGATGATAAAGTAAATGTAAATGGTGGTGCCGTTTCATTAGGCCATCCTTTAGGAGCAAGTGGTGTAAGAATCCTAATTACTCTCTTAAACGTATTACAACAAAATGACGGAAAAATTGGTGCTGCAGGTATATGTAATGGTGGGGGCGGTGCTTCAGCAATGGTAATTGAAAGATAGGAAATAACCCCTCTACATTTTCTATGAAATACGGAATCTGCAATCTTAGTATTGTTCCCATGAGATTTGAAGCAAGTGATAAAAGTGAACTTGTTTCTCAGGTATTGTATGGGGAGTTTTTTAAAATCGTAGAAAGTAGAAAAAAGTGGAGTAAAATTAGACTTTCTTATGATAAATATGAAGGTTGGATAGACAACAAACAATTTCTTGAAGTTTCTGAAGAGGACTACAAAAGCCTTGAAAAAGAAATTCCCTTACTATCACAAGACATGGTAGATTTTGTAGCTAATGAAAATGATCAGTTGCTTTCTATTTGCATTGGCAGTACTTTAAATACACTATCTCACTTATCTCACTCTTTTGAAGGAACGTCTTCACGAGAACAAAAAACAAAAGATAGTTTTATTGAAACAGCATTATTATTTTTGAACACGCCCTATCTATGGGGCGGTAGAACTCCTTTTGGGATTGATTGTAGTGGTTTTACACAAATGGTTTATAAGTTAAATGGTCATAGCTTATTACGCGACGCTAGTCAACAATCAAACCAAGGAGAACCATTAAGTTTTATTGAAGAAAGTGAGCCGGGAGATTTAGCATTTTTTGATAATGCTGAAGGTGATATTATTCACGTAGGAATTATTATGAAAGACAATTATATAATTCATGCTCATGGTAAAGTTAGAATAGATAGACTAGATCATACAGGTATTTTTAATTACGAAACAAAAAGCCATACCCATAAACTACGTGTTATAAAACGTATTGTATAAAAAAATCCAACTTAAGAAAGTTGGATTTTTTTTAATTATAATAAGGGTTAATTAACCTTCTTTTTCTTCAACTAGGGCTTTCATTTCTTTATACTTATTATCTTGACCAAGTTGGCTGTATAGATTCATAAGTGTTTTCATTATTTCAATATTTCCTGGAAGATATTGATATGCCTTTTCTAATGTAGGTAGTACTTCTGTATATAAGTCTTGCCTTTTCTGTTTTAATTCTTCATATCTAGCATCATCTGCTCGAGAAGTACCTAAGCCATTCATTTCTTCAACTATATCCTTTTCACTAGAAAGTTTTATAACTGCTAGATTAATCAAAGCTTCAGCATAATCTGGTTTAAGTTCAATGGCTTTTTGGTAGTATTCAATTGCTTTTTCATTTTGTCCAATATCTGCACTACTAACTCCTAAACCAAAATAAACCTCTGGATTATTAGGGTCACTTTTAACAATCTCGTTCATTAGTTTATTATATTTTTCTTTATCTCCTAATTGATATGCAAGATTTGCTTCAGCTTTCACTAAGGACATATCATTTGGGTTTTCTTTACGAGCTTTTGATAATAGCTTAGTTGCTTCTTCTTGATTTCCTTGCTCAAAATAGATTAGTGTCATATTCCTTAATATTTCACCTCTTTTTGATTCTGCAATTTTAGTTTCTGGTTTTATAAACTCTCCAGACTTAACCATTAAATCACGCTCATTTTTTGAAGGAAATGGTGTTACTTCACCTGTAGATTTATCTGTAGCTACAAATTGCTTTGCTATTCCAGTATAACCTAGGTCTAGCAATTTATTGTAATATTCAAGGGCTGTATCGTAATCATTTCCATTTACGGCACTAGAAGCTGCAAAATATAAATCTGAAGTATCCTTTTTACTTATAGTATAACTAGTGTAAAGTTTTTTGGATGAGTTTATATGATCGTTTGCATTTTGGTCATCAATAGCGCTGTTAATAAGATTTACTCTTAGTTTTTGGATAGACTCACTTATATCTCTTTCTATTGTTGGGTCAATTTCAATTGCCATTAAAAAAGCATCTGCAGCCTTTTTCATTTTATCAAAATTACTTGTTCCAGCACTAGCAGAGTATGCTTCTCCTTTTGCTACGTAAAAATCTGTCTTTAAGTCATTGTCGGCAGATCCAAGTAATCCTTCTGCAGTATCAAGTAGGGAAATTGCTTCAGTATAATCTCCAGATTTAACAGCCTTTTGTGCTTTTTTAATTTCTTTTTTTTGTCCAAACGAAATAGTAGTTATTAATGAAATACCTACTACTAATATTTGTTTTTTCATCATTAAGTGTTTTAATTATTCTTTGTTTTCGGTTTGTTTTTCATTATTATCAAGAGGTGTGCCATTTTCAGAATCTGTAATTGGATTACCGTCTTCATCAACATCGTCATCTTCATTCATTACTTTTGCGACAGCTGCAATTGAATCGTCATCTTTTACCTTAATTAAACGTACACCTTGTGTGGCTCTACCCATTACTCGTAAATCTTCTACTGCCATTCTAATAGCAATTCCAGATTTATTAATAATCATAAGACCATCATTATCTGTTACATTCTTTATGGCTACTAAATTACCAGTTTTTTCGGTAACATTAATAGTTTTTACTCCTTTTCCTCCCCTGTTAGTAACTCTATAGTCCTCAATGCTAGAACGTTTACCATAGCCGCCTTCAGAAACTACAAGGATATCAGACTCACTATCATTAATAGCAACCATACCTATTACTTCATCTTTATCATGACCTAAAGTAATTCCTCGTACTCCAGAAGCATTACGTCCCATAGGTCTGGTTTTCTCTTCCTCAAAGCGAATTGCTTTACCAGATTTAACCGCCAGCATTACTTGGCTATCTCCAGTAGTAAGCTTAGCTTCAAGTAGCTCATCTCCTTCTTTAATAGTTATAGCATTAATACCATTGGTTCTTGGTCTTGAATATTGCTCTAATGGAGTTTTCTTTACCTGTCCCTTTTTGGTAGCCATAATCACATAGTGGTTATTTATGTAATCTTCATCTTTAAGATCCTGTGTACAGATAAATGCTTTTACTTTATCGTCTGGTTCAATGTTTATTAAATTTTGAATTGCTCTTCCTTTTGAAGTTCTACTTCCTTCAGGAATTTCAAAAACTCGCATCCAAAAACATTTTCCTTTTTGAGTAAAGAATAACATATATTGATGATTGGTACCAACAAAAAGGTACTCTAAGAAATCTTCATTTCTAGTAGCAGATGCTTTTTGCCCAACCCCTCCTCTATTTTGTTTCTTATATTCGGTTAACGAAGTTCTTTTTATATAACCTGCATGAGAAATTGTAATTACTACTTTTTCGTCAGGAATTAAATCTGTTATACTAACATCTCCTCCTGCATACTCAATAATAGAACGACGCTCATCTCCATATTTACTTTGTATTTCTAGCAACTCTTCTTTTATAATTGCCATACGTCTTTCCTTTTTTGCAAGAATATCTTTGTAGTCTTCAATAGTTTTCATCAACTCTTCATACTCACTACGTAATTTATCTTGCTCAAGACCTGTAAGTTGGCGTAAACGCATTTCTACAATAGCCTTAGCCTGTATTTCAGAAAGCTCAAAGGTTTTCATTAATACTTCTCTTGCTTCATCAGCATTAGCAGAAGCACGAATTAATCTAATTACTTCATCTATATTATCTGAGGCAATGATTAAACCTTCTAGTATATGTGCTCGTTCTTCGGCTTTTCGTAATAAATACTCGGTACGCCTTACAACTACTTCATGACGGTGTTCAACAAAATAATGAATCAATTGTTTAAGATTCAGCATTTGCGGGCGACCTTTAACAAGTGCAATATTGTTTACACTAAAGCTAGATTGTAATGCCGTATACTTAAATAAGGTGTTTAGAACAATATTAGGGATTGCATCACGCTTTAAGATATAAACAATTCGCATTCCCTTTCTATCAGACTCATCACGAATGTTTGATATCCCTTCAATTTTTTTGTCGTTAACTAAATCGGCAGTCTTTTTAATCATATCTGCCTTATTAACTTGATATGGGATTTCAGTTACGATAATACATTCACGTCCTTGTACTTCTTCAAACCTAGCTTTTGCACGCATTACAACACGTCCTCGACCTGTGTGGAAGGCATCTTTTACACCATCATATCCATAAATAACACCTCCTGTTGGAAAATCTGGCGCTTTAATGTGTTGCATTAAACCATCAATATCAATGTCGTTATCTTCGATGTAAGCAACTGTTCCATTAATTACTTCTGTAAGGTTATGAGGAGGCATATTGGTTGCCATACCAACAGCAATACCAGACGCTCCATTAATTAAAAGACCTGGTACACGGGTTGGTAATACAGTAGGTTCTTTTAAGGTGTCATCAAAGTTAAGTTGATGATCTACAGTATCTTTATCAATATCTGCTAACATTTCTTCAGAAATCTTTTGCATACGTGCTTCTGTATAACGCATTGCAGCAGGGCTATCACCATCAATAGAACCAAAATTACCTTGCCCATCAACTAATAAATATCGTAAACTCCACTCTTGTGCCATACGTACCATAGCGTCATATACAGAGGTGTCTCCGTGTGGGTGATACTTACCTAATACTTCTCCAACAATTCTTGCCGATTTTTTGTGCGAGCCAGTAGCTCGTATTCCTAACTCATGCATTCCATATAAAACCCTTCTATGTACAGGTTTCATACCATCTCTTACATCTGGTAATGCACGTGACACGATGACGGACATTGAATAATCGATGTACGCAGATTTCATTTCATCTTCAATATTGATAGGAATCAATTTTTCACCTTCAGCCATAAAATATATCTTTAGTTTGTTTTTTTATCTAATGAAGCAAGATACACTAATTTGGGGGTTTAAGACAGCATTTTAGTGTTGATTATTCACGATTTTATTAACAAAAATTTAATGGGTAATGGTTAATAAGTATTGTACATTATGCTTTGTTTTTATGACGTTTTTTTGTCAATTTACTTTGTAAGCCCTAAATGGGTATAGTTTTTGAATATTTTAAACTAAATATTCGTAATTTTAGAAGATAGGATTTTATAGTATGGATGATAATTTTTCCCCAAGAGTAAAAGATGTAATTGCATATAGTAAAGAAGAAGCTTTAAGGCTAGGTCATGATTTTATTGGGACTGAGCACTTAATGCTAGGATTACTTCGTGATGGTAATGGCAAAGCGGTTACAATACTTAATGCATTAGATATTGATCTTAACCACCTACGCAGAAAAGTAGAAATATTAAGCCCTGCCAATCCCAATGTAGGATCAACAGGTAACGATAAAAAGAATTTACATTTAACTAGGCAAGCAGAACGTGCTCTTAAAACTACTTTTTTAGAAGCAAAGTTATTCCAGAGTACATCAATAAATACTGCTCACTTGTTGCTTTGTATTTTAAGAAATGAAAATGACCCAACTACAAAGCTTTTAAATAAGCTTAAAGTAGATTATGATAATGTAAAAGATCAATTTAAATTAATGATAGCTAACGACGATAGTCAAGATTATATAGACTCCCCTTCTGCGGAATCATTCCCTAATGATGATGATAATGCGCAAGAAGAAGAAAATAAAGAGAACTTGTTTGCTGGAGGAAACTCAAAAACCAGTAAAAAATCTAAAACACCTGTTTTAGACAATTTTGGTAGAGACCTTACCGCACTTGCAGATGAGGGTAAATTAGACCCTGTGGTGGGTCGTGAGGCTGAAATACAGCGTGTTTCACAAATATTAAGTAGAAGAAAAAAGAACAACCCCTTATTAATTGGAGAGCCTGGAGTTGGTAAGTCTGCAATCGCCGAAGGGCTTGCACTTAGAATTACTCAAAAGAAAGTCTCAAGAATTTTATACGAAAAAAGAGTTGTCACCCTTGACCTTGCTAGTCTTGTAGCCGGTACTAAGTACAGAGGACAGTTCGAGGAACGAATGAAAGCGGTAATGAATGAACTTGAGAAGAATGATGATATTATTCTTTTTATTGATGAAATCCATACCATAGTAGGCGCAGGTGGTGCAACAGGGTCATTAGACGCTTCAAATATGTTTAAGCCTGCATTAGCAAGAGGCGAAATACAATGTATTGGAGCCACTACACTAGATGAATACAGACAATACATTGAAAAAGATGGTGCTTTAGAAAGGCGTTTTCAAAAGGTTCTAGTAGAACCAACTAGCGTAGAAGAGACCATTGAAATTCTTCAAAACATTAAAGATAAATACGAAGCTCATCACAATGTTACTTATACAGATGATGCATTAAAAGCCTGTGTAAAGCTCACAAATAGATACATGACAGAGCGCTTTTTACCAGACAAAGCTATTGATGCGCTTGACGAAGCAGGTTCTAGAGTTCATATAACTAATATCAATGTCCCAGAAACAATTCTTCAAATTGAAGAAAAGCTTGAAGAAGTAAGAGAGCTAAAAAATACTGTTGTTAAAAAGCAAAAGTATGAAGAGGCTGCAAAGCTTAGAGATGATGAAAAAAATCTTGAAAAAGAATTAGCTACTGCACAAGAAAAATGGGAAAACGATTCTAAGTTACATAGAGAAACTGTAGATGAAGAAAATGTAGCCGAAGTTGTCTCAATGATGACTGGTGTTCCCGTTAACAGAATTGCACAAACCGAAAGCAGGAAACTAGCTGACTTGCCAAACCAAATTAAAGGAAAAGTAATTGGTCAGGATGAAGCTGTTGCTAAAGTTGTAAAAGCAATACAGAGAAATAGAGCTGGTCTTAAAGACCCTAACAAGCCTATTGGTTCTTTTATATTTTTAGGACAAACAGGAGTTGGTAAAACACAATTAGCAAAAGTATTGGCAAAAGAACTTTTCGATTCGGACAATGCATTGGTGCGTATCGACATGAGTGAGTACATGGAGAAGTTTGCTATCTCTAGATTAATTGGTGCACCTCCTGGATATGTTGGATATGAAGAAGGAGGACAATTAACCGAGAAAGTAAGAAGAAAACCCTACGCGGTAGTTCTATTAGATGAAATTGAAAAAGCACATCCAGACGTATTTAATATGTTACTTCAAGTATTGGATGATGGTTATTTAACAGATAGTTTAGGTCGAAAAATTGACTTTAGAAACACTATAATTATTATGACATCTAATATTGGTGCTAGAAAGCTTAAAGACTTTGGTCAAGGTGTTGGGTTTGGGACATCCGCAAGAGAATCACAAATAGATGCAAATGCAAAAATTGTAATAGAAAATGCACTTAAAAAAGCATTTGCACCAGAGTTTTTAAATCGTGTTGATGATGTTATGGTATTTAATCCGCTAGAGAGAGAACATATTCATAAAATTATAGATATTGAACTTGATAAGTTGTTTCTTCGAATTAAGGATCTAGGATACAACTTAACACTTACTGAGGCTGCAAAAGATTATATTGCAGATAAAGGCTTTGATAAAGATTATGGAGCTCGTCCACTTAAGAGAGCTATTCAAAAATATATTGAAGATGCCTTAGCTGAAGAAATAATAAACTCAAAACTTCAAGAGGGGGATTCCATTATTATGGATCTCGATAAAAAAGCTGAAGAGCTCAAAATTAAAATTAAGAAACAAAAAAAGCCTACGGAATCGTAGGTTTTTTTATTTACTGATAATCAAAAACTTAGTATATTTAGGCAGCTAACTAAAACATATTATAATGGGGGCCTTTAAATACTTTGACTTGGGTTACACAGAAGTTTTCATTTTTGATGAATTTTTGATTAATCAAATTCAAGAGGGAGTAACAATAACACCAGAGCATAATAACACTTTAGTTAATGTTATAGAAAAGTATTTTAAAAATAAACCTTTTGTATATATTTCAAATAGAATAAATTCTTATTCTGTTGATCCTATAACCTATCTAGGTACATCTAGCATTTATAATCTATTAGCTATTGCCATCGTTGCCGAAAAACATTTAAACAAAAAGAACGCATTATACGAAAGTAACTTTTTCAATAAGCCTTTCAAGGTTTTTGATACTCTAAGTAAGGCCATGCAATGGGTGCAAACTATAATTAATGAGAATAGAGACTAGTTGGATACTTCAAAAATTAAAAAAAAGATAATTGAAGCTATTGAGACTACTTCACTTCAAATAGAAAAATACAAGGAGCTTACAAAACCTATTGCTCCTGAAAATGCTATTGGTAGAGTATCAAGAATGGATGCTATAAACAATAAAAGCATAAATGACAAAGCACTTAAGCAAGCCGAACTAAAATTTAAAAACTTAAAAGTAGCACTATCAAAAATTGATGATGAAGATTTTGGCATCTGTATTAAGTGTAAAAAGCCTATACCTGAAGGTAGAATTTTACTAATACCACAGGCTATTACCTGTGTTAATTGCGCTGGATAACATTACTTAACTTTTAAATCCCATTCAAAATTACGTACAAGTGTTAAACCACTTGAGTTTC
Source organism: Patiriisocius hiemis (assembly GCF_031846325.1). Taxonomy (NCBI): domain Bacteria; kingdom Pseudomonadati; phylum Bacteroidota; class Flavobacteriia; order Flavobacteriales; family Flavobacteriaceae; genus Patiriisocius; species Patiriisocius hiemis. Next base: position 438,400 of record NZ_JAVRHZ010000001.1, on the reverse strand, counting down.
CTATTTCATTACCTAATTCTACAGAGGCAAAATAATCATTTTGAGAAATGTGTTTTTTACGTAGTAAATAATCTAAAAAGTATTTTATCTCAACTTCTCCTTGACTTCTAGGAGTTTCTCTAACAAAGGCTAGATACACCCAATCTTGACTATAATTATCATTTTTTAAATACCCCTTATACACTTTGTATAAACCAAAAGGAGTTGCAATTTTATCTATTACTTTACCATAAGAACTAAAATCAAAATAGTCCTCCCATATCATAATTTCTGTAGTAATATTATCCTTATTGGCATTAGGTACATTGGTTAGCCAGATATCAAAAGATAAATTAAACTTTTTGTGTTTTACCAGCGTTTCAAAATCATAGCTAACTGGTAAGCTTTCAATTTCAGTAACTTTAATAGGGAAACCGTCTTCACCCTTTCTAGACTTATTACCCCATGGACTTCTACCTACTTCAATAGCTGGATACCCTATTACACCACTAGCACCTTTATCTACTTTCCATTCCCAACCATAAGTATTCCCCTTAACATACGTACATAATTCTGCTCTTCCACTTTTTACTTTTGCCTTTCCCCATAAATTGTTTTTTACAGTAATGTCATCTATCTCTTTTTTTCCTTCCTTACATTTTTTATAATCTGGTGTATTAACTAGGAGCTTTGCATCGTTAGAACCCATTGCTATCATTTGCTCATGAGTAACATTTTTATTTAATGTTTTGCATGAGGTTAATACTATTAAACTAAGAAATAATAAAAGTATTTTTTTCATTTTGAGTATGTGTTTATTCAAAAAGTAAATCATTATCAATACTAAAACTCTGTATAAAACCTACACAGGCGTGAATATCATCGGCAAGAATCCTATCTTCTTTTACAAAAGGAACAGTATCCCTAAGGGGCTCTAGAAAAGATTCTAAAAATGGAGAAGTCTTTTTAGGTACTCTAAATGCTAGTGCTTGAGAAGCGTTTAAGAGTTCAATAGCAAGAACTGTTTCTACATTCTCAATAATTCTTAAACATTTTGTAGCAGCATTAGCCCCCATACTAACGTGATCTTCTTGCCCATTTGATGATACAATCGAATCTATTGAAGCTGGTGAAGCTAATTGTTTATTTTGACTCACAATACTTGCAGCAGTATATTGAGGAATCATAAAACCGCTATTAAGACCCGGGTTATTAACTAAAAAGTCTGGTAAATCTCTTAAACCAGATACTAATTGATACGTTCTTCTTTCTGAAATATTAGCAAGTTCTGCCATAGCAATAGAAAGATAATCTAGTCCCAATGCTAAGGGTTGACCATGAAAATTACCGCCAGATATAATTTTATCTTCAGCAATAAAGATGTTTGGGTTATCGGTTACTGAGTTTATTTCAGTTTTAAAAGTTTTTGTTACAAATACAATAGAATCTTTAGTAGCACCATGCACCTGTGGAATACATCTAAACGAATAAGGGTCCTGTACTTTTTTATTTTCTGAAGCTCCTAACTCACTTCCATCCAATAGTTCATTAATACGTTCTGCCGTTTTAACTTGACCCCGATGTGGCCTTACCAAATGAACCAACGAATCAAAGGGGCTCATGTTGCAATCAAAAGCATCAACCGAAATAGCACTAATAACATCTGCTAGATACGATAATTTATGTGCTTTTAATAAACTGTATATTCCGTATGCACTCATAAATTGTGTCCCGTTTAATAATGCCAAGCCTTCTTTTGCTTGCAACACAACAGGTTTTAATTTATGTTTTTGTAATGATTCTTTAGATGAGGTTATAGCACCGTCAAGATATACTTCTCCCTTGCCCAATAAAGGTAATGCTAAGTGTGCCAAAGGAGCTAAATCACCAGAAGCACCCAGACTTCCTTGCGTGTAGATAACTGGTAAAATATCATGATTGTAAAAATCAATAAGACGTTCTACCGTTTGTAATTGCACTCCACTATGCCCATAACTTAAGGATTGAATCTTAAGTAACAGCATTAGTTTTATAATAGGCTTTGGAACATAATCACCTGTACCACAAGCATGAGACATCACTAAGTTCTCTTGAAGCTTAGATAAGTTTTCAGTAGATATTTTTACATTACATAATGACCCAAATCCAGTATTAATACCATACACAGGGGTATCATTATCTTTCATTTTATTTGATAAATAGGAATGGCATTTTTTAATATTGAGAATGGCTTCTTCAGAAAGGGCTAGTTGTTTATTAAATTCAATAATATCCTTAATAGTAGTTAATTGTAGTACGTCACTACTTATATAATGGATTTCTTGCATAGTTTAGGTTGTTTTTTTGTCTTGCTAAAATACAATATTGATTACAAAATAGCTTGCTTAGATAGCAACTCTAAAATAAAAATGTAATTTTATAGAATAAATCGCTTACCTATGAAAAAAATAGCCCTAGCTACACTTGCAGTTTTAATGTTTGCATGTGCTGAAGAACCCAAGGATTATGTAACATTTTCAGGAATAATCACAAATACCAATAGTAATTCTATACAAATAAGAAAAAGAGGATATACCAAAAAAATACAAGTAAATGAAGACGGCACTTTTAGTGACACACTTAAAGTAGATGCTGGTCTTTATTCTATGTATAATGGATCTGAGAGAACTACTATTTTTCTAAAAAATGGATATGAAATTAACATGACAATAGATACAGAGCAGTTTGATGAAACTGTTAGTTATACTGGTCCAGGTTCTGAAAACAGCAACTTTTTAGCAAAAAAATCCTTACTTGAAGAGAAACTACTTGAAGGAGACTTTGATGGTCTTAATCAAGCTGGCTTAAATACCAAAATGAACAATATTGCCAATAAGCTTAATGAATATATAGATAGTGCCAAGGATATTGACACAATGGTTATTAATTCTAGCAAAGAGGATGTCAAAGGACTTGTAAAGTCTTATAAAAGTTATTATTCTGGATTAATCGCACTAAGAAGAGCATTACCTAAAGGGGCTCCCTCTCCTTCTTTTGCTGACTACGAAAATTATGCAGGAGGTACAACTTCTCTAGAAGATTTAAAAGGAAAGTATGTATATATAGACGTTTGGGCAACTTGGTGTGGACCATGTAAAGTTGAAATACCATATTTAAAAGAAATAGAAGCAGATTATCATGATAATGAAATAGCTTTTGTAAGCATGTCTATAGATGATGACAAAACCCATAAGGGTTCTTGGGAACAAGCTAATAAAGATTGGAGAGCTATGGTGGCAGACAAAGAATTGAGAGGTATACAAATTATGGCTCCAAAAGGATGGCAATCTCAGTTTATTAAAGACTATAGAATAAAAGGAATCCCTAGATTTATTTTAATAGACAAACAAGGAAATATTATTGATGCAAGCGCGCCAAGACCTTCAAACCCTAAATTACGCGAAGTGCTGGATGGATTAATTTAAAGGAAAAACCTTCAATTAAAAGCCTCTTTTTCTGAGGCTTTTTTTATTTAGTTTCAGTCTTTTCTTGTTGTGGTGCCTGCTCTTGTTTAAACAATTCTATATAAGAATCTGGTATAAAGTCTATAATATCACTAGCAATAACACCTTCATAACCCATCTGTTTAGAGGCTAGTACACCTGCACTTCCATGCAAATACACTCCTAAAACAGATGCGAGTAAACTATCATACCCCTGAGATACTAATCCAGCAATAATTCCGGTTAATACATCACCACTACCAGCAGTTGCTAAAGCTTGATTACCACTAGTGTTGATGTATAGCTTATCTTCAAAAACAACAATTGTAAATGTCTCTTTAATCACAACAACAACTTCGTACTTCTTAGCAAAAGCTTTCACTTTTTTTATTTTATCATAATCATTTTTCCAAGTACCAATGAGACGCTCTAACTCTCCTTTATGTGGTGTTAGTATAGATTGCTTGGGGATTAATTTTAGCAAACTTTTATCCTCTGCAATACAATTAAGTCCGTCTGCATCAATAACAATTGGACTTTTACTTCTTTTAAAAAGTTCTTTGATAGCATTAACCGTTTGCTCACTTGTTCCTATTCCGGGTCCAACAGCAATACATTGAGGATTAAAATTATAGTTTATACTAGAAAGTACATTTTCATTATCGTCTGTAAGCACCATAGCTTCTGGCACACTTGTCTGTAAAATTGTATATCCAACCTTCGGAATAAATGTCGTTACTATCCCACTTCCAATTTTTAAACTAGCCTTTGTACTCAAAACAGCTGCCCCCATCTTACCATAACTACCTGCAACAACAAGTGTATGACCATGCGTGCCCTTGTAACTAAACCTGTCACGAGGCTTGTATAATTGCTGTGCTTCTGGTTTAGAAATTACTTGTGCATAGGGTTCTGTAGTATAAATATATTCTGGGTCTAAACCGATATCCAAAACTTCAAAAAAGGGAACAAACCTTGCCGTTTCAGGTAAAAAGAAAGAAAATTTAGGTGTTTGAAACGCTAGGGTATGATTAGATGTAATAACAGCATCAGCATCCTCTAGTGCTTGGTTCGCATACATCCCGCTTGGCATATCAATTGACAAAGTAAAAGCTTTGTTTTTATTAAGGTATTGAATCAATTTCTTAACCCATCCTTCAGGAGCTCTGTTTAGCCCAATACCAAAAATTGCATCAATTATTATGTCGTCTTTATGTATTTCAGGGAAGTCTGCCTCACTCGTCATTAAAATAGGCCACTTCTTTGTTATGTTCTTTACTTTATCATAGTTAACCAAAAAACATTTAGATCTTTTATCAGTAAAATTTGCAACATAAATAGTGACATTATAACCGTTTTCAATTAGTAGTCTTCCTAAGACTAGTCCATCCCCTCCATTATTACCAATACCACAAAAAATATGAATAGGTACTTGGGCACCTTGCATACGTTGATGCAGCCAAGCAAAAATTTGCCCACCTGCGCGCTCCATTAAATCCAACGATGTAATATTGTGTTTCTCTGCAGTTACTTTATCTGCCTCATGTAATTGTGCTGCTGAAAATATCTTCATAATAATATAAAAAACTTATACTGTAAAAATAATACTTAAAATAGGATTAAATGCTTTATTTACCTAAACTCTATTCTATACATTTGTAACAATAAATTTTATGTAAACACTATGAATAATACAGCACTTACTAAAGTACATGAAGCCCTTGGCGCAAAAATGGTTCCTTTTGCGGGATATAACATGCCTGTTTCTTATGAGGGTGTAAATGCAGAACATGAAACAGTTAGAAATTCGGTTGGCGTTTTTGATGTTTCTCATATGGGAGAGTTTTTGGTCCTAGGCCCTAATGCTTTAGATTTAATTCAAAAAGTATGTAGTAATGATGCATCAAAGCTAGTAGATGGTCAAGCGCAATACAGTTGTTTTCCAAATGAAGAAGGGGGAATTGTTGATGATTTAATTGTGTATAGATTAGAAGCTGAAAAATGGTTGCTTGTTGTAAATGCATCCAACATAGAGAAAGATTGGAACTGGATTAACCTTCATAACACAATGAAGGCAGAGCTCAGAAATATTTCTGAAGAGTATTCTCTTCTTGCTATTCAGGGTCCTAAAGCAGTTGAGGCTATGCAATCTTTAACTTCTGAAGATTTAAGTGCTATTAAATTTTACACGTTTAAAGTTTCAGATTTTGCTGGAATTCCACATGTAATTATTAGCGCAACGGGCTATACAGGAAGTGGTGGTTTCGAGATATATTGTAAGAATAGTGAAGTAGAACAAATATGGAATCATGTTTTAGAAGCTGGAAAAGATTTTGGAATAAAACCAATTGGTCTTGCTGCAAGAGACACCTTACGTCTAGAAATGGGCTACTGTCTTTATGGAAATGATATAGATGACAGTACTTCACCTTTAGAGGCTGGATTGGGTTGGATTACAAAGTTTACAAAAGACTTTATCAATTCAGAAAAATTAAAAAAACAAAAAGAAACAGGAGTATCAAAAAAGCTTGTTGGATTTGAGTTACTCGAAAGAGGGATTCCGCGACAAGGTTATACAATTGTTGATAATGAAGATAGTACTATTGGCGTTGTAACTAGTGGAACAATGTCTCCTTCTCTTAATAAAGGAATTGGTTTAGGTTATGTGACCCTAGAACATAGTAAAGTTGATACTGAAATTTTCATTCAAATTAGAAAAAACAAAGTAGCTGCTAAAGTTGTTAAATTACCCTTTTATAAAAAATAAAATCTGATTTGAACAGAATCTTAATTCTTGGTGCTACTGGATTTATTGGTCAAGCAATATACAAAGAGCTACGTGCCTACTTTGATATTTATGGGACATACGTTACTCCAACGACTTACGCAACCGAAAACAGTATACTTTTTCCTTACAACTGTGAGGAAGATAGTATTTATAGTATTTTACAAGAGGTAGCACCAACTTTTATTATTTCTTGTTTTAGTGGTGAGTATTCAAGTAGATTTAAGGCGCATGAGGAAATCGCAACATATATAGCCACTTCTCAAAATTGTAAACTTTTATTTATTTCTTCATCATCTGTTTTTGATGGCGCATTTAAGTTTCCATCCTATGAAAAGGATACGCTAAACCCCCAAAGTAGTGAAGGACGTTATTTTGCATCAGTAGAAAAAATGCTACTTACTATACCTAAAGAAAAGGTTGTAATCGCAAGGTTGCCAATGATACTTGGTGTAACTGCTCCGCTTGTAATACAATTACAGCAAGCTATTAAAAATCATGCTGCTTTTGATGTTTATCCCAATCTAGTTATAAGTGCTACAACCGTAGATAAAGCTAGTCAACAATTACACTACATAATTAGTAAAAACTTAAGTGGAATATTTCATTTATCTAGCACAGATGTTACACATCACGATGATCTTTTTAAAGAAATTGCTCAGGCTTTTGGTTCTCAAATGCCTATTTTTAAGCAAGTATTTTCTAGTAATGAAGATAGATTTCTAGCTATTTTACCAAAACACAACAAGTTACCAGAAAATTATACAATTAGTATAGAAGAAGTAATAGAAAGTTGTACACTAAAAGATGAAATAATCACTTTAAAACAAAAAATATGAATCCTTTAGAGGAAAATAAAATCCATCAAAATTTAAAAGACCATCCAGGTTGGGAGTATTATGATAATGCTATACACACTTCACTTCAGTTCTCTTCTTTTAAAGATGCCTTTGCAATGATGACACGTATTGCTTTTGAAGCTGAAGAAATGCAACACCATCCAGATTGGACTAATGTTTATAATACCCTTCATATTTCATTAAACACACACGATGCAGGTGGTGTCACTCAAAAAGATTTTGAACTCGCGGAGATTATTGATAAACTTGTTGGGTAATTAATACTAATTACATTTTTTTATTTTTGCAAAAAAATAATTTTTTATGGGAAGAGCCTTTGAATTTAGAAAAGCAAGAAAAATGAAACGTTGGTCTGCAATGTCCAAAGCCTTTACGCGTATTGGTAAGGATATTGTTATGGCTGTTAAAGAAGGGGGCCCAGACCCAGACACAAACTCAAAACTTAGGGCAGTTATACAAAATGCCAAGGCAGTTAATATGCCAAAAGACAATATAGAACGAGCTATTAAAAGAGCGAGTGATAAAAATCTTGGTGATTATAAAGAAGTCCTTTTTGAAGGATATGCGCCTCATGGTATTGCTATTTTAGTTGAAACTGCAACAGATAATAATACCCGTACAGTAGCTAACATTCGCTCTTATTTTAATAAGTGTGATGGTAGTTTAGGAACGTCAGGTTCTACAGTTTTTATGTTTGACCATACTTGCAATTTTAAAATTAATGGAGAAGGTCTGGATATTGAAGAGCTAGAACTAGAGCTTATAGACCATGGTGTTGAAGAAATTTTTGAGGATACCGACGAAGATGCAGATGGAAATGAGCAAACTAGTGTGCTTATATATGCACCTTTTGAAAGTTTTGGAGCAATACAATCATATCTTGAAGAAAATTCTATAGAGATCCTATCTTCTGGTTTTGAAAGAATCCCACAAGTAACAAAAGAGCTCTCACCAGAACAAGCAGCAGATGTAGAAAAATTACTCGAAAAAATTGAAGAGGATGATGATGTACAAAATGTATATCACACTATGAAAGAAACAGAATAGTCCATTTTTCTTACATAACTTTAAAAAAAAAGGAACTCAATTGAGTTCCTTTTTATGTGTTATAGATTTAGTATATATTATCTAGTAAAATATACTGATGATGCTCCTGAAAGGGTAGCATTTAATGTAGGTCCTACATTTCCTCCAGTTCCAATGTCTGTATAAGATAATACTCTACCTCCACCATTTGCTCTTTCGGCAATATAAACTGTATTAGTAGTACTATCAAAATCTGCTGAAACAGGGTTTCCTAATAAAGTAAGAGCTCCTGACACACGTGTTTGGTTTCCAGCTAAAGCCATTGTACCACCATCTGCAACAGCATTAAATTTAGTTTCAAAATCAGTTATTACATGAAATGCACCGTCAATGTCACTACTTGCTTCACCTACATCAGTTAGAATCATTGTTCCGCCATCAAAAGCAATACCATGCGTTCTCACAATACCTTCAATAGTAATTCTCTTTGAAGCTGCAACTGTGGCATCTGTTGTATTTGTTGCAGTAAAGTTTGTGAAAACAGCGATGTCTGATGTTTTATCAACTACTGCATATAAATCATTACCTACAAATTCGATTCCCCAAACAGCGAAATCTACTGTTACTGTATTACGTAATGTAAAATTTGAACCAGACTTAGTATAAACAAAAAACCTTCCATCTGCTGTATTAGGGTCTCCATCTACATCTGCATTATCTGCTACTACATAAATATTACCATTAACAGCAATATCTCTTGGACTAACAAGGTCTATTGAGCTAGATGCTGTTACTTCTATTGTTACTCCATCTGGAGTAATTGATGCATCTGCATAAGTATTTAATTGCAATAATGATCTAGATGCTTGTGTAACTTGATCTGAAGATTCATCATAATAAATCCCTTCTGAGTCTGAAGATAATGTTATTAGAGTTGTCGTGGTTGTATTACCACTATCATCATTATCGTAACGTCTTACGTTACCGTCTGTGTTACTTGTTGCGTAAACTTGAGATTCTAAATTGGCTGTTTGACCATCATCATCTCCGTTATCATCATTACTACAAGAGACTAGAGCTAATGTAGCAAAAACCATAAGTGTTAAAAAATTGTACTTTTTCATAATTATATAGATTTGTTTAAAGCATAGATATGATGCAGTTTTAGTCTAACAAAATATAATACAAAAAATTAAACATATTTTAACAATTAAATACTGATAATCAAACAGTTAACAACATTTATGCAGTGTTGAATTAACAAAGTATTTAATTAAAATAGTCTTAAGAGAAAGTTATTATTAAGTGTACTCTGGCTTTTTTCCAATTACTCCTGTGAAGAAACTCCTGAGATATTGTGTGTCTTTCTCAATATTGTTTGTAGGAGTAAAAGGATTTCCAATTGTCACAGTTTTTTTGCTATAATCAAATGAAACAGGAATTATGGGAACATTAGCTTTTTGAGAAATATAATAATATCCTGTTTTCCAAGTTAATACCTTTTTACGAGTACCTTCGGGAGCCAAAGCTAATCTAAACTCCTCATGAGATTCAAACACTTTTGCAATAGCATCTACTTTGTTTTGTCCCTTGGTTCTATCTAGCGGTGCTCCACCCATCCACTTAAAGTAAATTCCGAAGGGAAATTTAAAGAGTTCCTTTTTGGCAACAAAGTTAATTTCTACTCCAGATATACGTCTTGCAAAAACACCAATATAGAAGTCATGCCAACTAGTATGTGGCACTACAATTACAACCGCTTTTTTATCTGAAGGATTAAATTTACCTTTAATCTGCCAGCCCATTACTTTATAAAAGATAAATTTTGTTAGTCCCATTATAACCCAGTTGCTACATTTTTCTATACATAGAAGCTAATTTCTCTCGGGTAATAACAGTTTCCCAATTATCACCAATTGCATTTTCCCAAAGTGGGACAAGACTTAATGCAATATCTATCATAGTATCCATTTGTTGTTGTGTTAGATTTTTACATAAACCTTGTGGAATATCTATATTATGTTTTGCTACCATTTCTTTAAATAGTATTACATCATCTTTATAAAACTCTTCGAGATGGTTAAAAACAATACAATTACCAATACCATGCTTAGTTCCTAATACGTATGAAAGTCCATAACTCATCGCATGCGCAACACCTACTTGCGAGTATGCTATACTCATTCCTCCATGCCAGGACGCCATCATTAACTTTGCTCTGCTTTCTTCTTCAGAAAGAGAACTATCTAAGAATATTTCTTTACAAAGGTCATAAGCCTTTTCACCATAACTTTGACTAAATGCATTTAAAAAAGTTCCGTTTAGAGACTCCACACAATGAATAAAACAGTCCATACCAGTATAAAACCATTGATTTCTAGGTACACCCTTTGTTAAGTCTGGATCTAAGATAACTTGATCAAAAGGAGTAAAATCACTATTGATTCCTAATTTTTTAACTGGACCTGTTAGTACTGTAGTCCTTGAAACTTCTGCACCTGTTCCAGATATCGTAGGCACTCCCACATGATAAAGTGCTTTGTTTTTTACTAAATCCCAACCTTGGTAATCTGATGCACTACCTTTATTAGTTAACATTATAGATACTGCTTTGGACAAATCTAAGATAGAACCCCCTCCAATTCCAACAATTCCAGAAGGTCTATAAGTAAATTCTGCTTTAATATCCTTTACAATTTGGTCTACTTGAATAGTTTTAGGTTCTTCATCTGCAGAAACAAAAATTAACTTATCATTAAATCTTAAGTTTATGCGATCAATAAGTTCGTTGTTTCCAATAAACACATCATCAACAAGAAATATAAATGGAGATTTACTTTTACGTTCTGGTGAAAGTATAGATTGCAATTGGTCAAAACTTCCTTGTCCAAATACTACTTTTGGTACCATTGGGAAATTTCTATACTTATTGTTTACTTCACCTTCATTAGCTTCTTTAAGCGCTTTGTTAGCTCTCACTAAATCTTCAGGAGTGTCTATTTCTATCCCTTGTGTATTAGAAATTGCCATTTTTATATTCTTTCCGTATTCTAAGTAACGGATGCACTCAATTTTTTCTGCAGCTTCAAGAGAGCGCATGGGTAGTCTATAAAAATCCATTAACGCTTCTTTTCTAAAAGCATATATCCCTTTATGCTTATAGTACTGAACAGCAGCATTTTTATCCCTTGGATACGGAATAGGAGATCTAGAAAAGTATTGTGCAAAGTTTTCTCTATCAACTATTACCTTTACACAATTAGGGTCACTAATTTCTTTCCAATCATAAATTTCTGTCATTAAAGAAGCTAAGTCTATTTTTTCTGCATCTGGACCTTGAAAGAGGTTTAATACTAGTTCTAAGCCTTCTTTACTTGTAAATGGTTCATCGCCTTGAACATTAACTACTATATCAACATCCATATTTTCAACAGCTTCGGCAATGCGATCACTACCTGAGTCATGTTCTTTAACACTCATAATAGCATTACCGCCATGAAGTTCTACTTCATTGTAAATTATTTCACTATCGGTAACTACATAAACTTCATCAAAAAGGTTAGTTTCTTTTGCGGCTTCATAGGTTCTTACAATTACTGGTTTCCCGCCAAGATCTTGCATTAACTTACCTGGAAATCTAGATGCGCCATAACGCGCAGGAATCATTGCTATTACTTTCAAAATGTATGCTTATTTGTAATTTATTCTCAAAAATAGGAAGATTATGTTGTAGGAGTATCCTTTTTTCTTAGCTTTTTATAAAACTTATAAATTAAATAGAAGAATACTAATACTAATATAAATGCTAAAGGCGCTATAAATATGGATAGTAAAGACATTACTGTAGAGGTTCCTGTTTCTACAGTAGCTACAACAGGGTTTGCTACTCCCCCAGTCGTAGCAGTTGATGTAAGTCTTACAGCGGATGTATTTCCCTTTATTGCTGCTGCAGTTCCTCCTCCAGCAATAATAGCTAAGGACCATGTAATTATAGGGTCCATATCTGCCATTGTTGCTAGCATGATTGCTGTTCCTGCAACAGTAGCCAATGGTACGGCAATAGTATCCAGGATGTTATCTACCCAAGGAATGTAATATCCAAAAATTTCAATACAAGTGGCGATAGAGAGTGTAATAATTGCAGTAAGGCTTCCAGCCCATTGCCAATTTTCTTGTAAAGGAATTACATCAAAATAAGCAGCAATACTTAAAATTAACAATGGCAAAAATACTCTAAACCCAACAGCTGCTGCAAGACCAACACCTAGGCAAATACTTAGTATGACTTCTACTATACCCATAAAAGACTAATCTACAAAAAACCCATCTTTAAACCCTAGTAAATATAATTTTTCTTTAGCTCTAGTAATGGCTGTATACAACCATCTCAAATAATCTTTATCTGGGCCGTCTGGCAAATACGGTTGCTCAACAAACACAGTATTCCATTGACCCCCTTGCGATTTATGACATGTTATCGCGTACGAGAACTTTACTTGTAAGGCATTAAAATATTTATTCTTTTTTACTGAAAGAAAGCGTCTATAGTTTGAAAGGTTTGCATAGTCTTTAACTACCTCTTGGTAAAGTTTATTAGAATCCTCATAAGAAAGTGAAGGAGTTTGTGAAGCTAAAGTATCTAAAAGCAATACAGTTTCAAAAGGTTTCATTTTTGGGTAATCTACCATTTGTACTTTTACTTCAGCAAACCTAAATCCATACAAATCTTTAAACCCGAATATTTCTAATACTTGAACAATATCTCCATTAGCGATAAAACCGGCTTCACTTTCGGTTTTTAGCCAAAAATAATTATTCTTTACTACCATTAAATAGTCTCCACCTGAAAGCTCTTCTTCCTTAAAAAGAATTCGACTACGTATGTTTTGATTATAAAGATTAGCTCTTTTATTGGAACGGACTATAATAACAGCGTCTTCGTCACTAGATTCTCTAAAATTATCATCTATTGCTTCCATAATTTCTTGACCATCAACTGGTCTAATTACTTCTGGAAAAGACTTTGATCTAAATTTAAAATCTTGATAAAATCCATCTTCAAGATGCTCTCTTAGTTTAGTAGCGTTTACAAGAATTCCGCTATCAAACTGTTGTCTAACCACTTCATCTAACTCAACTTCAATAACTTCTTTGTTATAATGGTTTTGCAATGTTTGCTTATCTAAGGCTGGGCTAATAGTGAGTTTCACAGGCGGAAGCTGTGCGGTATCACCAATTAAAAGTAATTTACAATTATAGCCGCTATAGATATATTCCATTAAGTCATCTAACAAAGACCCATTTTCAAATAACTTGGCATCTTGATTGATATCTGGTATCATAGATGCTTCGTCAACAATAAATAAAGTATTTCTATGCTTGTTATTTTGAAGTCTAAAAGATACTCCTCCACCCTTTTCACTTTTTGGGTAATATATTTTTTTATGAATAGTATACGCCTCACGTTTTGCATAATTGCTAATCACCTTTGCTGCTCTACCAGTAGGAGCAAGTAAAACCGAAGACATCTTTGCTTTCCACAAATTTTTCACAAGTGTACCAGTAATAGTTGTTTTTCCTGTACCTGCATACCCTTTAAGTAAAAAAACTTCATTTTTAGTTTTACTGAGTATAAAATCTGCTAATAATTGTAGGGTAATATCTTGTTTTGAGGTAGTTGTATATTCAAAATCTGTTTTTAGTAAACTATAAAAGTGAGCCTTATCCATTAATCTTTTTAAAATATGGTTTAAATATAGCTATGATTTTTTGTGAATATAGTTTTACGAACAAAAAAAAATTGTAGATTTGCGAGAGACCTATTAATCAAAATGTAAATAAACTTCATTTAAAAACTATGTCATCACTTCTTTTAATTCTGGTTGGACTAATACTATTAATACTTTCAGTTTTTATACTTAGAAAATTTGTTCCTAGAAAATTCAATCCAATAGTATCACTCGTTTTATGGGTTTTAATTGGATTTTTAGCATATCAACTATACGACTCTATAATTGGACCTGTAAGATTCAACAAAGAGAAAGAAATTAGATACGCAAAGGTTATTAAAAAGCTTAAAGATATCCAGGCTGCAGAGCTAGCCCACCAAGATATACACAGAACATTTGTTGGTGATTTTGATAGTTTAGTACGTTTTATTGATACTGCAAAGTTTGCAATTACAACTCGTAGAGATAGTGCTTATGCTGATGTTGAAAAGAACAGAGCCTTTGGATTAGATCCACAAACAGGAGGATATATCATAGAAACGGTAGTTGTAGATACTATTGGGTATAGAACTGTAAAAGATTCATTATATCAGGGTACAGATAGATATAAAACAATGATGAATGTTCCAGACACAGACCAACAGTTTGATCTTGATGCTGGTACTTACATTAAAAATGAGACAGAATACTCAGTATTTGAAGTAAAAGTATCTAAAGACGTTGTTTTACAAGGGCTTGATAAGGATGAAATTATTAAAGAAAAGCAAACAATATCTGTAGATGGTGTAAATGGAGCTTACATTAAAGTAGGTGACATGAACGATATAAATACAACAGGAAACTGGCCTAAAATTTATGACACTCCTGCAAAAGGACAATAACATAGAAACATTAAATACTAAAAGACTGTCCGTTCAAATTTCATTGACCGGACTTTCTTTTTTAGTACATAATTTAGCTACTAAAGAGGTTCTATTTTTTAAAAAAATAAGCCTACCAAATACTGCAACTCCAGAAGAAATTGAAATTCATTTAAAGAATACAATTGACCAAGAGAAAAAATTAAAAAGTACATTCAATAGTGTTGCAATAATTTACGCTACAGACTTAAGTACACTAGTTCCTTCAACACTTTTTGACGAAACCAAATTAAGTGAATACCTAAAATTTAATGCAAAGATTTTACCTTCAGATTATATAGCATATGATGAAGTAAAAACACACGACATAATTAATGTATATGTACCTTACGTAAACATCAATAACTACTTTATTGATACAGTTGGCAGCTTTACCTACTATCATAACAGTTCTTTGGTTTTAAAAATGATCTTAGACCACGAAAAGCATACCTTAGAAAAAGTATGTTATATCAATGTTTTTGAAAACCATTTTAATCTCTTTATCATTAAAAACGGTACGCCACTATTAGTAAATAGCTATTTATACAAAACTCCAGAAGATTTTATATACTATGTGCTTTTTGCTTTTGAACAGCTTAAAATTAACCCTGATAGTATTAAAACTTCGGTAATGGGAGCTATCGATAAGGAAGATGCAATTTTTGAAATTCTATATAAGTACATTAGAAATATAGATTTTTATTCAGCTTATAATGAAACTCCTTTTCTTTCTGAAGAAGATGCTGCACACAAAAATTGTGAATTAAAATATTTACTTTAATGCGTATAATCTCTGGAGAACATAAAGGAAAACGATTAGTTGCACCTAAAAACCTTCCGGTACGTCCTACAACAGATTTTGCAAAAGAAGGTCTTTTCAATATTTTAAATAACCGAATTTATTTTCCTGAGGTATCACTTTTAGAACTGTTTGCTGGCACGGGTAACATAAGCTACGAATTTGCTTCAAGAGGCACAAAAAATATCACTTGTGTAGATTTACATTACGGTTGCATTAAGTTTATTTCTGAAACTGCTTCAAAACTAGATTTTGACATTCAAACTATAAAATCTGATGTTAAAAAGTATATTGAAAAACCAAAAGGAAAACACGATATCATTTTTGCAGACCCTCCCTATAATTTTTCAGAAAAAGAACTTGAAGACCTTGTGGATACATTGTTTACTAATGACTTTTTAACTGAAAGTGGTTTTATTATCATTGAGCACACTAAACACAATGATTTGTCAAGTATAAAAAACTATACAGAATCAAGAAGATATGGTGGATCTGTATTTAGTTTTTTCAAAACTTAAAAAAAGCAGGCCTATAAGCCGGATTCTGTATTACACTTAGTGTAACCCTTATCATTTATCTGGTTGTACAATTACTTGCACAATCTATCTGCCTACCCTCCTACATTGAGCGGGCACTCTTAAGCGTAGGTTTACGTGGCATTTCACCGCATAGAGTTTACCTGATTTCACTACAGCATTACCTGTACATCCTTTCTGTTGCACTAGTCCGCTCCTAAAAAAGGAGGATGGCTGTTAGCCATTATGCTTCCCTATGGTGTCCGGACTTTCCTTTCCGCTAAAAGCGGAACGATAAGGCGGCCTGCAACGACAAAAGTAGGGTAATGTTAATAAATAGCGTAAAATAGCAACCTCTAATTTTTTAATAACACTACATACATCTTTATATTTGTTATTACTATGGAACAATTTATTGTATCGGCTAGAAAGTATAGACCCACAGCATTTAAAGATGTAGTAGGACAGCAAGCCATTACAAATACTCTAGATAATGCCATAGCAAATAATCATCTTGCTCAAGCACTATTATTTACAGGACCTAGAGGGGTTGGAAAAACTACATGTGCCCGTATTCTTGCTAAAAAAATAAACCAAGATGGTACCGAAAAAGAAGGTGAAGACTTTGCATTCAATATTTTTGAGCTAGATGCTGCATCCAATAACTCTGTAGATGATATACGTAATCTTATAGACCAAGTACGCATCCCACCACAAGTAGGTAAATACAAAGTTTATATTATTGATGAGGTACACATGCTATCATCGGCTGCTTTTAATGCATTTTTAAAAACATTAGAAGAACCGCCTAAACATGCCATATTCATTTTGGCAACTACAGAAAAGCACAAAATAATTCCAACTATTTTGTCTCGCTGCCAAATTTTTGACTTTAGGCGTATCACCGTACAAGATATTAAAGGGCATCTAACCGAAGTTGCTAAAGCTGAAAACATTGATGCAGAAGATGACGCTTTACATATTATTGCTCAAAAGGCAGATGGAGCCTTGCGTGACGCTCTTTCTATCTTTGATAGAGTAGTAAGTTTTTCCGGAAAAAATTTAACAAGAGAGGCAGTTACCGAAAACCTTAATGTGCTTGACTACACCTATTATTTTAATGTCACACAGCTATTATTAGAAAATAAAATTCCTGAAGTATTACTAGCATACAATACAATACTATCCAGAGGTTTTGATGGACACCACTTTATTATGGGGCTTGCTTCTCATTTTAGAGATTTATTAGTTTGTCAAAATCAGGAGACCATAGGTTTGCTAGAAGTGGGAGAGCAAGTAAAAACAATGTATTTTGAGCAATCTCAGAAAGCACCATATGACTTTTTACTAGATGCCATACAAATAGCTAATACCTGCGATTTACAATACAAAACTAGTAGAAATCAACGATTACTGGTAGAACTTTGTCTTTTGCAGCTAGCTTCTATTACAGCACAGCCTGAAAAAAAAAAGACTAGTGTAACGAGTAAGCGATATGTGATTCCGCCATCACAAGTAAAAGCAGCAGAGCCAACTCCTAAAGATGATACATCTAATTCTCAAGAAGTAAAAGCAGCAGAAGAAACTACTACAATAGCTCAAGAGATAGTAGAAACAACTTCAAAAAAATTAGCTGAAGAAGAACCAAAAGAGAATATCCCAACTAATGAAGCTGTAACAAATAAAAGTGTCTCAACTTCAAAAATAGTAGTCGAAGAGAAAAAAGAACAGGAACCCCCTACTCCAACAGACCCAGAAAAACCAAAGCGAGTTATAGAAAGACCGCAAATACTTGCAGAGCGAAACGCAAAAAAAGTTTCAGCACTTTCTATTAAGAGTATTCAAAAAAAGCAAGAATTACAAAGAGAGTTAGTTGCACAACAACCCGACCAGAAAAATTTACCAAAGGAAACTTTTACTGAGCCAGAAATGATTACTGCTTGGAATGAATATACCAAAAAAGTAGAGTTAAAAGGACAATACAACTTACTCTCACACCTTTCTATGGGTGTACCCAAGTTGGAGGGCTCATTAATTCATCTTGAGTTTCCAAACAGTACTATTAAAGTAGAAGTAGAACGCGCAAAGCACGAATTACTAGGGTTTTTACGTAAAAAACTAAACAACTACGATGTAGATCTTTCTATTGAGGTAAACGAAACCGAAATAAAAAGGTATGCTTACACCCCAAGAGAAAAATTTGAAAAGCTAAAAGAAAAAAATCCAGCTATAGAGAAGCTCCGCAAAGATTTTGATTTGGATATTTAAGTTGGGAAATTAGTTGATTAATTAATTTGGTAATCAGATAACAAGGGCTTTGAGTTTTAAACATGAAGTTGCGAAAATTAATTCTCACTACTTTGTTCTTTTTAATTTGTTCTTTATACTTGGAATTTTATAATTTAATTTTGGAATTTTAAAACTATGCTTGGCTTACAACTACCTACAGACCCACGATGGGTAAATATTGTTGAAAAAAATATAGAAGAAATACTCACAGACCATGCGTATTGTGAGCAAAAGGCTGCCTCAACTGCTATTTCTCTTATTGTATCCTTTCCAGAATATACAGACCTGGTACAAGAAATGGTTAGCTTGGTAAAAGAAGAAATTAGTCACTTTAAAATGGTTCACGATAAAATTACGGAGCGTGGCTGGGTCATGGGACGAGACCGTAAAGATGACTATGTGATCGCGATTACAAAGTTCTTTCCCAAAGGAGGTAGTAGAACTACCCAACTAGTCCATAGATTACTGTATGCTGCTTTAATAGAAGCCCGAAGCTGTGAACGCTTTAGGTTGTTAAGTGAAGAATTAGAAGATAAAAAATTGGCAGAATTTTATAGAAAATTAATGGTAAGTGAAGCTAATCACTACACTATGTTTTTAGGATTCGCAAGAAAATATGGTGACCGCGAAGAAGTAGATGTCAAATGGAAAAAACTACTAGCCTTTGAGGCAGAAGTGATGAAGGATTTAAGTAAAAAAGAAACGATTCATGGGTAGTAAGAATTTTTATATACCATCAAAATCTTTGTCAATAGCAAAACTACTCATAGCCATTGTTTGCGGCTGCTTTTTTTAATTCAGCTATTCCTTTTTCAATTAATGGGTCAATCTCATTATTAATATCTTGAGGTTGATTTAAGAGTTTTATATCAGGTTCTATACCTATGCCTTCAAAATTTTTCATTTTGGATGAAAAGTATTGCTGGTGTGATAAAGTAGCAAGCCATCCATTAGGCAACTTAAAATTATACATATCAGAGAAAATTCCATTAGTATTATCTCCTACGACTCTAACATATGGTAATTCTTTCATTATCATAGTAAAAACTTCTGCTGCACTTGCAGTTAGGTCACTTGTTAAAACTACTATAGGTTTGACAAATTGTTTTTCACCAGAGGGTTCTAAATATTTTGTTTTTAGTTTTTTAAAGTCCGAACTACCTTTTATTTTTTCTCTCTTATAGTGTCCAATCCTTTTTTTGTCTGTAAATCTACTTGCAATTTCAAATGAAGCCTTATCATCACCTCCCCCATTAAATCGAACATCTATGATTATACCTTTTAAATTTTTAAAAGCTTCAACGGCATTATCAGAGTGTTTCCTGTAGTCACTCAAAGACAGATTGCCCATTGATAAAACCCTTAAATAACCATACTCTTTTGACACGGCATATTCCATAGAACCTTTTTTGGAAACCCCAATTGTGAGAAAACCATTGTCTTTAAGGGTTTTGTCGGCTGTTTTAAGTAATTGATGAATATTTGGGGTTTCTTCTTTTGAGAGAGGAAAGTTTTTAATAAATGTAGATGGGCTACCGTCATCTGCTTTGTTTACTACTCTGTCTTTTTTTCCATATTGGACTAAATTAACATGGCCATCTTTTAGCTCAAGTAGCATGTTATTACAAACCTTAAACAAGCTATCATTGGTTGTATTTTCATTTATTAAGGGTCTATATTTTTTGTAGATTTCGTTCCAGTTGATGTTTTTTATCTCAAAATTGGCATATCTATCGTTAAACTCATTCCAGAGCTTGTCAAAGTTTTTTATTGGTTGCTCAACTCGATTATCTTGGCTAAATGCTATATTGAAAGCTGTTAATAGTAGAGCAATTATAAAATTCTTCATTAGTTTTCTCTTAAATATTCCCTTACAAGGCTTAGGTCTGGTTTCGTGACAGTTTAAAATAGCATGTACTTTGTTTTGCTTCAGAAGTTAACATTAGTCTATTCAATGTCAACAATTATTTTATTATATCTATCAATGTTAAAGAGTTCATCTGGTATTTCTTTAGGTAAGATAAGATAGGCTTCCATCACGGACTTATAAATAGGCTCGTGCCGAACCTCATTTCTTACACTAATTGCCCCACTTTCGTTAACAAAAGCATTCCAATGGCCGCTTTTATGATTTTTATAAGCCTCTTTGTTTAATTTGTACTTAGGGTTATAATAATACTTTCCTAAAGTAACTGTAAAAGGGTTTTCAGGGTCAACATTTTTAGTGTTTAGAACTAAAGCTGGACAAACATCTCCTAAAATAACCTTTGTTTCATCCTTAATTTTATGGACTTCAAGTAGCTCTTCCTTAACTTGATTAATTGGGTATCTATAAATTGTATCGGATTTTTCTTGAACAAAATAGACTAAATTCTCATCCATTAGCATCAATAATGTTTGTTCTCCAGATGCTCCTCTTGTATTACTTTTCATTATATACCTGTGTTCCTGCACATAGCCTACCAAACTATCACCAAACTCTTGAATTAGTAATTCATTTGGAACACTTTCAACGAGAGTTTCGTATGTTGTTTTAAAATGGACTTCTCCTTCAAAATATTCTTGTGATTGAATATTTAATAAAGTTGTTAATGTGAATAAAATTGATAGTGAGTACTGTTGCATCGCTTTAAATTATATTACTGCCTACCTTCTCGGCTATGATTTCGTTGCAGAGTAATCTACAAAGATTCTCTCCGCTGTAACCGAAAGATAATAAAATTAAGAGGACTTTTCGAGATGAAAGACAGAACCAATTAACTATAGAGTTAATATTCTATATTACTCATTTGTAAATTCTAAAATATCTGCTGGTTGACAATCAAGCGCTCTGCAAATTGCCTCAAGAGTAGAAAATCTAATAGCTTTGGCTTTTCCAGATTTTAATATGGACAAATTTGCAGTTGTTATACCAATGATCTCTGCTAAATCTTTGCTCTTCATTTTACGTTTTGCGAGCATGACGTCAAGGTTAACTACTATAGGCATAATTTAAATGGTTAAATCACTTTCAGATTGTAGCTCTATTCCTCTTTTAAAGAGTAATGAAAAAACATATACAATACCTACAATATAAACAAACTCACTTGAAAGCAATTTTGCGGATATTCCTGTACTTGCTTCTAAAAAACCTACATGAAAATTATGTATTACAACTATTGCCCAAAGCGATAAAAGGGAATAGCTTATTTTTTGCATTTGTTTTAATGCATTAGTATTAAAAGGCCTTTGAATATTTAAATTGCTCAAAAGTTTTGTTACGAGAAATGCTATATAAGCTTGTATGCTAAATTGTATAAGCCTGTAACCAACAATAATGGTATATTGAGTTATACTATTCTGCTTGTATACTAGTAAATTCATTTCTTTATATAGATCTTTAACAGCTCCCTCATTCACGAAACTAATGATGTAAGCTAGTACTGTGCCAACAGCCCTAAGTGAAAGCCCAATAAAGATTATCCATGTAATAATATACATTATCTTAAGTATCCTTTTAGTTGTCATAATAGTATGTTATTAATTCATAAACCAATGTACAAAGCCACAATTGTTGCATATATAATTTTGTGCCGTCTTATTAGCCCAATCTAACTTGAAAAAAGTCATTTTTGGTGTATTCATCAAGGTTTTTCTTAATAAGAATTTGTCATGCTTGCATATACTACATTCTAATTTATTTCCTTTGATTATGATTTCTCTTGATTGTAAATTGTTTGACATAAGTTCGTTTTATTAGATAGAGATTATTATAATGGAGACAAATATAAAATAAAATTATTGTAAAACGATAATTTTTTATTTAAAAATGATAATTATTAGGCTTCTGAACTAAAAACTAAATACATTAAAGTATCGTTGAGTTGTTAATTTAAATTCATTTTTGAAAGATTTATAAGAATAGATACCAACGATTAATTGCTGGATTATACCATTTTTTAGAATACACATTTGGACTTGTATAAAACTCCGTAATTGGGTTTATGAAGTTTTTTAGTTGGCTCAAATTTTGTTCTCTAATGTGTTACTACGGTCTTAGCTTTGTTTCGGTACAGAATGGTGTGAGAGTATCATTGCGACGTAAACCAAAGTTAGCAAACACGAATGAATTTCCGAGAGGAAAGTTAGAAGCAATTAACTATAGCGGGTGTTAGCAAAGGTTATTCATTCTTTTGATATTCTTTAATTTGCTCCCAACGTTTTGGGTCAACCATTTTCCAATAGACTTCATAAAAATCTTTGTTTTTTGGATTGTGGTTTTTAATTAATTCACCAAAGAAATTTGTCAGAGCAATTTTTTCTTCAGTTTGTTCTGTTAAAATGTCTCTTTCCTTTTCATCTAAAATCATAACAGATGCGTAAATATGTTTCCATTCCTCAAGTCCGTTTGTCAAAACAGTATATTTTTTTCCGTTTGACAAGAGGTCAACATTATTCCACATTAGTATTGGGTGATTTCTGTTACTGGGAAAAATTACTTTGTCCCATTTCCCATATTTATCATACATCACTTTGTGCGTATATAAAGCAGAAAAAACGCATTCATATCTAACCTCATTAATTTTTGTAGTGTCTTTACCATTTACAGCAACATACTTTTCATTTAAAATTTCCGTAAACTTATTCTTGTAAATTTTTGGACATTTCGTTTCCTTAACTGCTTTTTGAGATGAAGAACAACTCAAAAAAAAAGAAAGTATGATTGTTATGTAAATTACTTTCATAGATTCAGTTCTAATATTTGTTAACGGTCTTGTATATGTTTTGTGGCGTGACTGCGGCTGGTTCGGCTAGCGCTGGAAGCGACAGCGTGAGAATCAGCTGGGGCAGTAGCGCCGCGCCGACGGATTTATCCGTTGGATCAATTTACTATTAATTGGGGAGATTCAAGTTAAGCCAAAAACGAAACATAAAATATATGCATTGTTGTGTACAGTTTTATTCAACTATTTTAATTTTAATTTTTAATCATTTCATAATCATTTTTGAACATATTTAGCATTTCTGAAGATGGATTCATTTCTGTTTTTTTGATTCCACTATCAGCTAATATTTTTGGCAAGTAAAGTGCTTTTCTATTTTTCCATAAGGCAAATTTAGTATATCCTATTGCACAAATTTCATTATTCTGCTTAAAAACTTGGCGATGATAGCCCCACTTTTCGTCCCATCCATCTAAAATAAGAGTTATGCTAAATTTTGTCCATCTCTTAAGAGGTTTTTTATAAATAATCTTTTGTGAACCAAGAACAGGAAATATTCCTTTTTTAAATGTGTTTTCGTAAAGTTTAGACCTGAATAAAATCTCAAACCTAATAAAATCCATATAATAAAAATATTTAGAATTTGCCATATATCTTAAGGAATCACAATCCAAAATACTAACTCTTCTAATACGAGTGAGGTCAGAATCCAAATCGATTTTTTTCCAAAAAAATTTTGAACCTATGTAAATGTATATTAGATGTAACCAATAGTATATCATAATTCAATAGTTTAATCTTTGGTTTTTTTTCAGGACGATGCGCTGGTCATAATTGCACACAACGTTTTTGTAAATGGTTTGTTGCGTGTTATAAGCACCTAATTTAGCAAATAAATCACAGATAGAATATTCCGCAGGAATGTTCGTAAGTAGGCTTAAAACAAGCAATTAATTTTATACGGTGTTGTAAAACGTTTTTTATTCATTCTGTTCTTACAAATTTTCCAGAATGTGAAATCACGTGCAAATTCACTCGCATTGTAAATTCGATAGTGTCATTTTTACAATCCGTTATTTCATAGTATGGTTTTCTGTGCGACATTAATGTCTTTTGAAATTCAGTCAGAGAGTCCGTTTGTTTTTCCAGCGATTTTAGTCGGAATGAATTTTCACCAAGATTTTCAATAAT
Source organism: Patiriisocius hiemis (assembly GCF_031846325.1). Classification (NCBI taxonomy): domain Bacteria; kingdom Pseudomonadati; phylum Bacteroidota; class Flavobacteriia; order Flavobacteriales; family Flavobacteriaceae; genus Patiriisocius; species Patiriisocius hiemis. The sequence continues at coordinate 414,140 of NZ_JAVRHZ010000001.1, read as the reverse complement.
ATAATTCCGATTTTTCACAGAGTTTATTTCCGTTAAGTTTTGTCCGTTTATTTCAAACTCAAATTTTGGATATTCCGAAAACTGTTCGTCATAAATTACTTTATATTTTCCGTCTTTTAATTCGCAATTATTATCAGCGCATTTAAATCCGAAACTTACTAAAATCAATATGTAGAGTGTTTTTTTCAAAATGTTTTACAACGGTTTTGTATAACGCGCGTTGTGCGGTTTTGAAAGTTACGTTTTTTTCAGATGTAGGAATATTTTGTTTTTTCCGACGTATTTTTCATTCTCTTGACCATCCCGTGTAATGCGCGTTATACGTTGTTAGCCTTTCGTTATTTCTTTGTTAATTAAGTCAACAACTTTTTTGTTCAAATCTTTCATTTTTTTGTAATCATCGATAATCAACGAATTCGTAAATACTGAAACGACAAATCCATTCTTAAAGACTTTATTGTTAATCAGCCTGTCTATTTCTTCCCTTGAAAGCCTTATTTCAGTATCAAATTCTCCATTGTTAGCGTAGAAAACAAAGCTTTGAGCAAAAGGATCTAAATCAACAGTTCTGAACCAAGGGTCATAAAAATAGTGCTCCATATCATTTCTCAAATGTTCTCGATATGATATAATTTGTTTGTGGATTAAGTCTAAATTTAAAAGCTCATTTTTTATTGATTCGTTTGAGATTATTGTGAAATTTCCAGAATTTAATAATTCTACGAAAGTGTTGTTGTTCCGTTGAAATTCTTGCCAGATTCCCACATTAAAGGTATGATAGTTAAACATTTGAATATTCTCTACAGGCTTTCCATTAAAATGTTCAAGAGCAATTTGAGCCGAGCTCACTATACTTTCCCTAATTCCAATGTAGCGTTCAAGTTCACTTTCTTCAAAAATTAAATCACTCTTTAGATTTTTCAAGAACTGTACTTCTTTGGCTCTTTGTTTATTTAATTCGTTATTGTTATTGATTTGCAGAGCAATCAGTATTCCGATTACGACAAGAATTATTTCTCCAATTGCGTAAATCAAATATTTGCTGAATTTATTTTCAGATAGTAAGTTTTGACGAATTTTACGAAAGAATTTTATCATTGGTTATTGGTTGGTTATAATGAAGCACAACGGTTAGGCTATGAGTAGTTGCGTGGGTTAGCACTAAACTTTGCAAGTACATACCAAGCTGAAAATCCGCGAGGATTTTCAGAAGTAGGCAAGAACAAGCAATTGCTTATAGCCATTGTTGTGCGTTCGTATTTTATTCTTTCATTTCTACTCTTATCAGCCGAATAGTTTTCGTATCGCTTAAATTTTCTACTGTATGAGGTGCTTCAGGGTCTTTGTACATTGTCAAAGGAAAAACAAGAGGTTCAGGTAACTTCCGGGTATCTATAATCACATTTCCTTCTGCGTCTCGGTCAATGAAATCCCCAGCTTCTATAATATATAAGACACTTTTCCATTGATGATGGTGAACAGGTTCAATTTCGTTGGGTAAGACAGTTACTTCTAAAACCCTTACTTTATCATTTTCCAATAGTATTTTATGATTATTTGGTGCAGATACAACCGCATCTTGGTCTTTTGGCCAATCCGCTGGATTTCCTGTTTTATACGAAAGTTTTTGTTCTTCAGTCGTTTGTCCGAAAACTGAAATAGTCGAAAATACTGCAAAGCAAATCACAGCAATTAGAAATTTAAAAGTTGATTTCATATTTTGTCAGTTTTAGTTTAGGTGCTTACTCTAATCGGTTTTCAGCTTTCCCGTTTTTCTTTGTTACTGTCGCTTGTCATATGACGCACAACGGTCTCGTATAACCGTCAGTTACGGGTTAATATACGCAGACTTTTCGGTTAAGCACAGACTTTAGCAATTCCGAGTGGATTCGGACGTAGTCGAATCTGCCGTAATTGCGGTTATACATTGTTGTGAGCTGGCTTTTTATTTCCATATTTCCCACCATTTTTTTGTTCCGATTCCGTTTTTTATTTGTTCTCGTTTTATTATTTCCGCTGTGTCAATTCCAAGAGAAGTTCTTGCATTGTAAGCAGTCAAATAATCTTTATGATTTATAAAATTCCGAATCTTGTTATTTATTCGGTCGTCACTAAATTTAGCTAAATGGTGAAAGATTCCGATTCGAGAATATTTTTCCGAAACTTTGTCCATTTCGTTTAACGCGATTTCTTTCATTTCCTCATCTCCATTTTTTATCTCGTTTATGTAACTCGCCCAAATAATTGTCATAGTCGGACTTTTAGATAAGTTCAGCCGTTTTTGTAAAGCAGGAAGTGAGTTAGCCGATTTCATTATTGTCAGCGTTTCCCCAATCAAATCATCTTCACTCTTTTCAAGTATTTCAATTAGGATTCGCTCAACTTCCAATTTTTCCTTTTCGGTTAAGCTCAAAACAATGTGTTCATTACTAAATCCATTCCGATTTTGGTAATCAGATGGCGGAATTAGTTCTTTTATCAATTGTTCAATGTTTCTCACTTCGTTTTGTACAGCTTGCTCACAACGGTAACGTATAACGACCCGTTGCGTCGTTTCACTTAGCAATTTAATGAATTTGCGGAGAATTTTCCGAATGCGTGGTTGATTCCCAGTAGGAATCAACCAAAGCAATGGGCGTTATACATTGTTGGCTCTTGTTGCACAACCGGAACTTTGATCCGGCACAGGCTGAACCTGGTTCGGTAAAAGTCACATGGAGATTTTCAAAGCCCAAAGAAATCAAATCAACCATTAGTTTTTCAGCTAGCGATTCAGCTTTTCAGTCACCGTAAGAGTGAGAAATGTTCCATTTTGATCAAATCAAAAGTTTATTGAGAAGAGGAAAATTCAATTTCACGAGAAAATGGTTCAGATAAGCCGTTTTTTGATCAGAGTGAGGATCTCTGTCTGAATGAGACCGAGCCTGAACTAGTTCAAAATTGGTTCAGAAACTGCCAAAATTTTCTGCGCCTGTGGCGCATCCGTGCAATAAGCGCCAACGGTCTTGTATATGGCTCGTTGCGTGCAAATTAGAAAATTATTTTCGGATTAAGCACAAGCCAGATTTTTAAATTTTACTATTTATCTTTTTTATTGGAAAGTCGTCAAATTTAAAAATTTGGCGACTTTCCAAATATGCTTTAACTTCATTTAAGCAACTAACAAGCTATGAGCTATATACGTTGTTGTAAGTAGTGCTTTTTTCACTCACTTACTTAATTTTAATATCCGAAACGCACCTTGAATTACCAATACAAAAACGATTGTTCCGATAATCAAATCAGGTTTACTCGAACTCAACCAATTTACCAAAATTCCAGCGATTATTACTCCTAAATTAATAATGACATCATTCGAGGTGAAAATCATACTCGCTTTCATATGTGCCTCTTCTTTACTCTTTGACTTTTGCAAAATGTAAAGACAAATTCCGTTTGCGATAAGTGCAAAAATCGAAACGATAATCATTGTCGAAAAATCGGGAAGATTCTCGTTTCCAAAAAATCTTCTTAAAACTTCCACAAATCCGATAATCGCAAGTGTAATTTGAAAATATCCAGCAAGTTTGGCAATCCGCTTTTTCTTAATCAACGTTCCGCCAACCGCAAACAAGCTAATTCCGTACACGAAACTGTCAGCAAGCATATCCAAACTGTCTGCAACAAGTCCCATTGATTTTGAGATTATTCCCGTTGTCATTTCGATAATGAAAAAGGCAAAATTGATTGCAAGTACAGACCAAAGTAGCTTTTTTTGGTTTGCGTTTTCTTTAAATTCCTTTTGGTCGGTCTGTTCGGTCAAGATTTTTTTTCCACCTAAATTCAGTTCGATAACGGACTTTTCGATTTGGTCGGTTTCTCCGCTGTGAAAAACGGTCAGTTTTCGATTCGGAATGTCAAAGTCCAAATTCGCAATACTTGAGATTCCGTCCAATTTCATTCGGATTAGATTTTCCTCTGAAGGACAATCCATTTTGGTAATTTCAAATATTGACTTATTCATTTAAAATACTTTAAACTTGAATTCCTGCATTAATAAAAATATCTTGTATCTCTTTGTCTATTGGAAATGGTTTTAAAGGTGGGACATTAGCTCCTCCAGGATTTCCAACAGGAATTTTACCTACGAAAGATTTTACACCTCCAAATATTAATCTTGGAATCTGTCCAATCACTTCTTTTCCACTTTTTATTTTGATTCCAAACTGTAACATTTTCCAATGAACATATGTGTGAGCAAAAGGATATTTTTGTCCAATTATGTGTGCTCGTTCTAAATGATTCCAAGCATTTGATAAATTGTCACTTTGATACTCAAATTGGTAGCTATTCAGTTCTGATTCGTAAAAAGGTTTTAAGCTCTTTGGTAATACTGTATAAAATTTCATTTGCTGTATTTTCTAAGTTCGTTTTTCGCATTACTTACAACTTGTTATATCGTTCAATTTAGTAGCGTTATCCCGTAAATAAATCAGGTTAACGTAAGTTTTTGGTGAACGATATCCTGTAAAGCTATAAAAAATAATAATAGAAAAGTAAGAAAGTAAAATCTCTTAAAGTAGAATATAGGATTACTTATAAAACTTGGCGTCTTTTTTAAGTTGTGCCATTTTTATAGCGGCTATGGCAGCCTCAGTACCTTTGTTACCGTGTTTACCACCACTACGGTCTATGGCTTGTTGCATTGTATTATCGGTCAACACACAAAACACCACAGGGATGTCGCCTTGTACATTTAGGTCTTTAATGCCTTGTGCTACGGCTTCACATACGTAGTCAAAATGCTTAGTCTCGCCTTGTATCACACTACCAATAGCAATTACGGCATCTAGCATCTCAAAGCTTTCGGTCATTTTTTTACAGCCATAAATAAGCTCAAAGCTACCAGGCACATTCCAACGTACTATATTTTCTTTAAGCCCACCACAATCCAAAATAGCATCAAAAGCCCCTTGAAACATCCCATTTGTGATATCAGGATTCCATTCTGAAACAACAATCCCAAACCGAAAGTCTTTCGCGTTTGGGATTGTTTCTTTATCGTATGCAGATAAATTGGTTGTTGCCATATAGTATTCCCAACAAGGGGAAGTGTTTATTGTTTTGCTTCGGTCATACCCTTATAAGCTTCTGCTTTAGTAGCTTCTGTTGAGTTAGGGTAGTTTTCAAAAATAGCAGAGAAGTGTTCTAATGCCTTTGAAGTTTCACCAAGGTTCATCGCTGTAATTCCAGCCTTAAGTAAAAAACGTGGTGTTGTAACTTCGTTCTCCTGCATTTTTGCAGCATCTTCATAATATTTTAAAGCATCTGCTTCTTGGTTTACTTGTACAAAGGCATCACCTATAGCTCCTTTTGCAAGGGGTCCTAGCATAGCATCGTCACTACTAAAATCTTGAAGGTGCGAAATTGCATCTTGGTATTTACCAGTTTGCAAAAACGCCATCCCAGCATAGTAGTTTGCCATGTTTGCAGCATCTGTACCACTATATTCATCTACAATATCTATAAACCCATACTTCCCTTCACCACCGTTAAGCGATAAGTTGTATAAAGAGTCTTTTGCTTGTGGTGCATTTAAAGCTAGGTTATAATACTTCTGTGCCTGAAACATCTCATTCATCGCTTCTGTTTCTTTAGGCTCTTGTACAAATTGTTGATATAATAAGTATCCTAGTACGCAAACAGCAATAGTACCAATCACACCAAGAATTGCTTTTTGGTTTTTCTCAATCCAAGCTTCGGTCTTAGAAGCTCCAGAGTCTAGCGTGTTAAACACTTCTGCCGTTGCACTATCGTCTTCTAACTCTACTTGCTTTTCTGCCTTTGTTCTAGGTTTTCCACCTCGTTTCTTATAGGTTGCCATATATTCTGAATATTGATGCGCAAAAATAAAATATTTATTAGAATTTAAAAGGGAAAAGATTCCTTATTTTTCAATAATTTGCATTAGATTTTGAGTATCTTTTTCTGAATAAAATTATACAATACTAATATAGCAAGTAGTTAGTTTACATGATATTACAAAAAATTGCCCTTCTTAACTATAAAAACTTTGACTCGATAGATTTTGAATTTGACCCAAAAATAAATTGTTTTGTGGGTCATAACGGGGTTGGAAAGACCAATGTACTAGATGCTATTTACCATCTTTCCTTTGGAAAAAGCTATTTTAATCCTATCACTACGCAAAACATAAAACACGACACAGATTTTTTTGTGGTTGAAGGGAAATATCTAAAAGCCGAAAGAGAAGAAAAGATACTAGTTAGCGCAAAACGCGGACAGAAAAAAATTATAAAACGAAATGGAAAGCCCTATGAAAAGTTTAGCGAACACATAGGTTTTTTACCTCTTGTTATTATCTCTCCCGCCGATAGAGACCTTATTATTGAAGGGAGTGATACGCGCCGAAAGTTTATGGATGGTGTGATTTCACAAGGCGATAGTGCTTACCTCACAAGTTTAATAAACTACAACAAAGTACTCTCGCAACGAAACTCATTACTTAAGTATTTTGCAGCAAACCACACTTTTAATCAAGATACTATTGATATATACAACGCTCAATTACATGAATATGGAACGCTTATTTTTGAAAAACGTAAACAGTTTCTTGAAGCGTTTACACCCATATTTTTAAAACGCCATCAATCTATAAGCAATAGTAAAGAAACTGTACATCTGCGTTATCGAAGTCAGTTAGAGGAGGCTCCTCTACTTAACCTATTACAGGATAATATTACAAAAGATAAGATGAGCCAATACACCAATTTTGGGATACATAAAGATGATCTTATTTTTGAAATAGACGGACATCCTATTAAAAAATTTGGTTCGCAAGGACAGCAAAAGTCATATCTCATTGCTTTAAAGTTAGGGCAGTTTGATTTTATTAAACAACAAAGTAACGTAAATCCTATCCTACTGCTAGATGATATTTTTGATAAACTAGATGAGCAACGTGTATCGCAAATAATGAAACTTGTTAATGAAGAAAAGTTTGGGCAACTATTTATTAGTGACACCCATGCCGATAGAACCGAAGCGGTAATTAAAAAAGTACACCAGAGCTATAAATTATTTAAACTATAAAATGAAAAAATTCTTATTACTACTACTTCCACTCTTTATTTTTGGTTGTAAAAAGAAAAGTGAAATTAATCTAGAGGACCTTTCTGGGTATTGGCAAATAGAGAAAGTAGCTTTAAGTGACGGAACTGAAAAAGACTTCGGTTTAAGTACTACCATAGATTTTATTAAAATAAATGGCGATACAGTAGGTATTAGAAAAAAAGTTGCTCCAAAGCTTGATGGTACCTTTACAACCTCTAAAAGTGCTGAAACATTTAGTATAAAAAAAGAAAATGACAGTCTGCACTTGTATTATAAAACACCTTACAATAGTTGGAAAGAAACAATACTACATGTTAAAGACAGCTCACTAGTTGTATTTAATAAAGATAAAATTAAATATACCTACAAACGCTTTAAAAACTTTACTTTTGAGTAACTATGAGTAAAAGAAACCATGAGCCCAATCCTATGGGTGATATTTTAAAAGATTTTATAAGCAACAACAAACTGCAAAAGGGGTTAGATAAAGTTGCTATTAATGAGGTATGGCATGAGGTAATGGGGCCTGGTGTTTCTGGATATACAACGCAAGTAAAACTTGATGGAAGCACTTTATACATTCAGTTAAGTTCTTCGGTGCTACGAGAAGAATTAAGTTATGGGAAAGAGAAGATAGTAAAACTGCTTAATGAAACTTTGGGAAAACAGTTGATCACCAAATTAGTTTTACGATAAATCAAAAACGCCACTCAATTTGAGTGGCGTTTTTAATATAACTAAGACATTGTCTTAAAACATTTCTCTTCCTGCAAAATGAAAAGCACCTTCAATAGCTGCATTCTCATCACTATCACTACCATGTACTGCATTTTCTCCAATAGAAGCTGCGTATAGTTTTCTAATAGTTCCTTCTGCAGCATCTTCTGGGTTTGTAGCTCCAATAAGTGTACGGAAATCTTCTACTGCATTTTCTTTTTCAAGAATAGCAGCTACAATAGGACCTCTGGTCATGTACTCTACTAACTCACCGAAAAAAGGACGCTCCTTATGGATTGCATAAAATTCTTTAGCGTCTGCAGTTGTCATTTGTGTTAACTTCATAGCAACAACTCTAAATCCTGCCGAAGTAATTTTTTCAATAATAGCACCAATGTGTCCTTTTTCAACACTATCAGGCTTTAACATTGTAAACGTTCTATCTGTTCTCATCTAGTTTTAAAATTTTGTGCAAAAATAACCAATTAGAGTTCAAAAACAATCAATATTGATGATTAATACTTTTGCGTATAACTTTCATATAAAAAGTTATCTTCTCCTCTAATTTCGAATGTGATTTCTTTTGTGTCAAAATTAAAATGAAGCACTCCAAAATTTAACTGTTTTATCACATTACTTATTCGATATGGGTTTTCTTCTGTAGGTGTTGTAAGCCAAGTATGTGTTAATCCGCTTGAGGTAAAATCTATTAATGGATACTCTTTAGAGTCCAGTTCATTTTTAGAAATCTCTGCCATGTGCCTATCTCCACTTACAAAAAAGATATTTTTTGCTTTAGCACTCGCAATGGTATTGTACATTTTTTCTACTTCAGCTTGTTGATTTCCCCATTTCTCCCAACCGTGTTGGTCACTTAAAAACTGAATACTAGAAACAATCATGGTGAAGTCTGCAGTAGTATCATTTAATTCGTCAGTGAACCATTCCCATTGTGTTTTACCAAGTAAGGTTCCTCCCTCCTCTTCACTCCAAGGGTCATACCTTTTATTAGGGTCTTCACTTTTCTTTAATTGAGTTCTAAAGTAACGCGTATCTAGTAAAATGATTTTAATTTTCCCTTTTGAAGTAGTTATCATTTTTGAAAAATAGACTCCTTCCCTACTTCGTCTCACATCATCTTCTGGTACTTTTAAAAAGTCTAAGAGTAATTGTTGCGCTTCGGCTTTTTTAGTCCATTCTTTCCCTGCATCATTTTTACCATAGTCATGATCATCCCAAACACCTATAATTTCGGTATTAGAAGCTAGTTCTTGATAGTCTTTATTATCCCAAACTTTGTTGTAATCTGCTTCCATTTTTGCCATATCATCTGTATCTGCATAAACATTATCACCTCCCCAAATAAATAGATCTGGATTATTGTTAATTATAGGCAGCCAAAGAGGTTGTGGCCTATCTTGGTCGCTACAGCTTGCAAAAACAATGGTGTAGTCTGATTTTTTTTCATAAGCAGTTTCTTGATGTTCATGAGAATGCTCTGCAGTTTGCTGTTTACATGAAAACAAAATAAAGAGCGAAAATGTAAAAACTAGATATTTCATGAAGTAAGTGTTAAAGGTTTTTCAAATTTAGCCATTCTCAACCATTCAAAAGTTAAGAAATTGTATCTTCGTACTTCTATGGATAAAGAAACAATCCAGCAAGTAAAAAACCTGCTACAGTCTCCAAAAAATATAACAATTATTGGTCACAAAAACCCAGATGGTGATGCAATAGGTTCTTGTTTAGCCCTTGGTGAAATATTAAAAGTTACAGAGCATACTGTTACTGTAATGATGCCAAATGACTTTCCTCATTTTTTGAAATGGTTACCACAATGTGAGAATATTGTTATTTACGAGCAAGCCATAGAAAAGTCTAAAGAAATTATAGATAACTCAAACCTAATTTTTACACTAGATTTTAATGCTCTTTCTAGAGTTGGAAACCTTGGAGATGTTCTTATGAAAGCTACAGCAGATTTCATAATGATAGACCACCACCAAGCACCAGATGACTATGCAGTTGCGATGTATAGTGATACTTCTATGAGTTCTACCTGTGAGATGGTTTACCACTTTGCAACCAGCCTTGAGTTACAACATACTTTTAATAAAGATATTGCAACCCAAATTTATACAGGAATAATGACCGATACAGGGTCGTTCCGTTTTCCTGCTACAACTGCGATTACTCACACTGTAATTGCACATTTAGTAGCATTGGGTGCTAATGGAGCTTTAATACACCAAAATATTTATAACACTAAAAGCCCTGAGCAATTACAACTTTTGGGAGTTGCATTAAAAAATCTTGTTGTTTTAAAAGAATTTAATACTGCTTACATTACGTTATCCCAAAAAGAACTTGATGACCACAAGTTTAAAAAAGGAGATACCGAAGGGTTTGTAAACTATGCACTATCTGTTAATGGAATAAAGTTTGCCGTAATTTTTATTGAAAACAAGCAAGAGTCTATAGTTAAAATTTCATTTAGAAGTAAAGGAGATTTTTCAGTAAATGAATTTGCAAGAAATCATTACAGCGGGGGCGGTCATAATAACGCTGCCGGAGGGAAAAGTGATTTGTCTCTAGCAGATACCGTTACTGAATTTATTAGTATCTTGTCAAGCTATAAAGAGAAGTTGATAAATGCTCATTAGAACTGTTTTTATATTAAGTTGTTTTTTTGTTTTTGGATGTAAATCTCCTGAAGCAAGGAAACCTGTTCAATCTAATTCTGGAACCTTCATAAAAAATTCTGTAGAGAGAAATAAAAAACTATATGAGCAGGAGAAAGCAGCTATCCAGTCTATCATCGATAAAGACAGCACAAGAAATTACATCACTTCAGAAAATGGTTTCTGGTATTATTATAATAGTAAAGATAGCATTGTTACCAACAAACCGGTTTTTGGGGATGAAGTAACCTTTACCTATAATATTGAAGATTTTAACGGAAAGGAAATTCTTTCAGAAGAAGAAACAGGGCTACAATTTTATAAAGTAGAACAAACAAATCAAGACCTTATTTCAGGGATACGAGAAGGAATAAAATTAATGCAAGAAGGAGAACAAGTTACTTTCTTGTTTCCATCATACAAAGCCTATGGATATTATGGTATCCAAGGAAAATTAGGGAGTAACGTCCCTGTAAAAAGTACAATTACATTAAAATCAATAAATCAAACCGAAGAAAATTAAATTAGAATGAAGAAAATTGTTTTTGCAATATTAGTCGCAACCCTTGCTTTAGGTTCATGCCAAAGTAAATATCCAGATTTAGATAATGGAGTATATGCAGAGTTTATAACTAACAAAGGAACGTTTGTAGCTAAGTTATATAATGAAGCTACCCCACTTACAACTGCAAATTTTGTTTCACTAGCCGAAGGAAGTAATACAATGGTAGACTCAACATTAGCAGGTAAAAAATATTTTAATGGTCTTACCTTTCATAGAGTAATTAAGGACTTTATGATTCAAGGTGGTGACCCCAAAGGAGATGGTACTGGGAGCCCTGGATATACATTTCCAGATGAGTTTGTAGATTCTTTAACTCACAAGAGTAAAGGGATTTTATCTATGGCAAATAGTGGTCCAGCTACTAATGGAAGTCAGTTTTTTATTACTCTAAAAGAAACACCTTGGTTAGACGGAAAGCACACAGTATTTGGTGAAATTGTTATGGGTCAAGAAGTTGTAGATTCTATTGGAAGTGTAGAAGTACAAAAGCCAAGTAATAAACCTGTTGATGCTGTAACTATTAACGAAGTAAACATCATAAACAAAGGAAATGTAAAGGTAACTGCTTTTGAAGATGCAATGACAGAGCTCGAACAAGAAAAGAAAGAAAAGGAAGAGCGTATTGCAAAAGTTGGTGCCGAAACTTTAAAGTACTTACTTGAACAAAAAGAAAATGCAGAGACTCTTGAGTCTGGATTACAAATAGTTACTATTGAAAAAGGTGACGGAGCTAAGCCTGCTGAAGGTTCGGCAGTAACGATGAATTACGCTGGATACTTAGCAGAAGACGGAAAGCTATTTGACTCTAATATTCGTGAAAAAGAGGAAAAGTATGAAATGTTAAATCCTCAAAAAGTAGCTCAAAATGGTTATAGCCCAGCTCCAACTAAGTATGGGCCAGATGCTAATCTAGTACCAGGGTTTAAAGAAGCGTTGCTTACTATGAATGTAGGTGACAAAATAATAGCGTACATACCATCACATTTAGGTTGGGGTCCAAGAGGTGCAGGAAATGTAATACCTCCTAACTCAGATGTTATTTTTGAAATTGAGCTTGTAGAAGTGAAGTAAAAAATAAAGTTGATTATACACTTTAAAGCCCTTTTCATTTGATGAAAAGGGCTTTTTAAATTTTAGGGCTTTACATTGAAAGACAATCTAACCAATCCGTAAGTATATGTAACACCAATCCAATTCCTATGATACGGGTTCGTTTAAAAAATAAAAAGAGTATATAAATTCCTAGCGAGTAATACTTATGCAACGGATGGAAGTTTATACTGCAGCGGTTAGCATCAAAAATAGGAGTGGCTAATAGGTGATCTAAATCAATTAACATAGTTGCTAGTAGTAGTAACCAAACTTTTACCCAATATTCTCTATAAAAAAACCAAGCAATAATGCCTGGTAGTAAAAAATGTAACGAATAATGAATAATGGTTTGCAAATTACTTCTTATCCTTTTTTCGGTTTAAGACTCTATACTCCTCATAACACTCACTTATCGCGTCAAGGATTTGTAAATCATTTGCCGTACGAATAAAATCGGCAGAGTAGCTACATTTATTTAAAATTTCATCTACATCTACTTTTTCTAATTGTAAAACAGCCATTAAGGTTTCTCTATCATACTTAGATTGGAGTAGGTTTCTAATTTCATCATCATCCTTCATTTTACGAAGTTTTCGCATCTGTTTGGGTCGTTTTCCAAACACGTTATAGAGGAAGTCGGCGGGGTTAAATATTGCACTCAAGACTTTATTAACAGCACTTGGTTGCTGGTTTCCTCCTTCGTAACCTGTGCTTAATCCAGATATTCTATATCTGTAATTATCGTAAATTGGGATAGTTTTAGCATCTACTTCTACATATCCTGTAAGTTGTACAGGTTTTACTACTACTTCTTCAAGTGCAATACTCAGCTCTGTCATTTTTATTTTTATATCTCCACCAAATTTCATCCAGTCATTTGTTACTCGAACACGTATAGACTTAAAACCTAAATATGAAAAGTAAAGAGTATCATTAACTACAGCACGTATTTTGAAGCTACCATCTTTGTTAGATGTTGCTCCAATTACACTATTTAGGTTTACAATATTTACGTTCTCAAGAGGTTCATCATTCGCATCGTTAAGCACTTTACCTTCAATAATTGGAGGTTGTGCAATAGATTCTTGACCTACTGAAAGGTAAGTACATAAAAAAAGTAAACAAATGGTGAAAAATACTCTCATAGCAATTATAAACGTAAAGTTACATAATAGACGTCAATATTGTGCCAAAGTTTCATTAGAAACCAAAAAATAATTATCCTTTACGTCTACGTCTTCCTCCGGTACCACCACCAGTAGGCTTGTTACCGCTTCGTCTCCTGCTTTTTCCTTTAAATTTTCCGCTGTCGTTTCCTCCAAAGCTCTTAGTATCTCTACGTCCACGACCTCTGCCACCACCTTTATTATCTCTACCGCGTCCTTTTTTTCGTCCACGACCTCTGCCGCCTGATCTATCTGTAGAAACCTCAACTGTTATTTTTCTGCCGTTTAGTTCAAAATCACTAAAGGCTCCCTCAACAAGTTCTTTGTGCTTTTTATCTACATTAAAGAAACCGTAGGAGTCTTTTACATCTACCTTGTACACATCATCCTTCCCAAGCTCCAATAAGTCCCTAAGGAAATCTTTTAGGCTCATCCAGTCAAAATCATCTTTGCTACCTAAATTCACAAAGAATCGAATAGAATCTGAATTGCTATCACTCATGTCTCCAGCAGAAACATTAAGATCTTTTGCTTTCTTGTAATAGTTATAAAAGCGTGTAAATTCTACTGAAAAAACTTTCTTTATTAATTCTTCTTTAGTGAAGTCTTTTAATACTTCTTCAATCGCAGGAAGATACCCATCTATATCATGATTTATTTCTGTGTCCTTGATGCTATTTGCAAGATGATACAGCTGTTTTTCACAAATTTCCATCCCTGAAGGAATTTCTTTTGCTTCAAATTGCTTTTGAATTATCTTCTCTATCTGACGAATTTTACGAGCTTCACTTTTGGTTACAATAACCATAGAAACTCCCGTTTTACCAGCTCTTCCAGTACGACCACTCCTATGGGTGTATGTTTCAATCTCATCTGGTAATTGATAATTTATAACGTGTGTAATATCATCAACATCAATCCCACGTGCAGCAACGTCTGTAGCTACTAACATCTGTATTTGACGTGTTCTAAATTGCTTCATCACAATATCACGTTGGTTTTGACTCAGGTCTCCATGTATTGCACCTGCATTATAACCATCTGCAATTAATTGCTCTGCTACTTTTTGTGTATCTCGCTTTGTTCTACAAAACACTACCGAAAATATATCTGGGTTAGCATCTGCTAAGCGTTTTAACGCTTGATATCTATCTCTAGCTCCAACTACATAATACTCATGAGAAACCTGAGAAGACCCTACGTTCTTAGAACCTACAGTAACCTCAATTGGTTTATGCATAAACTTTTTTGCAATGGTAGCCACTTCTTTAGGCATGGTAGCACTAAATAACCAAGTGCTTTTATCTTTAGGGGAATAAGATAATATTTCAGTAATATCTTCATAAAATCCCATATTAAGCATTTCATCTGCTTCGTCAAGTACACAGTATTGAATCTTGGAGATATCAATCATTTTACGACCAATCATATCCTTCATCCTACCCGGTGTTGCAACAATAATTTGTGCTCCTCTCTTAATTTGTCTTGCTTGCTCTGTAATACTAGCTCCTCCATAAATAGCAGTTACGTTAAGACCTTTTAGGTGCTTTCCGTAGCTATTCATTTCATTTGTAATTTGTAAACACAATTCACGTGTAGGAGAAAGAATAAGGCCTTGTGTAGTTCTACTATCTACATCAATTTTTTGAAGCATAGGAAAACCAAAGGCAGCTGTTTTACCAGTACCTGTTTGTGCTAATGCAACAAGATCGCTTTCTTGTTCTAATAAAATTGGAATTGTTTTTTCTTGTACTTCACTTGGGGTTTCAAACCCCATGTCTGTAACTGCTTGAAGCAAGTTTGCTTCTAAGCCTAGTTCTTTAAATGTTGCCATTAAAATGGTTTAAATTAATATCGTGCTATAAGGAAGCGGACGACAATTAAACCCAAGGCTTCAACCTAGCACATTCTCTCTCTGAGAATTTGAAGGCGCAAAGATAGGTTTTAGTTTCGTAGTGTAACTACTTATTGTGAGATATTTATGATTTGGATAAATAATCAATTAGTTGACGCATTGCTTTCCCTCTGTGTCCAATTTCACTTTTTTGCTCTAAACTCATTTCTGCAAATGTTTTATCGAAACCCTCTGGAATAAAAATAGGGTCGTAACCAAAACCCTTGGTTCCTATTTTTTCTTTACTAATTTCTCCCTTACAAATTCCCGGAAAAATCATTTGCCTTCCTTTAAACAGTAGTGAGATAACTGTTACAAATTGTGCTGTTCTATCATTCTTGTTTTTAAGATTTGATAATAGTTTATTCATATTATCATTTGCGTTTTTTGCAGCTCCAGCATAACGTGCACTAAAAACTCCAGGTTCATTATTTAAAGCTTTTACTTCTAGCCCTGTATCATCTGCAAAACAATCATACCCATATTTCTCTTTTACAAAAGTGGATTTTAAAGCTGCATTACCAGCGATTGTAGCTGCGGTTTCAGGAATCTCGTCAAAACAACCAATATCATTTAAGCTTAATAACTCAATATTACTAGGTACTAATGCTTTGACTTCATTAAATTTATTTTGGTTGTGGGTTGCGAAAACAAGTTTCATTCTTGGGTTTGTGGTTTTGGAGAATAATCAACTTCGAGTAATACTACAACTTAGCACTTACTCCTTTTTATTGCTTACTAATTACTGCTTACTATACAACGCCACTCTATTTCCTTCGGTATCAATAAAAGCTGCCATGTAACCATGTTCTTCAGAAATAAGTGTTTTTTCTTGATAGATTTTTCCACCAGCAGCTTTAATTTTATCTAACTCGTTTTGTACATTATTTGAGCCAAAATAAATCAATACGCCTTCTTCACTTGGAATATAACTTTCTTGCTTGATTAGTGTTCCGGCTGCACCGGCCTTTTCTTCGGCAAATGGAAACCAGCCCATTAAAATGCCTTTAAAATCCATGACTTGGATAGTAATATTAAAAACCGTTTCGTAAAACTTTTTGGCTCTATCCATATCTGTAACAGGAATCTCGAACCATGCGACCATATTATATTCCATAATTTATTTCTCTAAAACAGTTTTTAAATCTAATAAACCTTCTTCAAAATCTTTCCCTACTGCTTTATCCATATTATAAAATAGCATCATCACATTTAGTGGTATTTTATGTTTTCCGTAAAATCCCCAAGTAACTTTTGTTTTTTCACCTTCAGTATCTGTTTGTAAAAACCCAGTACTTTGACTTTTAAAAGGCTTTAAAAATCGAAGTTCACTTTCCATTACTTTGTTTTCTTCAATGTTAATAATCTCTTGCTCACCATGCCCAACGTGCTTGTGATCACTCTCCCACTTTGATATAAAACCAACTGTCCCATCTGTTCCAGTAAAGGTTTGTTTCATACCTGGATCTCTTTTTTTCCAAGGAGACCAATCGTCTTGATTTTTAACTTTTTTGATATAAGCGAAAACTTCAGGTAATGGTTTGTTAATTATAATGCTACGTTCTACGTGATAAGTTCTAGGAACAATTAACGCTAGTATTATTAATACAATAAGAATTCCAAGAAGTATCCAAAGAATAATAGTGAGAATAAACATATTTACTTCAATTTAAGGTTGTTGCGTAACAATGTACAAAGTTTATTTTTTTTCTAGATAATATCTTTCAACAATTTCATCTGCATTTTTTATAGTTTTCTTTGTCCACTCTAATGTAATTTCTTGTTTTTCAGCTTCAGTAAGGTGCCAATTTATAGTAGATTGTTTCAATTTTGTAATAACGTGCTGCATTGTAATAGCTGCAGATACAGATATGTTTAAACTTTCAGTAAAACCATACATTGGTATTTTTAAATAGCTATCTGCTTCTTCCATAACAAAATCACTTAATCCTTCACTTTCTTTTCCGAAGAAAAACGCAGCCTTCTCATTGACGTCAAAATCATGTAAAAAAGTAGATTCTTTATGAGGAGTAGTTGCTACAATTTGATACCCTTTTTCTTTTAGTGTTTTAATACTTTCTTTAACAGAAGAATATCTATGTAAGCTTACCCACTTCTGTGCCCCCATTGCAATTTCTTTATCTATCTTTTTACGACCAATTTCTTCAATTATATGCAAATCTTGAATGCCAAAAACATCACAACTACGCATTACAGCACTTGTATTGTGTAATTGATATACATCTTCGGTTGCAATAGTAAAATGACGGGTTCGCTCTTGTAAAATTTTCTGAAAAAGAGAGATGCGTCTTTCGGTTAAAAATCCTTGTAAATACGTTAATAACTCAGTATCCAAATTATCTTTTTAAGCTAATATACTAATAAAATAAAATGAGTTAGTTTTTATATCTTTCACTTATGAAAATTGTAGTGTTATCTGGCGCAGGAATAAGTGCCGAAAGTGGGTTAAAGACCTTTAGGGATAGTAATGGATTATGGGAAGGTCATGATGTAATGGAGGTAGCAACCCCCCAAGGATTTGCTAACAATCCAGAACTTGTCTTAGAGTTTTACAACCAACGCAGAAGACAGTTACTAGAAGTTAAACCTAATGCAGCGCATATAGCTTTAGCAGACATAGAAAAGCACTATGAAGTTACAATTATAACACAAAATGTAGACGATTTACACGAACGAGCTGGCAGTACAAATGTGGTGCATTTACATGGTGAATTATTGAAAGTTCGTAGCACGTTTGATGAAAATTTAGTTATGGATTGGAGAAATGACCTCGTGCTTGGTGACTTCTGTGAGCACAACTCTCAATTGAGGCCACATATAGTTTGGTTTGGCGAAGCAGTACCTATGCTAGATGTTGCAATACAATATGTAGAAGAGGCAGATATTATAGTTATCGTTGGCACCTCAATGCAAGTGTATCCTGCTGCAAGTTTAATACAATATGCATCTCCAAGTGCTAAAGCCTATTTTGTAGACCCAAACCCATCCATAGCCTCGTCAAAACAAATAAAAGTCATTGCAGAAAAAGCTACAATTGGAGTTCCAAGGGTAATTCAAGAGATTTTAAAAGATGAATAATTCAGCTTTATATAAACATATAAGTTACGATAAAGCCTACAGAAAAAATAGGTTAAATGCAGCAAATTGGGTGTTAGAAAACCCAGAAACTATAAAAGAACTGTTGCAATATTGCTTTCATGAAGACCAAACTTTGGCAACTAAAGCCACTTGGGTTTTAGAGTTTGTTTTTAGGAAAAACATAAAAGAGCTTTACCCTTTTTTAAATTATATTTTTAAGAATCTATCTACGGCAAAAAGTGATGGACAACTTCGTTCTTTAGGTTTATTTTGTGAAATGATTACAATTGCATACTACAAAGAAAAAGAAGCAGGTATACTTAAACTCTTAAAACCAAACCATAAAAAAATAATAACCGAGTGTTGTTTTGATTGGATGATTACAAACCAAAAAGTAGCCTGTCAAGCTCGAGCAATGACAGCACTACAGTTTTTAGGGACTGAATATGATTGGATTCACCCAGAATTACAACAAATAATTATACAAAATATGTCTTCAGGAAGTGCTGGATATAAAGCCAGAGGGAAACAAACTTTAGCTTATATAGAAAAATTCAATGAGCAAAGATAAAGACTAATACCTATAGGACATCTTGCAGTATTTAGTATCTTTGCGCTCTTAAAATTAATACTATGTCTAGCCATTCTTTACAAGCTATTTCTCCAATAGACGGTAGGTACGCTTCAAAAACTTCAAAGTTGATTCCCTTTTTTTCTGAAGAAGCACTTATAAAATATAGAGTTCAAATTGAGATTGAATATTTTATTGCTTTAGTAGAACTACCATTACCACAACTCAACGATTTTGATACCAATTTATTTTCAGAGTTAAGAAAGCTATATAGTAGTTTTTCTTCTGAAGATGCACAGCATATAAAGAATACTGAGAAAGTAACCAATCACGATGTAAAAGCAGTTGAGTATTTTATTAAAGAAAAATTTGATGCGCTAGGATTAGAAAAGTATAAAGAGTTTATCCATTTTGGACTTACCTCTCAAGATATAAACAACACAGCTATTCCTCTTTCATTAAAAGAAGCAATGAACGAGGTGTATGTGCCACAACTTTTTGAAGTTAAAAACAAACTTAAAGAGCTTGCGACAGAATGGGCAGAGATACCAATGCTTGCTAGAACACATGGACAACCGGCTTCACCTACTAGATTGGGTAAGGAAATAGAAGTTTTTGTAGTAAGACTAGAAGAGCAATTTGATTTATTAAACGACATTAAAAGTGCCGCAAAATTTGGTGGTGCTACTGGTAATTTTAATGCTCATAAAGTTGCGTATCCAGAAGTTGATTGGAGAACTTTTGGAAGTGAATTTGTTCAAGAAAAGCTAGGGTTGTACCACTCCTTCCCTACTACTCAAATTGAGCATTATGACCACATGGCAGCCTTGTTTGATTGTTTAAAAAGAATAAACACTATTATCATAGATTTAGATAGAGATATATGGACGTATGTTTCTATGGATTACTTTAAGCAAAAAATTAAAAAAGGAGAAGTTGGCTCTTCTGCTATGCCTCATAAAGTAAACCCAATTGATTTTGAAAATAGCGAAGGAAATTTAGGAATTGCAAATGCCATATTTGAACATTTAGCTTCAAAATTACCAATAAGCAGATTACAAAGAGACCTTACAGACAGTACCGTTTTAAGAAATATAGGCGTACCAATTGGCCATACTTTAATCGCTTTACAATCTACTTTAAAAGGGTTAAATAAATTATTATTAAATACTTCAAAATTTGAAGAAGATTTAGAAAACAATTGGGCTGTTGTTGCTGAAGCAATACAAACTATTTTAAGAAGAGAGGGCTATCCTAATCCGTATGAAGCTTTAAAAGGACTTACAAGAACTAATGAGGCTATCACTCAGGCTTCTATCCATCATTTTATAGAAACACTTACTGTAAGCAAAGAAATAAAGGAAGAGATGAAATTAATTACTCCAGCAAACTATACTGGTATTTAGTAATAATTACACTATAAATTCAAAAGGCAGTTGTGTACACAACTGCCTTTTTTGTTGATTACCCTAACCAATAACCAAATGGATCTCTGGATAAACATGTATTACTAACTTCTCACAAAATTACTATGTCTCAAAAGTAAGGAGCCTTTCTAGTTTAATAACAATTTAAAAATGGGTTTTCGATAAAATAAAAAAAGGCTCCCGTTAAACGAGAGCCCATCGTAGAATCAACTTTCCTAATATTAAGTCAGAGAGTTAATCAAAAGCGAATATGTAGTATAAATGGGGATTACATATCCGCTTCTTATTAGTAAAAGTAACATCAAAGTTAGCTTCTTGCAAATTAGTTCAATTTTATTCGACCAAAATCAAAAAAGCTCCCTAAACGGAAGCTTTTTTTATATATAAATTATGTAGTTTACTACATATCAAACATCTCACCAATGCTATTTAATTTTGATATGTCTAAGTCCCCTTTTTGTATTGATTGAGTGAGTTTAATCATATCTCCAGGTTTCATATCATCACCTATTAATCTAAATACTGCAAACCCTTTATCATCGTCACTTGCAAAGACAATTACTTCATCAATTGCATCCTCTTCGCCAACATACTTTAAAGTGATTTTAGTATTATTAGATTTCATTTTAGATAATGTTTTATAGGTATCATTATCTATGATAGCATTTAGTTTAGATTTTTCTGTTTCAAATGCTACTTTATTGTCATCTTTAATAGGATATGCAACTATATTAACTTTCTTGATAGTTGCCAGTATATCCTTCTGTTCTTGTGTCATGGTATTGTTTTGGCCTTCTAGTAAACTAGTTGCTAAATCAACTTTTACAAAGTTCTCGTCATCTTGCTTATCAACAAGGTAGCGCTGTAAAGAAGCATCATTAGTACAACTTAACATACTTAAAGCTGCTATGCCAATACCCATAATATATCGTATAATAGTCATCTGGTTATTTTTTTAGGTTAGTTTTTTTTGTCAAGCTTTTTTAAGCCTTCAGTTCCAGGCACATTAAGATCTTTAGTAAGCTTTGATACTTGCTTTAAATCTATATTACCAGTAATACTCATAATTACGGTACCATCTTTACCATCCATGCTTCCTTCTAGAAACATTAATAGTTCACTTACAAAGTTTTCGTTTTTACCTTCTTTTGAGTAAAACTTAATATTTTGCCCATCATCCTTAACTCGCATTAATTCTGACAAACTCTTATTTTTAGAGATATATGCTTCTACATCGCCTGCCATACGCTTTCCAGTCGCAGGATTTTCTGTAATAAAAATCTTTATATTTTCAAGATTGTTTACAAGATTCATATACTCCTGTACTTCTGGGTCATCAGACTCTATGTCTATTTTTGCTAATAGTTTAAACATATTTTTTGTTACAACTACAGCAGTTACATCTTTTTCATCTTCATAGGCATCAAAAAATCCCTGTGCAGATGTAGCTAATGGAGCTACTAATAAAATTAATATGATTGCTAACTTTTTCATTTTGTATTTATTTAAAGGTTTATTTTAAAATTTTGTTTTTGGTTTTAGTAAATTGATTAATGATGGCTAGGTTTTCGGCTCCCTCTTCAAACTTATTAATATATGTAAGGTTTTGGGTTCCTTTATTTAGACTATGAGAAAGTAAATACATAGCATCTTGTGCTTTTTGATATGCTGCTAGTGCTTCTTGTTCTTCTTTACTCAATGTTGGTTGAGAAAAATAGATTCCACCTAAAGTAAGTGTAACTAACAAGATAGCAGCAACAGAATACCATGCTTTAAAACTTCTCTTCTTGGCAGTTGGCAAATTTACTTTTAGGTTTGATGTTTCTTGAGCTGCATCTGCAAAGCCTTTAAATAATGGCTTGTATGCTTTTACCTCTGGCGAAACAAAATCACTAGTAAAATAAGACTGTAGGGCTTTTTCTTCCTGTAATGTTGTTTTCCCTTCAAAATAGTTGTCTAAAAGCTTTTTAACTTTAGCTAACTCCATAGTTATATTGTTTTAATAATTCTTCTCTAACTGCTTTACGTGCTCTTGACAAAGCAACCCTAACGGCTGTTTCGTTACTTTCGAGTATTTCAGCAATTTCATAATATTCAAATTGTTCTACATCTCGTAATTGCAAAACTATTTTTTGTTTTTCTGGAAGGGTTTCCATTATTTTAAAAACCAAACTAACCCCATCATTTGCTTCCACTTGTTTTTGAAGATTACCCGTAGTTGGATAATTACTATGTACAATCTTCAAATTTGAAGCTTGACGCGACTTTAATCTATCTAAACAATAGTTTTTTGTCATTGTCATTGCAAATGCTTCAGGGTTTTTATACTCTTTAATTTTGTGTTTCCCTTTCCATAATTTCAAAAAAACTTCTTGAACAGCATCTTCGGCTTCGTCGCTAGATACAAGCAATCTTTTAGCTAGCCTGTAAAGTTTATCTTTACTTGGCAGTATTGTAGCTATAAAGTCTTCTTGTTTCATTTTGGTTAGTGCTTTTTCTATGCCGTTCTATCATTACGACGAGATACGCTATTTTTTGTTACATTACTTTTTTTAAAGTTCTGTAAAAATTTGCATATTTCTTCGACAGATTACAATAATGTGCCTATTTTAGAGGTTTACAAGATAATTGCTGAAAAAATAAATAATATGAAAAAGTACTTTTTCCTTTGTATAACAATAGTATCACTTCTATTTACTTCTTGTTTTGAAGATCAAGATGATAATTCTGTAGCTGCTTCCACACAAGAAATTCAGAACTTTATTTACCGTGGGCTTAATTTCTTTTACTTATATAAAGCAGATACTCCAGAGCTAGCTGATGATGCCTTTGCAAATGAAGCAGAACTTAATGAGTTTTTAAGCAATTATGATTCACCTGAGTCTTTATTTGAATATTTTAGATCACCACAAGATAGATTTAGTTTTCTGGAGAGTGATTACGTTTCACTAGAAAATGCACTTAATGGAATCACTTTAAACAATGGGATGGAATTTGGATTAATACTGTACCCGGATAATAGTGGAAACGTATTTGGCTACGTGCGATATATCCTTCCTAATAGTAGCGCGTCTTCAACAAACTTACAGCGTGGTGACATTTTTAACACAATAGATGGGCAACAGATTACCGAAACCAATTTTAATGATTTACTCTCTCAAGACACCTATACAATTGGACTAGCAGACTACGATGGCACCAATGTAACTCCAACTGGAGAAAGTGTAAGTCTTACAAAACAACAATACACAGAGAATCCTGTGTACTTAGCAAGAACATTAACTATAGAAGGACAAAATGTAGGGTATCTTATGTATAATGGATATACTCGTGATTTTGACCCACAATTAAATGCTGCTTTCGCGCAGTTTCAAGCAGATGGTATTACAAACCTTATTTTAGATTTGCGATACAATGGCGGGGGCTCTGTAGAAACTGCAGTAGATTTATCTGCAATGATAACAGGGCAATTTAACGGGCAAGTTTTTTATACTGAAGAATGGAATGCAGAACGTCAAGATGAATATGCTGATGATGGTTTATTTAATACTACTATAAGTAATGGAGATCCTATTAACAGCCTTAATTTAAATAGTGTTTATGTAATTACTAGCGGGAGTACTGCTTCTGCAAGTGAATTAACTATTAATAGTCTAGACCCATACATTACAGTAAACCAAATAGGTACTGCCACCGCTGGAAAATACCAGGCTTCTTTTTTATTATATGATGCGCCTGCACCAAACTTTAGCAGAAGCCAAGCCAACCCTAATCATACCTATGCCATGCTACCGTTAGTATTTAAAACTGCTAATGTAAATGGAAATACAGATTATGATGATGGTTTATTTCCAGATGTTGAGTTAGCTGAAGATTATACAAACCTTGGTGTACTAGGAAATGAAAATGAACCTCTACTAGCTGCTGCACTTAATGAGATTTTCCCAACTAGAAACAAAATCAATAGAGACTTTAGAGTGCTAAAAGAAGTATCTGAAAGTAAAGCTAGCTCTCCCGTGTATCAGGTTATGATTGGGAATTAAACCACGTAATTTTTTCTAGGTAACATTTCTCCTAAAATTTAGACTTATATATAAAGTTCTTATATGGGTGTAATAAGTCACATGATAAACTCTCTAAAGTACAACAGGCAGCAGTTGGGAAACCACAGAAGTTTGTTTGATAAGGAGAATATTGTGACTAAAAGCAGCTATGGGAAACTAGAGAAACACAGAGAACTTTCTATGTTTGATGAAGTGTCTTTAGAGAAAAAGCTCTATAAATATAAAAGAGAGCAAAAGAGAAGACGGGTAAAACTAATCTTAGGGACTATAGTAGTGTTAGTGTTGCTTATAATTCTTTTTCCGTTTTTAGTTGGTTTTATATTTGATGATAACCATATAACTAATACTATCCCAAATTTATAATTATCCTTTACGCCATTGAGAGGTTTCTGCAAAGACATGTTCAAGAATAGTTGCATCTTGTGCTGTAAACTCAACTTTTCTACGTGCCATGACTACCTTAGCAACTTCAAAAGCTTTGTTTGTTTTATAGGTAGTCATTCCAGCACTTCCCCCCCAACTAAAACTAGGAATGAAGTTTCTTGGAAATCCACTACCAAATATATTAGCACTTACTCCTACTACTGTTCCTGTGTTAAACATAGTATTTATACCACACTTACTGTGGTCCCCCATCATTAAGCCACAAAACTGCAAGCCTGTATTAGCAAAACGCTGTGTTTCATAGTCCCAAAGACGAACTTCAGCATAATTGTTTTTTAAATTAGAGTTATTACTATCGGCTCCAATGTTACACCACTCACCTAGTACGCTATTTCCTAAAAAGCCATCATGTCCTTTGTTAGAATACCCCATAATTACACTATTATTTACCTCTCCTCCTACTTTACTATGTGGTCCAACTGTTGTCCCGCTATAAATTTTTGCGGCCATTTTTATTGTAGCGTTTTCACATAATGCAAATGGACCTCTAATCATAGAGCCTTCCATGATTTCGGCATCTTTTCCTATATAAATAGGACCATCTGTAGCATTAAGGCTACACAATGGGAGCTTTGCACCTTCTTCAATAAATATATCTTTAGGATTAAAAGCTACTGTGGTTTCTGGTATAGACTGTGATTTTCTATCCTTAGTAAGCATTTTAAAATCTCTTTTAATGGCTTCGTGGTTTTTAGAAAATATATCCCATGTGTGTTCTATACGCAATACATCATCATAAGAATATTGGATAACTTCAAAAGCATCAAAGTCTATTTCTTGTCCTTCAGTACTAAAAAAAGCTAAAGGTTCATTATTATAAAACAAAGCTTGATTTTCAGAGAGTCCTTTTACAAGGTTTGCTAAATTTTCTGAAGGTAAAAAGGATGCATTGATAAGAATGTTCTGTTCCATTTCTACCATAGGATATTTTTCAGAAAGGTATTCTTCGGTCACCGTAGTTGTTGTGAACCCCAATAGGTGTTCCCACTTCTCTCTAATGGTTAAAATCCCTACTCTAATATCTGCTACTGGTCTTGTATAAGTAAATGGAAGAAGTTGATTACGGACAGTCCCATCAAATAAAATATAATTCATAGTGCTTTATTGCTATTACGTAAATATACTAAAGTTGAAAATTAAAAAAGGTGTTTACTTCTTTAAGAAACAAACACCTTGTGCATATTTTTTTTTTAAAAGCTTATGCCGTTACTTCAGTCTCAATAGTTGCTAGATAACGTTCTGCATCTAATGCAGCCATACAACCTGTTCCTGCAGCCGTAACTGCTTGTCTGTACTCTTTGTCTTGTACATCTCCACTAGCAAATACACCTGGAATATTAGTTTTGGTAGATTTTCCCTTAGTAATTAAGTACCCAGTATCATCCATGTCCAGTTGCCCTTTAAAGATATCTGTATTAGGCTTATGACCAATAGCAATAAAAAGTCCTGTGATTTCTATAGTTTCTTTTTCGCCTGTTTCATTATTTTTCATACGTAAGCCCTCTACAACCATATCTCCAAGCACTTCATCAACTTCTGTATTATAGCGTAGGTCTATATTTTTGGTTCCTGTAACTCTATGTTGCATTGCTTTTGAAGCTTTCATGTGATCTTTTCTAACCAGCATAGTAACTTTATTACAGATATTGGCAAGGTATGTTGCTTCTTCTGCAGCAGTATCACCTCCTCCAACAATAGCTACATCTTGTCCCTTGTAAAAGAAACCATCACAAACAGCACATGCAGAAACGCCACCGCCACGTAAACGTTGTTCACTTGGTAAACCTAGATACTTAGCTGTTGCCCCAGTAGAAATAATTACAGTTTCTGCTTCAATTTGAGTTTTATTGTCAACGGTTGCTTTATGAATTCCACCAACTTCGGTACTAAACTTAACTGAAGTTATCATTCCAATTCTTACTTGCGTACCAAAGCGCTCTGCTTGTTGTTGAAGCTGAACCATCATAGTTGGCCCATCTATACCTTCTGGATAACCAGGAAAGTTATCAACTTCTGTTGTTGTAGTTAACTGTCCACCTGGTTCCATACCTGTGTACATAACTGGCTTTAAATCTGCTCTTGCTGCATAAATGGCTGCAGTATATCCAGCTGGGCCAGAACCTATAATTAGGCATTTTATTCTTTCTATTGTATCTGCCATATCTTCTTTTTGTACTTGTATTAATTTATGTAAAAGTAGGAACTTTTAATAGAAACTTATACTAAAAGTTATCAAGTTTTATAATCAATTTATGAGTGAAATTTATGGAATAAGATTTATTAAAAAGCTAACTCTTTGGATTTAGAGAATTCTATTACATTGCTTTAGTTTCAAATTAAAGCCTCTAAATTTCTTAAGAAAGTAAACTTTCTACAAAACTTAGAAGCTTTAGCTTGTCGGGATGACAGGATTTGAACCTGCGACCACACGGCCCCCAGCCGTGTACGCTAACCGGACTGCGCCACATCCCGTAAAATATAATAATTAAAAAGCCACTTAGAAAGTGGCTTTTGTCGGGGTGGCAGGATTCGAACCTGCGGCC
Organism: Patiriisocius hiemis; assembly: GCF_031846325.1. NCBI lineage: Bacteria > Pseudomonadati > Bacteroidota > Flavobacteriia > Flavobacteriales > Flavobacteriaceae > Patiriisocius > Patiriisocius hiemis. The sequence goes on along the minus strand of NZ_JAVRHZ010000001.1, from coordinate 386,764 downwards.
TCCACGTCCCAAACGTGGCGCGATAACCGGGCTACGCTACACCCCGAAAATGGGTTGCAAAAATATGAATTTGCTTTTAATTTTCTACGGTAATATTAAAATTAATTATGGTTTATTTTAAAAGAGAATCTAGAGTTTCTTTTACTGAATCATTATCCCAATCTGCAGCTCCAGTTTTTTCAATTACAATACTTCCTTTTTTATCAATTATATAGGTAGTAGGTAAACTTTTACTTTGTAACATAGAGGGTGGTAACGAATTAGATATATAAACAGGAAATGTGTAATTATTCTTTTTTATAAACTTATCGATTACTTCTTTTGATTCATTAGTAACAAAATAAAAATCTACGTTTTCACCATACACATCATATAGGTTTTGAAAAGCTGGCATTTCTGCAACACAAGGAGGGCACCAAGTTGCCCATAAGTTAATAACAATTACATTTCCCTTAGAGCTAGTTAAATTTGTATACTTATCATCTGTAGAAGTTAATTCCCAAGTATAGTCTTCTAACTTTTCTCTCTTTTCTGCTAAAACTTCAGACGGTGCGAAAGAAATTAATTTATTTAAAAAGACTTTTATAGGGAAACTAGTTGCCGGTATAAACTGCAAAGCAATAAATAATAAAAATAATATGGTTAGCCAATTTTTTTTTAAATATCTCACTATGTTATTCTTAAATTTTTGTTAAATATTAACTATTTGTGTTTTTAATCTATTTTTTATGCTTTTAAAAGATAAAAAGTTCTATATTAGCACTACCTAACATCATAGAATATCCCCAAATTTAATAATCCCTCTAAATCTTTGATTATGAATTTGAATTTATTCTACTTTTTATTTTTCATTACTACTACATCTGTTTTTTCTCAAGTTGGAATTAACACGCAAAGCCCTACAGCCTCATTAGATATTAATGGTAATTTAAGAATTCGTACTATTACTGAAGAACTTGTTCCTGACGTTGCAAAAGATTCTGTATTAGTTATTTCTAGAGACGGAACAGTAAAATCAATGCCAGCAAAAAAAGTTATTAAGGCAGCTGTTCCAACTGCAGTTAAAGGAAGTTTTTCGAGTGGTGGGCTAGTAAGTCTATCTCTTTTATCTGGTAGTGCAGTATTACCATTTGACAGCGAAGATTTTGACGAAAATAATGAGTATGACACTAGTACTTATACATTTACTGCTAAACAAGATGGTATCTACTCTGTTTCAACACAAATTAAAGCGAGTAGTACTATAAGTGTTGCTACAAACTTTGGTGTTAGAATATTACACAATGGAACAGTAATTAGCCGAAATAGCTTTGCAAATATAGGAGTTACAGTTGTTGTTACAACCATAAATGTTACACCACCAACAAGACAAACACAAACGCTAGTTCGTCTTTCAGAGGGAGATACAATTACTTTTGAACTTGAAGGTAGTGGAATAGGATCACTAGATATAATAGGTTCTGATATAGATAGTCAATTTACTATTTACCAAATACGATAACTATTAATTGTTTTATAGATTGTTACTAAAAACGGAGCCTTTTGTGATACAAAAGGCTCCGTTTGTTTTGTTTTATTTTGGTGAATTAAGCGTTTTGCTTTTTAATCAAATTAAGAGCAGAACCCTCTCTATACCATTTTATTTGCGCATCATTATACGTATGATTTACCATAATAGTATCCTTGCTGCCATCACTATGAACAACTTCTATTGTAAGGGGTTTATTAGGTGCAAAATCTGATATATCTAAGAAGTTAAATGTATCATCTTCTTGTATTTTATCATAATCATCTTCATTAGCAAAAGTTAACCCCAACATCCCTTGTTTCTTTAGATTTGTTTCGTGGATACGAGCAAAAGACTTAACTAAAACTGCAGCCACTCCTAAGTGTCTTGGTTGCATTGCTGCATGCTCTCTAGAAGAACCTTCACCATAATTATGATCACCAACAACTATAGTTTTAATCCCAGCAGCTTTATATTCACGCTGCGTATCTGGAACACCACCATACTCTCCATTTAATTGGTTTTTAACAAAGTTTGTCTTTTTATTATATGCATTAACTGCACCAATAAGTGTATTATTTGAGATATTATCTAGGTGACCTCTAAAACGAAGCCAAGGTCCAGCCATTGATATGTGGTCTGTAGTACATTTACCAAATGCTTTAATTAATAATTTGACTCCTTGTAATTCAGAGTCTTGAATTGGTTGAAAAGGTGTTAAAAGCTCTAGTCTTTCTGAATTATCATTAACAACCACTTCTACTCCACTTCCATCTTTAACTGGTTCTAGGTATCCATTTTCTTCAACGTCAAAACCTTTAGGTGGCAATTCCCATCCAGTAGGCTCGTCTAGCATTACCTCTACTCCATCTTCATTAATTAGTTTATCCTTCAAAGGGTTAAAGTCTAACCTACCAGCAATAGCAATTGCTGCAGTTAACTCAGGTGAAGCTACAAAGGCATGTGTGTTTGGGTTACCATCTGCACGTTTAGCAAAGTTTCTATTAAAGGAGTGAACAATACTATTTTTAGGTGCATTTTTAGGGTCATTATATCTTGCCCATTGTCCTATACATGGACCGCATGCATTGGTAAAAATAGTGGCATCAAGTTTTTCAAACACATCTAAAATTCCATCGCGTTCTGCTGTATAACGTACTTGTTCAGAACCTGGGTTAATACCAAACTCTGCTTTTGTTTTTAAATTTTTGTCAAGTGCTTGTTGTGCAATAGAAGATGCTCTTGATAAATCTTCATAAGAAGAGTTTGTACAAGAACCTATAAGTCCCCACTCTACTTTTATTGGCCAATCATTTTTAGTTGCCTTTTCTGTCATTGCCGTTCCTACTTCAGTAGATAAGTCTGGAGTAAATGGTCCATTAAGGAGTGGTCCTAATTCAGAAAGATTAATTTCTATTACTTGGTCAAAGTAAGCTTCTGGATTTTGATATACTTCTGGATCTGCGGTAAGATGTTGTCTTACTTTATTAGCCTCATCTGCTACATCTTCTCTATCTGTTGCTCTAAGGTAACGTTCCATAGAGTCGTCATATCCAAAAGTAGAAGTGGTCGCTCCAATTTCAGCTCCCATATTACAAATTGTCCCTTTTCCTGTACATGACATTGCTGTTGCTCCAGGTCCAAAGTATTCTACAATTGCTCCTGTTCCTCCTTTTACTGTAAGAATTTCAGCAACTTTTAAGATTACATCTTTTGGAGCTGTCCATCCAGATAATCTACCAGTTAACTTTACTCCTATTAATTTAGGGAATTTTAATTCCCAAGCCATTCCTGCCATTACATCAACTGCATCTGCACCTCCAACTCCTATAGCTACCATTCCTAGTCCACCAGCGTTTACGGTATGTGAGTCTGTACCTATCATCATTCCTCCAGGAAATGCATAATTTTCTAATACTACTTGGTGAATAATCCCTGCACCCGGTTTCCAAAATCCAATTCCATATTTATTAGAAACCGATTCAAGAAAATCAAAAACCTCACTACTTATATCGTTAGCATGTTTTAAATCTTTTGCAGCTCCTTCTTTTGCTTGTATCAAGTGGTCACAATGTACTGTTGTTGGAACAGCAACTTTAGGCTTACCAGCTTGCATAAATTGTAATAATGCCATCTGGGCCGTTGCATCTTGACATGCTATTCTATCTGGAGCAAAATCTACATAATCTTTACCTCTTTGAAATGCTTCTGAAGGCATTCCATCCCATAGGTGATTATATAATATTTTTTCTGAAAGGGTTAAAGGTTTTCCAACAACTTCACGTGCTTTATCTACACGCTCTGCCATTTGAGAATACACTTTTTTTATCATGTCTATATCGAAAGCCATAGTGTCTATTTTTGATTGTTTTGAAGTATTGCAAAACTACAAAAATTAGAAATCATTTAAAAATAATTACCAAAAATGAATTTTTATTGAAAATAATTCAATAACCAGCACTTTTAGGGCGCAAATATTAACAAATGTCAAAAAAAGAGTGTGTGATTTTAAGAAATTGAAAATCAATCAATTTTTAAAAAACGTTTTATTCTTGGATTATCTCTAAGGTTTGTTGCTGGTTTTTCAAAAAAGCGATACAAAAGATATGAAAGTAAAAAAGTAATACCCCAATATAAAAACGTATACGCCCATAATTGAAACCCCACTAAACTTTCAGAAGGGAAAATTACTTTTAAGCATTGTAAGATTACTGTATAATGAAGTAAATAAACGGGATAAGAAATAATACTTAACGTAGTAATTGTTTTCCTAATTGAATTGCTAGTTGTTTTCAGTTTTAATAATTGAGGAAACAATAAACATAAACCAATTGAATTAATTGGTAAAAAAAGCAATATCATAAAACCTTGAACGGTTTCAATAGTTAATCCAAAAAAGCCTCTAAAAATATATAGAAATAGTAGTAAACTTAGGCCTACCCAAAATAAGCCTAAACTGTATTTAGCAATTTGGTTTTTGTATTTTTTATATAAGTAATAAAGTAAGAATCCATAATAAATAGCATCTAGACGATAGATTAATACTTTTCTTATGGTTTCATTCCAATCTTCTAAATCGGTCAAGGTTTCATTCAGGTAAAAGTATAGCCTAGATAAATTAAAAATCAAGATAATTAAAAGTGTAACCCATAAAAATAGTTGCGATCTTTTTTTAGCTGGAGCTATTAGTATTAAAAAGTAAAGCAGTAAAGGTCCCAAAAGGTAGGAAAATTGCTCTACAGAAAGTGTCCAAGAGATTCTGTAAAAATAGGAGTTTGTACGTTCACTTACATTTTGAATAAAAAAGAAGTACTGGTATAACTTCTCTGGTATCTTATTAAAAATAACATACCAAACCAGAATATTGATAGAGAGCACTAAGTAATAGTTGGGTAGAGTTCTAAACCACCTTCTAATTAGAAACTTCTTAATATTCTTAAAAGAAAAGCTAGGTTTTTCAATTTCTTTAAGTACAAGCATACCAATCAAAAAACCACTTAAAACAAAAAATATCTCTACACCAATGGTAGGAGTAATACGAAAAATTGTTTCTAAAAAATTTGGGTAATTATCTCCAATCCAAAGTGTATGTCCAAAAAGAACAAAAAGGCTGGCAGTAGCCCTTAATACATCTAAACCAAAGTTTCTTTTTGAATAATCAATATTCATTAACTACGCATTATGAGTAGTCATCTAAAGTACTAAATTAAAATAAACTGTGTATAATCTCTTCAATAGAGAGTCCTTCGGCTTCAGCTTTATAGTTTTTAATAAGTCTGTGGCGAAGAATACCCGTAGCAACTCGTTGCACATCTTCAATATCTGGTGAGAATTTGCCATGCAAAGCCGCATGTGCTTTAGCGGCCAAAATTAGGTTTTGAGATGCTCTAGGCCCTGCTCCCCAATCCACATAATTTTTAATTATTTCTGGAGCTGCTTGACTCTTAGGGCGTGTTTTACCAACCAAAGTAACAGCATACTCAATTACATTATCTGCAACTGGTATTTTTCTAATTAATTTTTGAAAATCGATTATTTCTTGTGCCGTGAATAATGAATCTACTTTTTTGGTCTCTCCAGTTGTTGTAGTTTTTACCACTTCTACTTCTTCAGAAAAAGATGGATAGTCTAAGTTTACCGCAAACATAAACCTATCTAATTGTGCTTCTGGCAGAGGATATGTTCCTTCTTGCTCTATTGGATTTTGTGTAGCCAAAACGAAGTAAGGCAAATCTAATTTGTAATGTTGCCCAGCTACAGTAACTGCTCTTTCTTGCATAGCTTCTAGTAGCGCAGCTTGTGTTTTTGGTGGTGTTCTATTAATCTCATCTGCTAGTATAATATTAGAGAATATTGGCCCTTTAATAAACTTAAACTCTCTATTATTATCTAAAATTTCAGACCCTAAAATATCACTAGGCATTAAATCTGGAGTAAATTGAATTCTTTTAAATTTTAAACCAAGTGCCTGTGCTATTGTGTTTACCAATAGTGTTTTAGCAAGGCCGGGAACTCCAATTAATAAAGCATGGCCTCCAGAAAAAATAGATAGCAATACCTCATCAACTACTTGGTCTTGACCAACTATTACTTTTCTAATTTCTTTTTTTAAGAAAGTATATTTATTTACAAGCTGTTCTACAGCGGTAACGTCTGACATAGTGTAGTATTATTGATTTAACCAATTACTAGAAAACTCACAATCATGGTAATCCTCATTGACATTGATATATGTTTCTTTTACTTTTTTATCTTGCCACTCTTTGATTGCCTCTATTTGTTTTTCTTTTAATGCAAGTTCTTTAATCTTCTCGTAATCTTTGGAGTAATCTGCTCTATGCTCTTCATATCTATTGGTTAACGTAAGGATTTTAAAGCTACTTTTTCCTGTGTAATCTCTATCTGAATACACTTTTGATACTTCTCCTTTTTTAAGGTTATAAACATAAGCGCTTAATGCAGGATCCATTTTTGTTAAGTCAAAGCGAGTATCTCCAGTAACGGGATTTACTAACTGGCCTCCATTATTTCTAGTTTCTTTTTCATCTGATGAATTTCTAGCAGCTTCTGCAAAAGTAACCTCTCCGTTTACGATTTTTTCTCTAATAGCCTCAATTTCATCTTTAGCTTTGTCTATAGTTATCTGTGTTACTTCTGGAAATAAAATAATATGTCTTACATCTACTTCTTGACCTCTTACTTTATCTATATAAAGAATATGGAAACCAAATTCAGTTTCAAAAGGCTCACTTACTTCTCCTTCTAGCAAAGAGAATGCCTTATCCTTGAACTCCTTGGCAAGTGGTGATGTTCTAGTAACCCCTTCTATTAAGCCACCTTTTTGAGCAGTACCATCCTTGGAATATAAAACAGCTTTTGTAGCAAAACTAGCTCCATTATCAACGATATCTGCTCTAATTTCTCGGAGTCTTTCTATAACAGCATCTCTCGCTTCTTTAGTAACTTCTGGTTCTATAACTATTTGCGCTACTTCTACTTCGGCACTAAATATGGGTCTTTCATCTTCTGGTATGGAAAAGAAAAACTCTCTAGTTTCTTCTGGAGTAATTTCTACATCCTCAACAACTTTACGTTGCATTTCGCTTGCAAGTTTGATTGTTTTATTTACTTCAAATAACTCAGATTTAAGTTCTGCTATATTATTTTTTCTATAATATTTAGCAACTTTATCTGCATCACCAAGCTCACTAATCATATAATCTAATTGTTGGTCTATTTGAGCATTAATTTCAGCATCACTTACTACAATACTATCCTGTTTAGCATGATGCGCATACAACTTATCTTCTAATAATTTTCCAAGTAGTTGGCAACGTGATACATTTTCAATAGATATACCTTGAGATTGTAACTCAATATACCCTTTATCAATGTCTGTATCTAATACAACGTAATCACCAACAACGGCAGTAACTCCTTCAGCTTTATATCTTTTAAAGGGAGCTTTAACTGTATCTTTTTTGGTTATTGAATTTAAAGTTTCTGTAGTAGATTTTGCTACCCCAGTACTATCTGGAACTACAACTTCTTGCGCTAGTAATTGTCCTACACAAACTACTAGAGTTATAACATTTGTTATTAATATTTTAATATGTTTCAAATTTTCTGTTTTTAATCGCATCTTTCTTTATATCAACTTCTAATTTTTTAATAAGCTCTAATTTTCGCTTATTAATTATTATTTGTTCTATTGTTGGTTTTATATACTCTAACGGAGCAATATCATTGTTATTTAAAACATCTTTAATATGAATCAAATATACCCCTAATGAGTCTTTTAATTGTAAATTATTTCCTTTTTTTAAATCACTAGAGTTAAGAGTTTCCAAAGAAGGTATCTTTTCTGAAATCACTTTCTTTTTTACCCAAATAGAGTCATTAAAATTTTGGTCTTTAAACTGAATGCTTTGGTTAATTAGTTCTTCTTGGTCTTCAGTATTAAAACGAGTAAATTTTTGGTTCGTTACAGAAATATCTGAATAATTAGGTGGTAATACTATATATCTAATCTTTAGTAACTCGTCATTAAGCAAAAAATTTTCTTTGTTTAATTCATAATAATCTAGAAATTCTTGACTAGATACTGTTGAGTCTAATTGCTTATTTACAATTACGTTTTTATAGGCTTCTGTATATAAGTCATTCCTATAATCGTTTACTAACTTATTATACTCATCTTGAGTTTGAGGTGATAAGTTAATCTTGGCCTGATCTATGAGTAATTTTTGGGTAGCCCACCTATTAATATAATTACTCACAATAAGGGTACTATCTTCTCTTGAGGTATTGTCTGTAATTAACGCTTCTATATCTTCTTGATATAAGTAAGAGTCATTAACTCTAGCTACAGGAATTCTAGTTTCATCTTGTTTAAGATAGTCACAAGATTGTAATAGTAAAGCAGTTAAAAAAAGTACAAAAAACCTCATTATGACTTATACTCTTTTATAATTTTTTTTAATGCCTTTTTATTGATATTAACCTTGTACTTATCTCTAAGTTTTTCAAGCCATTGCTCTTCTATATAGTTTTGATAATCACTCATAACTTTACCTCTAATTTTACTAAGCTCTTTTTGGCTTGATGGGATAATATTTTTTGTTTTTACCACAATATAGGCATCATTCTCCTCAATAATGTCTGAAATACCAATAGATGGTTTATAGTTATTGGGAAGGCTAGCATTATCTACTTCAAATACATTTGAGGTAAGTATAACATTAACTTTATCATTATTCATTAACTCTTTTACTTGCTCTCCAGTTTGATTTTCAAGTAATTTTTGAGCTTTTTTTGCTAATGATTCAGTTTGAGCAGTAATAATATCTACATCTACTCTTTTTTTCCATCTATAATTATCTTTTACTTTATTGAAGTAGTTTTCAAGACCAACACTATCTTTTTTTGCTTTGTCCCATACATTATTGTTCATTACATCAAAAATTAATAGTCCATCTCTATATTCAGAAATTGTAGCTGCATATTCTTCGTTTTGTTTTTCAAGGTCTTTTCTAAAATAAATTTTAAGTTCTTGTGTTTCAAACTCATCATAAAAAGACTTTAATAATTCATTCTTCTCACTATGTGGACGTATTCTCAACTGTCTCTCATAAATAAAATCAGCAAAGTCAGAATAAAAAACTTCATGATCTCCAATAATGAATAGCTTCTTATCATCCTCTTTTGAAATTGGCTCTTTTCTCCATCTTCTTTTTAAAACTGAGTCTGTTACATATTCGCTAAAAAAGGGCAAATAACTATTAATTTTTTTAAACCCATATTTTTGCTTAATGCTGTTATTTACCGTATTTGTAATTATTTTGGCTCTATTACCACTTCTTACTCTCTTTTCTATTTCAACCTTTCTCTCTTCAAAAGTTTTGATTGGAAGTTCTTCTTTAAACTTAATTATATGCCACCCAAATTCAGTTTTAAATGGGTTAGATATTTTATTGTCAACTGATAGCTTATAGGCTTCAGTTTCGAATTCTTTTGATCTTAACTCCCCTTTTGTAAAAGGTTTCAATTCTCCTCCTTTTTTTGCTGAATTTCTATCATCTGAAAATTGCTTAGCTAGACTTTCAAAAGATTCTCCTTGCTGAATTAGTTGATATATTTCATTAATACGCTGTTCTGCATCAAAGGTTTTAGGTCCTTTCTTTTCAGAAATCATAATATGAGAAACTAAAATTTCTGGAGCCTTTTTTCTTCTATCAGTAACCTTAATTATATGATACCCGTAACGGGTTCTTACAATATCTGAAATTTCTCCAACTTTGGTATTATAGGCAGTAGTTTCAAAAGGGTAAACCATTACTAGCGCACTAAAGTATCCTAAAAAACCAGATTGTTTATCAGCGTTAGGTTCTTCTGAATACTTTCTTACTAACTCATTAAAGTCTTCTCCATTAACTGCTCTCTTTCTAAGCTCTTTTATTTTATTATAGGCCGCTAAAGTATCTTGTGGGCTACTTGATTCTATGCGTATTAATAAATGAGAAGCTTCAATTTCGTCTAAACTCCTTTCATAAGCTTCGCGAGCTACATCCTCTGCAACTTTATCTTCATAAAGGTAATTGCTTGATAATTGCTCTTGATATATTAAAAGCTCACTTCTATATGATTGTTTTTTGTGTAATTCCTGTGCATACGCTTCTGCAACTTTTAACTTGTAATCAATAAACAAATCTAAATACCCCATGACCGATTTTTGAGATTCATCTTTTACTAAGTCAAGGTTTTTTTGGTATACTCTTTTAAATTCACTTACATAAACAGGCTTATTGTCTATAGTTAATAACTCTTCCTTTTTGTTTTGAGAATAAATACTCGAGACACAAAAAGTTAGCAAAATAATTACTATGAATTTTCTTATCATTACAATATTATTTAATGGATGTAAGGAGTTTGCAAAACTAACAAAAAGCATGCCTTATGCAAAACTATTATACTAACGATAAGAGTTTTTAATTGTTACGTTTAAATAACTAGTATTTATAAAAAATGTAACTTGCAAATACTAAAGTTTTAAATTATGAAATACACAACAGAGATTGTAATTAACTTACCCAGAGAGGAGGTTATAAAAAAATTGGATAGTCCCGAAAATATGAAACATTGGCAAAGAGGGCTAATTAAGTACGAAATACTAAAAGGCACGCCAGGAAAAGAGGGCGCACAAATGAAACTTGAATATAAAATGGGTAAGAGAGATATGGTTTTAACTGAAACCATTCTTAAAAATAAGTTTCCTGAAGAGTTTCATGCCACGTATGACGCCAAAGGTGTTCATAATATCCAACAGAATTATTTTACAGAATTAGAAAATGGCAAAACAAAATGGATATCTAAAAGTGAATTTCAATTTGCTGGTTTTGGAATGAAATTGATGGGTTTTTTAATGCCTGGAGCTTTTAAAAAACAGTCACTTAAATATCTTACAGATTTTAAAAACTTTGCTGAAAAAGGAACATCTGTTTCCGAAGAGAGCTAATGAAGGAAAAAATCAAACTCCTTTGGGACTTTAGAGGTCCCAATGCGCAAAAAATTGCACAGCATCATGTAGTTCATTTAAAAGAATACATAACACTAGAAAAGCTAGAAGATACAACCGCCTCTTTTGAAGATGTTTCTAATATGTATGCAATTGCTTTTATTATTACTAGAAAACAATACTTTGATAAATTAAAAAACGCTTTAAAGCCCCATCGTGGCCAAGTATATAAGGAAACAAAATAATCTTATTGCAACATCTGGTTAATTATAAAGTCTTTATCTAGAATATTTGTAGTTTTGCATCCATTATTAAAAAATATCTTATGAAAATTATTAAAGTACTTTTTCTATTTGTCTGTATTACAGGTTTTGCACAATCTAAAGTAGGCACTATAAATGTAGATTACATATTATCTAATATGCCAGAGCTTAAAGCTGTACAAGCAGATTTGGATAAGTATAGTAAGGAGCTAGATGCAGATTTAAAGGTGAAAGTTGATGCTTACCAAAAAGCACTTAAAGACTATCAAGATAGTCTAGCAACATTTACAGATGAAGTAAAAAAGCAAAAACAAAAAGAGATATTAGCTCAAGAATCTGATATTAATAAATTCCGTCAAAACGGAGCGCAATTAATTAATATTAAGCAAGATGAGTTACTACGCCCATTATACCAAAAAATAGGAATTTCCTTAGAAAAGGTTGCTCAAGCAGGTAATTACACACAAGTATTACAGTCTAACGAGACTATTGCGTATTTTGACCCTAATTTTGACTTAACACTTGCAGTTATACAAGACCTGGGAATAGTACTTCCTACTTCTGAAGAAAATAAAAACTAAAAAATCTACCTACTATAGTTAGGAGCTTCTTTAGTAATAGTCACATCATGTGGATGACTTTCATGAATTCCAGATGATGTGATTTTTACAAACTTCCCATCTGTTTTAAGTGTTTCTATATCCTTAGCACCACAATACCCCATACCGGCACGTAATCCACCTATAAATTGTGTCATACTTTCTAGTAATTCACCTTTATAAGGAACTCGTCCAACAATACCTTCTGGTACCAGTTTTTTAATATCATCTTCTACATCTTGAAAGTATCTATCTTTTGACCCTTGTTTCATTGCTTCAACAGAACCCATACCTCTATAAGATTTAAACTTTCTTCCTTCATAAATAATTGTTTCACCCGGAGACTCTTTAGTACCAGCTAGCAATGACCCTAACATTACTGTATCTGCACCAGCTGCAATAGCTTTGGGAATATCTCCTGTATATCTAATACCTCCATCTGCAATAACAGGAACACCACTTCCTTTTATTGCTTCTGCTACTTCTAACACAGCAGAGAATTGAGGAAAGCCTACTCCAGCCACGACTCTAGTAGTACATATAGAACCAGGTCCAATTCCCACCTTAACTGCATCTGCCCCAGCCTCGACCAAATATTTTGCAGCATCACCTGTCGCTATATTTCCAACTATAACTTCTAATTCTGGGAATTTTTCTTTTACTGATTTTAAAACAGAAACCACACCCTTAGTATGCCCATGTGCAGTATCAATTATTACAGCATCTACTTGAGCGTTTACTAGTGCCTCTGCCCTATCTACCGCATCGCCTGTTACTCCAAGAGCTGCCGCAACCCTAAGACGACCATATTGGTCCTTATTGGCATTAGGTTTCTGTGTAAGTTTTGTTATGTCTCTAAATGTAATAAGACCAAGTAGCTTTCCATTATCTTCTACAACAGGGAGCTTTTCAATTTTATTTTCTTGAAGAATAACCTCAGCTTGCTTTAAAGATGTTCCTTTACCAACCGTGACCAAATTTTCTGAAGTCATAACTTCACTAAGCAAGCGGCTGTAGTTTTTCTCAAAACGCAAATCACGATTTGTTACAATTCCAATTAAAATACCAGCATCGTCCACTATTGGGATTCCTCCAATACTATACTCACGCATTGTATTCTGGGCATCTCTAACAGTATGCTTACTTGTAAGAGTAACAGGATCTTGAATCATTCCGCTTTCAGCACGTTTTACTTTACGTACTTGAGCTGCTTGTTGCTCAATTGTCATGTTTTTATGTAAAACACCTATACCACCTTCACGGGCAATAGCAATAGCCATAGCACTTTCTGTAACTGTATCCATTGCTGCAGAAACAATAGGAACATTGAGGGTAATGTTTTTTGTAAACTTGGTTTTAATAGAAACTTCTCTGGGTAGAACTTCAGAATAGGCAGGAACTAATAATACATCATCGTAAGTTAATCCTTCTCCTAAAATTTTATTTTCGTGTGCAGTCATCGCAATTAAATTATCTTCCGAAGAACCGAAAGTAGTTAAGTATTAATTGCGTGCAAATATACAACTAATAATGGAATAAGCACTTATTAATACTGTTGCAACATTTTGCTCTATTCTTAATAAATCTAAATATAAAATACACTATAAGAGCAATTTAGATTGTTTCTTAAAGACTTGCTTAGTAGTTTTAGATAAATTAAAACTTAAAAAAATGGCTATTAGACTTGCAAATAACTGTAGTAATTGTGAAAACTTATTAGACGGAAACCTTTGTACAAAACATAAAGTGATTGTAAACGCACATTACACTTGTAATAATTTTGAAATGAAATCACTAGATGAACGCAATTGTGTAACATGCTCTAGGTATGAGGAAAGCGATTGCGCAAACCCTACCAAGGCTGCACCGGGAATGTTATGCGCTTCTTGGGCACCACAAACACAAGCAAATGCCTAATTTTTTATAATTTAAACTGTAACGTAGTATAAAAAGTAATAGGTTCTGCTGGAATAATACCAGGCCCTGGATATCCAGTAGCCCTTCTTGTAAAATAAGATTCATCGAATAAGTTACTTACACCAGCTTCTAGTTTCCATTTTTTATAAGTATAAGAAGTAGAAAAGTCCAGCACTCCATACGCAGGGATGCTTCCTTCGATACCGCGTTGATTGTCATTAACATCTTGAGGAGCATTTGTTGCATCTGTAAATTGCTCTCCTATGTAAGAATATTGTAGACTAGCAAGCCAATTTTTAAATCCAAATGTAGCTCCAGTTTTCAAGTTTATTGTGGGAATAAACTCTACTTTATTGCCCACCACATTTGATTCTTCAGAAGCTAAGTACTCTGAGTTTGTAAGAGCGAGGTTTGTGAAAAAATTAGTTCGAGTAGCAGTACTATTTTTAAAAAAAATTTTTTGAATATTCCAATCTGCAAAAAACTCTAAACCATAGATAAAAGCATCTCCAATATTGCCTCTTTTTCGTTTTATACTACCATCTGTATCTTCAAATAATACTTCTCCTAATCTATCATCGTAACGTAATCCAAAAACACTAACATCATAAGACAAAAGACCATTTAAAGTTCCTCTAGTTCCAAAGTCCATAGTAAATCCTTCTTCATCTTTTATATTTTCATCAATTACAAAAGATGGATTTACAATTCTAATATCATTAAAAGTTACTGAACGGTAATTCTGGCTCAAATTGGCGTATACCTCCAAAGATTTATTTACTTTATACGTAGTTCCTAAACCTAACAAGAAGAAATCTCTATCAAAGGTTCTATTATCCGGAATTTCTTCATTCAAAATTACATTACCAGCGAGGTCCAATACAATATTTTTAAAAAAACCCTCACTTTCAGTTTTAATTTTTTCCCAACGTATTCCTGGTGTTACAGAGAATTTATTAGAAATATTAAAAACATTTTCAGCAAAGAATGCTAGATTTTTATTTGGAAAGGTGAAACTTGCTTGTCTTTCAAAATTAGGAAATTCTTCATCTTGAAACGTAAAGTCAGGGCCTACACCATCACTTCCAGGACCTTGACGCTGATCATTTTCTGCATTATAGTACTTTGAACCCAATAGAAGTATTGACTCGTCATTAAAAAGGTTATATCTAGTAAGCACACGACCTTCTAACCCCCAATTAGAAAAGTTATCTACTAACAGTTCCCTAGCACCATTATCATCAGGTTGTGACACTCTATTTTGTCTAAATCCTACAGCACTTCGAGTAGCATCTAACCCAAAAACTTGAAAACTAGCATTAGTTTTAGAAGAAAATTTATGTTCCAATCGCAATGAATAAACTTTCCAATCTATATCAAACCAGTTTCGGTCTCTATTTGTAAAGCTTGGGTTCTCATTAAACTGAACATCTGTAAGTCCACCTGCTTGCTGTGCTAAATAGTTAAATAATGTTAGTTCTCCTTCAATTTTTGTGTTGCTTGAAAGTTGGTACCCAACATGTGCAAAATAATTTCTCGCTGAAAAATTTGAATTATCTCTCCAACCATCGCCCTCTTTATAATTAAAGTATGTGTAGTAACTAAAATCACCTACTGTTCCGCTTAAACTATTAAAAGAAGTAATTAGATTATATGAACCAAGTGTTTGCCGTGATGTCCACTCTATCTTTTTTGTAGGATTGGGGCGCTTCATTTTAAAATTAATAAGTCCACCAAACTGCGTTCCGTATTGTAGTGATGCTGCTCCACGAACAATTTGTATCTCTTGTAGTGCTTCGGCAGGAGGTGTGTAATAACTTTCAGGATACCCTAATACATCTGCACTAATATCATAATTGTTTTGTCTAATATTAAAATTTGCAGATCGATTGGGGTCTAAACCTCTTCCTCCAATATTTAATTGTAAACCAGCATCACCATTTTCATAAATATTAAGTCCAACTACTTGGCTGTATACTTGTCGTGGTGCATTAACAGCTAAGTTGGCTACTAAGTTATCTACCACAACAACTTCACTTTTTTTACCTGCATATACCGCAGTTCCTTCTACTTGACGTAACTGCTTTAATGCAAATATCTTTTCTTTTCGTTTTGTAATTACAACTTCTGAAAGTTGAGCGGCTAAAAGCGGTAACTCAAAAACTACAGTTGTATTTTCTGAAATTGAAATAACTTTTTCTATAACCTCATACTCAAAAGAAAAAACAGCGATAGTATAACTACCTTCTGAAAGATTATTAAAACTAAAGTTTCCTGAAGCGTCTGTCTTTGTAGAAATACCAAGCGTGGTTAAAAATACTTCAGCATTAGTAATAGAAGAATTATCTGTTTTTGAAAGTACTTTTCCAGTAATAGAAAATTGAGCAAAACATGGTAAAGAAAGCCAGAAAAATAGCAGTAAAAAAGATAATCTTTTTGTGATGTTGTACATATTACAATCCTTTAATTTCATCATTAAATTTTAAAATCCAATCCTTATGTTTAAAGGACTCTCTTTGTTTTAAAAGGTCAACTTCTGGGTTTATATATAGCTGACTTAATCTACCATTTAGTGCTACATAGCTCTCAACAAAAACAGCAATGTTCTCATGCCCTTCTTTGTTGAAATGGTCTCCTAAAAATTGAGCATATTGCAAAATAAAATCGGGCTGCGTGCTCATTTGCTTTTCTTGAAAAGGTGTTAAAAAATCCGAATTGTCAACAAAAAACTGTTTCCCACTTACGGTGTCTTTAATTTTAAACTGTGCATACCCTGCTTTCTCCATAAGCATCACTCGCCAAGAGAAACGGTACCCTTCTTCCGTCCAGAATAATTCGCCCGGATAAGCTAAATATCGCCAGGGAAATATTAATTGAACTATAAAAAAACAACATACTATAAGGATCACTCCTTTACTTTTAAGCTGATATTTTTTTATTGAAATAGTTTTAAGTTGATTAGCACCTATCATAAAAGTTTTTGCTATAAATCTTAATATTTTATCATGTACATTACTGTCAAAAAAGATAAGCGCACTTACAATCATGATGTAAGGAAACATCCCAATTGGAAATAAAACTCGCGTTAATACATGAAAGATTACTACCAAACCAAAAGCAAACCAACGTGTTGGTTTACATAGCAATAAAAAAGGAATTAATAAATCATACAATGCACCACTCCAACTAAAGGTATAAT
Organism: Patiriisocius hiemis; assembly: GCF_031846325.1. Classification (NCBI taxonomy): domain Bacteria; kingdom Pseudomonadati; phylum Bacteroidota; class Flavobacteriia; order Flavobacteriales; family Flavobacteriaceae; genus Patiriisocius; species Patiriisocius hiemis. The sequence goes on along the minus strand of NZ_JAVRHZ010000001.1, from coordinate 369,765 downwards.
GCAACCACTCTTGCTGTAATACGCTACCTAGTAATGGAATATCATATTTAGACGGCAACCAAATTTTTAAAGGCATAGCATTAAAAAGCCAGTCACTATTAAGTTTTGCAAGGCCTGCATAGAAGTAAACAACAAAAAGAAGAAGTTTAATACTATCTATTGTCCACTTTGGGACATGTGTAAAAAAAATCTTAGGATTTATTTTTGAATCTAAAGAAAAGTAAGCGTTGGCAGGTAAAAAAATAAGTAAAAAGCTAAGAATACTTATAAAATAGTAGTGATTAAGGTAGGTAGTTTTATCAAGTAACTCTATGTATGTAAAGCTAAGAAAGAAAGTGATTATTGCTATTCTATACTTATATCCAACCGCAACAAAAAGTGCCGAAAGACCACAAAGGGCAAATAATAAATACGTATATATGCCAGGAGATTGAACCCATTCAAAGCCATAGTACTTAAAAAAATAAGTAGGATTAATGTACAGTTTATCAATCCAACCTTTACTCCAAAAACGTACAATACTAGCACACATCATGACACCAAAGAAAATACGAAAGACCGCAAGAGGAGCGGCCTTCGTATAGGTGTTAAAGTATGTATTCTTTGTTTTACTCATTAATCACCATCTGCATCTACAAAATCCACATCAATACTTAGTGCTTGTAGCATATCTACTTTAAGTAAAACAACATTACGCTGTAACTCATCGTAAGTTGAAAGAAACTGACCGTTGTTTGTTTGAATTTGAGTAACAAAATTGTTATCCAAACCATTTATAGCATTCCGAGCAGTATCAAATTGGTTATTAATCAATGCACTTAAATCTTCTCCATTTTTAATAGTGTTTAAAAAATCAAGATAAGATTGTAAACTTTCTCCTTGAGTATTAGTATTTGCGCTTTTTCCGTTAAAGAAGTTTTGTGTTGCTGTTAATGCCTCAAGCAATAATTGTTTAGAAATATCTTTTCTGTAAAAAGCTTCTACATTTCCTGGAAGTGGCTCACCAGAGAACACTCCTGCTGGAATCCCAACTTTACCGGCTCTTAAAGCCTTTTCATAATAAAAAAGATAATCGTTTACTAATTTATCAACAGAACCATTTGCAGAAGATCCCGTGTTAGAAACAAAAGTAGTCCTGTAATTTGTAACCCAATCGTCTAAAACTGTTGTTGTAAGTGAAACTATTGCAGTTGAAAGGTTTAAAAGGTAGGCTTTGTAGTTACTTGCATTAGCATTTGTAGTATAAAACGAAAGTATCTCTTCATCTGTTGTTCCAAGTCCATGTAATAAATAATCCATTGCTGGGAAACCTTGCGCATCTATTGTAGATGGTAAGGAAAAATCATAATTACCATCTGCAATTAATTGTTCTATTTCTGAAGTATTAGTGGGATATACGTTTAATCTATTACGAAAATTAATTTCTTCTGCTTTGGCAATTTCAAACATTGAAACTTTTTGAAACTCTAGGTATGTATTTAACCATTCAGCTCTTAATGATTGTAATCTACTTACTGAAGGAGCATCTGTAAAAGAAATAACTTCAGAATTTAGATTTTCAGTAGCTGTTTTAAAATTAGTGTAAGACGGGATAATAATATTATCTGCCCAGTTCACTAGCATCGCTCCTCTATCAAAATTATCCTGTTGTGCATCATTACTATCATCACCAGAGGAACAAGCATAAACAACAATAGCAGCAAGAAACAGTATTAAAATTTTAAACGTATTGTTCATTTTCAATTTTTTTGCAAAATTATTAAAACTAGCTAGCATTTTGGTTTGAAATTACTAGTTAGTTTTATGACTAATTCGGTTTTTATTAGTTAGTACTTCCTGCCTGTGCTACAGTAAAGTCAAACTTTGCTGCAATAGCCTCAGAAATACTATCAAGTGTTGCTGGTGTCACATCCCAAAGACCGTTTGCACCATCATTCATTAATTGAGATATATAACTATCTACTTCGGTTCTTGTAAAGAAAGGTTCGTTAGTATTTGGGTTTCTTGTAAAACGCAAGCTATACACAAAGCCATAACCTTCAGAAAGGTCATGGAAAGCAGCTCCCATATCCCCATTTTGAACAGCGTTTTTTCCCTGTTGAAGGTAATAAATAGCTCTAATTGCAATCACTTCAGAAATCTTTTGTCTAACAATTGCTGCTTGCTCATCACGAACTTCATAGTTTTTGGCTACTATTGCTGCCCTTCCTAGTTTTAGAGCATCATATACCTCTTGTGCTATTCCAGCAAAATCTGTATCACCTTCTACTCTACCCAAATACTTATTTAAAAAGCTATCATCATCTCCAACAGTTGTTATAGGGTTTGCAGTATCTGTAGATGCTCCAAAAAGATAACCATATGCCTCATCCCACTTATGCTCCATAGTTGTATACACTTTACCTTCAGCAGGAATATCGTTATCATTGTCAGAAACATTAGTAGCTTCATCTAAAACTGAAGTACTCAAATAATTATTTAGCATTTGGTCTACCATAAGAGCTCCAATAAGACCTTTAGCAAAGGTTTGGTTCATTTCTAATCCCTTTCCAGTTACATAACGTGTAGAAGACCCATCTGCAATTTGTCCTGCAACTCCTGGAGACGCATTTGTCATTTCATTAGGGTAAACTTCGTTAATCTGAGTAGAAATGTATCCATCAAAAGTTTCTTTTATTAATGCAGCCTCAGAAGTATTAGCACTAAAGTAGTCTCTAGATGCAGCGGTTTTACTTCTCATACTTTTATCACTAGCATTAAGCTCAGTATCACTAAAATCGTTTGCTCCTTCTTGATGATTAAACATGTTTAATAACGATGTCTCTGTAGATACACCAAAATCGTTAAATGCGCTTACAGTTTCTTCAGACATTGCGATACGTGTAGTTTGACCACTAAATGAAACTGTTGATTCACCGTTTCGAGTAAATGTATAAGTTAATGGCGCTTCAACTTGATTAATATCATCGCTATTGTCATCATCAGACGAACATGAGGTTAAAAAAAGCGTTGGAACAGCTAAGAATAATAGTATCTTTTTCATTTAAATTTTATTTAGACTGAATATAAATAGTATATTAATTTTCAGCAAAAATAAAAACCCTTTCTAGTTTACACAAGACTATTTAGAATAAATTTAAATAAACTTAATGTTAAAATTTGAAGGTGTCTGATTATAAATTACTTAGATGAAACTTCCAATTCGGATTTGTATTGAAGTCTAGCAACTGTTGCCCATTGAAGTAACTGGGTCATTTCTTCTTCGTTAAGTGTGCCATGAATCCAAGTATAGCTATCTAAGGGCATATGACCCTCTTCTACTTCTTCGATAAGTTCTTCTAACTTGTGATCTTTCTTTTTAACTGAATAGCTCTCCCATTCTGACACATTAAAATCGCCTTTGCCATGTTCTACATGTTCTTCTAACCAAAATGAAACAGGTGCAATTTCTGCATACCATGGATATCTAGTTTGATTGCTATGACAATCGTAACAATTTTCTTTTAAAATAGTGGCTACGGCTGCTGAAGGCTTTGTGTCTTTCTCAAAAGCCATAACAGTATCATAACCTTGTTCATTCTTATCTGGTCTTATAAATTGTATTACAACAAGTGCTGCAAGCGCAACTAATAAGAAGTACTTTACTATTTTTTTAATCATGGTTTACATATTTAATAAACGCAAAAATAAAATTTATTTAGAATTATTCTAATTAAATTTTAGTTAATAGATTTTAAATATTCAATTACAGCTTTTCTAACATCTGCAGCTGCTTCATTTTCTGAAGGTTCATATACTTCAAGAATACCAACGTTATCTTTTGTTAAAAAGGGAATATCAAAACCCTTCAATAAAAAATCACTCATAGCGATAGTATATACTTTTTCAGTATCAATTTCCATTGGACCTACATTCCAACCATACGTTTCATTTTCAGTAATGTTATAGCGTTGTAAGTAAGCACCTGTCCCTCCTTTAGATTTACCATAGTCTAATACTTCTTTAAGTAAAGCTCCAGATATTTTTACTTTTAAAACATGCCCTCCAAAGGGAAGCACCCTAAATATGTCCATACTTGTAACATCACCACTCAATTGGTCATCGATACGTATAGAACCTCCATTTACTATAGCTGCATCTACTTTTGAATTAAATGAGAGTGCCATAGCATGAGTAATAATTTCTCCAAGATTGGTTTGCACTCCCCTACTCGCGCTATCTGTTCCATCTAGCGGTATTGTTGCTCTGTAAATAACTTCGTAAGGGTCTGCTATTACTTCTTTTATTTTTTCTTCAAGTATTACATTCCATTTATCGACAATTGCTTTAACTTGAGGGTTTGAAGGTGTTGTATCATCAATTGGTACTAATTGAGAATCAACATTTAATTGTTTTGTAATAGTGTTATAAACTAATGTGTGAACATATACAGTTTTTGCATTAGCATCTGCTTTTGCAACAACTCCATTGTTTGTAGGAACTAGCATATTATTATGTTCATGCCCTCCCATTACAAGCTTTAGTTCAGGGATTTTGTTAGCAAGTGCTACATCTTGTTCTATTTCCAAATGCGTAAGTCCTACAGTAATATCAACAGAATCTTTAATGACTGTATAGGCTTTTTGAGAATAGTCATAAATATCTCCGTAAAAAACGTAGTCCTTAGGATTTGATGGGATTGTACTCCCAACAAAACCAATACTTATATTTGTTCCGTCTTCATCAACTGCATTTAGTGTGTAATTAAACGCAACATTTCCCCTACCTGAAACAAAAGATTGAGCAACACTATCTTTTTTTTGAAATGTGTTAGAACTCATCCATTGAAAAGTAGATTCATCCAATCGTTTTTGTAAATCTGCTTCATCAATATCAAATTCATGATTACCAAAAGTGACTAATGTAAAATCCATGGCGTTCATTACTTCAATCATTTGTTTTCCATGTATGCGCTCTCCATTTAACTTTACAGTACCTAATAAAGAGGGGTTTAAAAAGTCACCAGCCATAAACAAATAGGTGTTAGGATTTTCTGCTTTAATTGAATCCCTTACATAGGCTACGCGGGACATCCCACCATATTTACCTCCGCTTAGTGGCGCTATTTCGTAAACATCGTTTACTTGTACAAACTTTAAGGTTATACTACCATCATCCTTTTGTTTTTGGACGACATTTTTAGTTGTTGAGCATCCAATAAAAAGAAGTGATAATAGTAAAAATTTAAGAAAATTCATTTTAATGATATTTGGTAAATATTTTTGTTGCTTCGTTATGAGCACTTTCAAAAGACATAGGGTTAATATCGTTATTTGCTTTTTCAGTAGTAAAATAGCTGAGCATTTTTTCAGTAGGCATATTACCGGTAAGATCATCTTTTGCCATGGGGCATCCACCAAAACCTTGTATTGCTCCGTCAAAACGATAACACCCTGCTTTGTAGGCTGCATCTATTTTCTCATGCCATGCAGTAGGAGTTGTATGTAAATGTGCTCCAAACTCTATCGCTGGATATTTCGGAATTAAATTTGAAAATAAATAATCTATAATCTCAGGAGTTGAAGTCCCTACAGTATCACTAAGGGATAAAATTTTTACTCCCATTGCAGCAAGTTTTTCTGCCCAATCACCCACAATATCTACATTCCATGGGTCTCCATAGGGATTTCCAAATCCCATTGAAAGATAAGTGACAACTTCTTTATTGTTTGCCTCAGCAAGTTCCAGTATTTGTTTTAATACCTCAATAGATTGTGCAATGGTTTTATGAGTGTTTCTCATCTGGAAATTTTCAGATATAGAAAATGGATACCCTAAATACTGAATCTCGGGATGTTTTACAGCATCTTGCGCACCCCTTACGTTTGCCACGATTGCCAATAACTTACTTTGCGTAGTAGATAAATCTAATTGTGAAAGTACTTTTGCAGTATCTACCATTTGTGGAATAGCCTTAGGTGAAACAAAGCTACCAAAGTCTATAGTATCAAATCCGCAGCGTAGTAAGGACTGGATGTATTGTACCTTTTTCTCAGTTGGAATCCAATCTTTTATACCTTGCATCGCATCACGAGGACACTCTATAAGTTTAATTTTTTGCATCTCTGTAAAGATACATTTTTGATTTACGATTTGCGAGTGTACTTTTTAAAAAATCAAGGAATTAATATATAGATTGCAGTTCCTACAAAAACAACTATTTGAAGCCATTTTAAAACAACTCCTATTTGCTTATTCGTTTTTAAGAAGCTCGAAATAGAACCCGCTAAAATGGCAATTGTACTAAAAGTTAAAAAAGAAACTGCCATAAAAGTGCCTCCTAAAATAAAGATTTGGTAGACGGTACTATCTGAGGTATTCCAAATAAACGCAGGGAAAAAGGCCAAGAAAAAAATCATAACCTTTGGGTTTACCAAGTTCATAAAAACACCTTGTTTAAACAAACTCCAATGGGATTTTTTAGGAGCGTCTTCAGTAAAAATAATAGAAGCATCACTTTTATATACTTTATAGGCAAGAAATAACAAATACAATGCTCCTATCACTTTAATACCATAAAATAATGCTTGAGAAGCTATAATTATTGCAGAAATACCAAAAGCCAATAACGTTGTATGAACAATACAACCACTTATTAAACCAGCGGTTGTAGCAATACCACTTTTAGTACCATTTACCAAAGATTGTGTGAGTACATAGATGTTATCTGGTCCAGGAGAAACAGCCAAGGCAAGTGTTGCTAGCGAAAAAGACAAAAGCGTTTCAAACATTTTTTAAAAATATGTGTTTTTTATGTAAGAAGGCACAGTTATTGTTGTCTATTATAAAAAAGTAAAAAGATGAAACAAATTATACTTCTTACAATATGCATAGGTATTGGTTTTTTAGGATTTTCTAATAACCAAAACCTTAATGAATTAAATAATAGTTTGTTGCACATTTCTAGTGTTTCTGAAGTGCTTAACCAAACTCCAAAAATATCCGTCTACCCTAATCCTACCACATCAAAAATTACAGTATCAAGTGCTACTGTATCATTAAAAACAGTTTCCTTATTTGATGTTTTGGGTAAAAAAGTAACAACTGTTTTTGCTAATAATGGCAAAGCTGTAGAATTAAATATGGAGGATTTTTCAAGCGGAGTTTACATTATGCAAATTACAGATGCAAACAATACAATCCATACCAAAAAAGTAGTAAAGCGTTAAAGAAGTGCCTTATTAATATCCCCAATTAATGATGGGCCCTCGTAAATGAAGCCGGTGTAAAGTTGAACTAAACTTGCTCCGGCTTTTATTTTTTCTAAAGCATCTTCTGCACTATGTATACCTCCAACTCCTATAATAGGGAACGCATTGTTACTTTTTTCTGAAAGAAACCTAATAACTTCTGTAGCTCTTTCTCTAAGTGGTTTTCCACTCATTCCACCTACTTCTATTTTATTTTCTGAAGTTAAACCATCTCTAGAAATTGTGGTATTTGTCGCAATTACACCATCTATTTTTGTTTCTGAAACAATATCTATAATATCCAATAGCTGCTCATTAGTTAAATCTGGAGCAATCTTTAATAAAATTGGTTTCTGTTTACTTTCCCCTTTCTGGATAGAAATTGCCTTATTTTCTTCTTGTAGTCTTAGTAATAATTTAGTGAGTGGTTCTTTATCCTGTAACGCCCGTAAATTTGGAGTGTTTGGAGAGCTAACATTCACTACAAAATAATCTACGTAATCATATAATTCAGTAAAACAGATAAGATAATCCTGTACTGCACTTTCGTTAGGCGTAACCTTGTTCTTTCCAATGTTTCCACCAATAATCACATGCCCTTTTTCTCCAGTCTTTTTATTTTTCTTTAAGCGCTCTACAGCTTCTACAACACCTCCATTATTAAAACCCATTCTATTAATAAGTGCTTGATCTTCTTTCAACCTAAAAAGTCTTTTCTTAGGATTTCCAGCTTGAGGTTTTGGAGTTACTGTACCAATTTCAATAAAACCAAATCCAAAATTAGAAAGTTCTTTATATAGCTTAGCATCCTTATCAAAACCGGCAGCTAAACCCACAGGATTAGGAAATATAAGCCCAAATACCTCTCGTGATAGTGAAGGATTATTTTTAGCGTACATACTTCTGAAAATGCTACCAAAACCAAGTGCCGAAAGCATTCTTATAATTGAAAAAGTAGTATGGTGAATTTTTTCAGGGTCAACCGAAAAAAGTAAAGGCCTAAGAATAGATTTGTACATGAAAATTAATTTCTGCTGCAAAAATAACACTAAACTTGTAACTATTATTTTGAATATGTTTTATTTTGTAGGCTACTATACATAAACCTCTTTTTTTTACTAAAAAACAAAAATATCTACCCAAAAATGATAGACAAACAAAAACTCATTAACCGCTTTATAAGTTATGTGACTGTAGATACAGAGAGCGACCCAGAAAGTAACACAACACCGAGTACTGCAAAACAATGGGACCTTGCCAATGCACTTGTTGAGGAACTTAAAGAAATAGGGATGCAAGATGTTACCATAGATGAGAATGCCTACATTATGGCCACCTTACCAAGTAACATTGATAAAGAAGTGCCCACGATAGGCTTTATCTCTCATTTTGATACCACTCCAGACTTTACGGGCAAAGATGTAAATCCACAGATTATAGAGAATTATAGTGGCCAGGATATTGTACTTAATGAAAAAGAAAACATAATTCTCTCACCTAATGATTTTGAAGACTTACTTCTATACAAAGGACAAACACTTATCACAACAGATGGCACAACGCTGTTAGGAGCAGATGACAAAGCTGGTATTGCAGAGATTATTTCGGCAATGGAGTATCTTATAAAGAATCCTGAAATACCACATGGGAAAATTCGGGTAGGTTTTACACCAGATGAAGAAATTGGTCGCGGAGCTCATAAGTTTGATGTCTCAAAGTTTGGTGCAGATTGGGCATACACTATGGATGGAAGCCAAATTGGAGAATTAGAATATGAAAACTTCAATGCTGCTGGTGCTGTCGTTACAGTAAAAGGGAAAATAGTGCATCCGGGCTATGCTAAAGGTAAAATGGTAAACAGCATGTACATTGCTACAGACTATATAAACTCGCTGCCCAGACTTGAAACACCAGAACATACTGAAGACAGACAGGGTTTTTTCCACCTTTACAGTATAAAAGGAGAGGTTGATAGTACTAAGCTACAGTATATTATTAGAGACCATGACAGAGAACAATTTGAAGCTAGAAAAGAAATGATGTTGAAATTGGCAAGTGAGCTTAACAGTCAGTTTGAGAAAGAAATTATTACTGTTGAAATTAAAGATCAATATTTTAACATGCGCGAAAAGATTGAACCCGTAATGCATATTGTTGACATTGCAGAAGAAGCAATGAAGGAAGCAGGCATTACACCTTTAATTAAGCCTATTAGAGGAGGGACAGATGGTTCTCAACTTAGTTTTATGGGACTACCATGTCCAAATATTTTTGCTGGAGGACACAACTTTCATGGAAGATATGAATACATCCCAGTAGAAAGTATGCAAAAAGCAATTGAAGTGATTGTAAAAATTTCAAAATTAGTAGCAACTAAGTAAATAAAAAAAGCCTCGCATTGCGAGGCTTTTTCTTAGGTTGTTATTAGCGTTTCGATTACTTCTTATGCCTTTGGCATCACTACTGTGTCAATAGCATGTATTACTCCGTTAGAAGCATCTACATCTGCCATTACAACAGTTGATGTTTTTCCATTAGCATCTGTAATCATTACTTTATCATCTTTAAGAGATAACACAACATTTTCACCTTGTAAAGTAGTTACATTGTATTTATTGTCATTCTCTTTAATAGCTTTGATTACTGCATCTGCTTTCCACTCTCCAGCAACTACGTGATACTTAAGTAAGTTTTGTAAAGTTTCTTTATTCTCTTCTTGTAAAAGACTTTTAAGAGTAGCTTCTGGTACTTTAGCAAAAGCGTCGTTTGTTGGTGCAAATACGGTAAACTCACCTTCTCCCATAAAGGTTTCTGCTAAACCAGCGGCTTTTAAGGCAGAAACTAATGTTGTAAAGTTTTCATTACCCATAGCTACCGCAGCAATGGTGTTTTTTTCAAATTCAGCTTTAGCCATAGCTTCTTCTTTTTCAGCTTGAGCTTTTGCTTCCATTTCCGTTTTTTCAGCTTCAGCTTTTGCTTCAGCTTCTTTCTTTTTCGTATCGTCGCAAGAGGCAAATAATAAACCTACAACTGCAAACGATAATAACAATTTTGTAATTTTCATAATATGTTGATTTTTTGTTTTTTCAAAAGTATAAGCTTAAAAACTAAAGTTGTAATAAAATTATTTAATGTTTAGTTAAATAATGTTATAATCTAAATATCTAATACTTAGGTCGAAAACGTGATTTTTATATAAAATAAACAATTTGTTAACTTCATTAAATAAGCATTTATATGTATATTTAAAACATTAATTTAAAAAACACTAAAAATGGTTAAAGCAAAATATCAAAGCGTATTGGATTTAGGAGAAGAACTTAAAATTCAAAACGGTGATGTAAAAGAAGAAAACGGACAATTACATATACATGGTACTGCAAATACACAGTACGAGAAAAATTTACTGTGGGATAAAATTAAAGAAGTTGGTGGTGAAAACCCTTCAGATTTAGTTGCGGATATAAAAGTAGCAGACACTTCTGTATATGCAAGACATACTGTATCTAGTGGAGAGTCGTTAAGTAAAATTGCGAAACACTACTACAAAGATCCTATGAAGTACAATGCAATTTTTGAAGCAAATAGAGATAAGCTAGATAACCCAGATATGATTCATCCTGGACAAGATTTAGTAATCCCTAACTTATAAAAACATATAAATTGTAATTTTGATCCCGGCTTGCATAAGTAACGCCGGGATTTTTTTATGCTTGAAATCTTTTTTGAAACACCTCTTTGGTTATTTGCTGTTCTATTTTTTTTAGGAGCAGCTGCATTTACGCTTTCTACGATTAGTGGTGGAGGCGGTGCATTGATGCAAATACCAATTCTTAATTTTTTAATTGGCACATCACAAACTGCACAAGTAATTAATTTAGGCACTTTTATAAGTCGTCCATCTAGGATTATTTTATTTTGGAAACACATAAATTGGAAAATATTTTGGTATTATGTTCCTTCTGCGATGTTAGGCGCAATTGTAGCTGGCTATCTTTTTTCTGAAGTTAGAATAGTCTGGATACAAGTTATTGTGGGTCTATTTCTTGTAAGTACCTTTTTTCAATATCATTTTGGAAAGAAAGAACGCTCTTTTAATGTATCCTATTGGTTTTTTATTCCATTAGGTTTTTTTATTGCTGTAATAGGGACGTTTACAGGAGGCATGGGTCCTATTCTAAATCCTTTTTTACTAAATGCTGGTATTGAAAAAGAAGAACTTATTGGCACTAAAGCAGCACAAGCTTTCTCTTTAGGAATTGCACAAATAAGTAGTTATACATTTTTTGGACTGCTTACTCCAAAGCTAATTGCATTTGGAGTAGCTACAGGGCTAGGAGCGACACTTGGTAACTTTTTTGGTAAAATTTTACTTAAAAGAATGAGCAAATTAGCTTTTAGAAAATGGGTTATTGCTATAATGGTGATAAGCGGTATAGTATTAATTGTAAGGGCTGTTTCAAATTTATAACCCACTTATATATCCCCCATACACATCTTTAAACCGAATTCCTTCGCTTAAGTTATATTTACTTAACTTTTTAAACTCAACAAGTGCCCAAAGAATAAACTCTTTAAAAAAGGGTTTATCTACATCTGAGATATCTGGAGTGTAGGTATTAATTAATTCGTCTAAAGGTTCTATTCTATCTAGTTGTAATTGATAGTCTTCATCTGAAAGTGAATCTAATAATTCAAAACCACTTTGTTCAAAAAACCAAGCAATAGTGTCTTGATACGGGTCCTCTTCACCTTCTTTTTGTAATTTTTCAATTTTAGGGAAGTAATGTAAAAACTGACTAGCTATAGCATCTAATATTAATTGTTGTGCTACTTGTGAAGCTCCCTCCTGCTCTCCTTCATAAACCAACTCTACTTTTCCTGTAACTGCTGGGATAATTCCCATAAAATCACTTAACCTAACAGTTGTCTTATCTGTGCCATGTTGCAAAGCGCGTCGCTCTGCGGTACTTAATAAGTTTTGGAATGCAGTAATGCTTAATCTAGCACTAACACCACTTTTAGCATCTATAAATTCACTTTCACGTGCTTCAAAACTAATTTGTTCTAAAATATCTTTTGCTAGTTCTGGAACATAGATATTATTTTTTTCTGAAGCAGCTTCTGCAGTTTCTTGTTGAGTGATTGTTCTTGCCGTTTCAATATCCTCCGGGTAATGTGTTAAAATTTGCGAGCCAATTCTATCTTTTAACGGGGTAACAATACTTCCTCTATTGGTATAATCTTCAGGGTTGGCAGTAAATACAAATTGAATATCTAATGGCAAACGCAATTTAAACCCTCTAATCTGGATATCACCTTCTTGAAGTATATTAAATAAAGCAACTTGTATTCTTGCTTGTAAATCTGGTAACTCGTTTATTACAAAAATACATCGATTTGCTCTTGGTATCATACCAAAATGTATTACTCTATCATCTGCATAAGTCAATTTTAGGTTGGCAGCCTTAATAGGGTCAACGTCACCAATTAAATCGGCTACAGTCACATCTGGAGTTGCTAATTTTTCAGCAAATCTATCTTCCCTATGCAACCAAGAAATAGGGGTGTCTTCTCCTCTACTCTCTATTATTTCTCTAGCATATCTAGAAATAGGCATAAAAGGGTCATCATTAATCTCACTTCCTTCAACAACTGGAACATATTCATCTAATAATGTTACCATTTGTCTTGCTAGACGGGTCTTTGCTTGTCCACGAAGTCCCAATAAATTTATATTATGTTTTGAAAGTATAGCTCGTTCTAATTCTGGTATTACCGTATATTCATACCCATGAATGCCTTTAAAAGTTGTTTCCTTTTTCATCAACTTCTGAAGTAGGTTACGACGCAACTCTTCTTTTACTGTTTTATATTCAAATCCAGCCTCTTTGAGCTGGCCTAATGTCTTAATATTTTTTATTTTCATATTGTATTAAACTAAATTCACCTTCTTTGGGTGGTTTTATCTCAATTTCTTTTTTCTATTATTTTCATAATCTGTAAAAATCATTTCACCCAAGCCTTTGAGTCCCGTGTAAAAAGCTTTTCCTTGGTTTGCTTCCGTAAAGTTATCAACAAACTGTTGCAAATATGGGTCACTAGCTATCATAAAGGTAGTTATGGGGATATGTAACTTTCTAGCTTGTGCGGCCATCATATAACACTTATTTACAATATGTGGGTCTAAGCCTACACTATTTTTATAGTATTCTCCATTTGGTAAATTCAAGCAACTTGGTTTACCATCTGTAATCATAAAGATTTGTTTATTGGTATTTCGTTTTCTTCTAAGCATATCCATTGCAAGTTGTAAGCCAGCCACAGTATTAGTGTGATAAGGTCCTACATTAAGATAGGGTAAATCTTTAATTTTAATAGGCCAAGCATCATTCCCAAAAACCAAAATATCTAATGTGTCTTTTGGGTAACGAGTTGTAATTAATTCACTTAACGCCATGGCTACTTTTTTGGCAGGTGTAATTCTATCTTCACCATATAATATCATACTATGGCTTATATCTATCATTAACACCGTACTCATTTGTGCCTTGTAAGTGGTCTCTTCTACTACAAGATCATTTTCAGTAAGATGAAAATCATTGACACCATGATTTATTTGGGCATTTCGTAAACTTTCAGTCATCGAAATTCTATCTAATGCATCCCCAAACTGATAGTTTCTAAACTCACCTCCTTGCTCATCTCCCCTTCCTGTATATTTTGTCTTGTGATTACCGCTACCACTTCTTTTTAACTTACCAAAAATTTGGTCTAAAGCCCTTCTTCGTAAAGAGCGTTCTAGTTTTTCAGTAATTGTAGATTTACCGTTTCCTTTCTTGCCGCCCTTTCCATCAGGTTTAAATTCTTCGCGTATGTATCCTTTCTTTTTAAGGTCTTCAATAAAATCATCAATAGTGTACTCTTCAGAAGTAAGATTATACTCTTCATCAAGTTGTCTAAGCCAATCTATAGCTTCATCAAAATCACCAGAGGTATGTGTTATAAGTTCTTGAAAAATATCGAAAAGACGTTCAAAAGGAGATTGCTCCTTTGGAGTATGTTTAGTAAAAACAAACCCCGTTGGTACATTATTCTTCTTCATACCCTAAAGATACTACAATTATCAATAAAAAGAATGCGGTATTAACAGGCTTTTAAGAGTTGTATATTTACATTTTGTTAACTTTAGCTTCCAATCAAAAAATAATAAAAATGAAGAAAATTCTCCTCTTAGCTTTTATATCAATTGCTACAACCCTTTCTGCTCAAAAAATTTCAATGGACATCTTAAAAGACATGCAACCAAGGAACATTGGTCCTGGCGGAATGTCTGGACGTGTAACTGCGATAGACGTTGTTACTACTAATCCAGATGTAATGTATGTTGGAACAGCTTCTGGAGGGCTATGGAAGTCTACAAGTGGTGGTATAAAATGGTCTCCTATTTTTGATAATGAAGCTACAGCCTCTATAGGTGCCGTTGCAATTCAGCAATCCAATCCATCTGTAATTTGGGTAGGAACAGGAGAAGGAAATCCAAGAAATAGTCTTAATGGTGGATACGGAGTATACAAATCATTAGATGCTGGTAAAACTTGGCAGTTAATGGGGCTTGAAAAAACTCGTCATATTCATCGTGTAATTATAGACCCTACAGACCCTAACACAGTATATGTTGGTGCCATAGGTTCCCCGTGGGGAGAACATCCAGAGCGTGGTGTATTTAAGACAACCGATGGCGGTAAAACCTGGAAGAAAATTCTGTTTAACAATAATAAAACAGGAGTAGCAGATATGGTGATGGATCCTACTAATCCAAACAAGCTATTAGTAGCAATGTGGGAACACAAAAGAGACCCTTGGTTTTTTAAGTCTGGTGGTGAAGGTTCTGGATTATATGTAACGCATGATGGTGGAGACACTTGGGAAGAAAGAACAGATGCCGATGGGCTTCCTAAAGGAGAGTTAGGACGTATAGGTATTGCCATTGCAAGGAACAAACCAAATATTATCTATGCACTAGTAGAAGCCAAAAAAAATGCACTTTACAAGTCTGAAGATGGAGGTTTTAACTGGAAGAAAATAAATGACAAAAATGATATTGGTAATCGTCCGTTTTATTATTCTGAAATTTATGTAGATCCACAGAATGAAAATAGAGTTTTCTCGGTATTTACCTACGTAAATGTTTCTGAAGATGGTGGTAAGAATTTCACGCAATTGATGCCAGCTTATGGTGTAGATAATGGAGTTCACCCAGATCATCACGCATGGTGGATACATCCAGAAGACGGAAGTTTTATGATTGATGGGAATGATGGAGGAATGAACATCACACATGATGGTGGAAAGTCATGGCGTTTTATTGGTAATTTACCTGTTGCACAGTTTTATCATATAAATGTTGATAATGAATTTCCGTATAATGTTTATGGAGGTATGCAAGATAACGGAAGCTGGCGAGGTCCAGCGTATGTTTGGAAAGCACAAGGCATACGTAATAGTTATTGGCAAGAAATTAGCTTTGGTGATGGTTTTGATGTCGTACCAGATAGAGATGATAGTCGGTATGGATGGAGCATGAGTCAGCAGGGATTTGTAAGTAGGTATGACTGGATAACAGGAAATAATTATACAGTACGCCCTACCCACCCAGACCCAGACGTACAATTACGTTTTAATTGGAATGCTGCCATTAATATTGATCCATTTAGTAACAATACTATTTACTTTGGAAGTCAATTTGTGCATAAAAGTATTGATAAAGGGCTTACTTGGGAAGTTATCTCTCCAGACTTAACAACCAATGACCCAGAAAAACAAAAGCAAAGTGAAAGTGGCGGTCTAACTATGGATGCTACAGGAGCAGAAAACCATACTACCATTTTAGTAATTGAACCGTCTCCCCTAGAACAAAATATGTTATGGGTAGGAACAGATGATGGAAAAGTACATTACACGCAAAATGGTGGGACAGATTGGACAGATGTTTCCAAAAACATTAAAGGATTACCTGAGGGAAGCTGGATTGTTCAAATTAAAGCATCCAATAAAAATAAAGGAGAAGCATTACTAGTTGCTAATGATTACCGAAGGTTCAATTACACTCCTTATGCATACAGAACAAAAGATTATGGTAAAACTTGGCAACGTATTGTGGATGCTAGTGATGTTACAAGTTATGCTTTATGTATTATAGAAGACCCAGTTGAAAAGAATCTACTTTTCTTAGGAACAGATGACGGATTATATATTTCAATAGATGCTGGAGCCAATTGGCAAAAATGGACCAAAGGCTTTCCAACAACTTCGGTTAAAGATTTAGTTATTCAAGAAAGAGAACATGATCTAGTTATTGGAACTTTTGGAAGAGCTGCTTGGGT
Source organism: Patiriisocius hiemis (assembly GCF_031846325.1). NCBI lineage: Bacteria > Pseudomonadati > Bacteroidota > Flavobacteriia > Flavobacteriales > Flavobacteriaceae > Patiriisocius > Patiriisocius hiemis. The sequence goes on along the minus strand of NZ_JAVRHZ010000001.1, from coordinate 353,150 downwards.
ACTAGATGATATTAGGCCTCTAAGAGCACTTGCCAAAAATAAAAGCATTCTTTCTGAAACTATAAAAGTATTTAACCCACCAACTGCCTATCAAGCGGCATACCAACAACCTACAGGAAGTAGATTTGGTGGAGATGCCCTTTACAATGGAGAAAACAGAGGGTATGGTGCTCAAATAGCGTATTATTTTAAGAAGAATGAAACTAAAGATGATACTAAAAGCAAAGACGAAGATGAGGATGAAGAAAAAGAAGTAACTGATGAAGCAAAAGATAAAGGCCCCTCTAAAGATTCATTATACATGAAAGTATATGATGGCACTAGATTAATAAGAACCTTAAAAAATAAAATTCCAGATAGTACAGGGCTTTACAAATGGACTTGGTTTATGGACGAAGCTGGAGTAGATAGACCATCCAGAAGAATACGAAAAAGAACCAATGAACCTGGTGGAACTCAAGTTAAACCTGGGACATACAAGGTTGAAATTCAGTATTTAGATAACATTTCAACTACAAATATTACTGTTGCCAGCGATCCAAGACTTCAAATTTCACAAAAAGCAATTAATGAAAGTTATTTAGCTTCAAAAGAATTAGAAGAAATGACACAAACAGCTGCAGATGCTGTAAAACAATTAATTGAAAGTAAAAATGCAGCAAACGACTATAGTGCTAAGATGAAAAAAGAAGACAAAGAGAAATATGAAGAACAGATCAAACTATCTAAGGAAATTACAAAGTCTATAGATTCTGTTGTTGCTCTATACATTGGTAAAGTAGACAAGCGCCAAGGAATTACTAGAAATCCCGAAGTTACTGTAATGCAACGTATAGGAAATGCTCGTTTTTATAGTGGTAGCCGTCCAAACGGTTTAACTAAAACAGAACAATTATTGATACAGCATGCTAAAACAGATTTAAAAGAAGCGCTTTCTGCAACCAATACATTTTTTAATAACGAATGGGCTGCCTATAGAACCAAAATGGAAGCTGTATCACTTTCACCTTTTAAAGAAATTAAAACATTTACCCTCAAAAATTAGAAATTACAAGTTTTATGAAGATTACAAAAAGTATCCTATTCATTTTTTTAATCACTTTAATCACAAAAAATAGTTTTGCACAAAATGACCCTTCAGATGAGTTTGGAGCTTGGTACATTTTTGCAACAAATAATAAAATAACAGATAAATTTAGCATTCAAGCGCAAACACAATTCAGGTATTTTGAATTAACTAGTGAAATACAACAATTTAAAATTAGAACAAGTGGTACTTTGCGTATTATGCCTGGTTTACGTGTAGCAGTAGGATATGCTTACTTCAGAAACGATTTTAGCTATCAATCTACTACTCCAGCCGCTTTTGATGAGCATCGTATTGTTGAAGACATCTTATTTGACCATAATATTGGGAAAGTTAAGGTCTTTCAGAGAGCGCGATTAGAAAATAGATTTATTGTTCGAAATGGAGATACCGATTTTAGAAATTGGTACAGACATGAAGCCAAGCTTGTATACCCTATTAATGAAGAGTGGTCTATTGATTTATACGATGAGATCTGGCTAAATATTGGAGATGAGCCAACATTTGCACAAAACTGGCTAGGTACTGGAGTTAGTTATAAAATTTCAGAAGCATTTAAGGCACGTCTTGGATATCAACGTATCCACTTAGACGGACCAGACTTTGATAGATTAATAGTAGGGCTTACTCTTACAAATGATTTCAGAAAAAAAGAAGACAACCAATAACTATACAATATGAAAAAACTACTGTTACTTTTCCTTTGTACTTCACTATTATGGGGATGCAAGGAAACCAAAAAAGAAGAGGTTGCTGAAAGAGAAATTCAGCAATACACCATAGAGCAATTTATGGATAACGAAAATGCCTTTGCAAATGGATATTCTTCAGATAAATCTAAAGTAATGATTACTAGTAATCGTTCTGGTATTTATAACATTTACACAAGTCCCTCAACTGGAGGAGAATTAACAACAATTACAAAAAGCGATAGCGCTTCAGTATTTGGTATTTCATATTTCCCGGAAGATGATAGAATGTTGTTTAGAATGGACGGAAATGGGGATGAGATTTATAAAATTTACATGAAAGACGGAGAAAAAATAGAACCCCTTACTCCTACTGAAAATGTAAGAGCTGTATTTAGAGGATGGGCGAAGGATGGAAAGAGTTTCTTTTATGGAAGCAACGAGAGGGACCCTAAATTTATGGATCATTATGAAATGAACATAGATGATTTCTCTTCAACACTACTTTACAAATTAGAAGATAATGTATCGTTTGGTGGCATGAGTGATGATAGAAAGTATATCACACTTATTGAAGCTATCACAACCAATGACTCAGATTTATATATTGTAAATACTGAAACAGGAGATAAAAAGAAAATCAATACTCAAGTAAGCAGTAATCAACATCTTGATTTCTCTCCAGATGGCACCTCATTATATTTTGCAACAGATGTAGACTCTGAGTTTAGTTATGCTGCAAAATACGACATAGAAACAGGAGCTATTGAAAGAGTAACAGATAATAAATGGGACTTATTTAATTACTACTACACTCAAAACGGAACATATAGAGTAATGTTTACTAATGAAGATGCAGAAACGGTTATGAGTGTGATTGATGTAGCAACTGGAAAAGAGGTTGAGTTTCCTGAAATTGAAGATCAAGCTATTAGTAGTGCCAGTTTCTCTAGAGATGAAAGTATGGCAATTTTAAATGTAGGGAATTCTGCAAAACCTACTAATTCATATTCATATAATATGGAAACTAAGGAGTATAATCAATTAACTAACGTGCTTAATAAAGAAATTAATCCAGATGATTTAGTGGAAGCTCAAGTAGTTCGTTTTAAGTCTTTTGATGGATTAGAAATTCCAGCAATTTATTACCAACCTAAACAGGCAAGCGCAGAAAATAAAGTACCTGCAATTGTTTTAGTTCACGGAGGTCCTGGCGGACAATCTAGAAAAGGGTTTAATGCTAGAACACAATATTTTGTAAACCATGGATACGCCATTCTTGCAGTAAATAATAGAGGAAGTAGTGGATATGGAAAAACATTCTTTAAAATGGATGACCAAAATCATGGGGATAAAGATTTAAAAGATTGTGTTGCTGGAAAAGATTGGCTAGCTAAACAAGAGGTAATAGACCCAGAAAAAATAGGAATCATGGGGGGCTCATATGGAGGTTATATGACAATGGCAGCATTAACATATGCGCCAGAAGAATTTGAAGTAGGTGTTAATATCTATGGAGTTACTAACTGGATTAGAACACTAAAAAGTATTCCACCGTGGTGGGCATCATTTAAAGATGCATTATATGAAGAAATGGGAGACCCTAATACAGAAGATTCCATTCGCTTGAGAGCTATTTCTCCTTTATTTCATACTGAAAAAGTAACAAAACCACTTATGGTTTTACAAGGAGCACAAGACCCAAGAGTATTACAAGTTGAAAGTGATGAAATTGTAGAAGGTGTACGCAAAAATGGGGTTCCTGTAGAATATGTACTTTTTGAAGATGAAGGGCATGGATTTGTAAAGAAAGAAAACCAAATTGAAGCCTATAGTAAAATTAAAGGCTTTTTAGATAAATATTTAAAAGGTGAAAATGAAGCCACTATGGATTCAAATAAAGTTGAAGGTCAAGAGATAGAAGCAGAAAAATAAAAAAAACAAGGATAAATTTTAAAAGAGCTTGCTATAATTTGCAAGCTCTTTTATTTTGTTATTACTATAATTTTATAGAGTTTTGTTCTAACAACCAAACAATTAAACTCTTATGAAAAAATTATTATTTATTCTGCTTACGCTCAGTATTGTATTAAGTTGTAAAAATTCTGATAAAAAAAATACTGAAACGGTAGAAATAAAAGAACCTACAGGTATTGAAAACATGGCTTATAAGTGGAGCGAAATGGCAATAACTGCTACTGCAAATGATACTGATAAGTTTAAACCAAGACCTACTATAACTTCTAGATATCTCGCACTCATCTTTACTTCAGTTTTTGATGCGTGGTCTCGATACGATGAAAAAGCAACTCCAGTTTATTTAAACGGAGTTGAAAGAAGACCTTCAGAAGAGCAAACACTTAAAAACAAAGAAATCGCAATAAGCTATGCTGCATACAGAACTATGAATGAGTATTACTATAGCGACAAAGCTCTTTTTACAGATTATATGAAAGAATTGGGATTAGACCCAACTAATGAGAGTCTAGACCCAACTACTCCAGAAGGTATAGGAAATCTAGCCGCAAAAGCTGTTATTGAAGCCAGAAAAAAAGATGGATCTAATCAATATGGAGATGAAGAAGGATCTGATGGGACTCCATATTTTGATTATACAGGCTACAAACCAGTTAATGACGTAGAGAACAATGTGGACCCAAACCGTTGGCAACCTAAATATTTTTCTGATGGACAAGGAGGACGTTTTGCTCCTCAATGCTTGACTCCTTATTGGAACAAAGTAACCCCTATTTCATTAAAATCTGGAGACCAATTTAGACCTGGTCCACCACCAATGATTGGCTCTAAACAATTAGAAGAAGAGGTAAAGGAAGTAATTGAGCTTCAAGCAAAACTAACAGATAAAGAAAAAGCATTAGTTGAGTTTATGAGAGATGGCCCTCAATCTGTCCAACAAGCGGGACATTGGCTAAAATTTGCACAAGATGTTTCAAGAAGAGATAACCATACATTAGATCAAGACGTTAAAATGTTCTTTTTAAACCAAGTAGTTGCCATGGATGCATTTATAGCTTCTTGGGATTCTAAAATGTATTATGATTTTGCGCGCCCATTTGCACTAGTGCACAAATACTATGACGAGCAAAAAATAAAAGCTTGGGGAGGTCCTGGAAAAGGGATAGTAGACATGGATGGGAACCAATGGAGGCCATATTCTCCTGACACCTTTTTATGCCCACCATTCCCAAGTTACACATCTGGACACAGTACCATAAGTGGTGGTTGTGCCGAAGCCTTAAAATTATGGACTGGAAGTGATGAATTTGGTGAGTCTGTAGAGCTTATTCCTGGAGCATTAACAGAACCTGATAATTTAGGTGAGAAAGTAGTACTTGAGTTCCCAACATTTACTGAAACTGCAGAAATGGCTGGTCAATCAAGAGTTCTTGGTGGGTATCATATTCAAGCAGACAATGTTGCTGGTCTAAAACTAGGTAGAGATGTTGCGCATGAAACGTTTAAGTTTTATAAAAAACATGTAGGAGAAGAGTAAAATTTTTACATTTAAAGACTAATAAAGGTGAGCAAATTGCTCACCTTTTTTTATACTCTCAAGTATTCTTTTGTAACTTTAGCATAGTTAGTTATAACAATAGTTTCCGACCTAATAGAAACCTAAAACAATACCTATGAACATAGAAAAAGTATCATTCAAAAATAAAGAAGGTCAAAATCTTTCAGGGCGTTTAGAATTACCTGTAGATAGACATCCACATAATTTTGCACTATTTGCTCATTGTTTTACATGTACAAAAAACTTATCTGCAGTAAAAAACATTAGCCGTTCATTAACTTCAGCAGGTTTTGGAGTACTTCGTTTTGACTTTACCGGATTAGGTGATAGTGAAGGAGATTTTAAGGACACTAATTTTTCTGGAAACGTAGAAGACTTGGTGGCTGCAAGTGATTTTCTTTCAGAAAAATATATGGCTCCTACCCTTCTTGTAGGCCATTCTTTAGGTGGTGCTGCGGTCATCTTTGCTGCATCAAAACTTGATACAGTAAAAGCGGTTGCTACAATAGGAGCACCAAGCAACCCAAAACATGTAAAACACTTGTTTAAAAGTGATTTAGAAACTATTGAAAAGAAAGGAGTTGCAGAAGTACAGCTTAGTGGAAGAAGTTTCACAATAAAAAAACAATTTTTAGATGATTTAGAATCTGTTTCACTCCCAGAAATAGCCAAAAACTTAAGGAAGGCATTACTCGTGATGCATTCTCCTCAAGATAACCTTGTTGGTATTAACAATGCAGAAGAAATATATATTGCTGCTCACCATCCTAAGAGCTTTGTTTCATTAGATGGAGCAGATCACTTATTAACTGATAAAAAAGACTCTGAATATACAGGTAAAGTAATTGCAGGCTGGTCAACAAGATATGTTGAAATGCAAGACTCTGGTAAAATAAAAACTAAACACGATGTAGTTGCAAGTTTAGATCAAGAAGATCAATTTTTAACACAATTAAAATTAGGTGATCACTATGCCGTAGCAGACGAACCAGAAACTGTGGGTGGTAATAACTTTGGTCCAACACCATACGAACTAGTTTCAGCTGGTTTATCAGCATGTACAGCTATGACTATACAAATGTATGCAAGAAGAAAAGGATGGCATATAGCAAATGTAGAAGTACATACTAGCTATAGTAAGAAACATGCTGTAGATTGTGAGAACTGTGAAGATGACTCTGCAAAGATTGATACATTTAATAGAGAAATTAAATTTACTGGTGAGTTAGACGAAAAGCAAATAAAAAGGCTTCTACAAATAGCAGACAAATGCCCTGTTCATAAAACACTACATAGTCAAACTCAAATTATAACTAAGCTTATTTAATGTTTATTTTATTCTTTTTTGAATAATTTATAACGAGAAAAAACTTAAGATTTTTTTAAAGTTTTGTGATTGAGTAGTAATCATAGTACCTTTAGGATAATAATCAAACAAAACTACACAATGAGAAAATTAGCAATAGTAACAACAGTAATATTTCTAGCAGCTTTTACTAGCTGTAAAGAAAAAGCAAAAGAAGCCGAAAAGGAAATTGAAGAAGAAGTTACAGAAGTCGTTAAGGAAGTAGAAGAGGTAACATCAAAAGAAATAAATTTTGAACTTGAACCTAAAAGTGATAGTAAAGCAAGAGGAAAAGTTGAGTTTACTGAAACCGATGGAAAAGTAACAATGAAAGCAAAGATTGCCGGATTATCTCCGGGTACACATGCAATACACATTCATGAAAAAGCAGATTGCTCTTCAGAAGATGGTAAATCTACAGGAGGACATTGGAACCCAACTATGGAACCGCATGGTAAATGGGGAGACGAAAATGGGTATCACAAAGGTGACATTGGAAATTTTGAAGCAGATGATAATGGTACAGGAATGGTTTCAATAACAACAGATGAATGGTGTATTGGTTGTGGAGATGAAAAGAAAGACATTCTTGGGAAAGCTATTATTGTACACCAAGGTGTAGATGATTTTACATCGCAACCATCTGGAGCTGCAGGAGCTCGTGTGAGTTGTGGAGGAATTATTCAGTAATTAGATAGTATGTTTATAAAAAGAAGAAGCGGCAATTTGCCGCTTCTTCTTTTTATAAATATTTAGTTTACTTTTCTACAACCTCAGCATCAAGAGGTTTTTTAAACATACTGTCTTGCAGCTCTGTTTCAGAAACAATAATATTATCAAATACCAAATCATTACGCTCATCTGTAGGTTTACCGTCTTCAACATTATACCAAGTTAACTTCTTAGGCAATTTTAATCCGTTTTTTGTTATCCATTCATCATATTTAATAAAGTGCCAATCATCACTTTTTTCACCGCTTCTAAAAGTAACAGTATATCCTAACCATTCCATTTCATTAGTTTCTTGATTATAATAGATAATATATTCATCTTCAGGAGAATCCCCTACGCCAGCACTATAAGATATTTTAACGCCATTATACATGCTACCATCTAGCTCTGTCTCTTCAATGGAGGTATATGTAATTCCTTCATCTCCTACTACAAAAGGCATCGCGTAAAAATAAAACATTAGGTTATGGTAAAACCTTGCATTTCCTTTGTAAGCACCCTTTTCATTTTGTAATAACCATACGTTATTTCCATCATGTCCAATAGACCATTTTTTATTTTCAATTTTAACTTTTCTATCCTTTAAAGAAATAGTATGTGTTTCTTTACCTCCTCGTCCATCCATTTCATAACATAGATTATTCATCTTATTCCATGTTGAAATACCACCATGAGCTGTAAAAACTTTATCAATATCTTCTGGGTAGGATGTTGTAGTTATTTCTTCACTATTTATTTGAGAGTTATCAACTACTTCTACTTCCTTATTTTGCTCTTTACAAGCTATAAGTGAAAATGTAAGAAATACTAGTACGGTTATTTTTTTCATTGTTTTATTTTTTAGGTTGATTAAAAATAATAAAAGCACTCTTTAGGACGAGAGCTTTCACAAAACCTTAATAAAATTTTCTATTTTTTTATAAAACTAAGTGTTGTGGTTTTTGCTTTACTAATAACCTTCAAGAAATAAACCCCATTAGCATAATTAGACACATCTAATTGAGAGGTACTTGCTAGTTCTTCCACTAATTTCCCAGAAGTGTCATATACAACTAATTTGTCAATTTGTAATATTGATTTAGTTTTTATGAATAAGATTTCCGAAGATGGATTAGGGTAAACAAAAACAGAACGGCTAAATACACTTTCAGAAATGTCGAGAACTTCTTGTGTGCGTATTTCAAAATCATAAACTAAAAATTCGCATTCTTCTTCTATGGGCTCTATACGAGCAAAAATTGTTTGTTGATTTGGAATTGTGTTTACAAAAAACTCTGGATTAATAATTGGATTTGTTTTAGACTCAGCATCTTGTAAAGTTATATAATAGTTAAACACAAGAAGGAAAGGATCTTGTGTTCCAACTGCTTGAGATTCATTTTCTGTAAGATTAAATGTTGCAAAACCATCATTATTATCATCTTCAACTTCAATATCATCTGGTTGTTGTTGAACTTCTGGTTCTACTGGAACTCTCAATTCTAAAATTGTAATATCAAAATCACTACTTGTAGTGCTTTGTAATCTAATAAATATTTGTTGAGGATTTACTTCGTTTACAAAACTTTCGGGGTTTGTAATTACAGCACCATTACCTAAAGCGTCTCCAGAAGTGGGATGATAAGAAATAGAAACATTGTTTTGTCCATTAATAATTTGGGCTTCCCTTATTGTCATATCAAAAACTTCCATCTCATCTCCCGGGTTATTTACATCACATAAAATTATTGGGTCAGGTTGTCCAGCCATTACTTGACCTAACATTGAAAATGAATTTAATAGAATTATTGTAAATAAAATGTTTTTCATTTTGTCTTTTTTTCAAAGATACGTAAAAGAGTCCTCCAAATATTTGTGATATTTTTGCAGTATGAATAAATCCATTTCTAGTGTAAAAAACCCTCTTGTAAAAAAAGTTGTGCAATTACAATCTAGTTCTAGAGAGCGTAAAAAAAGTGGAGTATTTATTGTTGAAGGAATAAGAGAGGTAAAACTTGCACTAAAGGGTGGCTATAATATTGAAACCTTATTATTTTGTTCTGAAATAATTACTGAAGATAATATTGACTTTATTTCTAATGCAAAGAAAGCTATAAACATTAGCAGCGATGTTTATAAAAAAATAGCATATAGAACTTCTACTGAAGGAATTATAGCTATTATAAATGTAAAGGAAGTAAAATTAAACTCACTTTCATTTACTTCAAAAAACCCATTACTCCTAGTTGCCGAAGCGCCAGAAAAACCTGGTAATATTGGAGCTATATTACGAACTGCAGATGCTGCAAATGTAGATGCGGTACTTATTGCAAATCCTAAAACAGACATATACAACCCTAACATTATACGTAGTAGTGTAGGTTGTATTTTTACAAATACAATAGCAACGGGAAGCACACAAGAAATAATATCATTTTTAAATAATAAATCTATAAACATTTATTGTGCTGCCTTGCAGGCCTCTAAACAATATAACACCTGTGATTTTAAAGTTCCAACTGCAATTATAGTAGGTACTGAAGCAGATGGCCTTTCTGATGATTGGCTTAAAAATAGTACACAAAATATAATCATACCTATGCAAGGTGTTATTGATTCTATGAATGTTTCAGTCGCTGCTGGAATCCTTATCTTTGAGGCAAAGAGACAACGTGCTTTTAAGTAATAAACACAAATGAATCCACAACATATTTTTTATATAATTATCGGAATTTTAGTTTTCAACTTTATTTTAGATAAAATAGTAGACGCGCTAAATGCAAAGCACTTTAATGACCAAGTACCTTCTCCAATAAATGATGTTTATGATGATAAAGAATATAAAAAATCCCAACGCTATAAAAAAGAAAACTATAGGTTTGGCTTAATTACTTCAACGGTCTCTATAATAGCTACCCTACTGTTTTTCTTTTTTGATGGGTTTGCCTATATAGATGAGCTTGCAAGAAGTTATTCAGAAAATGAAATTGTAGTTGGTCTTATCTTTTTTGGTTGTATTATGCTCGCTAGTGATTTAGTAAGCACACCATTTGGATATTATAAAACCTTCGTAATTGAAGAAAAATATGGTTTCAACAAAACAAACACAGCTACATTTTTTCTAGATAAGCTAAAAGGTTGGTTAGTAATGGGTATAATTGGTGGTGGAATTCTTGCTTTGTTAATCTGGTTTTATCAAGAAACAAAAAGTAACTTTTGGCTTTATGCTTGGGGCTTAATTACCTTTTTTACCATTTTTATGAATATGTTTTACGCTCGCCTAATTGTACCACTATTTAATAAACAAACTCCGCTAGAAGAAGGTACGCTAAGAGATAAAATTGAAGCATATGCAAATAAAGTTGGTTTTACATTAAAAAACATTTTTGTGATAGATGGTTCTAAAAGAAGCACTAAGGCAAATGCCTACTTTTCAGGTTTTGGAAGTGAAAAACGTATCACATTATACGATACTTTAATCAATGATTTAGAAGACGAAGAAATTGTTGCTGTATTAGCGCATGAAGTTGGTCACTATAAAAAGAAACATATAATTACCAATCTCTTGTCTTCAATAATTACAACCGGGGTTATGCTTTGGCTATTATCCTTATTTATTGGAAATCCATTACTTTCAGAGGCATTAGCTGTTAACCAGCCATCTTTTCACATTGGATTAATTGCTTTTGGAGTTTTATATAGTCCAATTTCAGAAATTATTGGGATAGTAATGAATTATATCTCACGAGCATTTGAGTATCAAGCAGATAATTATGCAAAGCAGACTTATAAAGGAGGCCCTCTTATTTCTGCTTTAAAAAAACTGTCTAAAAACAGTTTGAGTAATTTAACACCACACCCAGCTTATGTATTTATGCACTATTCACACCCTACCCTACTGGAGCGCTATCAAAATTTAATGAAATAATATAATTCTTTTTTCTAAAGAATCAAGTTTCAATCTATAGAAACTATAAAAGATTGGATAAATACATTTAGGGAAGCATAATGTGTAAAGTTATTTTTGCCTATAACACCCTTCTTATTTTTAAAAAAATTAACAATTATATGCGTTGTAATTGAGCAAATGGCATTTTTCTTGTTTCTTATCTAAGTAAAACGTACTTTTAATTTATGACTGAAGCATTTTTAGCAGAAGAAAAAAAACAACTCACAAAAGAGTATAAAGAGCTTTTAAAAATTAGTTATCGAACCCTTTCACCGAAAGACAAAAAACTAATTAGAAGCGCTTTTGATGTTGCGGTAGATGCTCATAAAGAGCAGCGTCGCAAAAGTGGTGAGGCATATATTTTTCACCCAATTGCTGTAGCAAAGATTGTTGCTTCAGAAATAGGACTAGATGCTACTTCAATCGCTGCTGCTTTACTACACGATGTTGTAGAAGATACAGACTATACATTAGTTGATTTAGAACAACTCTTTGGAGAAACTGTTGCTCGTATTGTAGATGGCCTTACTAAAATCTCCAAAATGCCATACGATGGTGATGTATCCTTGCAAGCAGAGAATTTTAGAAAAATGCTGCTTACTCTTAATGAAGATATACGAGTAATAATTATCAAAATTGCAGACCGCTTGCACAATATGCAAACGATGGATTCTATGCCAGAACATAAGCAAGTAAAAATAGCTTCAGAAACGCTATACATCTATGCTCCTATGGCACATAGAATAGGGCTCTATAATATTAAAACCGAATTAGAAGATCTAGGACTAAAATATACAGAGCCTGATGTTTACAACGATATATTAAGCAAAATTAAAGAGAGTAAAGAAGAACAAGATGCTTACATTAGAGACTTCTCTAAAGTTATTAAAGACTCTCTTGATTCTGAAGAACTTGAATACGAAATTAAAGGACGTCCCAAATCTATTTTTTCTATACGAAGAAAAATGTTGGCTCAAAATGTTTCTTTTGATGAAGTATACGACAAGTTTGCTGTTAGAATTATTTATAAAAGTAAAGATGCTGAAAGTGAAAAGTTTATTGCTTGGAAAATATACTCCATTGTAACAGATCACTTTAGACCTAATCCTATTAGATTACGAGATTGGATATCCTCTCCAAAGTCAACCGGGTATGAAGCTCTACACATTACAGTAATGGGACCTAAAGGGCGTTGGGTAGAAGTACAAATACGAAGTGAACGTATGAATGAAATAGCCGAAAAAGGCTATGCAGCCCATTACAAATACAAAAACAAAGAAAAAGATGATGGAGGTCTAGAAAACTGGTTAAATAAACTACAAGACACCCTAGAAAACCAAGATATAAGCGCAGTTGACTTTGTAGAGGAATTTAAACTTAATCTATACGCAAAAGAGATTTTTGTATTCTCCCCTAAGGGAGATTTATACTCCTTACCAAAAGGAGCAACTGCTTTAGACTTTGCTTTTCACGTGCATACTGAAGTTGGTTTACACACCCGCGGTACTAAGGTTAATGGTAAATTAACACCCTTAAGCCATGTGCTCAAAAGTGGTGACCAGGTAGAAATTATTACTTCAGAAAAATCAAAACCATCTGCCAGCTGGTTAGATTATGCCACTACCGGAAGAGCTCGCTCTAAAATAAAATCATCATTAAAGGAAGAGAAAAAACAACTTGCAGCAGAAGGAAAAGTAGTCTTAGCAAGAAAGCTAAAGTCTTTAAAAATCACACTTGACGAAAAAACCATAAATCAACTTGTCGTGTATTTTAAAGTTAAAACTAGTCAAGACTTATTTTATAGAGTTGGCGCTGGTATTATTGATAATAAAAAACTAAAAGAATATGCTGCCTCTAGAAGTAATGCACTAGTTAGTTTCTTTAAAAATAAAATTAGAAAGCCTAATGTTCCAGAAGACATACATAAAGATGAAATTACTGAAAAGTATGACCAGCTAGTCTTTGGTAAAGACCAACAAAAATTAGATTACAAAATGGCAAATTGTTGTAATCCAATATCGGGCGATGATGTTTTTGGGTTTTTAACAGTTAATGAAGGTATTAAAGTTCATAAGCAAAACTGTCCTAACGCTATACAACTACAAAGTAGTTATAGCTATAGAATTATGCCAGCAAAATGGATAGACTCTAGCCAGCATGAGTTTAAAACAGAATTACTTATTACAGGTATTGATAGCGTAGGACTTGTAAATGAATTAACAAAAGTTGTCTCAAATAACCTTCACATAGATATGAAAAGTGTTCACTTTGATACAGATGATGGTACTTTTAGCGGAAAAATAATAGTCGTTGTAAAAAACAAGACCATTCTTAATAATTTGGTGGATAACATTAAAAAAATAAATGGAATTGATAAAGTTACACGCCTTTAAATCGCTATTTTTGCCAAGTTATTATGAGTTCAAAAACAGATAAAAATAATCAAGCCATTGTAAAAAATGTTTTTACTGGCTTTTTAGAAGAAAAAGGGCATCGCAAAACACCAGAGCGATATGCTATTCTACAGGAAATTTATGATCACAATGATCATTTTGATATAGAATCACTCTATATTAACATGAAAAATAAAAACTATCGTGTAAGTAGAGCTACCCTATACAATACTATAGAATTATTACTGGAGTGCGGTTTAGTTCGTAAGCATCAATTTGGGCAAAATCAAGCCCATTATGAAAAGTCTTATTTTGACAAACAACACGATCACGTAATACTATCTAACGGAGAGGTAATCGAGTTTTGTGATCCTCGAATACAATCTATAAAAAAGACTATAGAAGAAGTTTTTGATATTGAAATCACTAATCATTCACTTTATTTTTACGGAAATAAAAAACAACCTACCAACTAAACAATTATGGCAGTAGACTTACTACTTGGATTACAATGGGGCGATGAAGGAAAAGGAAAAATCGTCGATGTACTTACACAAAATTATGATATAATAGCGCGTTTTCAAGGAGGTCCCAATGCTGGACACACACTTGAATTTGATGGCATAAAGCACGTTTTAAGAACCATTCCTTCAGGTATATTTCATGAAAAATCTATTAATGTTATTGGTAATGGTGTTGTAATAGACCCAGTAGTTTTTGTAAAAGAATTAGATGGTTTAGACCAATTTGATATAGACTATAAAAAGAAACTCATTATTTCTAGAAAAGCGCATTTAATTCTACCAACTCATAGATTGCTAGATGCTGCAAGCGAAGCCTCAAAAGGTAAAGCCAAGATTGGCTCAACCCTTAAAGGAATTGGCCCAACATATATGGACAAAACTGGTAGAAATGGTATTCGTGTGGGTGATCTAGAATTAGATAACTGGAAGAAAAAATATCGTTCCCTTGCCAACAAGCATGAGGCTATGATTGCATTTTACGATGTAGATATTCAGTATGATTTAAAAGAAATGGAAGTTGAGTTTTTTGAATCTATAAAGAGATTAAAAGAACTTACATTTATAGATAGTGAAGAATATTTAAATCAAGCCATTAAAAACGGAAAAACTATACTAGCAGAAGGTGCTCAAGGCTCTTTATTAGATATTGATTTTGGAACGTATCCTTTTGTAACTTCATCCAATACTACTGCGGCTGGTGCTTGTACAGGTTTAGGTATTGCACCTAATAAGGTGAAAGATGTATATGGTATTTTTAAAGCATACACCACAAGAGTTGGTTCTGGTCCCTTCCCTACTGAGCTTTTTGATAAAGTAGGTGAAGAAATGGCAAAAGTTGGAAATGAATTTGGTGCAGTAACAGGAAGACCAAGACGTTGTGGGTGGTTGGATCTTGTTGCACTCAAATATACGTGTGAAGTAAACGGAGTAACGCAATTAATGATGATGAAGGGAGATGTGCTTTCTGGCTTTGATGAATTAAAGGTATGTACGGCTTATAAGTATAAAGGAGAAACGATAAAACACCTTCCTTATAATATAGAAACAGAAAACGTAACACCTATCTATTCTACGTTTACATGCTGGAAAAAGGATTTAACAAAAATGAGAGATGCGAGTGAGTTCCCACCAGCACTTAATGAATACATTTCGTTTTTAGAAAAAGAATTAGAAATCCCTATTAAAATTGTTTCGGTAGGACCCGATAGAACGCAAACTATTCATAGGTAGTCAACTATAATCTGATTAAAGTTATTTAAAATGGGAATGTTCAATTTTTTAAAAAAAAATAAAAAAGAATTTGAAAACCCCAATGAAGAAACTCCAGTTTTAGAGAAACTAGATTTTTCAGAAATTAACACCAATAAATTAAAAGATTACTACGATTGGACTTTAAAATTTGGAAATAGAAAAATTAACCTTGATTTAAATTTTGAAACTGAATCAATCAATCAATCTAAAACAGATGAAATACTTGGATTTGTAAAAAAGATACCTGTATTTGATAATCAAAATCGTAATTATATAAAAGCTGACTCTGAGCAAAATGTAAGTATGACATCTGACTATCTGAACTTCTACCTTGACGAATTTGATGAAAGTGAATTATCGGAAATAATTGATTTGAAAAATCAAAAAAAATCAAAGAATACTCTTTTAATGGAACAACTGAATTTAATAAGGGTTGGGATTTATCCGCAAGATTCTTGTTTTGCAACATTCGACTATTCGATTGATATTCAAGGAGAGCCATGCAATCAGCTTTTAGTTTTGAAAATTAATCAAAATGGGATTTTGGATTATATAACATGGGAAAGCTGAAAACAAGTTTCTTCATACTACTATTTACTTTTCTGTTTGTTAACCTTTCTTGGTCGCAAACAGACACTACTCAAACAAGAAAGGTAGATATACAATCTGGTTATTTAGAAATTAAACCAGAATTTCCAGATGCAGTTATCTATACTAAAGAACAAAACAATCAAGTATATATCGTCCATGAAGGTGTAGAAATGTGGTGTGACCAAGCCTATGTCTATATTGATGACAATTTTGTAAAAGCATATGGTAATGTTCGGTTAACGCAGGGAGATACTGTGACAATGAATAGTAAATACGCAGAGTATAATGGAGATACTTCATTTGCATTTGCGAGTGGTGATGTTGTCCTTACTGAGCCCAAAACCACTTTACGAACAGACACTCTTTACTTTGATAGAACCAAGCAACAAGCCTATTACAGAAGTGGCGGAACCGTTATAGACACATCAAGCACACTTACAAGTCGTGTGGGTAGATATTATGCTGAAACCAAAAAGTATCAGTTTTTGTCCAAAGTAAAAATTGTTAACCCAAAATATACTGTAAATAGCGAACAACTAGATTTTTATTCAGAAACGGGAGGTGCGTATTTGTATGGAGAATCTACCATTGTAAGTGAAACGAGTACAGTATACTGTGAGCGTGGGTATTATGATACGCGTGGTGATACAGGCTATTTTGTGAAAAACTCCAGAGTAGATTACGAAAATAGAACACTCTATGGTGATAGTATTTACTTTGATAGAAATAGAAGCTTCGCTTCTGCTACCAATAACATTAAAGTACTAGACACTATAAATAAAAGTACTGTTACGGGGCACTATGCCGAAGTATATAGAGAAAAAGATTCAGTTTTTATAACCAAAAGAGCCGTAGCAGCCACACTACGAGATAATGACTCTATTTTTGTACATGCAGACACATTAAGAATTACTGGAAAACCTGAAAATAGAATACTCAAGGGATATTACAGAGCACGAATGTTTAAAAGAGGGCTTCCTGGAGAACAACCTACAAGTGGAAAGTGTGATTCCATTTATGTAGATGAAAAAACAGGCATTACAAAGCTTTTGAGAAATCCTATCTTATGGAATGGTGATAGCCAGATGACAGGCGATACCATCCATATTTTATCTAATACTACTACTGAAAAGCTAGACACTCTCAAAGTATTTAATAATGCTTTTTTAATTCAAAAAGACACATTAGGTACAGGATATAATCAAGTAAAAGGGGAACGTTTAATTGGTCTCTTTACCGAAAATCAATTAGATACCGTTAACATTGATAAAAATGTGGAAGTTATCTTTTTTATGAGAGATGAAAAAGATGAATTGATAGGTATAGATAATACCACAGCCAGTAACCTTGAGATGTATTTAGCAAATCAGCAGATATATGGCATACGTTTTATAAAACAAGTCCCTGGTAAAATCTATCCTCCTTCAGAATTTCCAGAAAATGCTAGAATTCTTCCAGATTTTAATTGGCGTGGAGAAGAACGGCTTTTTAGCAAAGAAGATTTATTTAAAGGAAAACCAGCTCCTGTATTACCTAAAATTAAAGGGATTCCATTACCCGAAGACGAAGGTACTTTCTTTGAAGACATCCCGCTAGATGAAGTTGAATTACCAGAGAATTCAAAACTAAAACCTAGGGATATACAAAATAGAGAAGACGACCCAAAGCCAAGGACAAGAGAAGATGAAGAAGATGAAGACGAAAGTGAAACAGAAAATGAAAAGTGATTTCTTTACATACCAGGCGCAGACTACACCTCACCCCTTAGCAATGGAAGTATCTCACGCTAAAGGTTCTTATATATTTGACAAACAAGGAAAGAGGCATTTAGATTTTGTTGCAGGAGTTTCTGCATGTAGTTTAGGACATAGACACCCAAGTATTATTACTGCTGTAAAAGAGCAACTAGACAAGTACTTGCATGTAATGGTTTATGGCGAGTACATTCAAGAACCAGCTGTTGCATTTTCAAAATTATTAGCCACTCATACTCCACCTACACTTGAGTCTGTTTATCTCGTAAATAGTGGTACTGAAGCTATAGATGGTGCTATAAAACTGGCGCGAAGAGTTACTGGCAAAAGTGAAATATTATACGCACATCACGCCTATCATGGCAATAGTTATGGAGCATTGAGTATTATGGGTTTTGAAGAACGCAAAACCCCCTTTGGACCATTACTACCTAATTGCCATCCCATTTTTTTTAATGATGAAGAAGGTCTTGAAAAAATTACACAGGCTACAGCAGCAGTAGTCTTAGAGACCATACAAGGAGGCGCTGGATTTATTGAGCCTACTAATAGGTATCTAAACAAAGTAAAAGCTAAATGTGAAAAGGTTGGCGCATTACTGGTATTAGATGAAATTCAGCCAGGGTTTGGACGTACAGGAAAACTTTTTGGTTTTGAGCATTATAATGTAGTTCCGGACATTCTTGTTATGGGCAAAGGCATGGGTGGAGGATTACCTATTGGAGCTTTTATGGCTTCAAAAAAACACATGGATTTACTTAAAAATAACCCAAAATTAGGACATATTACAACCTTTGGTGGTAATCCTGTAATAGCTTCAGCAGCATTAGCAACACTAAAAGTCCTTACTGAAAGTTCATTAATCTCTGAAACAATAACTAAAGAGAAAGTTTTTAGAGAAAAGTTACAACACCCACTTATAAAAGAAATAAGAGGTCGTGGTTTAATGCTTGCTGCAATAGTTGAATCTGCTGAAATCGCTTCCGAAGTAATACTACGATGTAAAGACCGGGGTTTAATCCTTTTCTGGTTGCTTTTTGAAGGAAAAGCCATACGTATTACACCCCCACTTACCATTTCAATTACCGAAATTAAAGAAGGCTGCGACATCCTGACACAAGTACTTACTGAAATTAACACAGAAAAAAACACACATAACTAGTTGTCTATCAATCTTATAAAAGTTTACAATTTGTTAATAATCTTGTTAACAACAAAGACGGCACAACTCTTGAAACCCTCAATACATTAGTATCTTTAAAATAGTTGAACAGTAAATAGCTTTGTATGCAATTACCTTCTAACGAGCACAACAACTTTCCGCTAACCCGTTTTGAATCTATGCTTAAGACTAATAATGTCCTCTTCTTTGATTCTGAAGAGTTCGAGGAGATTATTCAGCATTATTTAGAAAACGGGAAGATTGCCCTTGCAAAAAAGGCAACAAAATTAGGATTAGAGCAGCACCCTACCTCTACTAACTTAAAATTGTTTCAGGTAGAGATGTACATTTTTGAAGATAAACTAGACGTTGCAGACCAATTACTGGACGAATTATACTTACTGGAGCCATCTAATGAAGAAATCTACATTCAGAAAGCTAATATTTTCTCTAGAAGAGATCTACATACAGATGCTATCAAGTTACTAGAAGCTGCACTTGAAATTACAGAAGATGCATCAGATGTATTATCCTTAATAGGAATGGAGTACTTATTTCTAGAAGATTTTGAAAATGCAAAGTACTTTTTCATGAAATGTGTAGAAGAAGACGAACAAGACTATTCTGCTCTTTACAATATTATTTATTGCTTTGAGTATTTAGAGCAATACGAAGCTGCTATAGATTACTTAAACGACTTTTTAAATAAAAATCCATATTGTGAAGTTGCTTGGCATCAAGTAGGAAAGCAATACTACACCCTAAAAGACTATAACAAAGCGCTCGCTGCTTTTGATTTTGCAATTATTAGCGATGATAGATTTATTGGCGCTTACCTTGAAAAAGGTAAAGTACTTGAAAAGCTTAGTAAATACAGTGAAGCTATAGAAAGTTATACTATTACTTTAGGATTAGATGACCCAACTTCATTCGCTTTATTACGAATTGGAAAATGCTATGAAAAACTAGGAGAAACAGAGCTCGCATTACAATTTTACTCAAAATGTGTAGAAGAAGATGCATTGTTAGATAAAGGCTGGATTGCAATAACAGATTACTACTTAAAAAATAAGAATTACAAAAAAGCACTTTATTTTATAGAAAAAGCGCTTAACATTGATAGCGAAAATGTACTCTATTGGAAGCGTTATGCTAAAATAAACACGCGTCTCAATCTCTTTGAAGAAGCAGAACATGGGTACAGAAGGACTCTAGAGCTAGGCAATTATGAGTTAGAATCTTGGTTACAACGAGCAGATATTTTAATTCATTTAGGAGAGTATGAAGCATGTGTCAAGAATCTTTTTCAAGCAACTGAATTTTATCCAGAAAATGCAGAGATAGAATTTAGATTAGCTGGTTTATACTACTACTTAGCAGATGATAGAAAAGCTGAATATCACCTTAAAAATGCGCTATCCTTTAATGATGAGTTTGTGATGATTATTGAAGAATTATTCCCAACTGTATTTGTTAGAAATTCGGTTAAAGAAATAATTAAAAAACACAAAAAACCATCCATTTAAAATACGTACTTTTGGTGTATAGTCTAAAATAACTATGCAACCAAGATCTTTTATTCAATACTTACTTATTACCGCAAAAGGACTGGCTATGGGAGCTGCAGATGTTGTTCCAGGAGTTTCTGGTGGAACAATTGCCTTTATCTCTGGTATTTATGAAGAGCTTATAGAAACCATTCATAAATTAGATTTTAAACTGTTTAAAGTTTGGAAGAGAGAAGGGTTAAAAATTGCTTGGAAGCAGTATAATCTATCATTCTTAGTTGCTCTATTTCTAGGTATAGCAATAAGTATTTTATCCTTAGCAAAGGTAATTACATGGCTGCTTGAAAATAAACCAGTTTTGGTGTGGTCTTTCTTTTTTGGGTTGGTTATCGCCAGTATTCTTTATGTTGGAAAACAAATTACAGTTTGGAATATAAAGGTTGTTATCGCAATAGTACTTGCAGCTGGTATTGCCTATTATATAACTCTAGCAAAACCTATTGGCTCTCCAGAGAGTATTTGGTTTTTATTTTTTGCTGGCTTTATTGCAATAATAGCAATGATATTACCAGGGATTTCGGGCGCATTTATCTTATTACTTTTAGGAGCGTACCAACCTGTTATAGGAGCACTAGATGATTTAAGCACGGGGCTTTCAACCATGGATTGGGGTATAATATCTCAGGCAGTAGTCAAGATAGGCGTATTTATGTTAGGCGCTATTGTGGGTTTAAAAGCATTTTCTAGTGTGCTAAACTGGCTTTTTAAAAATCACAAAAATATCATTCTAGCTACTCTTACTGGTTTTATGATTGGAGCACTTAACAAAATTTGGCCATGGAAAAAAGTACTAGAGTTTAGGGTTTCTCATGATGGAGACAAGGTTCCTTTTTTGGAAAAAAGTATTCTTCCTAACGCGTATGAAGGGGAGCCAATGGTCTTAACAGCAATACTATTTATGGTTATTGGCTTTCTTACCATATTTCTTCTAGAAAAAGTAGCTAACAAAACTAAAACAGAATAAAAAATGCAAAAAAGATCCTTTTCAGATAAACTATGGCTTGTCTTTAAAGGATTAGGAATGGGGGCTGCCAATAAAGTACCTGGAGTATCAGGAGGAGTGGTAGCTTTTGTAGCTGGGTTTTATGAAGAGTTTATCTATTCCCTTCAAAAAATTAATAGAAAAGCCTTTGCACTACTTAGTAAAGGAAGATTTAAAAGTTTTTACAAGTATATTAATGGCCAGTTTCTTTTAGCATTAATCCTTGGAATGATTATTAGCTACTTTAGTGTATCCAAGTTATTAGACTATTTAATAGAGCATTTTGAACTCTACGTCTGGAGTGCGTTTTTTGGGATGATAATTGGGTCTATTTATTACATTTCAAAAGACTTTGGTGAATGGAATAGAAAATATCTTGCCTATTTACTCTGTGGAGTAATTGCTGGAATTAGTATAAGTTTTCTAGAGCCCGCAAAAGAAAATGACAACCTTATATTTGTTTTTATCTGTGGCATTATTGGAGTTTCTGGAATGACGCTACCAGGTCTATCAGGCTCATTTATTTTAATTCTATTGGGTAATTATGTGCTATTATTAGTTGATGCAGTAAACGCACTATACGACACAGTTGCCAATATTTTTCAAGGAGATTTTACTTTCATAGATAATACTGAACGCATACGTTTATTAAAAGTATTAGCCATATTTTCTTTAGGGTCACTTACCGGATTAGTTTCTTTATCTCATCTACTTGGGTATGTTCTTAAACGGTATAAAAAAGCTACATATGCTGTAATAATAGGGTTTATAACTGGCTCGCTTGGTGTTGTATGGCCCTGGAAGATTAAAAAATATAGCCTTGACAACGATGGCAATATTTTAATAGACGCAAATGGAAGAGAAATAATACAGGGGTTTGATAGATATATTCCCTCAGAATTTTCTTTCGAAACGTTTCTTGCTATATTATTTATTTTTGTAGGAATACTTATAGTTTTGAGTCTAGATTGGTATCACAAATTAAAGACAAAAACCAATGGCTAAGTATGGATTAATTGGTAAAGACATAGCATATTCATTTTCAAAAACATTTTTCACAATTAAATTTGAAAATGAAAAAAGAAAAGACACATATCACAATTTTGATATCGAATGTCTTGATAAATTATGTGATATTATTAAAAACAACCCTGATTTAAAAGGTCTTAATATTACTATTCCATATAAAGAAGAAATAATACCACACCTAGATACCATAAACAAAGAAGCACAAGAAATTGGAGCTGTAAACACTATTAAATTTCATAGAGACGGGAGGCTAATTGGCTATAATACTGACAATTATGGCTTTGCAAAAGCATTAGCAAACTTATTGCCTATTCACGAGAAAACGGCTCTTATTTTAGGTACTGGTGGAGCCTCAAAAGCTGTGCGATATGTACTTGAAGCTATGGGGTTTAACTATAAATTTGTTTCAAGAATAAAAAAGGAAAACTGCCTTTCCTACCAAGAACTTAATAGGCAAATTATAAGTCAACATTTTTTAATTGTAAATTGTACTCCATTAGGTACATTTCCAAATGTGCATGATTGTCCTAACATTCCATATCAATATCTTACCAGCAACCATGTTCTATTTGATTTAATTTACAACCCAAAACAAACCGAATTTTTAAAACGTGGGTTTGCAAAAGGAGCTAAAATTGAAAATGGTCTAAAAATGCTAGAATATCAAGCTAAAAAATCTTGGAAAATTTGGAAATCTTAAATTTCCTACAAAATATCCTAAAATACTCATACTAAGTTTGCAGTTATAAGAGTTAATAGTATATTGACAAACCTACATAATGAACCTAAACATTGAAAGACATGTCTGACAAAGATTTAAAAAAAGATTCTGAAGTGGAAGAAACTAAAGCTTCAGAAAACACAAAAGAAACTACTACAGAAACCTCAAACAAAGACCTTGTTAAAGAGAACGAACAAATAGCAACTGAAGAAGCTAAACCTTCAGAAAAAGAAGAAGTTGAGGAAGAAGAAATAGTTTCAGAAGAAAAAGCTACTGAAAATAAAAAAGAAGCTGTATCAAAAGAAAATTCTGATACCAAAGATGATGATGATGATGATGATGAAGAAGAAATATCTTCATCAGATGATACAGATGAGGAGGAAAAAGAAGAAACAATTGATTATAGTAGCCTATCAAAAAAAGAATTAATAAACACCTTTAAAACCCTTTTAAGCTCAAAACCAGTAAAAAGTATAAAAAATGAAGTTGAAGAAATTAAAGCTGAGTTTAATTCTAAATTTACTGAGGCACTAGAAGAAAAGAAAGAAGAGTTTCTTGCTGAAGGTGGTAATATTATAGACTTTCACTTCTCCACTCCTTTAAAAAAGGAATTTAACTCGTTATATTTTGATTATAAAGAAAAGCGAAATAACTATTATAAAAACCTCAAAAAAGACTTACAAGCTAACTTAAGTAAGCGTCAAGAACTAATTGAGGAATTAAAAGGACTACTTACTGCCGAAGAAAATATAAATACTACCTACAATCATTTTAAGGAAATACAATCAAAATGGCATGAGGCGGGTGCAATTCCAAGAGACAAATACAATACTGTTTGGAATACTTACCACCATCATGTAGAGAATTTTTATGACTTCTTACATTTAAATAGAGAGTTTAGAGATTTAGATTTTAAACACAATTTAGAACAGAAGTTAAAACTTATTAATCGTGCCGAAGAGCTAAGTTTTGAAGAAAATATTGATAAAGCATTTAGAGAGTTACAAATGCTTCACAAGGTTTGGAAAGAAGAACTAGGCCCTGTGGCAAAAGAATATAGGGAAGAAGTTTGGGAGAAATTTAGTGCTGCTACTAAAGTAATTCATGATAAACGTCATGCGCATCAAGCTGAACTTGAGAAAAAATTTGAAGAAAATTTTGACAAAAAAGTTGAAATCGTAAACAAAATAGCTGCCGTTTTAGAAAACGAAAAACCTAACAGTCATAAAGGCTGGCAGGCTAGCATGAAAAAAGTTCAAGAACTTCGTGATAAATTTTTTGAAATTGGAA
This sequence comes from Patiriisocius hiemis, assembly GCF_031846325.1. NCBI lineage: Bacteria > Pseudomonadati > Bacteroidota > Flavobacteriia > Flavobacteriales > Flavobacteriaceae > Patiriisocius > Patiriisocius hiemis. The sequence continues at coordinate 328,569 of NZ_JAVRHZ010000001.1, read as the reverse complement.
AAGTACCAAGAACAAAAAACAAAGAAATCTGGAGATTCTTTAAAGAAACTACAAGTGCTTACAATAAAGAAAAAAATAAGTTTTATAAAGACCAAAAGAAAGCGCAATTTGCCAATCTTGAAAAGAAAAAAGAGCTTATTAAAATAGCACAAGAAAATAAAGAGAGTGATGATTTTGAAGTAGTTACTCCTTTAATGAAGAAAATACAAGCAGACTGGAAAAAGATTGGTCATGTACCAAGACGAGATAGTGATAAAATTTGGAAGGAGTTTAAAGCCGCATGTAACTTCTATTTTGATAGAGTACACGCACAGAAAAATGAAGCAAACAAAGAAGAAGTAGCTAATTTTGAGGAGAAAACAAAACTTCTAGAATCACTTGATAGCCTTGAGTTAAGTGGAGACCATAAAGCAGATCTAGCAACAATTAAAAATCAAATAAAAAATTGGAAAGAAGTAGGCCGTGTCCCTTACAATAAGAAAAACATTGAACAAAAGTTTAATAAAAAGTTAGATAGTCTCTTTGGCAAACTAGATATAGCGAAAAGAGAAGTTGAGTTAATTAAGTATGATAACAAACTTAATTCTATAGCCTCTCAAGAAGACGAGCGTAAACTTAGAAACGAACACTTTTTTATTAGAAAAAAGATTGATGAAACTAAAGCCGAAATTAATCAATTGGAAAATAATCTTGGGTTTTTTCAACATGTAGACGATGATAATCCATTAGTAAAGGAAGTGCATAATAACATCCAAAAGCACAAAGATCAATTGGATGTTTGGAAAGCTAAGCTTAAAAAGATTAAAGCCCTTTAAAATAAAGTGTAATGGTTTCTTGTCCGTTATGTAATACACAAAATACACAGCCACAAAAAACCATTAATAAAGTCCCTTATTTTTACTGCAAAACTTGTGCTGGTTTATTTATGCACCCAGATTTTATCGCAAGTCCAGAAAAGGAGAAAGAAAGATATCTTAAACATCAAAATGATGTAACTGATCTAGGGTATAAAAATTTTGTATCACCAATAATTAATACTGTACTCACAAGTTTTTCAAAATCGGCTAAAGGATTAGATTTTGGAGCGGGAACAGGTCCTGTAATCTCTACAATTTTAAAAGAAAAAGGTTATAAGACTAAACTTTATGACCCCTTTTTCCATTCTAACAAGAATGTTCTAACTGAAACTTATGATTATATTATTTGCTGTGAGGTTATAGAACATTTCAATTACCCAAAAAAGGAGTTTGAGTTGTTGAAAAAATTATTAAAACCCGGCGGAAAGCTTATATGCATGACGCATTTACTCCCCAAGTTAAACAGCCTAAAAAACTGGTATTATCTACGCGATTTTACGCACGTTTTTTTCTATTCGGAAGCGACTGTAAACTACATTAAAGACACCTTCAGGTTTAAAGAAGCTTTGATTGATGATAGATTGATTGTATTGTCTGTATAAATTTTTAGGCTTTTTGCTAATACATTATTAACTATTGAAGTTTGGCTTCATTCCAATATACATCCATTTCAGCTAAGGTCATTTCTTTTAAAGACTTACCAAGTTCTTTCGCTTTTTTTTCTAGATATTGAAATCGCTTTATAAACTTTTTATTAGTTCTTTCTAAAGCATCTTCTGGGTTTACTTTTAAAAAACGAGCATAGTTAACCATAGAGAAAAAAACATCACCAAACTCTGCTTCAATATTATCTTGGTTATTATTTGTTATCTCTACTTGCAACTCTCCTAGCTCTTCTTGTAGCTTCTCAAAAACTTGTTCCGGTTTTTCCCAGTCAAAGCCAACTCCAGCAACCTTATCTTGTATTCTACTAGCTTTTACTAAAGCTGGTAAAGATTTTGGGACTCCTTCTAGAACACTTTTTTTACCTTCTTTTAATTTTAGATTTTCCCAGTTCTGTTTTACTTCTTCTTCATTAGCAACTTTTACATCGCCATAAATATGAGGGTGTCTGGAAATAAGTTTTTCACAAATCCGGTTAGCAACATCTGCAATATCAAAATCGTTAGTTTCGCTACCTATTTTAGAGTAGAAAACAATATGTAAAAGTAAATCTCCTAATTCCCCTTTTACTTCCTGTAGATTATTATCTAAAATAGCATCACCCAGTTCGTAAGTTTCTTCTATAGTGAGGTGACGTAAACTTTGCATAGTTTGTTTTTTATCCCATGGACATTGCTCTCTAAGTTCATCCATGATGGTTAACAATCTATCAAAAGCGGCAAGTTGTTCTTGTCTAGAATTCATAGTATAAAACTAAATAATACCCTGACCTAAGATGTAATAATTAAATAAATTTATTAAGGAGTTATCAATAAAAAAGCCTTTCAATAATTGAAAGGCTTAGAATGTTTTAAAGTACTACTTTTATTCTTCTTCGCTAGCATCGCTAGGGGCATTAGAGAAATCTGTGATTCCCTTTTCTGTAAGTAAGTTGTACCATTGTACTATTTTTTTAATATCACTTGCATACACGCGCTCTTCATCATACTCTGGTAAAACTTCAAAGAAAAATTCTTCCAATTCTATTTTTGGTACTTTGTGAGAAATCGTTTTTTTACCATCTTCCTTTTCTGAAATCTTCTGGAACACATCTCCTAAAGGAACTTCTTCTGTTAAGGTATAAATAGCAATTTCAGAAAGCAAACTCACATTGTGTCTTGCATTAACGCTTATCTTTTTTCCATCTAATAAAGATTCTGCTAAAAAACCTGTACGGGTTTGTGTCTTTAGTTGATATAATCCTGGTTTCCCTCCAATAGATAAAATCTTCTCTAAACTCATAAAATATTTTTATTCAATTTTTTATTTGGGTGGCAAATATCTTTGCTTTGTTTGTTTTATGCAAGGGTCTTAACGTTTCTTTTTAGCTAAAGGAAAACGCATACGGTACTTAGGCTCTATTTTTCCCTTTGAAATATTAGTAAGCTTATTTTTTATAAAACGCTTTTTTAAAGCCGAAAGCTTATCTGTAAACAAAATCCCTTCAATATGGTCGTATTCATGCTGAATGATACGAGCTACAATCCCATCAAAAGTATCTGTATGTTTTTTAAAGTTCTCATCGTAATACTCAATAGTGATTGTAGATTTTCTGAAGACATCCTCATTAATATCTGGGATACTTAAACACCCTTCATTAAAAGCCCACTCGTCACCTTCTTCTTTTAAAATAGTAGCATTAATAAAAACCTTTTTAAAATCTGAAACAAAAGCTCTTTCATCTTCTGTTAAATCCTCATCATCATGAAAAGGTGTTGCATCTACCAAAAATAAACGAATAGGAAAACCTACTTGTGGTGCTGCTAGACCAATACCTCTAGCACCATACATAGTCTCAAACATGTTCTCTATAAGAGTATCTAGTTTAGGGTAATCCTTATCAATTTCTTTTCCTTTTTTTCGTAATACAGGGTCTCCGTATGCTACTATTGGTAAAACCATTTATTAATTTTTAATAATTTTTTCTATTTGTATTCTTTTTGCAAAATTCAACAATTCGAGTGATTCTTATTCTACAAAATATCCAGAATAGAATTTTGCTTATTTAATTAGTTTTCGATACGCCAAAAAAACTTGGAGTACTCGACTAGACAACTTTATTATAAGTTATATAGATAATCTTGAAGAATAATAGTCGCAGCAATTTCATCAACTAAAGCTTTGTTACGACGCTGTTTTTTCTTTAAGCCACTATCTATCATTGTTTGAAAGGCACGTTTACTACTGTATCTTTCATCTACTCTTTTAACTTGGTATGATGGGAGCTCTTTAGCAATTTTTTTTAAAAACTTCTGAATCTCTTCTTCCACATCACTTGGTGTCCCGTCTTTTTGTAAGGGTTCACCAACCAGCACTAATGCTATGTTTTCTTTCTCAAAATAGTCTTTTAAAAAAGACATTAATTTTGGAGTTTCTACAGTTGTCAAACCAGAGGCAATAATTTGTAGCTCGTCTGTTACTGCAATACCAGTTCGCTTGGTTCCATAGTCTATTGCAATGATTCTTCCCATACAGGCTGCAAAAATAAGGCTTTACATATTAGTAAACCAAAAAGTAGTAGTTTTTAAACAGGCGGCTTATCTTTGTTAAAAATTATACTACGCATGACAGCATTACAAGAAACTATAGAGAAAGCATGGGAAGATCGTTCCTTACTATCACAACCTGAAATAATTTCAGCAATACGAGAAGTTGTAGCACTATGTGACGAAGGAAAATTACGTTGTGCAGCTCCAACCAAGGATGGATGGCAAGTAAATGAATGGGTTAAAAAAGCGGTTGTATTGTATTTTCCAATTCAAAAAATGGAAACTCTTGAAGCTGGTATTTTTGAATATCATGATAAAATTCCATTAAAGAAAGGGTATGAAGCTAAAGGTATACGTGTAGTTCCTAATGCTGTAGCGCGACATGGAGCCTACATCTCTAAAGGTGTTATTATGATGCCAAGTTATGTAAATATTGGCGCTTATGTAGACGAAGGCACTATGGTTGACACATGGGCAACTGTAGGAAGCTGTGCACAGATAGGTAAAAATGTGCATTTAAGTGGAGGTGTTGGTATTGGAGGTGTTCTAGAACCATTACAAGCAGCTCCTGTAATTATAGAAGACAATGCTTTTATTGGCTCAAGGTGCATTGTTGTAGAAGGTGTACGTGTAGAAAAAGAAGCGGTACTTGGTGCCAATGTAGTTCTTACTGCATCTACTAAAATTATTGATGTAACAGGAGATTCTCCGGTGGAAAGAAAAGGTGTTGTTCCTTCTAGATCTGTAGTAATCCCTGGAAGTTATACTAAAAATTTCCCTGCTGGGTCATATAATGTTCCATGTGCTCTTATCATAGGAAAACGCAAAGAGAGCACCAATAAAAAAACCTCGCTTAACGATGCGCTACGTGAGTATGATGTAGCAGTTTAAGAGTATTAGGGAATAGAAATTAGGTAGCAGGTAGTAGGATGCAAATTATAAATTTGAATACTAAGACTGATAACTGATTACTGGGTAAAAGAACAAATGAAGATACTTATCATACAACAAAAAATGATTGGCGACGTCCTAACGTCCACAGTACTCTTCAAAGTGCTTAAAAAAAAATACCCCGATGCAATACTTCATTATCTCATTAATACACATACCTATCCAGTTGTAGAAGGTAACCCTCTAATTGATGAGTTTATTTTTTTTACTTCTGAGATTGAAAAAAATAGCATAAAACTAAATGGATTAATTAAAAAAGTTCAATCTGAAAAGTATGATACGGTAATTGATGCCTATGGAAAATTAAGTAGTCAGTTAATAACCAAATTCTCTGGAGCAAAGACTAAAATTGGGTACAAGAAGAAGCTTTCAAGTTTTTATTATTCAAACAGTATTCATAGAACAAAAGTTCCTTCTACTTCGGTGAGTTTAGCTATTGAAAATAGATTGAAGTTAGTTGCCCCTTTGAATGTTCCTTTTGAAGTTGTAACACCAGATATTTTTCTACAACCTTCAGAAAAAGAACAAGCAGCTACATTTCTTTCAGAAAGTGGTATTTCAGAAAAAAAACCGTTATATATGATAAGTGTTTTAGGGAGTAATCCTTCTAAAACCTATCCATTTGAATATATGGCTAGCTTGCTAGATGCGATTATTTCTGTAAAACCAGATGCACAACTTCTGTTTAATTATATCCCTAATCAAAAAGAAGATGCAAAAGCCATTTATACTGCTACAAAAGAAGCTACGCAACAACAAATTTTCTTTGATGTCTTTGGTAAAAGTTTACGAGAATTTCTAGCAATTACTTCGCGTTGTGATGCTATGATTGGTAATGAAGGAGGTGGAGTAAATATGGCAAAGGCCCTTGGAGTTCCTTCATTTATTATTTTCTCGCCACATCTTAATAAGGTAAATTGGTTTGGTAGTAGTGAACATCCTCCACATACTGGGGTACATCTTGATGAAGATGTAAAACATACTGCAGCAGATAGAAAACTTGCCAAAAAAGACCCAAAAAACTATTATTTAAAATTTAAACCTACCTTTATTATTCCAAAACTGAATGCGTTTATACAATCGCTGTAATGCAATACCGCTTTTTAATTTACATATCATATAGTTACTCTATTCCTGTGGGAGAACCGCTAGAAAAGGAGATTATAAAGTGTGGGCATACGGTACAATGGTTTGCAGATGAAGATGAAGGTGCGCTAAAAATTAAAGAACGACCTAACACGCTTACGAGCATTAAACAGGTAATAGATTACAAACCGCATATTGTATTAACTGCCACCAATATGGTGCCCGATTTTATTAGCGGACTCAAAGTACAAGTGTTTCATGGATTTTTAGCACAAAAAAGACCCTCAAAAAAGCATATTTTTAGTGAGTTTAGGATTCGTGGTTTTTTTGATTTATACTGCACACAAGGTCCAAGTACTACTTCTATATTTAAGCAATTAGAACAAAAACACGGACATTTTAAAGTAATAGAAACAGGCTGGAGTAAAGTAGACCCTTTGTTTCCTGTAACAGAAACTACACATAGAGCTATCCCAACCATTATGATTGCTTCTACCTTTACAGAACGATTAAGCCTAGCCTATAATGAAGACGTCTTCCAAGAAATTAAAAGGCTAGCCACTACTGGAAAGTATAACTTTAAAATGGTATTGCACCCTAAAATTCCGCAACATATTATTGAAAAATGGAAAACATTAGAAGGCAACTATTTTACCTATTACGATACTACCAACCTAATTCCTATTTTTAGAGAGAGTGCAGTATTATTTGCAGACACAACCTCGGCAATCCAAGAATTTTTATTACAAAAAAAACCTGTTGTTACCTTTAACCATACCTTCCCGCATCGGTATTTAATACATACAACTACTGCCGAAGCTATTGATGAAAAATTAACCGAAGCTCTTTCTCCTTCTCAAAGTTTGTTGGAAAATATTTCGGAGTTTATTATAAACCTCCATCCCTATTTTGATGGTGCTTCGAGCCAACGTATTATAGAAACTTGCATCTCTTATGTACATGCACCTAAAAAAGACATAAAAAATAGACCCTTTAATTTTATACGCAAGTTTAAAATAAGAAAACGATTGGGGCATTTTACATTTAAAAGCTATAACAAACCTTACACACTAAAAAAAGAATAATCCTCTATGGAAAAACTTACTGCCATTATCCCTACTGGAAATGAAGCACATAATATAGAAGCAGTTATTGCTTCCCTACACTTTGCTGATGAAATTTTAGTAGTTGACAGTTTTAGTACAGATGGCACGTATGAAAAAGCGAAGCAACTAGCCACACGAGTACTTCAAAGAGAATTTGATTACCCAGCTTCTCAAAAAAATTGGACAATCCCTCAAGCCAAACACGAATGGGTTTTATTACTAGATGCCGATGAACGCGTAACTCCAGAACTCCAAGAAGAAGTACAAAACGTACTTAATAATCCACCAAGTCAAGACGTAGCGGGCTATTGGATAGGGCGCATTAACCATTTTATGGGGCAACGTGTTAATTATAGTGGTTGGCGCAACGATAAGGTGATACGGCTTTTTAGAAGAGACCAATGCAAGTACGAAGATAAGTTTGTCCACGAGGAAATCACAACAGATGGAACGGTCTTAAAACTACAACACAAACTATTGCATTACAGCTACATAAGCTTAGACCACTACATAGAGAAAATGAACAAATATGCTACTTGGCAAGCCCAAGACTACGATAAAAAAGTAGGCACCCTTACCCCCTACCACTTTATTATAAAACCTTTTTGGGGCTTTTTTAAGCATTACATTATACAAAGCGGTTTTAGAGATGGTGTGGTGGGTCTTACCATTGGCTACATACAAGGTTATGTGGTGTTTATGCGTTATGCAAAGTTGTGGTTGCTCCGCAAAAAAAGAAAATAAGTAGGTACACGTATTGCGAGGGTTTTGCAAGTTAGCTAGTTTAGTAATAACATGTTATATAATAAAAAAACTAGTGGTACCCCGGATAAAATACGGGATATCGTTACTAATTATAACTATATAAGGTGTTAGCTGTAATGCAAAAAAACTTCACGAACTAAATGACAACATCGGAAAAATTTAAAGTTTGGTTAGAGACGATTTATGTTTCAAAAAAAACAGGAAAACCATTGACTACAGGAACTCAATATGTAACTGGACTAAATGCTCTAAATAGAAACTTAAATTTAGCTGGAGATGGAATTTATGACATTGATACTGATTTACATAAAATTCGAGAATTAATAGATAAGCCCGAAAATTGGCATAAAGATTACTCAAGTCATTTTAATGCATTCACAAAATTCAGAGATTATTATATTGAACGAAATGACAAAAGTAAAAGACCTTTACAAAGACAAGTAGATGTTTTTAAAAGGCAGCAAGTGGAAATTTCCGCAGTCGAAAAAACTATTCAATATTATGAGGAGTTAGATTATATTGTAATTTCGAAAGAAAAGGATAATGTTGGTTGGGATTTAGAAGCATCGAATGATAAAGAAACTTTGCTATTAGAAGTTAAAGGACTTTCTGGAAAAATAGTTTCTATTGAATTAAGTCCTAACGAATATCAAAAATCGAATGAATATAAAAACAAATATAAATTGTGTGTTGTAACAAACGCATTGTCTGAACCTAAGCTTGAAATCTTTAGTTATCATTCTGAATTAAATTATTGGACAAATATTGAGAATGAAAAGTTAATTATAGAAGAAAGAATTGGTGCGAGAATGTATAAAGAATAAGCACTACAGCTAACAAAGTATATAGCTCATAGCTAATCAATTGCTTAAACGAAGTTAAGGTATATTTGGAAAGTCGCCAAATTTTTAAATTTGACGATTTCCAATAAAAAAGATAAATAGTAAAATTTAAAAATCTGGCTTGTGCTCAACCGAAAATAATTTTTTAATTTGCACGCTACGAGCCATATACAAGACCGTTATGTGCAAGGCGAAAAAAAAATCCGAACTAATAAGAATATGAGTTTTTTAAAATCAATATTTAATGCAAAAGAGAAACCTATAGATTCATACTCTGACTTTTGGAATTGGTTTGAACAGAACGAAAAGAAATTTCATAAAGTTCTTAAAGAACAAGGCAATATCAACAAGGTTTTTTTTGACAAACTCGCACCAAAACTCAATGAATTGAAAGATGGATTTTGGTTTCTTGCAGGAATGTATGATGACAACACAGCGGAATTAATATTGACAGCCGATGGAATAATAAAAAATATTGTATTTGTTGAGGAATTAGTTCAATCAGCACCAAAAATGAATAATTGGAAAATTACTGCACTCAAACAACCGTCTGACATAAATCAATACGGAATTGAAATGGACGGATATAAATTTGACGAAAGTAAAATGGACTTCTATTCAACTGACCATAACCAAATGCCAGACGAGATTGACATTACAATTACTCATAAAGATTTCAGCGAAGAAAACAGAGCTGTAATGACAAATGGAGTTTATCTTGCTTTAGATAATTCTCTTGGCGAATTGAATTCAGTTACCACGATTGACAACGTGAATATAATTAACTCGAAAGATGCCACTTCAGACTTAATCCCATTAGAAAAACTTAAGGACTTTTTGACTTGGCGAGAAAAAGAGTTTGTCGAAAAATATAAAGGTTTCAGACACAATACAGAAAACGATAACTATTCTGGACTCGAAGCGACTTTAAAAAACGGACTTCCATTAGTTGCGGTTATCAACACAGATTTATTGAATTGGGACAGTAAAGCTTCTCATCCTTGGATTGCAGTAATGGAAATAAAATACGATGGGAAAAATAACAATGGAATGCCTGACGATTCTACTTATCAACTTCTCAATGAAATTGAAGATAAAATAATGACTGAATTAAAAGATTCAGATGGCTATTTAAATATTGGTAGACAAACGGCTGATTCAGTTCGAGAAATTTATTTCGCTTGTGTTGAGTTCAGAAATCCATCAAAAATATTACACGAAATTAAAAAAGAATATATAAATAAAATTGAACTGGACTTTGACATTTATAAAGACAAATATTGGCAATCATTTAACCGATTTAGTCCGAATTGAAAAAAGCCCAGCACATAACAATGGCTATAAGTAATTGCTTGTTCTCGCCTATTTCTGAAAATCCTCGCGGATTTTCTATCTGTGATTTATTTGCTAAATTAGGTGTTTAAAACACCTAACAAGCAATACCCCAAACCGATGGCAACAATTAGATAAAAATGAATAAAATAAAATTGATACTATACATTTGCTTTTTAATTACTTATTCGGTTATAGGGCAAGTAAATGATGATCGATTACAAAACTTAGATCAAGATATTGAAAAGTTAATCTCTAGATATAAAGCTGTGGGGCTTGCAGTTGCAGTTGTCGAAGAAGATTCAATAATTTATTCAAAAGGATTTGGTTTTCGAAACAGAGAGAAGGGGTTAAAAATGAATTCCGAAACACTATTGCCAATTGGTTCAGCTACAAAATCATTTACATCAACGGTCTTAGGGATATTAGAACACCTGGGCAAACTTTCAGTAAAGGATAAGCCCGTTAAGTATATTTCAAATTTGCGATTCTTTAATAGTGAAATGGATAATAATATAACAATTGAAGACCTACTTTGTCATAAAAGCGGAATGGGATCTTTCGATGGGAGTAACACATTTTTTCCAACAAAAAAACCAGAAGAATTTATCCCAAGATTTAGATACTTAAAACCAAATGGAGCGATCAAAAATAGTTTTATATACTCCAATGTTGGTTTTGGTATAGCGGGATTAATAATTCAAAAGGCAAGTAAAGAAACGTGGGAATCAGCAATACAGAACAAAATCTTCAAACCATTGGATATGACACGTTCTACAACAAATATCCAGAATATGGAAAAAGATATGAATCATGGTATTGGATATGGATTATCAGAAGGAGCTCAAGTGAAACTACTAAACAGAAATTTCACCTTTTCCAAACCGGAAGGAGCGGTTATAAGTTCGGTTAATGAAATGGCTAATTATTTAATTTCTTGGTTAAATAATGGAAAGTATAAAGGAAAACAAGTAATCCCCGCAGAATTCATCAATGAGGCTACCTCAATAAAGAATATAATCCCACAAAATTATACTGAGTCCAATAGAGAATTTAGTGGCTATGGATATGGTTGGTTTGTTCAAAGTCAGAAAGGTCGTTACAAGGTCCAACATGGAGGAAATGTGCCTGGATTTAGCACTCAAATGGCTACATTTCCAAATGAAAAAGTTGGAATAATTGTAATAACCAACCAAAATAATTCAGCTTTACCTTATTTAGTAGAAGACCTTATAACAAATAGAATGTTTCGTCTTCCAAGAACTGCAATTGAAGATTACGATGTGCAAATTTCTGAAATTTGGAATAAAGTCAGAGAAATTAATCCTGAGAATAATAAACAAAAGCCAACTCATCCATATCGAGAATACTGTGGAACTTATAGTGAGGAAGGGCATGGAACAATTCATATCAGAACCGAAAATGATATGCTATTTATAAAGTTCCCGGAGTATGAGTTCGTTTTGGAACATAGAAATTTCAATAATTTTGTAATGGTTAATACTTATGAAATTCCAGAAGTATTTGGATTGCCATATTTTGGGCTATCATTTCAAATTGATTTTGATGGAAACATCAGCTCATTAACTTTGGAGATACAATCAGAGCCTGTAAAATTTATTAAACAATAAGGGATACTGTTGCTAACAATTTATATATCGGCCATAGCAATAGCAGCTATGCTCCACTAAGTCACATATGTGAACGGTTATAATTTATTAAAAGAAAATTTCATTTATAAAAATCAAGATATATGAATAAACTTTGTATCATAATAGTTTTAAGTATTGTTAACGACATAAACCAAGAATTAAAGTAAACCCAAAACAAAAATATACACTATAACACCCTAACTCATGGCAGAAGAAGCATCATCATCTAATGACCCTATGTGGTCTGTTCCTAAATTTTATTTTACCGTTACGTTTGCCTCCCTTGAGCATCCAGTCCCCTTTATGGAGGTTTCAGGAATGGATATAGAATCTCAAATCATTGAATACAGAGCAGGTAATGATCCTCGGTTTTCAACCTCAAAAATGCCTGGAATGGTAAAGTCTATTAATGTCACACTAAAAAAGGGTGTTTTTAATAGTGATGATGCGTTTTGGGAATGGTATGGTTCCGTAAAAATGAATACCATAACTAGAGAAACCGTTACTATTGTATTAAACGATGAAATGGGTAGTCCAATAATGACATGGGTGCTTAACAATGCATTCCCTATAAAAATAGGAATCGTTGACGAAGAAACAACAAATAATGAAATTCTAGTAGAAACGCTAGAATTAGTGCATGAAAGCATTACACAAAGCGACAAGGGAAGTTTATAACTTTAAAAGAGTTCGTTTAGAATAAACAAAACAATATCAATAATTCTTAAAAAACACTAGCAATCATATAAGAACTAGGTAGCTATAATTTACATGTAATAGCAACGCTACATCTTCACACCAACCAATGTTTCTTAAATCTATATTAATTATACTGCTGTTCTTTTAGAAAAAACTAAAATCAATTTATCTTTATAGAAACCCAAAACTATAGAAATGGCAATACTAGGAGCTATCATTAAAAGTGCAATTGATTTAAGAGGAGCAGTCGTATCAGAACCCTCACCAAAAGAAGCTCAAGAAAAAGTATTACAGCAGTTACTTCAAAAAGCAAAAAATACTGCTTTTGGTTCGCACTATGATTTTGAGGCTATTCTAAATAGTACTTCTCCAACAGAAACATTTGCCGCTACAATACCCTATCATGACTACAACAAAATAAAGGACGAGTGGTGGCATAAAGTTATAGAAGGAGAAAAAGATATTACATGGCCTGAGGTTCCCTCCTATTTTGCTTTAAGTAGCGGAACAACTGGTAAGACTAGTAAGCGTATCCCAGTTACAGATGATATGATAGAAGCCATCCGTAATACAGGAATAAAACAAGTGGGCGCTTTATCTAATTTTGAACTTCCAACCGATTTTTTTGAAAAAGAAATCATGATGTTAGGTAGTTCTACAGACCTCAACAAACGAGGCTCTTTTCTAGAAGGAGAAATTAGTGGTATTAGTGCTAGTAATATCCCTTTTTGGTTTCAAGGATATTATAAACCCGGTGAAGACATTGCAAAAATCGATAACTGGGATGAGCGTGTTAGATCGATTGCAAAAAAAGCTAATGAGTGGGATATTGGTGCGTTAAGTGGTATTCCATCATGGATTGAGCTAATGCTTAAAGAGGTCATAGCCTACAATAACCTTGAGCATATTCATGAAATCTGGCCAAACCTCCAAGTCTATACAAGTGGGGGCGTGGCGTTTCAACCCTATGAAAAAAGTTTTAATTTATTATTGGGACACCCTATTACAGTAATTGATACCTATTTAGCTTCTGAAGGGTTTATCGCTTTTCAAAATAGACCAGAAACCACAGCAATGAAGCTGGTGACAGATAATGGAATTTACTTTGAGTTTGTCCCATTTGAACCAAAATATATTAAAGAAGATGGATCGTTAACCGAAGACGCACCATCTATCACGATTGATGAAGTTGAGGAAAACAAAGATTACGTATTAATTATAAGTACCGTTTCAGGGGCATGGCGATATATTATTGGAGATACGATCTCTTTTACAAATAAGAAACGTGCAGAGATTATTATTACAGGTAGAACTAAGTTTTTTCTAAATGTGGTTGGCTCTCAACTTTCGGTGAATAAAATGGAAACGGCATTGAGAGAAGTAGAGCAAGAATTTGATATCGAAGTTCCAGAATTTACACTTTCAGCAGTAAAGATTGATGGTGAATTTTATCATTCATGGTATTTAGGAACTGAAAGCAAAATAGAATCCCAAAAGATTGCTCAGTATTTAGATAAATGCTTGAAAGATGCCAATAAAAATTATAATGTAGCGCGTTCTAAATCCTTAAAAGGGATTTGTGTAAATACTGTCTCCCCAAATATTTTTTATGAATGGAATGGAAAAAATAAAAAGAAAGGCGGTCAAGTAAAAATGGCGAGAGTAATGAAAGAGGAAAAATTTAAAGAATGGGAAGCTTTTGTTAAAGACAACAGCTAAGCACTTTCATTAACAATGTGCATGATTTCTTCAGGAGATAAGTAAAGGCGCTTAAGTTTTGCTTTATACTTTTCAGAGATACTTGCGTGGTTGAGTATAAAGTTTTTAGTTTCTAAAATATAGTCTACCATACCGTGTTGTATTGCAAACACATCCGCAGCTCGTTCTACTTCTTTTATATGCGCATCAGAGTATAGATATTTAAATCCAAACACCAGCATATTAAAAAACCCTCTCGACCTATAGTCCATAATGTGTCCTAATTCATGACCTAGCCAACCAACCATAACTTTAGAAGGGATATCAAAAATTGATAACTCTTCAGTATCTATTTGAATTTTCTTACTTATTAGAATTATATATTTTCTGTCTTCTTTTTTCCCAAACAAGCTTGATATTATTGGTTGCGCTTGCATGGTAGACTTTTTTATGTTTTCCTTGAACTTAAATGTAATCTCACAATCGTATAATTCTGGAAAATACTGAAGTGCTTTAATTGCCTCCTCTCGAATACTAGAAGGAATAGTTTTGTTATCTAAAGTAAGAGTAGGTTTAAGCATAAAATTAAACCTAAACAATATTATAGTAAATGTATGTTAAGGCAGTTATAAAACTTTATCCAATTGCTTTTGTAACCCTTTAATTTTATCACGTAATTGTGCAGCCTGCATAAAATCTAGTTCCTTGGCCGCTTTTTCCATTGACTTACGTGTATCACGAATTTTCTTTTCTATTTGAGGTTTAGTAAGGTATTCATTTTCAGGTTCAGCAGCCAAAAGACTTTCTGCATTTTCAAAGGTGTAAGCTTGTTGCTTTGCTTTGGTTAATGAGTTTTCAAAAGACTTTTTAATCGCAGTTGGAGTAATATTATGTTCTTGATTATAAGCAATTTGCTTTTCACGACGATACTCTGTACCATCTATAGTAGCTTGCATACTTTTTGTAACCTTATCCGCATACATAATTGCTTTTCCGTTTAGGTTTCGTGCTGCACGCCCTACTGTTTGGGTTAACGAACGAGTACTTCGTAAAAAACCTTCTTTATCTGCATCTAATATCGCTACAAGCGATACTTCTGGTAAATCCAGTCCTTCACGCAATAAATTTACTCCAACTAATACATCAAACAATCCTAAACGTAAATCTTGCATAATCTCCACACGCTCTAATGTATCAACATCACTATGTATATAGCGACACCGTATCTGAATACGTGTCATATACTTAGTAAGTTCTTCTGCCATACGTTTAGTAAGCGTAGTTACCAAAACACGTTCGTCTTTTTCAACTCGTTGTTGTATTTCTTCTAATAAATCATCTATTTGATTTAAACTTGGGCGTACTTCAATAGGTGGATCCAATAATCCTGTAGGACGGATAATTTGTTCTACATATACCCCACCAGTTTTCTCAAGTTCATAATCTGCTGGAGTAGCACTTACATAAATTACTTGATTTTGTAGTGCTTCAAACTCTTCAAACTTTAACGGTCTATTGTCCATAGCAGCTGGTAATCTAAAACCGTATTCAACCAAATTCTCTTTTCGAGAGCGGTCACCTCCATACATTGCTCCTACTTGTGGGATAGAAACATGACTTTCGTCTACTATCATTAAATAATCATCTGGAAAGTAATCTAATAAGCAGAAAGGTCTCGTTCCTGGTTCTCGTTGGTCTAGATAACGTGAATAATTCTCAATACCACTACAATAGCCAAGTTCACGTATCATTTCTAAATCAAAATTGGTACGTTCCTCAAGCCGTTTTGCTTCAAGGTGTTTTCCTATTTCTTTAAAATACTCAACTTGTTTTACCAAATCATCTTGAATATTTCTAATAGCGCCTTGCAATACATCAGGCGAAGTAACAAACATATTTGCTGGATAAATAGTAAGCCTGTCATAGACTTCTATTACCTCATTGGTTTGTACATTAAATGCTTCTATCTCTTCTATTTCATCTCCAAAAAAATGAATGCGGAAAGCGTCATCGGCATAACTTGGATAGACATCAACTGTATCTCCTTTTATTCTGAAATTCCCATGATTAAATTCAGCTTCAGTTCTTGCATATAAACTTTGTACCAAACTATGAAGAAGCTTAGTTCTTGAAATTATTTGACCGCTTTCTATTTTGATAACACTTTTCTGGAATTCGATAGGATTTCCAATACCATATAAACATGAAACAGATGCGACAACCAATACATCCCTCCTACCTGAAAGTAAAGAAGAGGTTGTGCTTAATCGCATTTTCTCAATTTCCTCATTAATTGAAAGGTCTTTTTCAATGTAAGTACCACTTGTTGGAATAAAAGCTTCTGGTTGATAATAATCGTAATAAGAAACAAAATACTCAACCGCATTATTAGGAAATAAATTTTTAAACTCTGTAAATAGCTGCGCGGCTAGGGTTTTATTATGCGCCAAAACCAAAGTTGGTTTTTGTACTTCTTGTACCACATTAGCTACGGTAAATGTCTTACCACTACCTGTAACTCCTAAAAGTGTTTGGTATTTTTCAGATGCTTGTAACCCTTCAACTAGAGATAGTATAGCTTGTGGTTGATCACCAGTAGGTGTAAATTCTGATTTGAGTTTAAATTTCATAGAAACACAAAATTAGTCAAAATTTAGGGTTCTCGATACAATTCTGCTAACGCAGAATCACTCGAACTAAAGAGGCTCGAACTAAAAACGTAACTTCGAAGGTTTCATCTTAATGTTCATCTTCATAGAGCTATTTATACTTCTCAAACCAAGCCAAGGTATGTGCCACTTTAGTAATCAAGTTACTAGGTCTGGCAGCAATTCCATGTGAAGCCTCAGGTATTTCAACAAGAACAGTTTCCTTTTTTCTAATTTTTAGCGCGTGATACAATTGCTTTGCTTCACTAGGTGGCGTTCGTAAATCGTTTAATCCAACCATCACCATTGTTGGTGTTTCCACATTGCCCACCAAAGAAATAGGTGAGAACTTCCAATAATTTTCAAAATTCTCCCAAGGTTGTCCAGGGTACCTATAATCTGAATAATAAAAATAATTATCAGCAACTAAAGTTTTGCTTATCCAATTCATTACAGGTTTTGCAACAACAGCAGCTTTAAACCTGTTGTTTTTTCCAATAATCCAAGCAGTCATGATACCTCCTGCACTACCACCAGTAACATATAACTTATCTGGATCTACTTTTCCTTGTGCAATGACAGCATCTACTCCATCCATTACATCATTATAATCTTCGCCAGGATAATTATTATATAATAGGTTCCCAAATTCTTCTCCGTAGCTAGTACTACCCCTAGGATTAGGATAAAAAACTATATATCCCGCTGCTGCGTATAATTGGATTTCAGTAGAAAACCTATTTCCATAATTAAGCACAGGTCCTCCGTGATTTTCAACTAATAGCGGATATTTTTTACGTTCATCAAAATTTGGAGGATACACAATCCATCCTTGTATATCTCTTCCGTCAACCGAAGATTTATACCAAATTTCATCCATAGCGCCTAGTGTTCGGTAGCCTAATAAGTCTTCGTTAATCCCAGTAAGAGTTGTTGGGTTATTGTCTCCCTTGGCTACCACAGCAACATCTGCAGGTCTATCAGGGTGAGAAATAGTATAAGCAATCTTCCCATTGCTAGATACACTAAAGCTACCACTTGCATAAGGTCTTCCTAAGGTAGTGCCTCCCATATTATTAACTATATCTGTTACTTTTCCGTTTAAAGAGATATAAGCAATAATTGATGCTCCTTTGTCATCATAAGTAATATATAATCCTTTACTATCATTTGCCCAAACAGCACTTTTAATACTACGATCTAGGTTTAAAGAAACTTCCTTTTTTCCACTTCCGTTTACATTCATTAGCTGTAGTTTGGTCACTTGATAATTTTGCACCTCATCTTCATACCCTAAGTAAGCAATGTATTTTTCGTCTGGAGAAACTTTTGGACTAGAGTCTGGACCGTTTCTATCGGTGAGTGTTTCAAGAAGCAAGGTGTTTGTTGAAATAGCATATACTTCGCTATTTCGGGTTTGGTATTCCCAATTAGGTGTTCTATTTGCTGAAAAGTATATTTTATTCCCATTTGGTGCCCAAGAAAGGTTACTTGAGTGGTTAAAACTCCCTGAAGTAAGTTGCCTTGGTGAACCTCCTTCTGAAGGAATAGTAAAAATATGAGTAAATCCAGGATCAATGTACCCAGAACCATCTGCTTCATGTTTTAAACGGTCAGTAATTCTAGGGGCTTTTGCCCATTTTGCTCCTTTGGGTTTTGATGGCATTGAAGCAATAACGGGTGCTTTTTCTTTTACTTTCATAGTAAAAGCAATCGTTTTTCCATCTGGAGACCAACTTAAATTAGATGGACTACCATCAAGTTGTGTCAATCTAGCTGTCACTCCATTTTCTAACCAATACACAAAGATTTCACTACCATTTTTAGTTGGACTTGAATACACAATACGGTCACCTGCTGGGGACCAACGCGCATTGCTTTCATTTTTATCTGAAGACGTTAACTTGTAATGTTTATTCTTATCCTTAGTTGAAACTATCCAAAGATTTCCTCGGCTTTTATCATCCATAATATCAAACCCCATACGCTTATACACTACAAAATCTCCATTAGGAGAAATTTGAGGGTCTGATGCGTACTCTAACTGAAACACATCCAAGTACTCAAAATTCTTTTGAGTTTGAGCTTGAACGATAGTTGAAATAAAAAAAGTAAAAAGAAATAAAAAGGAAGTTAATTTTGTAATCATAGTCTATTATTTAGAAAACTAAAGATACTTCTTTTATACCCCTTTTACAATTCGTTGCTATCCAGTATATTTGAGTAAAAAGAAAGCTATGAAAAATCTGTATCTCAAACTAATAGGTGTCTTTGCCATTGTATGTCTAGGAGCCTTGTATTTTTATTCTGAAGAAAAAATAGAGCAAGAAATTATTTCAGAAGGAAAAAAAGAATACCCACAAGAATGGATGTATTGGCAACGTGCTTATCCTGACAACTATATTAATAGGAATGCTATTGCCGAAGCAATTACTCAAACCCGAACAATACTAGATGCAAGAAACCCACAAGAAGGCGGAGACTGGACTTTTATTGGGCCGCTTAATACAGGAGGAAGAATAACTGATGTAGCTATATCGCCAGGTAGTGATGATGTACTATATGTTACTACAGCAGTAGGAGGTGTTTTTAGAACAATAGACGGAGGCGCTAACTGGACCCCTATTTTTGATGAAATAGGGAAACCTTCAATAGGTAATATTGCCATTGCACCATCAGATTCACAACGAATTTATGTTGGTACAGGTGAAGCTAACGGAAGCGCTACTTCTGGAGCTTTTTATGGTGATGGTGTTTACCGCTCTGATGATGCTGGAGATTCATGGACAAACATAGGGCTTGATGGCACAGACCATATTGGTAGAATTGTCGTTGACCCAAACAACAAAGACAGAGTTTTTGCTGCTGCAACTGGAACATTATATGGTACAAACCAAGATAGAGGTGTGTATAGAACTACTAATGGCGGAAACGATTGGGAGCGCGTATTATTTGTAACAGACTCTACGGCTGCCATTGATGTTGTAATGAATCCTGTAAATACAGACATTTTGTTTGCTGCTACTTGGGAGCGTACTCGAAAGCCTTGGCAAAGAGATTATGCAGGCGTCACCTCATTAGTACATCGCTCTACAGATGGTGGAGACACTTGGTCTGTATTAGGCGCGGCTAATGGATTACCTGCTCCAAATTCACAAACAGGTCGAATAGGGTTAGCTATATCCGAATCTAATCCAGATGTTGTGTATGCTAGATATACAACAAACGAAATCACCAATGTTTTTGATGCTATTTATAAGTCTACAGATAGTGGTAATACTTGGACAGAAATTAATACTTCAGATATCTCGAATATTGATTTTTCTTTTGGTTGGTACTTCGGAAATATTAGAGTAAATCCACAAGATGAAAATGATATAATTGTGTTGGGTCAAACATTAGCTAGAAGTAACAATAGTGGAAACTCGTGGCAGTTTATAAATGGAATGCACGTAGATCATCATGCTATGGAATTCTCTAGAACTAATCCAGACTTTTTATTAGCAGGTAATGATGGAGGTGCATATATTTCTACAAACGGCGGCACATCTTGGACAAAATTTGAAAATCTGCCTATTACACAATTCTATAATATTGAGGTTGACAATTTAGCTCCAAATGGAATCTATGGTGGTACACAAGATAATAATACTATACGTACACTAACAGCAGGGAGTAATGATTGGAACCCAATTTGGGGAGGAGATGGATTTCATGTAAATGTCGATTATGATGATAATAACTTTATTTATGTCGAGTCGCAATTTGGTAATCTAGGCCGCTCAACCAACGGTGGTGCTAGTTTTACAAATGCTACCGCTGGAATTGACGGTAATGATAGGACTAACTGGAATACACCAGTAATTATCTCTCCATTTGATAGCGAAAAAGTGTACTATGGAAGTAACAGGCTTTATATTTCAGATAGAGCTGTATTTTGGAACGCTATTAGTCCAGATTTAACGGATGGCCAACATCCAAGTGGTGCAGGGTCCTATGGGACCTTAACAGCTATTGCCTCCTCTTATAATAATCTAGATGTTGTATATACTGGTAGCGACGATGGAAATGTAAATGTCACATTTGATGGTGGAACTACGTGGAGCAACATAAGCAATGACTTACCAGATAGATACGTAACTTCTATTGCAATTTCTCCAAGCGATGATAACACAGCCTATGTAACTTTTTCTGGCTTTAGTGAATTGGATTACACACCTCATGTTTTTAAAACAATAGATGGAGGGCAAAATTGGACAGATATTTCTAGTAATCTACCAAGCATCCCTGTGAATGATATTGTGATTAAAAGAGATGAAAGCACTCTTTTTGTGGCTACAGACCTTAATGTTTGGGCATCAACTAATGATGGTGTTTCATGGGGAATTGTAGGTAATAATTTACCACTTACTATTATTAGAGATTTAAAAATCCATGAGCCAACCAATACACTCTATGCCGGAACTTTTGGTCGTTCTATTCATAGTTATGATTTAAATGGATTAGTCTTAGGTGTTGATGAAACTATAGCTACGGCTACCGAAATAACTGTTTATCCTAATCCAACATCAGAAACATTAAATATAAATCATCAAATTTCAGGTAATGGAAGTATTACTTTATATGATACCTCTGGAAAGTTAGTAGCAGAATTTTTTAACGGAGCATTAGAAGGAACTCAAGTAAGTAGGTATTCAGTAGAAAACATCTCAAGCGGAATGTATATGCTACATATTAAAACCAGTAATAAAAGAATAACAAAAAAGGTTATTGTTAGATAATAAAATTGTTATTCAGAGGGAGTCCCGAAACGTCGGGACGACCGAAGAATCTATTAAAGAGATTCTTCACTCCATTTTGTTCCATTTTGAATGACAACCTATTCTTTTTGATTATGGATTGGCTATCGCACCAACTTCTTATACTTGATACGTTTAGGTAGTAAATCACCTCCTAAACGTTTTTTCTTATTTTCTTCATAATCACTAAAGCCACCTTCAAAGAAGTACACTTGACTATCACCTTCAAAAGCTAAGATATGGGTACATATTCTGTCAAGAAACCAACGGTCGTGGCTAATAACCACAGCACATCCTGCAAAGTTTTCTAATCCTTCCTCTAACGCTCGTAATGTATTCACGTCAAGGTCATTAGTAGGCTCATCAAGCAATAATACATTACCTTCTTCTTTAAGTGTCATGGCAAGGTGTAAACGGTTACGTTCTCCACCAGAAAGTAGGGATACCTTTTTGTTTTGTTCACTTCCGCTAAAGTTAAAACGACTTAAATACGCTCTAGAGTTTACTTGACGTCCGCCCATCATGATTAACTCTTGACTATCACTAAAGTTTTCCCATATAGTTTTATTATTATCTATATTAGAGTGTGATTGGTCAACGTAAGCAATCTTTGCGGTTTCTCCTACTTCAAAACTACCTTTGTCGGGAGCTTCTTCTCCCATAATCATTTTAAAAATTGTAGTCTTACCTGCACCATTAGGTCCAATAACGCCAACAATACCTGCTTGTGGTAAAGTGAAATTTAAATCTTCGTATAATAATTTATCACCAAATGCTTTAGAAACCCCTTTAGCTTCAATCACATTAGTCCCTAATCGTGGACCATTAGGAATATAGATTTCTAATTTTTCGTCAAGTTGCTTTTGATCTTGACTCATTAGCTTATCATAATTCTTTAAACGTGCTTTTTGCTTTGTTTGCCTTCCTTTAGCTCCTTGTCGTACCCACTCTAACTCACGTTCTAAAGTTTTTTGACGTTTAGATGCTGTTTTACTTTCTTGCTCCATTCGTTTAGACTTCTGGTCTAACCAAGAAGAATAGTTTCCTTTCCAGGGAATCCCCTCTCCTCTATCCAGTTCTAAAATCCAACCTGCAATGTTATCTAGAAAATATCTATCGTGCGTAACAGCAATAACTGTCCCTTTATATTGCGCTAAATGGTGCTCTAACCAATGTACACTTTCTGCATCCAAGTGGTTAGTAGGCTCATCCAGAAGAAGCACATCAGGTTCTTTAAGTAATAAACGACATAAAGCCACACGACGACGTTCACCACCAGAAAGTACTCCTATTTTTTTATCGGCTTCTGGAGTACGTAAGGCATCCATAGCAATTTCCAATTTGGTATCTAGCTCCCAAGCATTTGCTGCATCAATCTCATCTTGAAGTTCTGCCTGCCTTGCCATTAGCTTTTCCATTTTATCTGGGTCGCTGTAGACTTCTTCTAACCCAAACATGTCATTAATTTTATTGTATTCGTCAAGAATAGCAACCGTTTCGGCAGCACCTTCCTTCACAACTTCCATAACTGTTTTTTCATCATCCAGTTGTGGTTCTTGTTCTAAATAACCAACAGTATATCCGGGAGCAAAAACTACATCTCCTTGATAGTTTTTATCTACCCCAGCTATAATTTTAAGCAAGGTAGATTTACCACTTCCATTAAGACCTAAAATCCCAATTTTAGCTCCATAAAAAAAACTTAGGTATATATTTTTAAGTACTGGAGATTGTGCACTCTGAAAAGTCTTTGTGACTCCAGACATTGAAAAGATTACTTTTTTATCGTCAGACATAATTAATTTTAAGTATTAAGTGTTAGTTGTAGATAATTAAGAATAATTAATGTTCTTATAACTATTTCTAATTTCGTTTTTCAAATTTAAACTCTTCCTTAATTTCAGTTTTACGCAAAGTTTCAAAAAATTGTTGTTACACAACATATCAATTTTTATGAAACAAGCACCCACCGCATGGGTTATTATTCATTAAACATTATTCATTTAAACTCTTCCCTTCAACGCATTAAACACCCATGCGATTGCAAAGAACCCTACTCCTACCGCTGCAAATCCCCATCCAGCAACATCATCATATCTAAACGCTCCAAGTGCAATTAATAGGCATCCAACAAGTATCATTATAAAAGTGGCCCAAGCCAAAACTGTATTTTTATTCATCATTGCGTATATCTTTTATGGCAACTTTTTAAGCTTTAAAATTCTTTAAACTTAAAAACCGGGCTTTACATTATATCACAGAAAAACCAAAGCTTTTCTGTGGATGTCGTTGCAATCCCTGTTGCGTTTATTTCAAATTACAAAAGGAACAAATATCGTGAATTAATCTATTTTTTCGGTATAAATTAGGAGAAGCTTAACCAAGAAAAAAAGGTATGTTTTCGTATTTTTACATAAAAATTCTTTAAACGAGTTCCTTAAAAATTACAATAAATGGATATCAACTTCAACAAAAACGAAGATCATAATAAGTTATTAGTTTCAGAATTAAAAAGAAAACTAGCAAAAGTAAAACTAGGCGGTGGTGAAAAACGCATTGAGAAACACCACGCTAAAGGAAAAATGACCGCTAGAGAACGTATTGATTACTTATTAGATAACAAAAAACCATCTATTGAAATTGGTGCTTTTGCTGGAGAAGGAATGTATGAAGAACACGGAGGTTGCCCAAGTGGAGGTGTTGTTGTAAAGATTGGATATGTGCAAGGAAAACAATGTATTGTAGTAGCAAATGATGCAACTGTAAAAGCTGGGGCTTGGTTTCCTATCACAGGAAAGAAAAACTTACGAGCTCAAGAAATTTCTATAGAGAACAAGCTTCCAATTATTTATCTAGTAGATAGTGCCGGTGTGTATTTACCTATGCAAGATGAAATTTTTCCAGACAAAGAGCATTTTGGGCGCATATTTAGAAATAATGCAGTAATGAGCAGTATGGGAATCACCCAAATTGCTGCTGTTATGGGAAGTTGTGTTGCGGGTGGCGCTTATTTACCTATTATGAGTGATGAAGCACTTATTGTAGATAAAACTGGAAGTATTTTTCTTGCAGGAAGTTATCTAGTAAAAGCTGCAATTGGAGAAAGTATAGACAATGAATCTTTAGGAGGGGCAACTACACATTGTGAAGTTAGTGGTGTAACAGACTATAAAGCTAAAGACGACAAAGATGCCTTAGATACTATTAAAAACATTGTTTCTAAAATTGGAGATTTTGATAAAGCGGGTTACAATCGTATAAAAGCGAGCAAACCAAAAGAAAATCCAGAAGATATTTTTGGAATTTTACCTAAGTCCAGAGCAGACCAATATGATATGCGAGAAATTATTAACCGCCTTGTGGATGATAGTAATTTTGAGGAGTACAAAGAAGGCTATGGACAAACCATTCTTACAGGGTATGCTCGTATAGATGGATGGGCAGTTGGTATTGTTGCGAACCAACGCAAGCTGGTAAAAACAACTAAAGCAAAAACTAAACCAAGCGAAATGCAGTTTGGTGGAGTTATTTATAGTGATAGTGCAGATAAAGCCACTCGTTTTATTGCCAATTGCAATCAAAAAAAGATCCCACTTGTGTTTCTTCAAGATGTAACCGGTTTTATGGTAGGAAGTAAAAGTGAACATGGCGGTATCATTAAAGATGGTGCTAAAATGGTTAATGCAGTAAGCAATAGTGTGGTGCCAAAATTTACTATAGTAATAGGTAACTCTTATGGAGCTGGAAATTATGCTATGTGTGGGAAAGCCTATGACCCAAGATTAATAGTTGCATGGCCAAGTGCAGAGCTTGCTGTAATGAGTGGAAATAGTGCTGCAAAAGTATTACTACAAATTGAAACTGCTTCTTTAAAAAAGCAAGGAAAAGAAATTACTCCAGAGGTAGAAAAAGAATTGTACGACAAGATTAAAGCAAGGTATGATAGACAAATATCACCTTACTATGCTGCCTCAAGAATTTGGACAGATGCGGTTATAAATCCGTTGGATACAAGAACTTGGATAAGTATGGGTATAGAAGCTGCAAACCATGCACCCATTGAAAAACCTTTTAATCTTGGCGTGATACAGGTATAGGTTTAAAAGATTGTATAAGTATTATCTATACTGCACTAACTTATTATAATGATAAACTACTGAGATGTAGAGTGTAAATATGTAGCTTTATATCTTTAAACTAAGAAAATAAAAATAAATAACTATGGATCACAAAAACCAAAATGAAAATCCCAACGGAAAAAATTTTGAAATAAATGATGCTTCAAAATGTCCTTTTTTAAGTGGTAATCAAAATAATGTATCAGGTGGTGGTACTAAAAATAGAGATTGGTGGCCCAACGAATTAAAACTTAATATCTTAAGACAACATGCATCAAAATCACACCCTTATGAAGAGGGTTTTGATTACGCTAAAGAATTTAGCAGTATAGATTATGCAACTCTTAAACAAGAGGTGATAGATTTAATGACAGAATCTCAAGACTGGTGGCCAGCAGATTATGGACACTATGGAGGTTTTATGATACGTATGGCTTGGCATAGTGCTGGAACCTATAGAGTTGGAGATGGACGTGGTGGAGCAGGTACTGGAAATCAACGTTTTGCACCAATTAATAGTTGGCCAGACAATGGAAACTTAGACAAAGCACGCTTGTTGCTATGGCCTATTAAAAAGAAGTATGGACGAAAATTATCATGGGCAGATTTAATGATTCTTGCAGGAAACTGTGCTCTAGAATCTATGGGATTCCCAACTTTTGGTTTTGCTGGAGGTCGTGAAGATATTTGGGAACCAGAACAAGATGTGTATTGGGGAAGTGAAACAGAATGGGGTGCTAATGAAGACCGTTATGATGGTAAAGATTATAGCACAAGAGATTTAGAAGATCCACTTGCAGCAGTAATGATGGGTTGGATATATGTAAATCCAGAAGGCCCAGACGGAAATCCTGACCCTATGGGTTCCGCAAAAGATGTTAGAGAAACCTTTGGACGTATGGCAATGAATGATGAAGAAACGGTTGCTTTAGTAGCAGGAGGACATACATTTGGTAAAGCACATGGAGCAGCTGACCCTAATAAATATGTTGGTGCAGAACCACATGGAGCACCAATAGAAGAAATGAGTATGGGTTGGAAAAACACATACAAAAGTGGAGTGTTAGACGATGTTATAACTAGTGGTATTGAAGGTGCTTGGACACCAAACCCTACAAAGTGGGACGCTGATTATTTTGATGTTCTATTAAATTATGACTGGGAATTAACTAAAAGCCCAGCTGGTGCACACCAATGGACTCCAACTGAAGCATCTAAAGCTAAGATGGCTCCAAAAGCGGGTGATCCAAATGGAACACAAGCTTTAATGATGACTACTGCAGATATTGCACTAAAAACAGATCCAGAATATTTAAAAATTTCTCAAAAATTCCATAAAGATCACAAAGCTTTTGAAGATGCTTTCGCTAGAGCATGGTACAAGTTAACACACCGTGATATGGGACCAATTGATCGTTATCTTGGACCAGAAATTCCGGATGAGGAATTAATATGGCAAGATCCAATTCCAAAAGTGGATTACACATTAAGTGAGGCAGATGTTACCTCTTTAAAGAAAATGATTTTAGCTTCTGGACTATCAATTTCAGAATTGGTTAGGACTGCTTGGGCTTCTGCTTCAACGTATAGAGATTCTGATAAAAGAGGTGGAGCAAATGGAGGTCGCCTACGATTAGAGCCGCAAAGAAGTTGGAAAGTAAACAATCCATCAGAGTTGGATAAAGTTCTTAACGTATATGAAGGTATCCAGAAAGAATTTAGCGGTACAATTTCTATTGCAGACCTTATTGTTTTGGGTGGTGTTGCAGGAATTGAAGAAGCTGCTAAAAATGCAGGACATAATATCTCTGTTCCATTTACAGGAGGAAGAGGTGATGCTACTCAAGAACAAACAGATGTTGAGCAGTTTAATTATCTCAAGCCAGTTGGAGATGGGTTTAGAAATTATGTAAATCCAAATATTGGCGATATAGCTGCTGAAGACTTACTAGTTGATAAAGCAAATTTACTTTCACTTTCAATTCCAGAAATGACAGTACTTGTTGGTGGTATGCGTGTTTTAGGAGCTAATTATGATAGCTCTAAGCACGGAGTATTTACAGATAACGTTGGAAGCTTAACCAATGATTTCTTTAAGAACTTAACGGATATGACTTATACTTGGAGTACAACTTCTAATGACGATACTCTTTTTGAAGGAAAAGATAGAAGAACTGGAGAAGTAGTTTTTACAGGTACTAGAGCCGATTTAATTTTTGGTTCTAATAGTGAATTAAGAGCTGTTTCTGAAGTGTATGCTGCAGATGATGCCCAAGAAAAGTTTGTGAATGACTTTGTCGCCGCTTGGACCAAAGTTATGAATGCAGACCGTTTTGATTTAAAATAATTAAATTAAAACCTAGATATAAAAAAGCAGCTTGAAACCAAGCTGCTTTTTTAGTTACTAGAAAGCCACTCTTTCCTAGTTAATCCATACCAATTGAGCAAAGTATCATCATATATAAATTGCCCTGAAGGTTTTAATCCAATTTTTTGAAGGATTTTATTGGAGCCTATATTGGGTATTTCGGCTGCAGCACAAATTTTATTAAGTTTTAAATCATTAAATCCATGATAAAGTGAAGCAATGGCTGCTTCTGTTCCAATACCTTTTCCCCAATATTCTTCTCTTAACCGGTAACCTATATCATAATAATGAAACTCTTTTCTAAGATCTGTTTCATATTTTAAACCAGCCCAACCTATAAAGTCATTTGTGCTTTTATCAATGATAGCCAGCCTACCAATATCGTATTTTTCGTACTGTTGCTGTATATTAATTATTATATCCTTTGCTTCGGTTAGAATACTTATTGGTTTTTTTCCTAAGTATTCATGTACTCTAGGGTTTGAGTCTAGTTTAAAGATACCTTCAGCATCTGTATCTATAAGTCTTCTTAAAATAAGTCTATTGGTTTCGATATGGATTTTCATAACAAATGGAAATTGAGTTTTTATCTTAGTCTCAATAAACTATAAAGAATTAATATGTTCTTTAGCAGTTTCAAATTCAGAAACCATTTCTCTAACTATTTGGGCAGCAGGCTTTATATCGTGTATTAATCCAGCGATTTGTCCTATTTCCAGTTCTCCATCTTCTAGGTCTCCTTCAAACATACCACGTTTTGCTCGAGCACGCCCTAATAACTCAATAAGTTGTTCTTTGGTTGGGTTAGTCCTGTAGAGCTCCATTACTTCTTCAAAAAACTTATTCTTCAGCATTCTAACAGGGGCCAGTTCTTTTAAGGTTAGCAGAGTATCACCTTCTTTAGCAGTTACTACCATCTTTTTAAAGGCTTGATGTGCAGAGGACTCTTCTGAAGCCACAAAACGACTTCCAACTTGCACCCCATCTGCTCCTAATACCATTGCTGCTAACATTCCTTTTCCGTTGGCAATACCTCCTGCAGCAATTAAAGGAATTTTTAACTGCTCTTTTACCATTGGGATTAGTGTAAAGGTAGTAGTCTCTTCCCTCCCATTGTGTCCTCCAGCTTCAAAGCCTTCGGCAACAACAGCATCAACCCCAGCTTCTTGTGCTTTTAAAGCAAACTTTACACTACTAACCACGTGCACTACAGTAATACCATTATCTTTTAAATGTTGTGTATATGTTTTTGGGTTACCGGCTGAAGTAAAAACAATTTTGACTCCTTCTTCAATTATTATTTCTATAATCTCCTTAAGGTTAGGATACAGCATGGGAACATTAACTCCAAATGGTTTATTAGTAGCTTTTTTGCATTTTACAATATGTTCTCTTAAGACTTCTGGGTACATAGATCCAGCTCCAAGTAATCCAAGTCCACCAGTATTGCTTACTGCGCTTGCTAATCTCCAACCACTATTCCATATCATTCCAGCTTGAATAATAGGGTATTCAATATCAAAAAGTTGCGTTATTTTATTTTGCACTATCGTTTAATTAGTTTGAAACTGTTAGTACTAGTTTCTGTTTTTACAGTTGCAATATACACACCAGAGGTCAAATTAGAAGTGTCAACTTGATTATCATTTCTTGAAACCTTAGTATCAATTATTTTTTTTCCAATCACATTATGAATAGTAAAAATGGCCTGATTTTCATGTTTTGGAAAAGACACATTTACAAATGTGTCAATTGGGTTAGGAAATAACGCAAAATTATTTTTTAATGCTACTTCTTCAACACCAAGTATTTGAAGATTATTATAAGCTTTTTGAAAATTTGGAATTCCGTACCCCATTTGATCTGTTGGGTTTTCAAAAAGGTGTGATGATTCTCTTACTATTTGCATTATTTGCGCATTGGTTGCTTCTTGTCTAGATTCCCATAAACTAGCAATTGCGCCTGCCATGATGGGAGAGCTAAAAGAAGTCCCACTACTTGTGGTTACAAATCCATCTTCGTCAACTACAGCTGCACTTAACCCCTTTGCCATTACATCTGGTTTTATTCTTCCATCTACTGTTGGACCAATAGAACTAAATGATGCATAGTTTCCATCGTTATCTACAGCACCAACGGTCAACATTCCAGGGGAATCACCTGGCGTCCCTACAAAGGTAAACCCTCCACCATCGTTACCAGCAGATGTTACTAACAACATTCCTTTATCAAAAGCATGATTAGCACCCCTGGCTCCTATAGTAGTTTGACCATCAAGATCTTCGTAACTGTGATCATAATTAGGATTGTCATAATCTTGATATCCTAGTGAAGTGTTTACAACATCTACCCCTAAGCTATCTGCTCTTTCTAGAGCTTCTACCCACCAAGCTTCTTCAACTGGATTCTCGGTTGGTGCAAATTCTGTTCTAAATAAATAAAAAGATGCTAGTGGTGCAGTACCTACAAAATCTCCATCCAAAAGACCTGCAATATCACTATAGGTTCTTGCTCCATGTGAGCCAGTTCCATCCACATTGTTTTGTCTTTCGGCAAAATCATAAGTACCTAATAATCTTCCTTCACCATTAATAGCAGCAAAAGCTGGATTGGTTGTTACGTTTGGAAACCCACTATCCATAACAGCGATAATCATCCCATCACCTGCAAAGTCTTGTTCATGTAGATAATCTACTGCTAACATTTCAACTTGATTTGTAGCATCTCCATAATTATAGATAATACGCTCTTGGGTATCGTAAAAATCAAATTTGTTAGTGGTTGTAGTTACTGGAGTGCTGAAATTTAAACTTTTATCCATGTACTCCACACTTTCTACAAATGAGAGGTTTGTTAAATTATCGATATTAGTTTGCGTACCTCTTACATAAATTGCATTCATCCATTTTGATTTCGCGTGAACCGAAATACCTGAGGTGTTTTTAATTTGAGAAATATACGTTTCATTTACAGGAACATCGCGTTCATCGATAGTGGTATTATGCAATTGCTTTCGGTTAATTGCCTCTTGTGTTAAAATAGTAATAGGGTTTGCTATGGCTGCTTCAACATTTTCTTTATCAGTAAAATATACAAGTGCATCTTGTTGGGCATGGGATATACTAATTGAAACTAATAAAAAAAGGAGTAGTAATTTTTTCATAGGTTTTTCTTTTTCAGTATAAAATTACGAAACAACTAACTGAGAAACAATACACTAAAACTTAAATAGTGTTAATGTTTTTTGAAGACAAAGACGAAGGTAAAGGTGAAAACTTTCTTGAATCTAGAATTTGAAATCGCTTTGTAATTTACTAACAAAATCAAGAAATAACACCACTACCCACTAATTCATCTTCAAGATACCAAGCAACAAATTGTCCTTCGGTAATGGCAGATTGTGCATTCTCAAATATCACATACAGCCCTGTTGATGTTTGGTGTAAGGTTGCCTTTTCTAAAGGTTGACGGTATCTAATGCGTGCTAGGACTTCTAAAGTTTCATCTTCTTGCAATTGTAAATCTGGACGTACCCAATGCACTTCCTCTTGTGTTACAAAAAGGCCATGACGATAAAGCCCTGGGTGTTGTTTTCCTTGCCCTGTATAGATAATGTTTTCAGAAACATCTGTGTCAATTACAAAAAGTGGCTCTTTTGTACCTCCTACTGCAAGTCCTTTACGCTGTCCTTTTGTGAAATAGTGTGCTCCTTGATGCTTTCCAACTACAGTACCATCTTGTTTTGAATATTTATTTTTTTCAGAAAGAAATGCCAAACGCTCTTCTTCCGAAGAAAAGTTAGGGATGTTTTTTTGATATCCAGAATAATCTTCTGGAACTTCGATTATAACTCCTTCTTTTGGTGCTAATTGTTGTTGTAAAAACTCAGGTAGGCGAACTTTACCTATAAAACAAAGCCCTTGTGAGTCACGTTTTTCTGCAGTTATTAAGTCTTGGTTAGCTGCAATTTTTCTAACTTCAGATTTTTGAAGCTCCCCTATTGGAAATAAAGTTTTTGACAACTGGGCTTGTGATAATTGACATAAAAAATACGACTGGTCTTTATTATTATCTTTTCCAGATAGTAATTGATAGATTTCCGTACCATCTTTCTCTATAACTCCTTTTCTACAATAGTGCCCGGTAGCTACGTAATCTGCTCCCAAATCCATTGCAATTTTCATAAACACATCAAACTTAATCTCACGGTTACAAAGTACATCTGGATTAGGGGTTCTTCCCATTTCATATTCATGAAACATATAATCTACAATACGTTCCTTATACTCTTCGCTTAAATCTACCGTTTGGAAAGGGATATTTAATTTTTGAGCTACTAGCATGGCATCATTACTGTCTTCTAACCAAGGACACTCGTTAGATATAGTTACTGAGTCATCATGCCAGTTTTTCATAAACAGTCCAATAACCTCATAACCTTGTTCTTTTAAAAGGTATGCAGCTACGCTGGAGTCTACGCCTCCACTTAAACCTACTATGACGCGTTTTTGTTTCATTTGATTGCAAAATTACAAAATAATAAAGCACTAGTTTTCTAGTGCTTTATAAAATTATCTTATGTAATTATCTACTATTACTGTTTCTTTTTAACTGGGATTGGGTACGTTTCTTCAAATTCTACTTTACCATTTTTATAATAACGCCACAATCCATCTTTTTTACCTTGTTTATACTGCCCTTTGATACTTATGTTACCATATCCTTCAAAATATTCAGCCGGTCCATGTAGTTTATCCTCTGCATAGTTAAGACGTTTAAGAAGAATACCTTCTTCAGAGTACACAAGGTTTTCACCGTTTTTAATTCCCTTGTTATAAGTAATTACTTCTGTGATTTGTTTATTTGGGAAATAGGTGGTTTTCTTACCATTTAAAACGTCATCAACATAGTTTTCACGCATCATTACAATATCACTATTTTTATGATAGGTAAGCCACTCTCCTACTCGCTTCTTGCCATCCATTTTACCCTTACTCACCACTTTACCTTTGTTATTATAAAAGGTCACTAGTGCAATATTATCATTTTTAGAAAACTCTTTAGTAACACTAGGCTGATCTTTACATTTTTCACAATAAAATGTAAATGTTCCAACTTCTTTTCCATGGTTAAATTGGCCTGTGTATCGAAGTTGCTTAGTTCCGTCGTAGTATTTTTCCCAAACACCATGACGCTTTCCATTTTCATCAAACTGATTTACTTTATCCTGCGCTAAAAGTGTTGCTGCAGTACTTATTCCGAAGAAAAATAAAAACAAAGTTTTCATTAGTGTTTATTTTTAATTAAAAACGAAGCTAAGTGTTTTTGATTGTATGGTATTTCAATAAAAAGTATTGCAAAAGAGATTCCTGCCTTAGCAGTAATCCTACTTCTTCTTTTTCTGTGCTGCTTTTTGTTGCTCTGCCTGTTCCATCATTTCTGCCATTTTACGCTGAAAACGATTTTGCTTTTTAGGCTTCTTTTTGTTTACTTCAATCTTAGCTTTTATTTTCTCTTCATCAATCACAAACTTCTTGATAACAAGCATAATACCAATAGTAATAAGGTTTGAAGTTAAATAATACACCGATAATCCACTCGCATAATTATTAAAAAATACTAGCATAAATAGTGGAGACAGGTACATTAAAAACTTCATGTTAGGCATTCCAGGTTGCTGTTGTGCCTGCATGCTTTGCCCCATTGTCATCATCATGTAAATAAAGATAGCAATAGATGCCAAAATTGGGAAAAGACTCACATGGTCTCCATAAAAAGGAATATTAAATGGAAGCTCTGCAATAGTATCATAACTTGATAAGTCTTCTGCCCATAAAAAGCTTTTTTGTCTTAAATCGAAAGCTGTAGGAAAAAATGTAAATAAAGCATAGAAAACAGGAATTTGTAATAATGCAGGCAAACAACCCTTTAATGGACTGGCGCCAGCAATATTTTGAAGCTTCATTGTTTCTTGTTGAATCTTCATTTGGTTTCCTTCATGTTTCTTGCGAATGGCATCAAGCTCTGGCTTTAAAACCTTCATTTTTGCCTGTGACAAATATTGTTTGTACTGTACTGGAGATAAGGCCAACTTTATTAAAACCGTAAGTAATATAATTGCTAATCCAGCAGGTAAGAACCCACTTAAAAACCCAAATAATGGAATAATTATATATTTATTAATCATCCCAAAAATCCCCCACCCCAACGGCATAGCTTCATCTAGATTTCTATCATATTTTTTAAATAATTTATAGTCAGTTGGTCCATAGTACATATTCATATCATATGCCAATCCTCCACCCTTAGGTTCTAAAAGCATTTTTGCTCCATATTTCTTAGTATAGACTGTATCTATTGCTTCATCTTCCACCAAGTCTGTTGAAGTAAATGAAACTTCTTTAAATGGAGTATCTGTTAATAACATAGAACTAAAGAAATGCTGACGGAAGTTCATCCAATCTACATTTTTTTCTACCTCATCATCTTCACCCGTAGCAGAAAGTTTACTAAAGTCTTCGTCTTCATGCTCATACGTTAACCGCGTATAACGGTTCTCGTACATAATACTTTTTGCATGGCGATAGCCTTTTAAATTCCAATCTAAGTATATTGGTTGCGAAGTGTTCATAACACCTTCTAACCCTTGCGATTTAATGCTGAAATCTAGCATATATTCGCCAGGAGAAACCTCATAACGATACTCAACATAAGCAGTAGGAGATGTTTTTAAGCGCATAGTTAATACGTTATTATCTCCATTTTTTGTTAAAGAAGGTTCAAAATAAAGTTCTTCAGAATTTAATAATCTGTTTTCTGAAGTAAACTGAAGATTGAAAGAAGCATTCCCATCTTTAATAAGATATACAGGCTCTCCTGTATAGGTTGTATGGTTTTTTAGTTTTGCTTCTGAAATATATCCTCCTTTATTACTAACTGTAAGTGAAACTACATCATTTTCTAAAACAGTAGTTGCATCGGTTGCCGAAGGTAGTGTGCTTGAGTATGAAAAAGAACCTAATCTATTTTTAAGACCTTCAAGTGCTAAAGAATCGTTTGGGTTTGTATTAGCAAGCTCTGTAGTAGCTTCTGTCAGGGTAACATCTTTACTGTCTGCTCCTTGTTCTACTTCCTTTTCTTTCTCCTTAGCAGCTGCTTCAGTTTTTGCTTTTTCTGCTTGAATTTCTTCTTCTGAAGGCTTATTTAGATATAACATCCAAATTAAAATTCCTCCAATTAATAAAAACCCGATTAATGAGTTTAAGTCAAACTTTTTTTGTTCCATATATTTTGATTCGGATTTTTTTTCTCCGAAGTAATTTATTAATTAGTCTTAAGCAACAATCTCGCCTTGCAAATGCAATACGCCAAATTGTCTTATTTATTTTGAAGCATGCTCTTGTGCTGCTTTTACAAAAGCCACAAATAATGGATGTGGATTTGCTACCGTACTTTTATACTCTGGATGATATTGCACTCCTACAAACCAAGGGTGTGTAGGGATTTCAATAATTTCTACTAACCCAGTTTTAGGGTTTATTCCTGTAGCGATTAGTCCAGCCTTTTCAAGTTGTTCTTTATATTCATTATTATACTCGTAGCGGTGTCTGTGGCGTTCTTCGATGTTTTTATTTTTGTACACTTCGTAAACAATACTATTTTCACTTAACTCACACGCCCATGCGCCTAAACGCATAGTTCCACCCATATCTGTAATACTCTTTTGTTCTTCCATTAGCCCAATTACAGGGTTTTGAGTATCTGCATTCATCTCCGTTGAGTTTGCGTCTTTTAATCCTAGAACATTTCGGCTGTATTCTATAACAGCCATTTGCATACCTAGACAAATACCCAAAAATGGAATCTTGTTTTCTCTTGCATATTGTATTGCGTCTATTTTACCTTCAATACCACGTTCTCCAAAACCTGGAGCAACCAAGATACCATCAAGTTTGGTAAACTTATTTTTAATAGTCTTTTCGTTGATATATTCACTATGAATAGACTCCACGTGTACTTTTACTTCATTCTCTGCACCAGCGTGAATAAAAGCCTCTAAAATAGATTTGTAACTATCTTGGAGTTCAACATATTTTCCTATTAACCCAATAGTAACTTCACTTTTTGGGTTTTTATGTCGATTTAAAAACTGATTCCATCGTTCTAAGTTAGGCTCAGATGCATCAGAAAGTTTTAATTTTTCTAATGTTACCTTATCTAGTCCTTCCTCTAACATCATATTAGGGACATCGTAAATAGTAGAAGCATCAATAGACTGTATCACAGCTTCTTTCTTTACATTACAGAATAATGCAAGTTTTACTTTTAAATCTTCACTTAACTCATGTTCGGTTCTACAAACTAAAACATCAGCTTTAATTCCGCTTTCCATTAATGTCTTAACAGAGTGTTGTGTGGGCTTTGTCTTTAATTCACCTGCCGCAGATAAGTAAGGTATTAATGTTAAGTGAATTACAAGTGCATTGTCATCGCCTAATTCCCATTTTAATTGACGTACAGCTTCTATGTAAGGTAACGATTCAATATCTCCTACAGTTCCTCCAATTTCAGTAATAACAATATCGTAATCACCACTATTCCCGAGGATTTGGATTCGTTCTTTAATTTCATTGGTAATATGAGGTACTACTTGAACTGTTTTGCCAAGAAATTCACCACGACGTTCTTTATCTATTACACTTTGGTAAATACGTCCTGTAGTAACATTATTAGCTTGTGAAGTATTGACATTTAGAAAACGTTCATAATGGCCTAGGTCAAGATCGGTTTCTGCTCCGTCATCGGTTACATAACATTCACCATGCTCATAAGGGTTAAGTGTTCCCGGATCTACGTTAATGTATGGATCTAACTTTTGAATGGTCACTCGGTATCCTCTAGCTTGCAATAACTTAGCGAGAGAGGCCGCGATAATTCCTTTTCCTAAAGATGATGAAACCCCGCCCGTAACGAAGATGTATTTTGTAGTACTCATGAGTGACTTTGCTTTGTTAGCTATACGGGATGCAAAGTTAGGGATTTATTACCAATGGCAATACATAAAATTATAAAAGTCGTTTAAGAAGAGTCTCTTTTTAAAATGATAATTCTTTATTATTTCTATTTTGGCTAATGTATTTTATTGTCATTACAATCCCAGCTACAAGACCACTACCAAAATAAAGCACAAAAGCTAGTATAGTTTGCCACTTTTTTGAAGAGATTGATTCTAGTTTTACTACATCAGATAGTAATGCTAAAAACATATAACAAAAAATGAGAGAAAAGATAACTCCTAGTGCAATACCTGTTCCTTGTTTCTTGTAAATGAGCTGCAAAACTACTATTGTAATTAATACAATAGCAATATAATTAATGGCTAGCCCAGCACTTATCCAATAAAATAATGTAGATAAAATTAAAAATAGTTCAGGGAAAATTTTTAAAATTTTCTTTAAGGCTTTCATAGAGTTAATTTAAAAATAGATGTGAAAGTATATATTTGGTTGCTTATTGTATTAATGGTTTTATAAGATGTTCTAGACCATTAATTTTTATTTCATACATTTCTTGCATAAGTCTACCTAGCTTACCGTCGGGAAATCCTTTTTGTTTAAACCATATGTAATAAGCCTCTGGCAGGTTTACAAGGTATTGATCTTTATATTTCCCAAAGGGCATTTTATAATTGGCAAGTTCTACAAGGTGTGCTTTGTTGTTAGGTTTCATTGAGAATGGTTTATTGATTTTCATTTTCTTTGCTTGTCCAAAGAAAATGAAACAAAAGAAAAGACACCTTTTACTCATTCATTAATAAAATACAAATAAAGTATTCGTGAATCTTCGATTTCTGAGGAATTTTTCAGCAAAGCTAAAAACCAATCAATAAACTCTGCGTCGTTCCAATTTTGGAACTCCTGAATCTCAGAGTTTATCTCTCTATTCTGCTGAAAAGGAGTTCAAAGCTTCGCTTTGATATAAATATTATGTCTTTAATTACTAATAAATTTATACTCTATACTATTTCCAATATTCATGTTTTTTTAATTTTTGAGCAATAAACAAGCGCCATTGGAATTCTTTTTCAGCAAGTTTAGAATGTTCTGTTTCCTTGTCGTATTTATGTTGGGTTTGCTGCCTTTGTTTTTCGTTTTCAGAATAAATTGCCTCTAACTCCAATTTAATATTTTTGGTAAATGTAGCTTCTTCTATCTTCTGCCTGAGTTTTCTAGCATATAACTCTGAAATATCAAAGTGCGTTTGTTCGTGTTGTAAGATGTAGTCTGTAACAATTCCGCTACGGTACCAAGAAAGTTCTGGATAAAAATTACTTTGCACACTATACTCTAAAATTATATCGCCATTTCTAGTCGAGTAACTATAAGAGAATGAGATACCAGAATTGGTGCTTGCAACATACTCTGGACTACCGGATGGACGCCCTCTAAAATCATCCCAAGTTAACTTCCGGTCTTCTCTCCATCGCATTTTAATATTGTCATTAGGAGCTGGTAATGCATAGAGCAAACAAAATAATACTACCAAAAACTTCATGGTAATAATAACGGAAAATAGTTAGGTTTATTTTTTACTCCTCTCTTAAGAGTTGAATGAAAAAGATTACCCCCAATTAAAAGTAATTTCCTTTTCAATATCTGGATGTAAGCTATGATGCACAGGACATGAGTTAGCAGTATTCTCAAGAATTTTCTGAATTTTTGCATCAATCCCAATTGGCAAAGAAAGTACAATTTCAATTTTTGAAATTCTACGGGGGTTTGAAGCCATAGTTTTAGTTACTTCTGCAGTACTACCATCTAATACTACATCCATACTATTTGCTTTAATACCCATTACCGTTAGCATACAATTTGCTAATCCAGTTGCAACCGTATCTGTAGGAGAAAAAGCTTCTCCTTTTCCATTGTTATCTGTAGGGGCATCTGTAAAATAGGTATTTCCAGATTTAAGATGTTCGTTTTCCGTTCGGAGGTTTCCTAAGTAAGTGACTTTTGAGGTGCTCATTATTTTACTACTTCAAATTGTAAGTCGTTAGTATATTTAAGTATATACAATGCATTGTTTTGATAGCCAGAAAATAACTTTTTACTATACATAAACTTATTTTCTATATACTCTGTTTCATATTCGTTGTTAGAAGCGTCATAAACATCATCTGCTGATGCTAATCGAAGTAAAACATCATACATAATATCAAAACCACGAACTGCATACTTGTTTGGTAGCACTCCATATTTATTTTTATAACTCACCAAAAATGGTGTTTTATCTTTATAATTATAACTCTTATTTACTGAAGGAAATGTGAAGTTTAATTTTGCTAAATGAAGGTTTGAAACATCGTGATAGTCATAAGAATCGTTTTTATCTAAAGTTAATAACCTAACCTTATAACGACTAGGCAAACCATTAAGTAAAGCAACCACATTACTTACTAAAACTGGATTTGTTGCTTCTAGCAATATCCAATTTTCACCTAGTTTATCTAGCTTGTTCTCTATATCTGCAACATACAAGAAAGAGTCTTTTCGTAAAGAAACTGTTTTAGTGTTTGGTAATGCAGAAAGTATTCGTTGTTTTTGAGTATTCCTTGTGGCATCTGTGATAAGCAATACGTTTTTACCAACAGTATTTTCGGTAATAAAATTCATCATTTTATCCTCAAGCATTGCATCTGTAGGCAAAGTTTGAAATAAATTTGATGTCATTTTAATATTCTTATTACTCAATGGAGAAAACACAGGAACATCTTTACTTTTTACTTTCGAAGCAACTTGTACTACATTTTTACTAAGTAAAGGCCCAACAATTGCATGGGTTTCTTCAAAATTATTTTGCGATAATATGCTAGAAACCTTACTAGTA
This sequence comes from Patiriisocius hiemis, assembly GCF_031846325.1. NCBI lineage: Bacteria > Pseudomonadati > Bacteroidota > Flavobacteriia > Flavobacteriales > Flavobacteriaceae > Patiriisocius > Patiriisocius hiemis. The sequence continues at coordinate 288,571 of NZ_JAVRHZ010000001.1, read as the reverse complement.
CTTCCCTGTGTATCATAGATGTCTAATTCTACTGAAATACCTTTATCTTTCGCAAACTCCGCAGCCATTAAAACACCACTATAAAAATCTAGCGCAATGCGTATAGTGTTATTCTTTTTTAAGAGCTCTTCATTTGAGGAAATAGAATCTGATGCTTTTTGTAACTGAAAAGGAAGCATCACAGCCACTTTTCTTCGTATTCTATTAGAGATAGCATTCTCTAGATTTACTTTAGTAACTTGATCTGTACTAACGTTTCCTCCCTTCGGAATTTTTAAAATCATTCCTTCTTTTAAACCATCTTTTGCATACGGATTCAATAGAACAATTTCTTCTTCAGTAAGACCTAATTTTACTTTTAACCTAAAAAAGCCCTCTTTGGGTTGGACTTCATAAAAATTATAGTTCTCGTCATCTATAGTAGCTGTTTCAGTAACTGAAGTATCTGGAACATTTAAAGTGGCTCCTATTTGAACACTTTCACCTAATCCAGGGTTTAGTGCTTGTAGTTCTGGAATTGTAATACCGTACTTTCTAGCAATCCCATATACCGTTTCTTTAGGCTGAACGGTATGTGTAGATTTTTTAGGGTCTTCTGTAGTTGTTGTACTACCAGTATTTGAGGTATTAGAGGATGCTCCACCAAAAATAGGGATTTGGATTTTTTCCCCTTTTTTAAGCTGTCTGGAGTACAACTCTTTATTGTATTTTTTTAAATCGTCTTGACTTACGTTATACAATTGTGAGATACTGTAAAGCGTTTCTCTTCGTTTTACACGATGCCTTTTAAAGCTCGTAGGAGTATTTTCAGAATTTGAAATAGTACCAATGTTGGATGGCAAAATAAGTATGCTACCTGTTTGCACTCCTTTTTTAGCGTCTGGATTCAGCTTATAAATCTCAGCTTCAGTAAGATTATACTTTTTTGAAATACTATAAACGGTTTCACCTTGAGCAACCGTATGACTTTTATATTGCTGTTGTGCAATAGAACCACAACTAGTATTTACTATAAGTAAGGTAAGTATGCAAAAAATGTATTTCACGTGAGGTTTGTTTTACTTGTACAATGTAAACTTTTTTATCTTAAAATTAAACTAAATTTATTCCCACTCAATCGTTGCAGGAGGTTTTGAGCTTATATCGTACACTACTCTATTAACGCCTTTAACTCTATTTATTATATGATTACTGGTTTCTTGTAAAAATTCGTAAGGTAAGTTTACCCAATCTGCCGTCATTCCATCGGTAGACTCTACTGCACGTAAAGCAACTACTTTTTCGTAGGTGCGCTCATCTCCCATCACTCCTACACTATTTACTGGAAGCAATATAGCTCCTGCTTGCCAAACTTTATCGTATAAATTCCATTTTCTAAGTCCGTCAATAAAAATAGCATCTACTTCTTGTAAAATTCTAACTTTTTCTGCAGTAATATCTCCAAGAATTCTAATTGCCAATCCAGGACCTGGAAACGGATGTCTTCCTAACAACTTAGAATCAATTCCCATTTCTGCACCAACACGACGTACTTCGTCTTTAAATAGCATTCGTAATGGCTCTACAACCTTTAATTTCATAAAATCTGGAAGTCCACCAACATTGTGATGTGACTTTATAGTTACAGAAGGTCCATTAACAGATACACTTTCAATCACATCTGGGTAAATAGTACCTTGTGCTAAATATGTTACATCTTTAATGCTCGTTGCCTCATCATCAAAAACTTCAATAAAAACACGACCAATTGCCTTGCGTTTTGCTTCGGGATCACTTTCTCCTTTGAGTGCGTCCAAAAAGCGTAATGATGCATCTACCCCTTTTACATTAAGCCCCATATCTTTATACTGAAGCAATACATCGCTAAATTCATTTTTACGTAGCAATCCATTATTTACAAAAATGCAATACAGGTTTTTACCTATTGCTTTGTGTAATAAAATAGCAGCAACAGTAGAGTCTACACCTCCACTCAAACCTAGTACTACCTTATCATTTCCAATTTTTTTCTTTAATTCTGAAACAGTAGTATCTACAAATGCTGCAGGTGTCCAAGACTGTGCTACTCCTGCAATGTCAACTAAAAAATTTTGTAATAATTGTTTTCCATCTTTTGTGTGATACACTTCAGGGTGGAATTGAATAGCGTAGGTTTCTTCATCTTCAATTCTATAAGCTGCATTTGCAACATCATCTGTGCTAGCCAAACGCACTCCTTTTTCTGGTAAAGTAGCTATAGTGTCGCTATGGCTCATCCATACCTGTGTATCTTCTTTTATGCCTGCAAACAAATCGTCATGACTCAATATGGTGGTTAGCTTAGCGCGACCATACTCACGGATGTCTGATGGTGCCACACTACCCCCATTAAAATGAGCTAGATACTGAGCGCCGTAACAAACCGCTAATAACGGTTTGTGACCTTTAATTTGTGAAAGGTCAGGATGCGGCGCATCCTCGGCGCGCACCGAAAAAGGGCTCCCCGATAAAATAACGGCTTTAAAACTCGATAAATCTTGTGGTACTTTATGATATGGGTGGATCTCGCAGTAAATATTTAATTCTCTTACACGTCTAGCAATTAGCTGCGTGTACTGCGATCCAAAATCTAGAATGAGGACGTTGTTTTGCATAGGCAAAAATAAGGATACATTTTTAATCTGAAATGATGCAAGTAAGTTTTTTATAGAAAAAACAGGTTAAAAAACGGTAGTACAATTAATCATTTCTAACTACCTTAGAAGCAACTAACTAAATTAAAATTATGGCAACGTTTATTGCAGACGACTTTGTTTCTGTTTACAGAAAAAATGCACAAGGAAAAAATAAAAAAAGTGATATCCTCATATTTGGAGATCCTGTTGAAATTGTAGAGTATAATTCTCAAAAAAGAGAAACAAAGGTTAAAGTTCTTAATAGATACTTTAGCCCCTACGAAGGATACGTAAAAGGCAAGCCAAAGACTATGAGTAAGGGAACCTTAAAAATGTCTATGGTAGATGTGCAACAAGGAGATGGCATGGTGCTCCAAACCCCTGAGGACAAAATTATTATTATAGATGGAGGACATAATAAGTTATTTCCACGCCACTTTACCGCTCGGTTTAAATATAAAAGATCACATAAGAACAACCCTATCCCTGTTGATGCTATTATAGTTACCCATGGAGATGCCGACCATTTTGATGGCTTAAATGAATTTAAAAAGGCAGAAGTCCATAGAACTAAACGCGTTGCTATACAGCCCAAAAGGATACTTCACAACGGACTCGTAAAAAGGCCTAGTTCTATTGATGAGGAAGAACGGCTAGGCAAAACAGCAGTTCATAACAGCAAACTCTTTATTACAGATTTAGTTAACGACCCTAGAGAAGTACCCAAATCACAGCAAAACGTAAAATTTAAGTCTTGGACCAAAACCATAGACCATTGGGAAACCAGAGCACCTATTGATTTTAGACGAGTGAATTATGGTATGGATGAAACACAAGTATTTGATTTTTTACACGATGAAGGCATAAAAATAGATTTACATGGTCCTTTTACTGAAAAAGTACAAGAAAACGGACAAGAAGTAGAAGCCCTCCCCTTTTTGCACAAACATGCACCCGACCCAGAGGCCGAAACTCATGAAGCCGATGTAAGCTCGCACAAGTATTCTGCATCTCACACTATAAACGGACATTCTATTGCTTTTAGATTAAGCTATGGCAATGTGCGGATAAATTTTACAGGTGATTTAAACGAAGAGTCCATGCAGGTGCTAGATAAAAAACTGGATGATAGATTATTGAAAGCTGAAATACTAAAAGCACCCCACCACGGCTCACACGAGTTTGACTTTAAAACCTTAAAAAAAATGGAGCCTATTGTTTCTCTTATCTCATCTGGAGACGATAGTGAGTTTTGGGAATATATGCATCCAAGAGCCACTTTACTTAATGCTTTAGGAAAAGTATCTCGAGAAGACCAAGGAATTATATTTTCTACAGAGTTAGCCGCTTTTTTTAAATACAAAGACGTAAGCTTTACACAAAAAGACCTAAACGCCTTCTTTAAAAACCACACTAAAGATACTTTTACAAGAGCGCAACTTACCAAATTATTTTCAAGCAGAAATACTGACAAAGAGCTTAAAAAAATTGATTTTTATGGTTTTGATAGAACTAACTTTGGACTCATAGAACTTCGAACCGATGGTGAGCGTGTGGTTGTTTTTACACATAGCGGAAAGCCTTGGGTAAAAGAAGCTTATGCCTTTACTGTAAAAATGAAAAACGGGAAACGAGTTATTTCTTTTGAAGATATTAAAACGAGGTAGTAGTTAAAAATATACTATTATTTAATAAGCAGCTAATTATTAATATTTTACACACAACAGAGTTGTATGATATAAACGCTTTATTTTACTTTTTTTTCCAACTAATAAATACGAGGAAATTACTAATTCCAATATACAATTGTTGTAGTACACCAATAACAAGTAATAGTTCGAGCCATGGAATGTAACCTAATGCTGCCACAAAATGTAAAATTATTAGAGCTGGACCAATTATGGTGTCCAATACATCTTTAAACCCTTTAAATTCTGGTTTAACTTTATATTTAACGGCTGCATAAATAATTGAACTAAAGTTTGCTAGATGCATTATTCCTATACCCAAATTAGCTAACCTCCAAGTTAGAAAGCTGTCATCAGATTCAATTGCAAATACCTGTGGTAATAAAGAGCCAACTAGAGCAGTTAAAGTTGTTGTGACTAAAGCTTGAAATCGTATTTTTTCATAATTATCCCAATCCTCTGTACTGTGTTTTAAAGCAACAACAACACCTGTAAAACCTAAAGTTCCTAAGGCTATTTGTGCAAGGGTATTTAATAAATTGGAATATTCCATTACTTTATTAAGTTTATGACTAACAAGAAGTGAATATATGATTAGTTGTGTTGACTAGGTCTAAGTTAGCAAATAAATCACAGATAGAAAGTCCGCGAGGACTTTCGTAAGTAGGCTTTAACTAGCAATGAATTATACACATTGTTATCTGCAGTTTTTTTATTCATTTTTTTCCAAAGCTTGGAATACTTTGCCCAAAATACTGTAGGCTCTTTTATGGGGATACCAATTTCCATATGCTCCAGAAGTCATTGCTATTACCATATTCTTTTCAGGAACAATAACTAAATGATTTCCGCCATTTCCTGATGCCCAGAGATATTCTACTTCTTTCGTTCCGAACTTTCGTTTAGATTTATACCACAACATTCCATATCCATCTGCCAGCGGATTATAGTCTCCAATTGCATTTGAATTTTCATTGATTAAACGATTTACATAATCAGAATTTATAATTTGTTTGTTGCCCCATTTTCCTTTATTTGAAATTAAACAACCAAGCTTGGCAAAATCAAGTGCAGAAATGTAAAGATTTCCCGCACCTCCTGTTTGGTTTGAAGCATTTGTATACCAATAGAACTCTTTAATTTCTAATTCGTCAAAAACATATTTTTTGGCAAAGTCTCTCAAACTCATTCCTGCTTTTTCTTCGATTATTGCTCCAATTAGAACTGCGTTTATATCCGCATAAACCCATTTCGATTCTGGTTTTCTGACTAATGGAATACTTAACAAGTAGTTTACCCATTCATCTTTAGCAATCCAATGGCCTGCATTTCCATGCGTATCAGAATTATCTGAATCTGCATCTAAACCCGAAACCATATTTAGTAAATGAATCAGTTTTATCTTTTTATAGTCTTCATTAATAGAAGGGTATTTTTCTTTCGAGAAAACAGAGTAAACATCTTGGTCTAAATCCTCAATGTAACCTTCTTGAATAGCAACACCTAATAATATTGAGGTAATACTTTTTCCGGCTGAGCGTATATCGTGAATATGGTTTCTCCAAAATGAATTATAGTAATATTCAATTGCTAATTTGTTGTCTTTAATAACTATTAGAGCTCGATAATCTCTTTGCTTGAAATTATCGATTAAATCATCAAGCATATTTAAGGAATCTTGACTAAAACCTACTTCTTCAGGATTAACAGAAGGAAGATTTGAAATTGGTTTTCTCTGGGCAAAAACAGTTGTTGAAAATAATGTTAAAGCAAAAAGGATTATTAGTCGCATAGAAAATTTAATATTTATTAATTCAATGATTGCTTTAAAGACAGCTTGTTACAGTTTTTTCTAATTGCTGGTAACGGTCTAGTGTATGATTTACTTCGTCAGTTCGAGGCATTTGCCTCTCGTGTCGTTGCGTGGTTAAGCATTAAAGTTAGCAAACAAATCATAGATAGAAAATCCGCGAGGATTTTCGTAAGTAAGCTATAACTAGCAATGAATTATACACATTGTTGTAAAACGTGATTTATACTGATTTTTAATCTTCTAACATCATTTCCAATCCATCTTTTAAAACTAGTTCGAAATATTTTCCGTGTTCAATTTTCACACTTACTACTTCAGCGTTTTTTGATTTGAGGAATGTTGCTTCCTTTTCTGTTAGTTTGCCAACGCTTTGGTCGGTTTCGCTATAAAAGTAAATGAGGTTAGAAAGATTTACATCTTTTAGTAATTCGGTATATTTTATATCTCTATTCATTGCTGCGGCAATTTTTCGCATATTAACTGTATATACATTATCAGATTTTTCCCCAATTTTTGGCGTAATTGCGTCTTCTTCAAAATTAGCGTCATATCCTTTAGAATAAGCTGTACTGACTTCTTTAGTCATATCAAGTCTACCAAACATTAATAAATATCCGTCTGCAATATTGTTGTAATCAGCAAGAGATTGTAAGCCAACTAAAGAGCCGTAAGAGCCACCAACAACATACACTTTTTTATGTTCTGATTTAAAATAACTAATTAGCTCATAAAGTGTTTTTACCGTTTTTATATTATAATTTTTCGCCTGTTCCCACGAAATTTCTTCCTTTTCTGTTTCTTCTGGATGTAGTGTTTGTGATTCACGCATATTTATTAAAAAATAGTCGTTTTCATCTATTCCACCTTGAACGCTAAATGCAAATTCAAATCCATATGTACTAAGATTATTTCTAGGCCCACCATCTATGTTTATGATTACCGTATCACTATCAGGGTTTCCAAATGAATAGCCTGACTTCGATAATGATTCAGGTATGTTTTCATATACAATTCTTATGTCTTCATTTTTAAGAGTGCTTTTTACAACCAACGCTTTATATTCTCCATTTTCATCAACAAACATGCGAGGTATTAATTTTCGTTCTATTATTAGAGGTAACACTTCTTTAAAGGCTACTGGTGTGCCATCCTCATAATAAACGGGTTCAAAATCTGCTGGTGGTTCTTTTTTCATCAGTTCTTGCATCGGAAGTAATCTTAAGCTATCAGAAATAAATGTATATTCTTGAGCTTGTGCGAAAATGCTTGTCAAAAAACATGTAATTAGGATTAATTTTTTCATCTTTCCTTGGTTTATGTGTTTGGTTGATTATGTTTTACAACGGTCTCGGCTATAAACAGTTGGGGATTTTGTACCCTAACTTTTCGGTTTAGCACCTACCTTTGTTTTATGTTTATCTTTTAGCTTTATCACTTTCACCCCAATTGTTTATAGCCATTGTTGTGGCTAGTTTTTCTTTTTAATAATTTTCACAATTCGGTTAATTATAATTTCCGATAAATTCCATTCATAACCTTCAAAATCTGTTGTGTTAATAAATTGAACGACAACCGCATCTATATCTTTATGGTATTCTGCCAGACTTTGATAACCAATGACTAAACCACCGTGATTATATTCGTACGGATATAATTCCTGTTCTCCTTCTTCAAATACAGAACCATCATTCAATGCTCTCAAAAATGTTCCAACATCCTCTGCGGTTGCTAACATTCCAAAGTCACGGGCTTTAAAATCTTCTTCAATTCCTACATAATATCCGCTCATTACATCGTACAAATCAACATCATTAATCGAAAAAAATGTATTTTTCAATTCAAGAGGTTTCAAAATTTTTTCTTTTATATACTCGTTATGATTGTATCCTAATACCTTATCCAAAATCTTACGAAGCAATAAATAATTCGTGTTTGAATATTCATATCCTTTGTCTGGTTTAAAACTAGCAGGTAAGTCTAAAGCAAAACCTAAGGCATTTTTGCCATTTTCTTCTTCGTTTTCCCAAAACGCTGGATTGTCGGTAAAATTTGGAATTCCAGACCGGTGTTGAATCATCATTTTCAATGTGATTTCATCAGCATTTTCAATTCTTCCTTTTAGTTCGGGAAGATAATCGGTTAACGACTTATCAAAAGACAAACGCTTTTCTTTGACCAATTTCGTAGCTGCTACGGCTGTATATAACTTACTAATACTGGCAATTTTGAACAATGATTTTGGGTCGGCTGGAATTTTCTTTTCTCTATTTTTCCAACCGCCAGTATAGAACTGGGGTTGTTTTCTTGCTTGGTCTACATAAACAATCATACCGTCAAAACCATAATCTATTGCTTCATCTACTTGTTCTTGAACAGTATTTGGTAGCGGTAAAATCCAAGCCTTTACCAAAACCCAAGGAACGAAAAATAATGAAACTACAGTTCCAATAAGCAATAATGCTCTTACAATCCATTTGGCTTTTTTATTTTTTATCATTCTTCTGTTTCAGTTTTCTTTTTTTTGTATGGTTTCATAATTTAGGAAAGTTCAGTTTTTTCAAATTAGCCACAACGGTTGTGTATATGGCTCGTAGCGTGTAAATTATGAAATTGTTTTCGGATTAAGCACGAGCCGAATTTTTTAATTTTTCTTATTATCTTTTTTCTCAATAAGCCAAATTAAAAAATTTGGCGGACTTGCAAATATACCTTAACTTAGTTTAAGCAACCTACTAGCTATGAGTTATATACGTTGTTGTGAGCTGGCTTTATTCTTTTCTGGTTTTAAATTCTATTAAGTATGGTTTTAAAGGAATACTATTTTCTGTTCTAAAATTATTTGAGATTAATATCTGATAGTTTTTGTTTGGCTCTAATTCTACTGGTAATGTCCAAGATTTATTGTCATCAGCCCACTTTCTTCCATTCAAAGTACCTTTTGGAAATGCTTCTTGTCCTAAATCTCCAAAATCCACACCTGTATTATACCCATTTAACGGTTCAGAAAATGTTACAGTAATTGCCTTGGTTTTGGGACTCACATTTTGGCTTTTGTTTTCAAATTGGATTATACCGACAATGTAAGGTCTTTTGTTTTCAAAATTTTGATATAAAACGTCAAGCGTTTCGGAAAAATAATTTGACTTTTTCACGAATTCTTCTACTTCTGATTCGTTAGTGTAATCCAACTCAATCATTGTTTTTATTGCATTTAATTTATCATCGGCCTGATTGTAATAGTTTTCGCATATCTGATATCCGACATAATACCCTAAATCTCTCATGCCAAATTCATTCGGGGCATTTCCGTCCAACCATTTATATCGGTTATTGGGATAAAACATTTCAATTTCATATACTTCTTGTATTCTTTTAGCATTTTCTTTACCAAATGCTATTTGAGGATTGGGTGATGTTTTATCAAGTGCTTTTGAAGCTACAAATTCCGCTACTCCTTCATATAACGTAAGTGAAAGGATATTGAAAACTCTAGGGTTTTGTTGTGTATGTACATATTCGTGGACATTTAAAAACACCAGGTGTTTGTTTGGATTTGTTGCAAAATGCGATTTTAAATAGGAAAAGTTTTCTGGAAATTCGCTTGTCTCAGCTGTGCTATCAGCCAATGATATTTCAGAACCTATAAGAACCAAACTATCAATTGTTGTACCTCCTGTACGAAAGGCTCCTATAGTGAAGTAGATTTTTGCGGGTTTTAATTCAGGATAAATTGCTTTGAGCTTATCAATTCCAAGTTCTAATTCGGTACTCACTTCGCCTGCTTGTAAGGTGTTTTCTCGAATTGATTTCCAAAATTTTGGATAACTATTTATTGCGTTTATATAATCTTCTGGTGTATAATTTCTTGCTTGTCTAATTCCTTCTAATCCTACAGTTCCTTTTTGAAAATATAAACTGTCAAGATATTTATATTGCAAGACAGAATCTTTAGTTGACGTGATATTATCATATGCGTTCCAAAAGTTTGGAATATCAGTTGTTATAACGTTTTGATTTAATTGTTGTCTCTTATTACAGTTTACTAGGGTTAATCCTGTAATCAGTAAAATCAAAGCTTTTTTCATAGTTCAATTTTGTTTTTATTCAGCCTGCACATAACGGTTTTGTATATGGAAAGTTGCGTGTTTGCGTGCGAGGATTTTTCGAAGGAAAATCAGATGCAAGCAAACAAAGCAACTCACATTGGTTAAGCACAAAATAGCAATTTTTTATATACAATGTTGTGGTGTCGTTTTTATTGCTAGAATATCCATTTAATTACAGATACAAAGCCAATTATAATCAAAACTACAATTACCGCAACAATTCCAAATATTACATATCCTCCTAGTTTGTCTTTAAAAGTCTGAACGTATTTCTTATTTTGCTTTTTCGGTTTATTGACTTTTGGCTTAAATTCTGGAATATGATTGGTTTTTTCTTTGCTGTCAGATTCTAATTCCGCTAACTTTTTTTGAGCATATTTTGAAAGTTTTGTTTTGTCTCCACGAAAAGTGATTTCTTGCAAAATTTGATACCCAGAATAATTCACGGACTTTTCATAAATCTCAACACATTTTTTAATTCGCTCATCAGTCGGTTCGGTCAAAATCCAATATTTTCCAGCAGAGTCCAAAAATCCGCTATCATAATATAATTCTGCAAGTCTATTCCATAACTTTTGTTCGTTTGGATGTTCATTAATCAGATTGCGCAAACGATCTGCCGATTTATATTTCAATCCATTCTGGATGTCTGCTTCGATACTTCTTAATTTGTTTTCCAAGCTCACTTATTCAAATTTTATTTATCAGAAGATTATTTTTCTTAAATGCACCACAACGTTTATGTGTAAGGAACGTTGCGTGTTTGAGTGCGAGGATTTTCCGAAGGAAAATCAGAAGCTAGCAAACAAAGCAACGACCAAACGGTTAAACTAAAATAAGCAATGTTTTTTACACGGTGTTAGGCACAGTATTTTTAATATTTGTCTTTTTCAGATATTTTCAAATTCGTTAAGGAAATCAGATAATCACAAGCATTATAAAAATCTCCTTTACTTGGTGAGCAAACAATTACAGCTCTATAATCCGTTTGATTTACACCTTCCATAATCCATTCAGAACCATCAGTTCCGTTTGAACTACGACCTAAATCCATTTTCCAAAAATCCGCTTTTCCGATAAGTTGGTTAAATTCATTCCATTCTTTTTCGGTTAGTATTTTCAATCGTTCAATTTCTATTTCTCCAGGTTCATATCCACCAGCACCATTTAGCACTTTCCAATAAAGAATATATTTTTCATTTCTTTTTTCAAATCTAAAAGTCATTGGTTTGTCAAAAGTTCTCAACCAAGTAAAGCGATAAACTTCTTTGTCAATTTTCCTATTAAACAACAAAGGTTCTTTCATTGCGTGAAGATGCTCTGAATACCAATTCGCAACAAATTCGTCATAAGTTCCTATTTTAACTTTTGTCTTAATTGAATAAGTGGTATCGTTTTCCATAATCCATTCCGTTGTAACTTCAGGAAGAATTTCTTTCGGAAAGTAAGCTTGTTTTAAATCCGATGGAACATTTAGGCTATCAACTTTGATTGTCGAGTCGACAAATTTGTCAATCGATTGACTGAATCCAATTTGAGTCAGAAACAATGTCAAAATTCCAATTGATAATATTTGTCTCAAAGCTTTGTTCATATTGTGCCTAACGTGTTTGTGTATGGTTAGTTGCGTGTTTCAGCAACTAATTTAGTAAACAAAAACGAACGCGAGAAAATTCCGAAGGAATTTTCCAAATAAGCAACGACCAAAGCAATTAATTATACACGGTGTTGTACAACGTTTTTTTATTCAGTCGGCTCAAACTCCGTCCATTTTCCGTTAATCAACTTTTCTAATTTTCCGAATTCAGGTTTTCCGTTGTCGCTTCCTTTTATTCTAACTGGATTTATCCAATCGTGTTGGCAATTAGGTTCAGGATTTGGGATTTCAGTCCAATCCGATTTAATAATTCCGTATTCCGTTTCGCATAATTCCATTGCGTCATTTTCCGTTTCATACCATTCGTCCCATTCTGCTCCGCAATCCTCTGTATTTTTATATCCGAATAGGTAAGTCCCATAATCGTCATTAAAAATCATAAGTCGTTTAATTCCGTCTTTCGGTTTGGTCAGATTCGCAATTCTTCTCATTCCGCTACTTATTTGAATCAGTTTTGGTGGTCCACCACCTTGTAAATGGCTTTCTGGATAACTCAATTCCCAAATTCTCCCATCATTACCTTGATATTTTGATGTCCAACCACCTTCGCTAGATTCAAGTTTAATTAGTTCGTTTTTAATCATTGATTCTATGGTTTTGCAATTGCTGTCAGCAATAACTTTACCACCTATAAACTCCCATTTTCCTATAATTTCTCTGGTTTTCATCAAATGTTGTACAACGGTTTTGTATATGGAAAGTTGCGTGTTTGCGTGCGAGGATTTTCCGAAGGAAAATCAGACGTAGCAAACGTGCAACAACCATAGAATTAAGCACAAAATAGCAATTTTTTATACACGTTGTTGTGTGTAGTTATTTTTTCGGATTAATAACTTTCGGCAGAACACGAGTATAACATCTAACATTAACTTTCCGTTTTCGATAAGTCGATTTAGACAGATTTAATTCCGTAACTGCTTTTTTAATATCTTTTTCAAATTCAGGTGAGCTTGGATATCCTTTAGTAGCAATATCAGACACGTTTCCTTTTTTGTCTAATGTAAACCAAACATACATTTCTCCATAATATTCATAGTCTTTCTCAATCAGATTTAGAATTTGGTCACGTAAACTTTTTTCCAAACATTGCGTCCTTTCTTTTTCGTCCGAAATTCCGTCACAATCACTTTCGAAAGGTGTTTTGTCAACCATTGTAAAGTGAACTGTTTTTCCGTTTTTCTTTTTTACAAGTTTCAGGTCAGATTGAGAATGAATTTTCGAGATATTTAAAAATCCGATAATAAAAGTCAAATAAATTAATTTTAATTTCATCGTTTTTTGTATCAATGAATGCCAACGGTCTCGTATAACCGTCAGTTACGGGTTTATATGCGTTAATTTTTGGTTTAGCACTGACGTTAGCAATTCCGAGTGGATTCGGACGTAGTCGAATCCGCCGTAATTGCGGTTATACATTGTTGTAAACTGGCCTTTTTTCATATTTTTTTGATTATTTCATAAAATCTTCTCAATGCAGTTCGGTCGTTTAGATGACTTGGAAATTCATTGAGAATTTTCTCGTATTTGTCTATTCCAATTGCTTTCACAATATATGCTTCGTGTACAAAATTTAAATAGTCAATTAATTCTCCCAAACTCGTGTGGAAACTCTTGAAATCTATATCTGCATTAATAAAAGTTTCAATGTCTCTATAATTTGCCTTTATTCGTAATCTATATAGCAAATTAAATACAGATGTTTCAGGAATAGTTCCGTAAATAATATCCCAATGTTTTTTACTAAATGCTTTTCTAAATTCTTTTTTTCCGTTCAAAAATCTTTTGTCATTCTGCTTTTTAAAACGTTCTCTTTTATCATTTGCATTTTGTTTTCTCGTGGTTTTTAGAAATGTCGCTACTTGTAATTCAGCGTCCTCCAAACAATCAATTTTTGTCAAAGGGCTATTGTCTTTAGGAAAACCTTTGAAAGTAGGAAGTCCGTTATATTGAAACTCGTCTTTTAGTCCATTGCTGTAAAATCCAATTGCGGATGGATAATGTTTGTCCTTTACTGAATTCCCAAACAGTTTTATTGATTTTTCGTGTTGGTCATTCGCAATTCCTTGTGTTTCGTGAAATGCAGTCATTGATAAATACGCAGAATAGTAGGCTTGAGGAAAATTCCAATGAAGTGAAAACTTGTAATATTCAGCATTGTCAATCTGTTCTCCAATTCTGTAGGCGTATTCAGTACTCCAAGAATTCCAAAGTAGTTTTTTAACTTCTTTGATTTTAAAATCAGGGTTTTTAATTTTTATTTTATTGTAATAGGGTATCTTCTTAAGCTTAAATCTGTCATCATTACAAGAAATACAATATGTAATTGCAAAGAAATGATTAAAGAAAACTCTTGAAGGAATCGATTTTTTTTGTCGTTCCCTTAATTCCAAAAGTTTTTCTCTTAATCCCATATTTTTTTTCAGGCTTGTTTACAACGGTCTAGTGTATGAGTAGTAGCGGATTTCTACTCACTAACTTTTCAGTTTAGCACTGACCTTAATTTTATGTTTATACTTTCGTTTTATCACTTAAACCGCTATTACTTATACACATTGTTGTGCTTTCGTACTTTTAATAATATTAAATTAATTTTTGTAGATAGTAGTTAATAAACTGTAATTAACATTTACTGGAATTCCATTAATTTCGCCTGGCACTAATCTTTTTGGAATAAAGTTTCCAATTCTTACCAATTCCTTATTCAATATTTCATTTTCTGTGTTTCCTTTAATGTTAATAATGTTTCCTAAGTAATCTATTGTAAAAGTTAACCCTAATTTTATTTGACCAGATGATGACTGAATTTGATTTAGTATATCAATATCAAACTTTTTATTAATTAATTTAGTTACTTTATTGTGAAAACATTTTTTTAAATCATTATTTGTGATTACACATCCTGGAAAAATAGGACCTTTATCAATTTCATTGAATGAGTAGTACTTATCTTTATTCAACTCAGAGGCTTTCTTTATTTCTTTTTTTCTCTCTAGCTCCAATTCTTTTTCAATGACTTCTAGTCGTACTTCCTCTTTTCTCTTAATTTCTGCCTTTATTCCAGAATCAATTTTTCCTTCATAGGAGGCTATGTCTTTTAGAATTTTAGAAGAAGGATTCATGGCATATAATGCATTGAGTCCCTTTTTTGCTTTGTCATATTGCTCAATTCCTATATAGCATTTTACCTTGAGATTCTGCACGGACGCAACCTTTTGGCCGTCTGTTAGTGCTTCAATTTCTTTAATATCTTCTAGCGCGTCCCAATAGTTAGCTGTTTTATAATCTGCTTTTGCACTTAGGTATTTTACTTTGATTTTGTTCTGAGTTTGCTCGTCTATCTGCCCAATAGCTATTTGGGCAAAAAATAAAAAGCTAATTAGGCATATTATTCTATTCATTGTTTAGCATATTTAGTTAACATTTCTTGCTCCCAAGCCTTCATAACAACTTGGCATTTTTTTTCTGCTCTTTCTTTTTCCCTAATTTGAAACGTGAAGCCCTTCCTTCCATTATTATTCCATTATTATCTGCGGACCTCTCGAACGGATTCACGGAATCTGGAGTTACTGTACATACGCTGCGATTTTTGGGTGGTGTTTTTTAATCTCAAATTAGTCATGTTTTATAAACCTAAAAGTAAATTAATTAAGTCGACTGTTTAAACTATAATCTTCACTACCACCAGTTGCGGCTTTTAATTTTAAACCAAATTTTTCTATTTGGTTATGTCTTTCTTTATTGAATTTATCAATTTCACTTAGATAGAATGTTTCTCCAAAGCATCCTGAAAAAGAACCTGTTACATTCTCTGCTTTCAATTCACCAATTAAGGTGTCATCATAATAAACATCAAAAACAAATACAATAGAATTTGTAGCTAACCTAGCATCAAGTTCAATATTTGTATATGTTATTCCCTTATATCGGTATCCCTTTATTGTTTGTTTTTCTGATTGTAATTTTATTAGAAGTACTGTTTCATTATAACAATCTTGTATAGTCCAAGAATATGGATAATCTACAATATAACCATTATCTTTGCTAGGCTGAATATTTGCTATGCCATTAGATATTTTGAGTTTACTTTTCTCTTGATTAATTAATTCAATCCCTGCATTAATCTTACTTTCATAACTAGCAATATCTTTCAAGATTTTTGGCGAAGGGTTCAGAACATACAATGCTTCGAGTTCCTTTTTTGCTTTGTCATATTGCTTAACCCCTATATAGCATTTTACCTTGATATTTTGCACGGACGCAACCTTTTGGCCGTCTGCTAGTGCTTCAATTTCTTTAATATTTTCTAGCGCGTCCCAATAGTTTGCTGCTTTATAATCTGCTTGTGCACTTAGGTATTTTACTTTGATTTTGTTCTCAGTTTGCTTGTCTATCTGCCCAATAGCTATTTGGGCAAATAATAAAAAGCTTATTAGACATACTATTCTATTCATGGTTTTTCATATTTGGTTAACATTTCTTCTTTCCAAGATTCAGCATTTGTTTGGCATTTTTTTTCGGCAAGCGTAATTTCCTTTCTCTGTCTTTCTTTAGCTCTCTCTATTTCAGATTCCGTCATACTACTGCTCCATAATGATAATCGCAAATTAATTGTACAATCGGTGCTAAATTCAATTTTTGGATCATCTATAAATTTACCTGTTTTGTCAACGTATCCACTCTTCCAAATAAGCGCAACAGGTGTCCCCCGAAAATTGACTCTATCTTCTAAGTATTCACTATAACAATCGCAATCCCATAAAGATTCTAATTCAACATATACCTGGGCAATACCCATTTTATACTCCATGATACGCCAATCACCATAAGGAATAAGTACATTTCCATTGTTGTCTATTACACCTTGTTTTCCATCCTTAGTGTTAATTGTAAAAGCCTTGGCATCGGTGTTTTCATCAAGGGATTCTAGAAAGTCACTTTCGCTCGAATTTGTCTCATTGTCGAGTTCGGCTAAAATATCATCAAGGCTCTTGTTATTGGTTTTGGCTTTTTTGGTACTATTTGTCTTGAATTCGTCATCAAGCATTTCCAGTTCATTCTCCAATTCACTCATGGTAATAACGTGGCTATTTATTCTGGCACTTTCTTGCTTTCCTGCTTCTGTTTGTTTTGGGTTTACTATGCTTTCAATTTTAACCACAAGCCGCTCATTCATATTTTCTAGCAGTTCAATTCTACGTTCAATATTACATGTGGCTGGCAAGTTCGCTTTACCCTGAAGCTGTTTTAGTTTTGTACACTTGGCAGAGAGTTGATTGCTATAAATGTAGTTTAGTGCTTGCTCGTTTTTCTCTAAGTGTTTTTTCAATAATTCCAAATCGGTAGTTACATCATTGTTTATTGGTGGAATTCTATCAACTAATTTATCTAACTCAACTTGAAGTTTTTCTATATGTCTAATTTGTTCTGCGGTCGCACAACCTTCACATTTTTCCGCTTCTTTTATGACCTTTGACTGAGAATAAGCACTCGTTATGGATAGAAAAGTCAATAGAATTAATATAATTTTTCTCATAAATTCAGTTTTTTCAGTATGAAGCACAACTCGTTATATCGCTTTATTTATTAGCGTTATCCCGTAAATAAATCAGGATACCATGAGTTTTTTGTTAACGTTATCCTGTAAAGCTACATAAAAAATAAAAAAACGTTTACGTTAATAAAACCTAGAATTTTATAACAGTTACAATTTTAAAATCGTAAACCCATCCTCTAACGGGTTTAACTCTTGTTTTAACTGCTTTATTAAACTATTTCCATACTCTAGATAAAACTGAGAGAAGTTTGTATTACGCTCCTGTAGGCTTTGGCTTGGGAATAAGGCGTCTTGTATTAGGGTAAGGCGTTCTAGCTGGTCTGCTAGTTTTCTTTTTTGTGCTTTTAAGAGTCGTTTTTCTAAATGATCTAAGCCATTTAATTGCTTTTTTTCTTGTGCCGCTACAGCACCTATAAAAGAGGCATCTGTTTTTTTAGCTAATGTGTATAAGTCTTTAAATTGCTGTTGCAAATGTGATTTCTGGGTTGAGAAATCAATATCAATTTCAGAGAGTTTCTTGGTGTGTTTTGTTTTTAATTGGTGTTGCTTTAAAAACAAATCTTTAATAGCTACGTCTAGCTTTTCTAACTTCTCAAAAAGCTTTTCTGGCACCAATAAAACAGAGTTTCGCAATAATAACATTGGAAAGGGTATAGCAACTGTTTTAAAGTATTCTTGCAACTGGAACCAATATGCCAGCTCTCCACCACCACCAACATAGCAAAGGTTAGGCAAAATTACTTCTTGGTATAACGGTCTTAGTAAGGCATTGGGCGAAAATCGCTCTGGATGTCTTTTTAATTGGTTTAAAATTTCGGTAGTAGAAAAAGAAATTTCGGTTTCGTTAATATAAAAGCGTCCGTCTCTTTCTATAATACGCTCACGGAGTCCTTCTTTTAAATAAAACAAATTAATCTCTCTAGGATGCACCTGTTCTGGATAGCCTAAGTTGGTTAGTTTTTTTGTTGTCTCCGTAACTTTCGCAAAGGATAGTTGTTGGGTAAGTTCTTTTTCAGCAAAAGGGATAAACTGCTTTTTTAATTGGGTGTCATTACCATCAATTATTACAAGCCCGTAGCTAGCAAATAAGGAATTTGCAATATATCGTGTAGCGTCTGCAAGGTTGGTGTGTTTAGTGTAGGCTTCTTCAAAAAGGGCTATTAAGTGTTTAGCGTGCTCGCTTCCTCCAAATTGTGCTTTAACTACGTTTAAAACTTTATCAAGCCCTTTGGTATCTAATTCACCCACAGCTCCACTACTTTCTCGCTCCCATGCTATCTTTTTCCCTTTAAAATTAAAATAATTAATTTCTTCAAAATCGTGGTCTTCTGTTGCCATCCAATACACAGGCACAAAAGTGTTTTCTGGATATTTGTTGTTTAATTTTTCTGCAAGGTTAATTACTGAAATAATTTTATATAAAAAATACAAAGGCCCAGTAAAGAGATTAAGTTGGTGCCCCGTTGTGATAGTAAAGGCATTGTGCTTCAGCAAACTATTAATATTAGCTTGTGTGTTTTCTGAAACTTTAAAACCGCTGTATTGTTGGTTGAGTTGGTTAACTAAAGTAGTTCTCGACTCTGCCTCAAAGGACAATGACTTTTGCTCTATTTGTTTTTCAAAATTTTCAATGTTGGGAAACTTTCCGTAGAACTCTTTAAGAGTATCTTTTTCAGCAAGATAATCGCAAATCAGTTTTGAAAAATATCCTGTTTCTTGATACGGAAGGGTTGTTTTGGGCATAGAGTTTTTGAGAAAGTTGAAACAAAAATAACTACTTTTTAAGCTGTCAACTTCTAAAATTACGTTAATTTGAGTTACAATTCAACTTTCAATTTACAATTTACTAGTATCTTTAGCATTCAATCAAATTACGATATAAAACAAAAAACACAAATGAAAAAACTCTTTACACTCACCTTCCTTTTTATTATAACTAGCACGCTAGCACAAGTTAAATCACCTTCAGAGTTTCTAGAATATACCATAGGTACACAATTCTCTCGCCACGCAGATGTAGTAAATTATTTTGAGCATGTAGCAAAAAACAGTACGATGGTAACTTATGATACCTACGGAAAAACAAACGAACGAAGACCCCTTACCTACGCGATTGTGTCTTCACCACAAAACCTAGCCAATATTGAAACCATAAGAACCAATAACTTAAAAAACATTGGAATTGAAAGCGGAAGTGCTTCTCCAGAAATTGCGATTGTTTGGTTAAGTTTTAATGTACATGGTAATGAAGCATCTAGTACCGAAGCTGCCATGCAAACACTTTATGACCTCATTACAGAAAAGCAGGCTTGGTTACAAAATACAGTTGTGATTATTGACCCTTGTGTAAATCCAGATGGACGTGACCGTTATGCCAATTGGTACAACCAAGTTAAAGCAACTCCTTATAATCCATCACAGTATGCAACAGAACACGATGAACCTTGGCCAGGTGGAAGACCCAACCATTATCTTTTTGACTTAAATCGTGACTGGGCTTGGGCTACACAAATAGAGTCTCAGCAACGTTTAAAAATATACAACAAATGGATGCCGCATGTGCATGTAGATTTTCATGAACAAGGAATTAATGAACCGTATTACTTTGCTCCAGCAGCAGAACCATTTCACGAAATTATAAGTCCTTGGCAACGTGATTTCCAAACGCAAATTGGTAAAAACCATGCGCGTTATTTTGATAAAGAGGGTTGGTTGTTTTTTACAAGAGAACGTTTTGATTTACTATACCCAAGCTACGGAGATACCTACCCTACTTTTATGGGAGCTATAGGAATGACCTACGAGCAAGCTGGACACGGTTTTGCAGGATTAGGCGTAAATACAAATGAGGGGTACGAACTTACTTTAGTTGATAGAGTAGCACATCATACCACTACTGCGCTTTCAACCGTTGAGATTTCTTCTCAAAATGCAGCAAAGCTGAATAATGAGTTTAAAAAGTTCTTCCAGAATAACAATTTAAAATACAAAAGCTATGTATTAAAAGGGAATCCTGATAAAATAGATGCGCTTACAAATTTGTTAGACAAGCATGAAATACAATACGGCTTTGCTAGTGGCGGAAACGTTTCTGGTTTTGATTATAGTAAAAATGAAAATGGAAGTATGAGCGCTGCTGGTGCGCTTGTGGTTTCTACCAATCAACCTAAAGGTAAAATGATAAAAGCGTTGTTTGAGCCAGATGCAAAATTAAGCGAGCCGCTTACTTATGATATTACAGCTTGGAGTATTCCACATGCGTATGGATTACAAGCGGTTGCTTCTACAAGCCTGGTAAATCCTAATGGCAATAAGCCTCTAATGACTGTAAATAATTCGGCTGCTCCAAGTGCTGCGGGATATATTGCAAAATGGAATAGCCTATACGATGCGCAATTTTTAGTAGATTTGCTGAAGCATGATATTGTGGTTCGTTTTTCTGAAAAGAAATTACAATTTAATGGAAAGGCGTTTGACAGAGGGAGCCTTGTTATTACAAAAAGTGACAACCGAAAGAATCCTGATTTTCATAGTAAGCTAGTTGAAATAGCAAACAAGCATAAAAGAGAATTATACGTATCTAATACTAGTTTTGCTGATAACATTACAGACTTTGGTTCTCCAGATATTAAAGTAGTAAATAAGCAACGTATTGCTGTTTTACAAGGAGATGGAACTTCGTCACTAAGCTATGGTGCTATCTGGCATTTCTTTGAACAACAACTTAAATACCCTATTACATCTATTAATACAAATAGTTTTCGTGCAGATGTGCTACAAAAATTTGATGTTTTAGTAGTACCCGAAGGATGGTATGGAAGAATAATGAATGAAAATACAATGAAAGATGTAAAAGACTGGGTACGTAGTGGCGGAAAGATTATTGCTTTTGGGCGTGCCGTTGGTAATTTTGCAGGAAAAGATGGTTTCGCATTAAAAAACAATGAAAGTGATGATGATAAAGAAAAAGAGGAAGATAATGACGATGACAAGCTAATTCCTTATGATCAAAGAGAACGAGAAAGCGTAAAGAATTTTATCACAGGAAGTATTTACAAAACTACCTTAGACCCTTCTCATCCAATGGCTTTTGGTTACGGAGACACGTATTACAGTTTAAAACTAGGTAGCAGTTCGTATTCTTTCCTTGACAATGGATACAATGTAGGATATATAAAAGGAGATGCGGTGAGTGTTGCTGGTTTCTCTGGTGATGATGCTAAAGCAAAATTAAAAAACTCTTTAGTTTTTGGAGAAGACAAAATAGGTCGTGGAAGCGTTATTTATTTAGTTGACAATGTACTATTCCGTTCTTTCTGGGAAAATGGAAAATTATTGTTTGTAAATAGTATTTTCTTTGCGAATAGTAGAGGGGTTAGCTTGTAAATTAAAATACCCGGTATAAATAATAAAATTTGCGCTGTCATGTTGAGTGCAGTCGAAACCTTTATAAACTATAAGTAAGTTAAAGTTCACGACTGCACTCGAACAGACATTAAAAGCCTAAAGGTTTTCTTTAATTACTCAATTCCTTTAAGTAAGTCTTCCGCACTACTCATTATACGCTTATAACACCTATATCCCCATAATGAAAATAGTAGTACTCCAATTGCCAATACTCCTATAAAAATCCAAAACCCTACTCCATATTCTTGTTTAAAGAAATCTTTATTATTAAATATCATTGAAAAAACTGGCATTGTTGTAAACATTAATACAACGGAAAAAGAAAGTCCTATTTGCTGTATAAGCATAAGTCTCTTTTTTTCTTTTGCAAAGTGAGTGATTGTTTGTTTATAGGTGCTATTTACAATGGTAATATTTTTAATTCCTATAAGGTTTTTTAATACCAAAACTGGTAACACTAATATAAATGCTAATGAGAATACAGCACACGTCATAAGATACCAAGTATCCATTTTATCAAGATTAAAAAGTATTAAAACCGCAGTTAGAAAGCATATTACTGATCCTACTATTTCATAATTAAGTAGTGTTTTAAACTTGTTTTTATATTTCTGTTGGGTCATTTCCATAACTAATTTTTTATTTACTAATTCTTGTTTTGCTACTTTGTCACTTAAGGATGACCAAAGTGATTTCATTTCCTCTAGTTCCATAATTTTAGCTTTTAATTGTTTTCTTTAATTTTTGTTTAATTCTGTTGAGTCTTGTTCCCACATTTGTTTCAGTAAAACCTGTAATAGCAGCTATCTCTTCGTAACTTCTACCTTCCAGATATAAAAGGATAATTCCCCTCTCAACCACACTAAACTGTTTAATTTGTATATACAAGACATCAACTTTTTCTTGAAAAGAGGTGTCAATCTCCTCTTCTGCAATTTGTAATGAGAAGTCTAAAGAAGTCTGTTTTATCTGTTTTTTGGAACGATTTAAGTATGCAATAGCCGTATTTAGTGCTACTCGGTACATCCAGGTGCTTCGCTTTGCATTACCCTTAAAAGAGTTAAAAGATTTCCAAAGTTGATATACTATATCTTGAAACAAATCTTTTTGATCTTCTTCTGTATCGGTGTACATCCTCGAGACCTTATAAATAATGCCCTCGTTCTCTTTGATGGTTACGATAAATAGTTCTTCTTGCTGCATGCAATATCTAATTACAACTAATAAGTGTCTAACACTTTAAAAAAATCACACTTTTTTAAAAGTTTTTTTCTGAAGAGTATAAAATATTATAAACAATCGTTAGTTCGGGACACACAAATTGACAATACAATTATAGTATAATACAATTACTTGTTTTTATTCTTTGCTTCAATCCACTTACTTAAGTACTTATGACTTTGTAAAGTGCTATGTTGTAAAACTTGTCCTATAAAATGAGAATTTCGGTGTTCTTGAAGTGTTTCTGAAAGTTGTTGAACTCTATTTATAAAATCTTCTGAAAATAATTGCTTAGAAAATCTATCTTGAAGAATTTGTTGCCCATTTAATTTAGCTGTCTCCCAAGCCGCCTTGTTAGTATATAATGTTACTGAAGCTTTTACAAAATCATATATTGAAGTAGCAATTAATCCTCCAAAAGGCAAACTACCATGCATTCCCTCTGCTCCAATTGGTGTTGTAACACTTGGTAATCCATAGTGCATAGCATCTAGTAATTTCCCTTTTAAACCAGCTCCATATCGTAAAGGAGCTAGATTTACTTTTGTATTCTCCATTACATCCTCTACACTTGGTGCCCAACCCTTAATTAAAAAGCCGTCTGCTTCATTATGTAACTGCTTAATTTTTTGTTTTGCATAGCCCCCAAACACATGTAATCTTGCCCCTGGCAAATGTTGTCTTATTTTTGGCCAGATGTCTTGTTTTAAATGTAATACAGCATCTTCATTAGGAGCGTGTAGAAAATTACCAATACACATAAAATCCTTTCTTTCGTCAAAAGAAGGAGTCTTGCTTAAAGTAGTAGTATCAACCAAAAAAGGCAGATAATACAACAACGCTTCAGGAATTTTAAAGTTATCTTTCAATAAGGTCAACTCAACTTCAGAGATAATAAGGCTTAAATCACACCGTAAGATACTTGCTAACTCTCTCTTTGCTGTTTCTGTATATAAGTTTGAATTAGAAATTGAGATACTCTTTTTAAATGCTTCTTGTCTAGCTTTTCGTAAAAAGTGTAAATCTTCAGTATCCAAAATACGAAGTGCACTCGGACAAACCTCAGCGACACGCCAACCAAATTGCTCTTCGGTTATATACCTATCAAATAAAACAACACTAGGGTTTAGTTCTTCAATAAACTGATTAAAACTATCACTATTAAGCTCCAAGGGTTGCCAAGACACACCCAGTATATCCAAATTTTGGGAGTACTCGCCTATTGCGGCAGTACTCCCAAAAGTGATTGTATATCCAGCTTCTTTAAAAAGTGAAATTAATTGTAGCATCCTTGTTCCAGCGGCCGTAGTAGTAGGCTCTGGAATGGTATGTCCAATAATTAAGAGGTGTTGCAAGATTATAATACTTTATTTCTTCTCAAGCACCTTTTTTACCATTCCTCGCTTTATTTTTCCATTGTCTGTATAAGGAAATTGAGAGAGTGCATAGATTCGTTTTGGTTTCTCAAAAGGCTCTAAGGCTTCAAAGGCGTTTTTGTAATTAGGGATATTATCATCGTCGTCATGCTCAATTACTAAAACAAGACGTTCTCCAAGTTCTTTATCTTTTTCTGAAGTAATAATAAAGGAGGTATCAATAAAGGGAGATAATTTTTTTTCTATAGTTTCTGGGTAAATTTTTACTCCACCACTATTTATTACATTATCAAAACGACCTAGCCATTTAAAGCGAGTTGGTGTTTCTAGCGCAACTAAATCGTTTGTGATTATTGTATTAGGGGTAATTTGTGGTGCGTCAATAACCAAACAACCTCTTACGTCTGTACTAAATTTTACATTTGGAAGTGCGGCATAGGCTTCAGATTTTGCCATGCCATTAATCCTTCTAACTGCAATGTGGGTAATCGTTTCGGTCATGCCATAGGTTGCAAAGCATTCGGTCTCTACCTCGTCGAGTAGTTGTTCTAACTCTGATGAAACAGGACCACCACCTATAATTAGTTTTTTAAGTTTATTTAATGATTGGATAGAATGGTGTACTTGGTATGGGACCATCGCTGCAAAATCGTACTTATTATCGTACTGGGTAAGGGCATCTTTTTCTGGTGCAACAACATGCAAATCCCAACCTAAAGTCATTGCACGAACTAACATCATCTTACCAGCTATAAATTTGGGATGCAAACAAAGTAATGCTGTTGTATCTGGTCCTGTTTTAAAATAAGTTCCAGTTGCAGCAGCACTATTAATCATAGATTGCTTAGCTAGTTTAATTTTTTTAGGTTTTCCTGTAGAACCAGAGGTTTTTACTTTAACAAATTCATCATCATCTAGCCATTTATAGATAAACTTACCCATACTCATCTCGTGCGGACTTCCCTCTCTTTTAAGTTTGGTAGCAAACTCTAAAAGATCACTAGGGTTATCAAAGGACAGCCCATTGAGTTTAAATGATGGATGAATGCGCGAGGTTTCCAAAATATTTATTTGTTATTCTGTAATTTCAGCAGGCGGGGTTACTCTTCCAAAGAGTTTTTCTCCCCATCCTTTCCATTTGTATTTCCAAGCCATAATACCTAAGAAAATAGGATACATTACCAATACAGGAATAAGAATATCTACTCCGGCCGAAGGCTCTGAGATGTCTTTTAATATAGAATTTGTTTGAAAAACAGTCCAGTCTGCTGTTACTAACATAGCAGCAATCATATTATTGCCGGCATGAAAACCGAGTGCTAATTCCATTCCCTCATCCATCAACGTCATAATCCCCAAAAAGAAACCAGTACCAATGTAATACACCATGATAATTGAGCCTAGTTTATCTACTTCAGGATTAAAAAAGTGAAGTCCTCCAAATACAACTGAGGTAACTATTAATGGAAGCCAACGATTTCTTGCTATCACACCTATCCCCTGCATTAAATAACCTCTAAAAAGGTATTCTTCAAAACTAGTTTGTAAGGGAATCATCACAATTGCAATAAGTGCCATTATTAAAAAAGGAACTACTTCAAACTGTAATACATAATCATCAGGATTACTATAATAATCTATAGTTGTTAAAACTATTGTTACAATAGCAATTAAACCAAACCCAAAAAATACACGCCCCCAATCTACTTTCTTTCTAGAAGTTGTAAGAGATCGCATTGTTTGTTTATGTAAATACTTAACCATAAAATAAAGACCAAGAAGACCTACAGCAAACCCTAACAACATTAAAAACAGCGTAAGGTTAGAATCTAAAATGGTCATTAACTTTGAAGTATCTTGTAAATCATTAACATCACCACCTTCTGTCATTAATTTTGCAGTAGCCGCAATTACAAAAGGAATACTACCAACTTGAGAGGCTATAAAAATAACAATAGCACCTACAAGGTATCGCCACCAATCATGTAAAACGTTAAATGCTTGAGATATATACATAGTGTTTAATTTAAATCTTTAATAAGGTTCGTTTCCCATGATAAGTTAGTATCATATAGCAACGTTCCGTTACTAATTCTTAAGGGAGAAGAAATATTGTTAGTGTATAAACTACCAGTTCCTAATCCTTGCGGCAATTTAACATTTTTTGTAAAAGTATATTGCGAAATGGCGTTTAATCCTACATTACTTTCTAATGCCGAAGTAATCCACCAACCAATATTCTGTTTTTGGGCTAATGAGATCCACTCGTCACTACCTTTAAAACCACCAATAAGACTAGGCTTTAAAATAATATATTGCGGTTGTATTGTTTCTAATAACTTTTGTTTTTCTGAAAGACTAAAAACTCCTATTAGTTCTTCATCCAAAGCAATTGGGAGCGGTGTTTGTTCGCATAAAGCTGCCATTTCTTGCCATTGGCCTTGTTTAATAGGCTGCTCTATGGAGTGCAATTCTAGTTCTGAAAGTAGTTGAAGTTTCTCTAAAGCATCATTAGGGGTAAAAGCTCCATTTGCATCTACTCGAAGTTCAATTTCTGAAGCTGAAAACTCAGAACGAATACTTTGGAGTAAATCGATTTCAGTTTTAAAATCAATAGCACCTATCTTCATTTTTATGCAACTAAAACCTTCAGAAAGTTTTTGAGCTATTTGTTCTTTCATAAAACTTTTATCACCCATCCATATAAGTCCGTTAATGTTGATAGCAGTATTTCCTTTACTAAATTCAGAAGGAAAAATAGAAAAAGGTGTGTCTCTTTGTAAAGACATAAAAGCAGTTTCAATTCCTATTTGAATAGACGGAAAATGAGTTAATTCAGTATATAAAATTTCTTTACCCAAATGAATATTATTACAAACCCATTGTAGTTTTTCTTCATACTCTGGTACATCATCAATACTTAATCCGCGTAATAACCCGCATTCACCTACTCCTTTTTTATTACTATCATGAATGACAATAAAGTAGGTGTCTTTTGTTTTTAAAACCCCTCTTGAAGTGCCTGAGAGGCGTTTAAATTGTAATACGTGTTTTTGGTAGGTTGCTTTCAAGGTGGATTGTATAGATTAATAGATTTTTAGATAGTTAGATGGTTAGATGGTTAGATGGTTAGATGGTTAGATTAGTTTTAAATTTTGAAGTCATTTTTATAATTTCAAGTAATCTAGATTGTAGTACTTGTAAGTCATCATCTTGCAAGAAACCCAAGTCATTAGAGATTAGAATCTGTGTTTCAATCTCATAACAAGAACCAATAGCAATTTCTAAAAATCTTGAGAATTCTTTATTTGACTTTCTTGAGCAGCCTTCAGCTATATTAGATGGAATTGAAACAGAAGCTCTTCGTAACTGATTAATTATTCCAAATTTCTCTTCCGAAGGAAAACTAGATGTTATAGTATATACTTCTTGACAAAATTTTCTACTTTTCTTCCATATCTCTAAATCTTTAAACCTATGCATACCTATTTATCTAATAATCTTATAGTCTAGTAATCTTACAATCAAATACTAAATTTCAATATTTTGCTTTATATCTAATAAAATCAACTCTTTATTAGCTTTTTCAAAAGCATTTTTAGCCTGCGCATGGTCAATTTCTATATATCCAAAGGTATCATAATGAACCCCAAGGACTTTATCGCATTTAACAAAATCACTTGCTATCACAGCATCGTCAATCCCCATTGTAAAATTATCTCCAATAGGTAAAATAGCAAGGTCTAATTTTGTGTGCATCGGGATAAGTTTCATATCCATCGTTAAAGCTGTATCTCCTGCAATGTAGATGTTTTTATCTGCTTCTATAACAAAGCCTCCTGGTTGTCCTCCATAACTTCCGTCTGGGAAAGCGCTAGTGTGAATAGCATTAACATACTTTACTTTTCCAAAATCAAATTTCCAACTCCCTCCATGATTTAGCGGGTGTACAGTAAATCCTTTTTCTTGATAATGCATAGCAATTTCATAATTGCTTACTATAGTTGCTCCTGTATTTTTTGCAATAGCCTCAGCATCTAGAATATGATCCTCATGTGCATGCGTAAGTAGTATATAATCTGCTTTTAGGGTATTAATATCTACTTTATCTTTTGATAGTGGATTTCCTGAAATAAAAGGATCTACAATAATATTTTTCTCATTGGTTTCTATAGCTAAACTATTTTGACCGTAAAAAGTAATTTTCATATTGAATTATTTTTATAATGAAGACATAATTTAAAACAACCCAACCGCAATTAAAAATAAAATTGTGTTAAGATGAATAAAAGAGAAAAAATGAACGTACTTAACGCTACTTTTTTTAATTCTGGATCTAATAAGGCTGGTGTTTCTGTTTTAAAAACTACATAAATATTAAGTCCTAGAGGAATAAATGCCAACAAAGGAAGAAAATGGATAGCCGCTTCTGCTTCTAAAAAAAAATAACATACCGCTGTCAAAAAAGCTATAAAAATAAGAAGAGTGTGATACAATTTTGACACCTTAGCTCCTAGTACAACTGCCAATGTATTTTTATTTACTTTTTGATCCTCTACTCTATCACGCATATTGTTTAAGTTAAGCACCGCAGCACTTAAGAGGCCTATTGTAATAGCTGGTAAGACGATAAAGCTTGTTAATGTTTGGGTAAACAAAAAATAACAACCCATCACGCCTACTAGTCCAAAAAACAAAAAAACAAATACGTCTCCCAAAGCTCTATAACCATACGCTTTTTTACCTACGGTATAAGTAATGGCAGCTACAATAGCTGCAATTCCTAGGTTAAAAAAAACAAGTGATAGAATAAAGTTTTTGTTTCCGAACGCAATAAAAATAAGTAGACTAGCTAGAAATAAGGTAATAAAGCTAGTTGCTATCATTCCATATTTAAGTTCTTTTGCAGTTAACAAACCGCTTTGTAGTGCACGAGCAGGACCTACTCTATTTTTGTTATCAGTTCCTTTTACACCATCACCATAGTCGTTTGCAAAATTAGAAAGTACTTGAAAACCTAATGTTGTCAAAATTGCAAGTATTAGGATTGTTATATCAAATTGCTCAACAAGTATTGCTGCTCCACCAGCTGTTAAAATTCCAGATATAGAAAGAGGAAGTGTACGTAATCTCGCTGCAGAAAACCAAGCACGTATTTTTTTCATAAATTAAAAAATAAAGAACAAAAATACGTTTAAAAATAAAAACCTACGCCATTAAAAAATGACGCAGGTTAACTTAACTCAATTTAAATATGAAACTAAAATTTACTTAATTATGAGCTTTTGTGAAACACCTTCAGTATTGCTTACAATATACGTTCCAGTACTCAAATCTGAGATTACTATTGAAGATGCCTCACTTATATTTTTCACTATTCTACCAGTTATGTCATAAATACTATAGTTGCCTGGTTTACTAAGGTATATTCTTTCGTTTGCTGGGTTTGGATAGATAACAAAATTGGTGGTATTTGTAAACTCAACTTCGTCTATTCCTAAAACCACGTTATCTAAAGAAAAAATACTTAAAGTTGCACTTACCTCGTTAGAAACTATTAATAAAGCAGACCCAGTAGGACTATCTACTGCATCTACAAATACAACTCCTTCTGGTCCAAGGTCTCCACTTACAGGGTCTCCAGCAACGGCTCCTCTACTATTTAAATATTGTACGAAAACTGGTGCCATTGGATCTGAAACGTCGTACACCATTACACCACCAATTCTTTCTAATAAAATAAACGCATAGTGATTACCATCAATTTCTTTTACAATGACACCTTCAGGCTCAGGGCCCTTGTTGTCACTTCTATCTTTAAAAGAATTATTGCTATTACTTGCATTAAATATTGCTCCGTAAATAGGATGGTTTGCAGTAATTGTTTCAAAATCATTTCCGCTATCATATACAAGAGTACCTGTATTTGCTTCAAAAATACTGAATGAACGTCCACCAAATACATGTATCTCCTCAAACTCTCCATCATTATCAATATCCCCAGAAGCATTTGTAACATTTATTTCACCAAGGTTTGCTGACAAAGCTAAAATATCAACATTATTAAATACCGAAGCATCTAAAATATAATCTGAATCACCAATGTTGCGTTCCTCTTCAAAAGTATCATACTCTCTTGCATCTCCTTCGTTTGCAGTAACAATATACCCAACACCTCCTATTTCATAAAACGAAATGGCATCTGGCATGTACATCCCATAGACTGGCCATGTTGAATCAAAAATAAAATCAGTATCATTACTTACATCTAGTGAGTTTTCTGGAAGACTATGGTCTTTTAATCCAAATGGAAGTATCTGTGTTATAGTGTTTAGTGTTAAGTCTACCACAGCATATGCATTGTTTTCCTGTAGTACTACGTAAGCAAACAAATTATCATTAGAAACTGTTATATATTCTGGTTCCAGATCTTGAGATACAGTTGCTCCCGGCCCAAATATTCTTACTCCAGCGGCTTCAAGAGCTGCTTGAGCAGGATTAAAAGCATTAAAATTGAGTGTAGTGACATTTGCTTGAGAAATAGCACCTAAACCTCCAGAAACATCAATTATTGACACAGACCCTTCTGGATCTATTGTATAATCACTATTAGGTTCACCTTCGTTTGCAACAATAACTTTAGAACCATCTGGTGTAAATGTTAACATATCTGGTAACGCCCCTACCTCTACTCCAACTTGATTATTACCATCTGTATCTGCAAAAAGCACAAAACCATTATCCGTTTTAGTTTCTGCTGAAACAGCAGCGGCAACAATACCATTGTTAACTGCCACACTTTGCACTCCAGAAGTTCCTGCAGGTAATGCAACACTTGCTAAAGATGAAATATTTTCTGGGTCTGAAAAATCTAATACTTCTATACTTTCTGAGTTTGTTACAAACAAACGCTGAGTTATTGGGTCATAAGCTGTAATTTCGGCAGTACCAGATGCATCTACCAAGTAACTAGCTAAAAAGTTCATATCTAAAACAGAGGAGTCTCCAGCAGGGATAACTGTATCATCATCTAAAATATAGACTGAAAAAACATCCTGTGCTCCAATCTGAACATCAGATTCATTCTCTAATTGAAGTACAAAAAATACATCTGCATTATCTTCTGTATTATTAAGTATTGGAATTAGTACTGATTGTGAATCTGTGCTTCCCGCAGGGAAAGTTATTGTTTGAGTTGAGGCAAAAATAAAGTCGGTTCCTTCAACTGCAGTTCCAGCGGTTATAAGGGATACATCTATACTTCCTTGAGTAGTTGGAGCTTGAGAGGGAGAAATAAATATTTCGATTCCTGCACCGCTTTCAGAAACAGAAGTAAAAGCAGTATCAAATTCTACAGTAACAGTAACAGGCATATTAATAGCACTTCCTGGAGAACCTATATTTGGCACATTTCCGCTAGAGCCTCCTTGTGCTATTGTTTCTACTGCTCCATTTGCATTACCAACTACACTAAATGCTCCCAAATCTGAATCATAAGACTGACCATCATTAGCAGCCGTATCAGGGTAAGTAGCACTATCTACTGGAGTAGTTGCTGTAGGGTCACCTACCCATAGGGTAACAGTATCTCCACCACCACCAAGTCCAGCGCCGTCTGTAGTTCCTATTTTAATTCCTGATAAATCAATAACAGGATTCCAAACGCCTGTAAACGTAGTAACTTCATTTACATCATCTGTTATAAGAACAATTATTGTTTCTCCAGGTTGTATATCTGTAATACCATTTATTATATCTGCATCGGTACTTGAAGCCGATTCGTCATCATAATATAAATCACCGTCAACTCCAGAAATCCAAGCATCTACTCCCGTATTTGTAATTTCAAACCAATCTGCAGTTAAATCATCGCCAGCTTGACCAGAAAAAATTTCAGTAATTAATAAGTTAAACATTGAAGTAATAGCTGGTCCATTACCAGGAGAACCAATATTTGGTACATTCGCAGCATCTCCTCCAAGTGCAATAGTTTCTACTGCTCCATTTGCATTACCAACTACACTAAATGCTCCTAAGTCTGAATCATAAGACTGTCCATCATTTGCCGCTGTGTCCGGATAGGTAGCACTATCTACTGGAGTAGTTGCTGTTGGGTCACCAACCCAAAGAGTAACAGCATCACCACCACCACCAAGTCCTGCACCATCTGTAGTTCCTATTTCAATTCCTGATAAATCAATAACAGGACTCCAAACGCCTGTAAACGTAGTAACTTCATTTACATCATCTGTTATAAGAACAATTATTGTTTCTCCAGGTTGTATATCTGTAATACCATTTATTATATCTGCATCGGTACTTGAAGTCGATTCATCATCATAATATAAATCACCGTCACTCCCAGAAACCCATGCAGCACTTCCGTTATTTGTAATTTCAAACCAATCTGCAGTTAAATCATCACCAGCTTGACCAGAAAAAATCTCGGTAATCTCTAGTGTAAATGAAAGACCAGAAGGTATAAAACTCCCTAAAGTAACTTGTGTGCTTAATGTTGTTGAGCCATTACATAATCCCTCTCCATCTAATGAGTCAATAGCTCCAAATGTCCAATTTGCAGCGTTAAAACTACCGCCATTTGCAGTTTCCATATCGTTTCGTAAGTAAAATGAATCTGTATGCTCCCATGCAGTACCTGCTCCATCAACATTATCTTCTCCAAATCTATCAATAACTGTATTTGCAGCATTTACAATTTGAAAAGCATCATTTCCATTAGAATTGATATTACCATTCATAAGAACATTTGAGGATATACCAAATTCTGAAGCTAATATGGTTTCGTCATTTGTAACATATAAAAAAGCATCTGAAATTGAACTAAAACTTGTTAAATCGATATCTGTTGTAAAGCCATTTCCGTTAGATTGTCTTTGGACTTTCCAATTGGTTAAATCAATTGTACCATTAATATATATCTCTAGCACACGTCCATTTGCCCCTGGACATGGAGAATCTACATATCCAGTAATTAGTGCTTCTTGTGAGAATAAATAGCTAGTAATAAAGAGTGTAAAAAAAAGTAAAATATTTTTCATAGGTGTTTTTAAATTAGTTGACACAAATGTATTAGGCTATTGTAAGTATAGTTTTAGCTTAGTATTAAGCTACAATGAAGAAATAGTAGTTTAATTTAAGTTGTTAACACTAAATGTTATTGGAATGTAATTTTCAGGTTAAAAAATTTCGAACTCAAAATCTTTTTTTACTTTTATGCAAACCAAAACCAACTAGATATGGCTTCAAGAAATCAATTAGGGCTTTTAATTTTACGTGTAGGAGTAAGTGGATTAATGCTTTTTCATGGTATTCCAAAACTTATGGAAGTTTTACAAGGAAACTTTGATTTTGGAGATCCTATAGGTATTGGAGAAGTTGCTTCAAAAATATTAGCAGTTATTGGAGAAGCAATCTGTCCTATTCTAATCATAATTGGGTTAAAAACTCGATTAGCAGCCATCCCAGCAATTATTACAATGGCAGTAGCCGCTTTTGTGGTACATGGAGCTGATCCTTTTCAGAAAAAAGAGTTAGCACTTATATACCTAATAGGATTTGTTGCTATAGCCCTTTTGGGTCCTGGGAAGTTTTCGGTAGATAAGAGATAATTACTTAAAAATAGTAACCAATAGCTCTTTTAAAATATCACCTTGTGGCATATTAGAGGCGCCAACACCCTTGCTTTTTAAGTCTGCTTCTTTAACAGCAGTAATTATAGCACTTACCTTTTTCATAGGATAGTTACTAGCGGCAAGTTGGTAGTCTTTAATAAAATAAGGATTTACTCCTAAGGCTTTTGAGGCATTTGCCTTATTACTTAAGGAATGATACGTCAATAATTTGCTGAAAAAAGAATACAGCAAAGAAACTGTCATTACTATGGGATGATTCTTTGGGTTCTGTGCAAAATATTGCACAATTGCATATGCTTTTTTTATATCCCTAGCTCCAATCGCGTTTTGTAATTCGAAATTGTTAAAATCTTTACTTATCCCTATATTCTCTTCAATATCCTGTGGTGTAATTTGCTTCCCATCTGGTAGAATAAGTTGCAGCTTTTGTATTTCATTATTAACCTTTCCTAAATCGTTACCCAAAAATTCGACTAACATTTGTGCTGCCTTAGGAGTGATGGTGTAGCCTTTTGTTGCTAACACCCCTTTTATCCAGTCTGGCACTTGATTATCGTACAGTTTTTTACTTTCAAATAAAACACCTGTATTTTTAATGGTTTTTGCTAATTTTTTTCTAGCATCTAACTTTTTATATTTATAACAAAAAACCAAAACTGTTGTAGGCTGTGGGTTTTCAGCATAAGACACTAGATTTTCAATAGTACGTGATAAATCTTGCGCCTCTTTTACTATAACCACTTGCCTTTCTGCCATCATAGGATACCGTTTTGCATTACTCACTATCTCATCTACGGTAACATCACGACCATACAAAACAACTTGATTAAAACCCTTTTCTTCTTCTGAAAGTATATTATTCTCAATGTAACTAGAAATAGTGTCTATAAAATACGCCTCCTCGCCCATCAAAAAATAGATGGGATGTATCGTTCCACTTTTAATGGTATTTATAATAGTATTTGCGTTACTCAAAAATGAAAATTTTATAGTGGTTACCCTATGTATTTTATACTTTTACAATAATGCAACCGCTCAATTTTAAAAAGTATTCGTTTCGTTTCAAAAGTAACGAAAACAAACCATTGATTTTTGACCCAATCCGAAAAAAATTTATGGTACTAACTCCAGAAGAATGGGTTCGTCAACATGTGCTTAAATTTTTAATAAATGAAAAAGAATATCCAATATCACATATCAACGTCGAAAAGCAATTAGAACTTAATGGTACAAAAAAACGATATGACATCGTTGTTTTTAACAATGATGGCAGTATTCATCTTATAGTAGAGTGTAAACGTCCCAAAGTGGCTATTACGCAAACAACTTTTGACCAGATTGCACGCTACAATATGGCATTAAATGCAACATATTTAATGGTAACTAATGGAATACATCATTATTACTGTAGAATTGAGAAAAATAAAGAACGTTATGTTTTTTTAGAAGAACTTCCTACCTATCAAAATATATAAAATACCTTTATTTGTAGCGTGAATATAGCAATTGTAATATTAAACTGGAATGGAAAATCACTACTAGAGGAGTTTTTGCCTAGTGTCGTTTCCTATTCTAAAGAAGCTACTATATATGTTGCGGATAATGCCTCAACAGACGATTCTGTAGCTTTTATAACTGAAAAGTATAAAGATGTAAATATAATTCAGAATACAACTAATGGCGGCTATGCGAAGGGATATAATGATGCTTTAAAAAACGTTACAGAAGACATTTTGGTGCTACTAAATAGTGATGTTGAAGTAACCAAAAATTGGCTACAACCCATTACTAATGCGTTTAAAAATGACCTTACATTAGTTGCCGCCCAACCCAAAATATTAGATTACAAAAACAAAGACTATTTTGAGTATGCTGGCGCTGCTGGAGGGTTTCTAGACGCATATGGATATCCTTTTTGTAGAGGTCGCATATTTAATACAATAGAAAAAGATAAGGGACAGTATAATGATGTTTTACCAATTTTTTGGGCCACAGGGGCATGCCTTTTTGTTAAAAACAAAGCATTTAAAGCTATTGGGGGTTTTGATGAAGACTTCTTTGCGCATCAAGAAGAAATAGACTTATGCTGGCGTTTGCAAGCTAAAGGTGGAGTGATTAAATATATTGGCGCTTCTAAAGTATATCATCTTGGTGGAGCAACACTTTCTAAAAGCAACCCCAAAAAGACATTTTATAATTTTAGAAACACTTTATTACTTTTAGTAAAAAATTCTGCTGGGGTAACAGTTTGGTTTAGAGTATTAATTAGATTATTACTAGACGGATTAGCAGCTTTTCAGTTTTTATTGCAAGGAAAGTTTAAGCATATTATTGCAATTTTAAAAGCACACATTAGTTTTTATGGTTTACTTCCTAAATTTATTCAGAAAAGAAAGAAAAATGCTTCATATTTAGAGTACTATAGAGTCAAATCTATTGTTTTTCAGTATTTTGTAAGAAAGAGAAGACACTTTAACGACGGCTACTAATTTTTACTTAAAGTATTGTTAATCGTTATTGTTTAATCCTACCATTTAATAATTTTGACTTATAATTTAACATTTAAATTAAATAACAAACATGAAAAAAATACTGATACTAGCGATTAGTTCTGCCCTACTTTTAACTTCTTGTGTTTCTAAGAAGAAATACGCAGATCTAGAAGCTAAGCAAAAAAATACGCAAGATTTATTAAATACAGCAACAGTAAAGTTGAACAGTTGTTTAACAGATAAAACTGCTGCCCTTACGAGAGTACAATCTCTTGAAGAGCGTCTTGCCGAACTTAAAAGAACTAACCAAGACTTAATTCAAAGTTCTAAGGACCTTACAATTTTAACTAAGCAAGGAGCCACTAATCTTGAAAAGTCTCTAGAAAGTTTAAAAGAAAAAGATCTTAAAATTTCACGTTTACAAGATGCCTTAAATAAAAAAGATAGTGTAACGCTAGCATTGGTAACTAGTTTAAAGAAAGAAGTTGGACTAGATGATGAAGACATCCAAATTAACGTAGAAAAAGGTGTTGTATTTATTTCATTAAGTGATAAAGTACTATTTAGAAGTGGAAGCTACAACCTATCGACTAGAGCTAATGAAATACTAGGAAAAGTAGCAACAGTAATTAACAGTAAGCCTAACTTTGAAGCACTTGTAGAAGGACATACAGATAATGTACCTTACAAAAAGGGTGTTTTATTAGATAACTGGGACTTAAGTGCTAAACGTGCAACAGCTGTAGTAAGAAAACTAATGGAGTTAGGAGCTAATCCATCACAATTGATAGCTGCAGGTCGTAGTGAGTTTGTGCCGCTAGTAGATAACTCAACAGCAGAAAACCGTTCAACAAACAGAAGAACAAAAATATATGTACTTCCTAAGATTGATCAGTTTTATGAAATGATTGAAACAGAATTAGAGACACTTTCTACTGAAGGAGGTCAATAATTTTAATTCAATAAACTAATAAACAAGAACCACGCTAGCTAGCGTGGTTTTTTTATCTTTACTAAATGGGAGTAATTACAAAATTTTACGAAGCATTTGCAAACAGAGATGCTGAAACAATGGTCGCTTTATATAGCAATGATGTGATTTTTGAAGATCCTGCGTTTGGTGTTTTAAAAGGAGAGCATGCTAAAAACATGTGGCGTATGTTGTTAGACGCACCAAAGTCAAGTGATTTTAAAATAGTAGCTTCAAATATTACTGAAGATTGGGAATCTGGAACTGCACATTGGGAAGCCTTTTACAATTTTGGAAAACAAAATAGAAAAGTTCACAATAAAATTGATGCTTCATTTACTCTTAAAGATGGTAAAATAGTGCAACATATAGATAGTTTTGACGTATACAGGTGGTCAAAGCAAGCATTTGGAACAACAGGGGTTTTGCTTGGATGGACACCCTATTTCAAAAATAAGTTAAGAAAACATGTATTAAAAAGCTTATCTACCTTTGAAAGTAAGCAGGTTTAAATCTCAAGACTCCCCTTGCCTTCTCGTATTAATACAGGTTCACTTCCAGTTAAATCTATAACAGTTGAAGGTACATTATCTCCATATCCACCATCTATAACCACATCTACAATGTTCATCCACTTCTCATAAATTAACTCTGGATCTGTAGTATACTCAATCACCTCATCTTCATCCTTAATTGAAGTTGATATAATAGGGTTTCCTAATTCCTTTACTAAAGCACGCGTAATGTTGTTATCTGGAACACGTATACCAACTTCTTTCTTCTTTTTAAATACCGTAGGTAGGTTATTATTTCCAGGAAGAATAAATGTATAAGGACCAGGCAATGCACGCTTTAATATTTTAAATGTTGTGCTGTCTATTTGTTTTACGTAATCTGAAAGGTTACTTAAATCTTCACAAACAAAAGAAAAGTTTGCCTTAGCGAGTTTTACATTTTTAATATTGGCAACCTTCTCTAAGGCTCTGTTATTTGTAATATCACAACCTAAGGCATATACAGTATCACTAGGGTAAATAATAAGTCCACCACCCCTAACAATATCTATTGCTCGCTTAACATCTTTAGGATTCGGGTTTTCTTCGTAAAGTTTAATATACTCTGCCATACTCTATATACACTTACTTAAATTTACAAAAAAAATATTGGAAATTGTAACTTCATGTATGTTTTTCGTCTATTAAAAAGTTAATAACAATGATAATAACTAAGCACCATAAAATAGCTTTTTTGTCGTTATAGCTTATATCTTTAAGATTTATGAAAAGATTACTTTATATATTCAGTTTTATAGTAGTAGGGTTGGCACTTTCATCTTGCTCTTCTAATGACAATGAAACCCCAGAAGAAGAACCCTCTCCATTACAAGCAGAGGTTAGAATGGATGTTTCCTACGGAAGTAACCCCCAACAGGCTTACGATATTTACCTTCCAGAGGGCAGGACAGCTTCAAAAACTAAGGTAATAGTATTAGTACATGGTGGTGGATGGATTGAAGGAGATAAGGCAGATATGAGCAATTTTATAAGTCTTATTCAGCAAAATCATCCTAATCATGCTATTGTAAATATGAATTATGTATTAGCAACTACATCTATCCCAGCTTTTCCTAATCAGTTTTTAGATATTGATTCTGTCCTAAACAAACTAACTGCCGAAGCTGAAGACTTGCAAATTCTCCCAGAATTTGGCTTTATAGGGACTAGTGCAGGAGCGCATCTTTCTTTACAATATGACTATGTTTATGATACAGATAATCAAGTAAAATTTGTAGCAGATATAGTTGGCCCAAGTGATTTTACAGATCCTTTTTACGCGAATGACCCTAACTTTCAAGTAGCTCTTGGTTTTTTTGTTGATGAAGACGCATATCCTGGTGTAACAGACTACGCGGCAGAAGTAAGCCCTGCATTACAAGTAAATGCTTCTAGTAGTCCTACAATAATGTTTTATGGAGACCAGGACCCTCTAGTTCCATTAACTAATGGACAAACCCTAAAAGACAATCTTACAGATCAACAAATCACTAATAGTTTTACTGTTTATGAAGGCGGACATGGAGACGATTGGAGTCAAGCAAGTATAGCTGACTTACAACTAAAATTAAGTGGTTTTATAAATACACACCTTCCTATAGCTGAATAAATCATCTTAGATAATCTGCTAGAAACACAATAAAAAACATCCAACCTACATACATCGTAGTATATCCAAATGCAAAAAATAAAGAGGTATCCAGCTTACCAATAGTATTATGGGATTTACTAAAAACAAGTCGTAAAGCTCTAAAGAAAATCCAATAAAGCATTGCTAATAAAATAAAAAAAGAAAACCATAACACAATTTCAAGTAGAAGTAAACCTACTAACATAAGAATAGTAATTGCAATCCATAGTAAGATTGAGATAATAATTCCTTTTAAACCACCTCCAGAAGCCATATCAAGACCAGTTTCTCCAAAACCTTCAATAAGTGGAACCTCTGGAATTATATTTCCTCGCTTAAAAGTCTTAAACTTTGGAAAGCTATCCAACAATCCAACTCCTTTGTATAATCCATAAAAAAGAAATAAAAAAATAAAGAAGGATATTATACTTAGAGAAATATAAAAGTTAGATGTAATACTTCGGTGAGAATGAATTCCAGTAAAATAAACCGTTAAAGTTGTTACCAAAATAACAATCAATGAAACAAAAAAAATAGCTCCTCCTTTTAAATATGTTTTTTTAACTTTCATAAGTGACTACGATATGTAATTCCAAATATTCTTAAACTTTGTTAGTTGATTATATGCTTTCTTAATTGGTAAATTTTCAGGCTGTATTAGGTTAGGATCACTTTTAAGTACCTGCATAGCATAACTTCTTGCTATTTTAAGGATTTCAGTATCCTTTACTATATCTGCAATTTGAAGGTTTAAAACGCCGCTTTGTTGTGTTCCCATAATGTCACCTGGTCCTCGCAATTTTAAATCAACTTCCGCGATTTCAAAACCATCACTAGTACGAGTCATAGTCTGTAAACGAGTTTTAGCATCTTGAGATAATTTATGACTAGTCATTAAGATACAGTAACTCTGCGAAGCTCCTCGCCCTACTCTACCCCGTAATTGGTGTAATTGTGATAAACCAAAGCGTTCTGCACTCTCAATAACCATCACACTAGCGTTAGGGACGTTAACGCCAACTTCTATAACAGTAGTAGCAACCATTATCTGCGTTTCCCCTCTTACAAAGCGATCCATCTCAAATTCTTTATCTGCGGCTTTCATTTGTCCATGAACAATAGAGATTTGATAGTTTGGTTTTGGAAATTCGCGCTCAATACTTTCATACCCATCCATTAAATCTTTATAGTCTAATGCTTCACTTTCGTTTATTAATGGATACACAATATACACCTGTCTTCCTTTAGAAATTTCATCTTTTAAAAACCTAAAAACTTTTAGTCTATTGGAGTCAAATCGATGGACAGTTTTAATGTCTTTTCTTCCTGGGGGTAATTCATCAATTACACTTATATCTAGATCTCCATAAACACTCATAGCCAACGTTCTTGGTATTGGAGTAGCCGACATTATTAATATATGAGGAGGGTGTGTATTTTTATGCCAAAGCTTACTTCTTTGTGCAACACCAAATCTATGTTGTTCATCAATTACTGCAAGTCCTAAATTATTAAATTTTACCTTATCCTCAAGCAATGCATGCGTGCCAACGAGCACTTGTAATTCTCCATTTTCTAAAGAAGCGTGGATATTTTTTCTATCTAAAGTTTTAGTTGAACCAGTTAATAATTTTATACTGATTTTCAGTTTATTACATAATTCAAGTAAGTTGTTATAGTGCTGTACTGACAAAATTTCAGTAGGAGCCATTAAACAAGCTTGAAAACCATTGTCAAGTGCTATTAATATTGACATAAACGCCACTATTGTCTTCCCTGAACCAACATCACCTTGCAATAGCCTATTCATCTGAGCATTACTACCCAAATCGTTTCTGATTTCTTTTATAACTCGTTTTTGCGCATTGGTTAATTTAAAAGGTAAATACTGCTCATAAAAAGTTGTGAAGTACTCCCCTACTTTTGTAAATGGATACCCTTTAATTTTAGTTTTATGCAGTACATTTTTTCGTATTAACTGCAACTGAATATAAAATAACTCCTCAAACTTTAATCGATATTGAGACCTTGCCAATTTTTCCTGATTTTGGGGGAAATGAATATTTATTAAAGCTTCTTTTTTGGGAAGCAATTTTAATGTTTCCAATAGTGGTTGTGAAAGTGTTTCAGAAAAAGAAGTATGCGCTTCAGTAAACAATTGTTGCTGTAGTTTTATTATAACTCTATTTGTAATTCCGCTATTATTTAGCTTTTCAGTAGAGGGATAAATAGGTTGCATCGCAGACCGAACTCCTTTTTCATGTTTAGCAAGTAATTCCATTTCCGGATGCGGCATAGAATAGACCCCATTGTAATAGTTAGTTTTTCCAAATACAACGTATGGAGTATTCAACTTTAAATTTTCTTTAATCCATTTGTGTCCTCTAAACCATACTAACTCCATCGTGCCTGTATCATCTCTAAATGTAGCCACTAGTCGTTTTCCTCGCTTTTGCTCTACTGTCTTTATGTGTGTTATGGTACCAACTATTTGCACCTCTGCATTGGTTTGCTGTAATTGTGCAATTTTGTAATACTTAGTACGGTCTAAATACCTATTAGGAAAGAGGTGTAACAAATCTTGAAAAGTGAAGATTCCAAGCTCCTTTTTAAGCAAATCGGCTCGATTAGGACCTACACCTTTAAGATAATCGATTGGAGTTTGCAAAAAATTTTCATTCATAACACGAATTTAGGTATTTTGGCAAAACAATTGATGCTTGTCTTTTATGAGATACTTACTCTTTTTTTTACTTTACCCAATTACCGTACTATGTCAACAAACAGAAACTGTTGATTTTAAAAAAGTTGAAGCAACAATCCAATGCTTATCTGAAAGTCAAACTGTAAAAGGTAATGTACTGGTAAGCTTCACAATGCTAAAAGACGCAAAATCGGTATATCTAGATGCTATTAACTTTTATGATATAATATCAAAAAGCACAGAAATAGAGGTAGTTTCTTCAGAAAAAAAAATAACCTTAAAAGGTAATTTTAAGACTAACCATACGTACTCTATATCCTTTTCTTATAAAGCAAAACCAAAGCAAACCCTATACTTTACAGGAGATCAAATCTGGACACAAGGACAAGGGAAATACACCTCACATTGGTTGCCCAGTATTGATGATATGAACGATAAAATTGAATTTGACATTTCATATAATACCTCAAGGGAGGTTACTGTAATTGCAAATGGAAAACTAAGTTTATATGATGATAAACCTGTGGACAGAGAATTGTGGAATTTTGACATGCAACAACCCATGTCTAGCTATCTTGTTGCTTTTGCGATAGGTGATTTTGATAAAAAAATACTACAATCTACTTCTGGTGTCCCAATAGAGCTGTATTATAAGCCAGAAGACTCTTTAAAAGTTGAACCTACATACCGCTACACAAAAGAGATATTTGATTTTTTTGAAACTGAAATTGGTGTTCCCTACCCATGGCAGAACTACAAACAAGTACCAGTAAGAGACTTTTTATACGCTGGGATGGAAAATACAAGCTGCACTATTTTTTCTGAAGCTTTTGTAGTAGATTCTATTGGGTTTAATGATAGAAATTATGTGAATGTAAATGCGCATGAACTAGCACACCAATGGTTTGGAAATCTTATAACTGAAACCTCAGGGACACACCATTGGTTACAAGAAGGTTTTGCTACATATTACGCCTTACTAGCAGAAAAAGAAGTCTTTGGAGACGATTATTTTTACTGGAAACTTTACAACACCGCAGAGCAACTCAAAGCGTTGAGTGAGGAGGGAAAAGGAGAATCTCTGTTAAATCCTAAAGCGAGCTCGGTAACCTTTTATGAAAAAGGAGCTTGGGCATTGCATATTTTAAAAGAAAAAATTGGAGAAGAAGCTTTTAAAAAAGCTATCAAAAATTATTTACAGAAGTATGCTTTTAAGAATGTTTCAACCGAAGATTTTCTAACACAAGTAAGAGCCGCTAGTGACATAGATATTTTGCAATGGGAACAAGATTGGTTGCAACAAACTGCCTTTAAAGCAGAACAAGCTTATAAATCACTTATTAAGTCGCCATTTATGAACCGTTATTTTGAAATAGCAGCATTAAGAAGTACGCCCTTAGAAGATAAAATAGAACAATTAGATAAAGCATTAACTTTTCCCAATGATTTTATAGGTCAAGAAGCTATTTATCAATTATACAATGAACCTATAAATGAAACCGAAGTACTTTACCAAAAAGGCTTAAAAAGTAACAGCCTATTTGTTCGTCAAGCAATTTCTCAAACAGTACAGACCATACCTCCAAGCCTAAAAGACAGTTTTATTAGTCTATTAAATGATAAGAGTTATGTTACTTTAGAATCTGCTTTAATAGGACTATGGCAAAACTACCCAGAAGAAAGAGTTTCTTTTCTAGAGAAAACAAAAAATACAGAGGGTTTTCAAAACAAGAATATAAAACAATTATGGCTGGCATTGGCATTACTTACAGATGGATATAACACTTCAGCAAAACCTATTTATAAAAAAGAATTACAAAATTACACAAGTAAAGAGTTTAGTTTTGAAGTGCGTCAAAAAGCGTTTGAGTATGTAAATCAACTTCAGTTATATAACAAGAGTGTGCTAAAAAACCTTTTAAATGCTTGTGTACACCATAACTGGCGCTTTAGAAGCGAAGCTAGAAAGTTACTTGCAGAAGTACTTAAAAAGCCAGATAAAAAAGAGACACTTAAGAATCAGCTAAGTAGCTTTTCTGAAAAAGAAAAGGAATACCTAAAC
The DNA here is from genome assembly GCF_031846325.1 of Patiriisocius hiemis. Lineage (NCBI taxonomy): Bacteria > Pseudomonadati > Bacteroidota > Flavobacteriia > Flavobacteriales > Flavobacteriaceae > Patiriisocius > Patiriisocius hiemis. The sequence continues at coordinate 244,030 of NZ_JAVRHZ010000001.1, read as the reverse complement.
AGAGTATTAGAGTAAACAAGCTACCTACTACTTTTTCTACCTATTGCCTAATTTAAAACAACTCTCCTACTTCTTTACGAACGTATGCTAGTGCTTTTTGAGAAGGAGTTACTTCTTCCATAAAGTTTTGCAGTAACCACTCACGCATTTTGTCGGCTCCATTATCTTTTTCATGCATTGCACCTTGTCGTATTATATGAATAGTCGCATTTTTGGCAGCATTAATTAAATTCCAACATTCTTGAGACACGTAGATTTGTTGTGTCATGTTATGATCATATTCTTGTTCAATGTTTCTTATAAGAAGATCTTCATACTTATCTACCTCATTAGAAAAAGGCTTAACACGCACCAATAGTTTCATTGGGTCAATGCGCTCAAGAAATAAAGTCATACGCTCATATGCTTGTAAACGCATGGGTAAAATCTTATTCTGTGCCTCTTTTTGTATTAAATAACGTCTTCTTCCCTCTTCATTGGCTGTGTGCCCTTTAAAAAAGAAATAGGCTATAATTCCTACTACAATTGCTGGTAATAAATACGCAACATAACTTAAAACTTGGGTCATTTCTTCCATGCTAACTTATATTAATATCTTATTTCATCTAACTTTTTTAATTCTTTTACCTTCTCCTTTGCTTCTTTCTTTTTGTAATTTCCTCCAAGATTTGGACACTCTTGTATTTCTTTTACGCCATTAAAAGGAACATCAACTTTATTGTACCCAAACGAATCTGATAACGTTTTTATTAAGTTTTTATCGCCTAAAGTAATTTCAACATCTTCCATTGTAAACTGCGAAGGGTGCTCATACCCACAGGCATGCGTCATCTCTAATAATTCTTTTCTAAAATTTTTAAAATAAAAATGAGTTCGCGTGGCTTTATCATCAATATTAATTCCTCTTTGCAACCATTTATTTTGAGTAGCGATTCCTGTTGGACATGTATTATTATGACATACCTTAGCTTGTATACACCCAACAGCTAACATTGCCTCACGAGCCACATTAATGCAATCTACTCCCATAGCAAAAGCCATTGCAGCTCTAGCCGGAAACCCCAATTTTCCACTTCCTACAAAAACTACTTTTTCACAGAGATTATGTTTTTTAAATATTTTATAGACTTCAGGAAAAGCAAATACCCAAGGCATTGACACATGATCTGCGAAGCTTGGTGGCGCTGCTCCAGTACCCCCTTCTCCTCCATCAACAGCTATAAAATCTGGACCTTTTCCAGTTTTTTCCATTAGTTCGGCCAATTTATGCCAGTCATCAAGTTTTCCAACTGCAGATTTTATCCCAACGGGAAGTCCTGTTGCATCGGCAATAGCCTCTACAAAATCTACCAATCCTTCTACGCCATCAAAAGCTGAATGTGTGGGAGGAGAAAGTACGTCTTTGTTCATAGGAACATTACGTATTTCAGAAATTTCTTTTGTTATTTTTGAAGCAGGAAGTACACCGCCTTTACCTGGCTTTGCCCCTTGCGACAGCTTTACCTCGATAGCTCTTATTTGCGGGTTATTTTTTACAAGTTCTATCATCTTTTCCATAGAAAAGTTCCCATCATCGTCACGAACCCCAAAATAGCCTGTTCCAAAGTGAAAAACAACATCACCCCCATTCTTATGGTAAGGCGACAAACCACCTTCACCAGTATTGTGATACGCATACGAAAGTTTACAGCCCTTGTTTAAAGAGGCAATAGCTCTTGCAGAGAGTGAACCAAAACTCATTGCCGAAACATTAATAATTGAAGATGGTCTATAAGGTCTTCTTCGTTTATTATGAGCACCCATAACTTTTGCACATCCTAAAAAATATGGGTCTTTTCTATTTGGATGGTCATCTGCGAGCTTATAGGGAAGCATTGCATTATTTATAAAAATATAGTTTGATTCATAGATATCTCGGTCAGTACCAAATCCTTCATAATTATTTTCATTTTTTGCAGAAGCATAAATCCACCCTCTCTCTATCCTATTAAAAGGAAGTTCTTCACGATTATTGGCAACAATATATTGACGTAGCTCTGGACCTATACTTTCTAGCATATACCGAAAGTGTCCAACTACAGGGAAGTTATGGAGAATTGTATGTTTTTTCTGAAAAATATCACGCAAAGCAATAATTACAATCACTAATAGAACCCAAGCCCACCAAGGAATACTACTAATAGTAGCCAAAACAGAATCCATATACTTATTTTTTAGGTAAAGATATTAAAATTGACTCTTAAAAAAATAAGGATATATGTATCTTTATTTTATGGCAAATAAGAAGAAAAAATTGCTATATATCGTAACTACAGTAATGTTACTTTTTGTAGCCCTTAGTCTATTTATAAATAGCTTCGTAAAAAATAAAGTAGAAGAACACCTTAGTAACTTACCCCAAAACGTTGACCTATCATATAAAAACTTAACAATTAGCACTATTTCTGGAAGTATTATCTTGAATGATATCAAGTTGGTGCTTAAAAATGATACACTCCCAACTAAGGACAACACCCTTTTTATAAACAGCATTGAGGTCACTAATACAAGCTATTGGGACTACATCGTGAATAATAAAATTAGTATTCAAGAAATAGTAGTCATAAAGCCTAACGTGACATATAATAAAAAGGAATCTTCTCAAAAAGAAAATAGCTTTTTAAAAGAGCTAAGCGAAAAACCAATTAATATTAATAGGCTAAGCATCGAAGATGGCTCACTTAATATTATTCATAACAAAAAAGATAGTCTTTTGTTGCAAGCAACCAATGTAAATGTTTTAGTAGAAGATTTATTATTTTCTGAAGAAATCAAAAACAAACCTATTCCGTTTCAATTTAAAAATTATACTATTTCTTCAGAAGAACTAAAATATCAATTAAATGATTTTGATATTCTTACTTCTAAAAGTATTTCTGTTACCCCAAAAAATTCAGAAATAAATAATTTAGCAATCAAAACTAGGTATTCAAAAGAAAAACTATCTACTATTTTAAAAACAGAAAGAGACCACTTTGACTTTACTGTTGATTCTCTCACACTAAGTAATTCTAACTTTGAAACAACGGCAAATGATAGTCTTAAGTTTACCATTGAAAAAGTTGAACTTGAAAATCCAAAACTCAATATATATAGAGATAAACTAGTCCCAGATGATACAACTATAAAACCTATGTATGCTACTTTATTACAAGAATTACCTTTTAAAATAACAATTTCTAAAGTTGAACTAAATAATGGGCATATAGACTATTCTGAAAAAGTAAAAAAAGATAGACCAACTGGAAATATCTATTTCTCTAAATTAAATGCTCAAATAGATAATATAACAAACGAATTTATTGAAGACACCACTAAGATTGATATTAAAGCTACTTTTATGAATCAAAGCCCAATTTCGGTGCAATGGAATTTTAATGCAAATGACCAATTTAATTTTAAAGCCGATATTGGATCATTACAAGCTCAAAAACTTAACCAATTTACAGAGGCAAGTCTAAACACCAAAGTATCAGGGATGTTAGACAAAACTTATTTTTCTATTAATGGAAATAGTTCAATTGGTAATATTGACTTAAAAATTAAGTATGAAGATTTTGAAGTAAAAGTACTTACCAAGGATGGTAAAGAAAAAAATAAATTTATCTCTGCAATAGTAAATTTGTTTATTTCAAAGAAAAGTGATGAGACGAACTCTCAATTTAAAAATGGAAAGAAAGAAGAAGTTAAGCGAGACAAAACAAAATCTATCTTTAATTTTATTTGGAAAAATGTGAGTGCAGCACTTCTTGATGCATTAACCTAATTAACTTTTATTAAGGTAGTCTAATGCTAATTGTGATAATGCTTTTACTCCTAAAGTTAAACCAGAATCATCTATTAAAAAGTCTGGTGTATGATGTGGATACGGATTAGTATTACCTGGTGTCATGCCTCCTAAAAAGAAATATACACCTGGCACTTTTTCTTGAAAGTATGAGAAATCTTCACCACCTGTAATGGCTTTCATATCTTCAACATTATTCTCACCCGCGACCATTTTTAAAGTATTAACAGCCTTTGTTGTAAGTGCAGGGTCATTGTAAGTTACAACTGTTTGGTTTCGCCATTTCATAGTAGCCTTTCCGCCATAAGCTTCAGCAATATCACTAGCCATCTCGGTCATTCTTTTTATAATGTGTTCTCTCATGTTAGAATCAAGAGTTCTAACAGTTCCAATAAGTTCTGCACTTTCAGGAATAACATTAAAACGAGTACCACTTGTAATCTTCCCTACTGTTATTACAGCTGGTGCATCAATAAGATTAGACTCACGAGAAATAATAGTCTGAAAGCCATCAATTATCTTTGCTGAAATTAAAATAGGATCTACCCCAGCCCATGGAGCAGAACCATGAGATCCTTTACCTTCTACATGAACTTCAAAGCGTTCTACAGCTGCCATAATTCCTTCAGGCTTTACTTTAATAGTGCCTACAGGAGTCCCAGAATTAATATGTAATCCATAAATAGCATCTACTTTTGGATTCTCTAAAACGCCTTCTTTAATCATAAGCTTAGCACCGCCTTCTTCTCCTGGTGGCGGTCCCTCCTCAGCAGGCTGAAAAATAAATTTCACAGTTCCATTAATTTTATCTTTGTGCTTTGAAAGTACCTCAGCAACCCCCATTAAAATAGCAATATGCGTATCATGACCGCAGGCATGCATTACACCAGATTCAGTTCCTAAAAAAGTATCTGTAACTGTACTTTTATAGGGTAAGTCATTTCGTTCGGTAACAGGTAACGCATCAATATCTGCTCTAAGTGCCACTACTTTTCCGGGATTATCTCCTTTTAAAACTCCAACTACTCCTGTAATAGCAATTCCTGTTTGTACTTCCATTCCTAAGCTTTTAAGATGGTCAGCAATTTTTGCAGCTGTTTTAAATTCTTTATTGGAAAGCTCAGGATTGGCATGGAAATAACGACGCCAATCAATAACCTTATCTTCTATAGTTTCAATATCTTTAAGAATGCTAGCATCCATTTGGGCTTGCGTATTGCATGTAATAACTAGTAGTAAAAAGTAGAGAATGTTTTTCATAAGTTAGTTTTATAGGTAAATACGACACATAATTACCACCTGAATGAAAGATAAAGATATTACAAATAAGAAGAATCCAAAAATGATAAACTGTTTATAATTATTAGATTTTTCAATACATAACTACTACAATTTTCTGTATTTTTCATTTTTAAAATTCGAAGCTAATTTCAACTACATTTTAAAAGAAAATTGCAAAACTATTTACAACAGTTAAATGATGCCCAGCGAGCACCTGTTCTTCAAAAAGATGGTGCTATGATTGTAATTGCTGGTGCAGGTTCTGGAAAAACCCGTGTACTTACTTATCGCATTGCCTATTTAATGTCACAAGGGGTTGATCCTTTTAATATTTTGGCATTAACGTTTACAAACAAGGCAGCTCGTGAGATGAAAAAACGTATCTCACAAATTGTAGGCGCAAGTGAAGCTAAGAATCTGTGGATGGGAACGTTTCATAGTATTTTTGCAAAAATACTTCGCTTTGAAGCTGAAAAATTAGGCTACCCTTCAAACTTCACAATTTATGATACTCAAGATTCACAAAGTGTAATACGTAGTATTATAAAAGAAATGCAATTGGATAAAGACATCTATAAATATAAACAAGTATATTCTAGAATATCCTCTTACAAAAACAGTCTTATTACCGTTAAAGCCTATTTTACCAACCCTGAATTAATGGAGTCTGATGCCATGGCAAAAATGCCTCGCCTTGGTGATATCTATAAAAATTATGTTGATAAATGCTTTAAAGCTGGCGCAATGGATTTTGATGATTTATTGCTTAAAACAAATGAGCTTTTAACTCGTTTTCCAGACGTGTTGGCAAAGTACCAAAATAGATTTAGATACATTTTAGTAGATGAGTACCAAGATACTAATCACAGTCAGTATTTAATTGTAAGAGCACTTTCAGATAGGTTTCAAAATATTTGTGTAGTTGGTGACGATGCACAGAGTATTTATGCTTTTAGAGGAGCGAATATTAATAATATATTAAACTTTCAGAAGGACTATGACGATGTAAAAGTGTATCGCTTGGAGCAAAACTACCGCTCTACAAAGAACATTGTACATGCTGCAAATAGTATTATAGAAAAAAATAAAACTCGATTAGAAAAAGTAGTGTGGACAGCTAATGACGAGGGCGCTAAGATTAAAGTTAATCGTACAATGACCGATGGTGATGAAGGTCGTTTTGTAGCAAGTAATGTTTTTGAGACACAAATGAACGAGCAGGCAAAACCAGGAGATTTTGCCATTTTATATCGTACCAATGCACAATCTCGTGCAATGGAAGATGCCTTGAGAAAAAAAGATATTCCGTATCGTATATACGGCGGGCTTAGTTTTTATCAACGTAAAGAGATTAAAGACGTTATAGCATATTTACGTCTTATCCTTAACCCAAAAGATGAAGAAGCGCTAAAACGTGTTATTAATTACCCAGCTAGAGGAATTGGGCAAACTACAGTAGACAGACTTATTGTAGCTGCCAACCACTATGAGCGCTCTATGTTTGAGGTAATGAAGAACATAGAAAAAATTGACTTAAAAATCAATAAAGGTACTCAAGGAAAACTACAGGACTTTGTTACCATGATTGAAAGTTTTCAAGTGCTCAATAAAGGGTATGATGCATTCCAGATTGCAGAGCACGTTACTAAAAAAACGGGGTTAGTTCAAGAACTAAAAAAAGATGGTACACCAGAAGGTATTGCTCGTATAGAGAATATTGAAGAACTACTTAATGGTATGCGTGATTTTGTTGAAGAACAAAAAGAAATTGCCGACACTACAGGTTCTTTAGCCGAATTCCTAGAAGATGTTGCTCTTGCAACAGACATGGATAATGATAAAGGCGACGAAAATAGAGTAGCGCTAATGACAGTTCACTTAGCAAAAGGGTTAGAGTTTCCATATGTGTATATAGTTGGTATGGAAGAAGAGCTCTTCCCAAGTGGAATGAGTATGAATACTCGTAGCGAACTTGAAGAAGAACGCAGATTGTTCTATGTAGCTTTAACAAGAGCAGAAAAACAAGCATATTTAACTTATACCCAGTCTCGTTATCGATGGGGAAAGCTAATTGATGCAGAACCTAGTCGTTTTATTGAGGAAATTGATGCTTCTTACCTTGAATACCTAACTCCTATTACCGAACATCGCTTTAAGCCCCTTTTAGATGTAGACATCTTTGACGAAGTAGATAAAAGTAAATTAAGAATGCGAAAGCCAAAGGCTGGTTCACCTCCTAAAGGTCCTACCGAAGCACAATTAAGAAAACTACGACGTTTAAAACCTGCAAAAAGTGAAGCTTCAAAAAACTTTAATGCAGAAGACGCAAATCTAGCGATAGGAACTAAAGTAGAGCATGTCCGATTTGGAAAAGGAACCATTGCAAAAATTGAAGGTGTAGGTGCAGATACCAAAGCCGAAATAAATTTTGAAAACGGCGGGCTTAAAAAATTACTACTTCGTTTTGCGAAGTTGAATGTGTTGGATTAGATCGTTAGACGATAGACCGCTTCGCTGTTAGAATGTAGACAGATGCTAAATAATTGCCATTCTGCTCCAATGCTTGAGTACTCTTTTTAAATAACAAAGCCTTACTCTTCAAGTAAAATTGACACAAAACGCTCAAACTCTTCAATAAACTCTTCGTATTTTTTACCTGTAGCGGGACCATTAAACCCTGTATGTATTTTACGAACTTCGCCTTTTTTATCAATAAATATAGTAGTTGGGTAGGATAATACATGATTAAGCATAGGTAATTTTTTATTGGCTTCTTTTTTATCTGATGTACCAAACTGCGCTAATAGTACTGGGTATTGTACTCCTGTACCTTCTTTAAACTTTGTAATAGACTGTACTGCTTTCTCTTCAGTTTTAGCATATTCAAAAGCAAGTGCTATAATTTCTAGGTCTTCAGATAGGTTTTCTTCAAGGTATTGCTTGTAGTATTTACTTTCATCAAGACAGTTAGGACACCACGTTCCCATAATTTGCACTAAAACTACTTTGTTTTTAAACCTATCATCAGAAAGAGACACAAGCTTTCCAGTAGTGTCAGGAAAACTAAATTCAATTTTATCGTAGCCTTTACGTAAAAAAGTTAATGAATCTGCACTAGGGAGTTCATATGCTTGGTTTCGCTTTGCAGTAAATGGTTCTTTCCAATGATTTCCACTATAAAAAATACCATTAAGTGTACTATCTGTCACTTTTGCTTCAAATAAAAATGCATGAGCTCCATCAAAAGTTGAAAGTTTCATCGAGTCATTTTCAACTGCTCCATCTAGATACCTGTAATCTCCAGTAGTTGTTCTAAACGTTCCAGTAACCTTATGCCCTACTTGTTCAAAAACACCCTTTGCAATGTACCTGTCTTCTTCACTACCTGGGCTAAAGACAGTTTCCCAAATACCTGTAACATTCTTGTCGGGGGCAGTTTTTACATCAAACCTCTCAACTTTACCTTGTTCCATAATAAAAGGCACTACTCTATCTAAACTGGGTTTTATAAAATCTCCTTTAATCGATGTCTCTGTAAAAACTCCTTTAAATACTCCTTCAAAAACAGGATGTTCTATTATGATAGAATCTTTTTTAAGAGTAATATCATTTACCTCAATACTTTCTTCAGCATTGTAAATAATTAAACTCTCATCATCATTATATGTAAATAAAAAAGGTAATTCTTTACCATTTCCTAAATCTAAAACCGCTCTCCATTCACCAGACTTAGGCGGAGTAACTTTTGAAGTACAAGAGATTAGCACAATAAATAGTAGTAGTACAAGTAGATTCTTCATAATGTTACATTTTAATATTTCAAATTTAGGCACAAAAAACGAGGTAAGTGTTATCTTTGCTCCTTTGTTAAGGATATTTAAAAATGAAGATTTCATATAACTGGTTAAAGCAATTTATCAATATTGAGTGGGACGCCGAAAAAACAGGCGAGCTTCTTACAGATTTAGGACTTGAAATAGAAGGGATTTCTAAGTTTACTTCTATACCTGGTGGTTTAGAAGGAGTTGTAGTTGGACATGTACTTTCATGCGAGCAACACTCTAATGCAGATAGGTTAAAGGTAACCAAAGTAGATTTAGGTACTGGAGAGCCTGTACAAATTGTTTGTGGAGCTCCTAATGTGGCAGCTGGACAAAAAGTACCTGTAGCGACTATTGGTACTACTCTCTATGATGCAGAAGGAAAACCTTGGAAAATAAAAAAAGGAAAGATACGAGGAGAAGAGAGTCAAGGAATGATTTGTGCCGAAGACGAACTTGGACTAGGAGAAAGCCATGATGGTATTATGGTTCTTGATGCTGATCTAGAAGTAGGGACACCAGTGGCCTCAATCTTTGAAATTGAAAACGATCACGTTTTTGAAATTGGTCTTACACCCAACCGTGCAGATGCAATGAGTCATTGGGGTGTTGCAAGAGATTTACGTGCTGGATTATTACAGCATGAAGAGTCCTTAGAACTCATTACTCCATCTACTAGTAGTTTTCATGTAGATAGTAGAACTTTAAAAATTGATATTGAAGTAGAGAATAGTGAATTAGCTCCCAGATATTGTGGATTAACACTAAGTGGGCTTAAGGTTGAAGCATCTCCTACTAGTTTACAAAATAGATTAAAAGCTATTGGCTTAACCCCAGTAAATAATATTGTAGATGCGACAAATTATGTATTGCATGAGCTAGGACAGCCACTTCATGCATTTGATGCTACAAAAATTACTGGAAATACAGTTAACGTAAAAACACTTCCAGCTGGAACAAAATTTACAACTTTAGATGGTATAGAACGCACACTTCATGAAGAAGATTTAATGATTTGTAATGCAGAAACACCAATGTGTATCGCTGGAGTATTTGGTGGAGTTGATAGCGGTGTTACCGAAAGCACTACAAGTATATTTTTAGAAAGTGCTTATTTTAACCCAGTAAGTGTTCGTAAAACTGCAAAAAGACACGGATTAAATACCGATGCATCATTTAGATTTGAAAGAGGTATTGACCCAAATATTACTGAATATGCCTTAATGCGTGCTGCCATCTTAATTCAGCAAATAGCTGGAGGTGAGATAACAAGTGATATTACAGATATATACCCTAAAAAGATTGAAGACCATCAAGTAGTCTTAAGTTTTGAAAATGCAACAAAGTTAATTGGTGAAGAAATTCCAAGAGAGACCATAAAAGATATTTTAACTTCTCTTGAAATTAAGATTAATAATGTGACAGAGTCTGGTTTAGGTATGACTATACCTGCCTACCGAAATGATGTAACAAGAGAAGCAGACGTAATTGAAGAGATTTTACGCGTATATGGATACAACAAAATTGGTTTTACTCAAAAACTAAATGCTTCAATGGCTACTACGCAAAAGATTGAGGATTACCAAATTCAAAATAAAGTGGCTAATCAATTAACAGCACTCGGTTTTCATGAGATGATGGGGAATTCTTTAACTGCTGCAAAACACACTCCTATTCTTTCTGACCTAAAAGAAGCATATAATATAGAAATGCTTAATCCACTTAGTCAAGATTTATCGGTTTTAAGACAATCTATGCTTCCAAGCGCACTAGAAGCATTAGCATACAACAACAATAGAAAACAGAACAATGTAAAATTGTTTGAGTTTGGTAAAACCTATCATAATTTTCCAGGCGGAAGAGAAGAACACAAACATTTAAGCATCCTCATTTCAGGGGAAAAGAAAGAAAGTGCTTGGACGCAAAAAGATGAAAAAACAAATTTCTTTTATACAAAAGGGATTATCACTTCAGTATTAGAGCGATTAGGAATTACTGGTTTTTCTGAAAAAGATACTAAGAACAGTATATTTTCTGAAGGAATTAGTTTTACCCTACACAAAAAAGCACTTGTTGACTTTGGTGTGGTTTCAAAAAAAGTACTCAAGCATTTTGAAGCCGAAAATGAAGCTTTTTATGCAGATTTTAATTGGGATAATATTCTTTCAGAAATTTCTACTGATGACTTTAAAATGAAACCTATCCCAAAATATCAATCAGTTTCTAGGGACTTTGCACTTTTGGTTGATGATGCCGTCTCATTTGGTGGCTTACAACAAGCTGCTTTTCAAACTGAGAAGAAATTACTTAAAAATGTTCAATTGTTTGATGTCTATACAGGAGATAACCTTCCTAATGGAAAAAAATCATACGCTTTAAACTTTACATTACAAGACGAGAACAAAACATTGACAGATAAACAAATTGATAAAATAATGCAAAAACTCCAGCAAAAGTTTGAAAAAGACTTTGGAGCCACATTACGTTAATACTAAAAGGCGGCAATAAAAATTGCCGCCTTTTACCTAAATTAACTAAGCTTCTTATGTATTAGTTAATTTTATGATTTAGGTAATACAACTGTATCTATTACATGAATCACTCCATTAGACTGATTAACATCTGCAATGGTCACAGTAGATGTACCTCCATTTTCATCTGTTAACATTACTTTATCTCCATTAATAGTTGCCATTAATTTACCACCACTTACGGTTGTAAACGTTGCATTTCCTTTTCCTTGTTTAATTGCTTTTACAACATCACTAGCATTAAATTTTCCAGCAATTACGTGATATGTTAATACTGTTTGCAATTTTTTCTTGTTTTCTTCTTTCAACAAAGTTGCAACTGTACCATCTGGTAATTTATCAAAAGCACTATTAGTAGGAGCAAATACTGTAAAAGGACCATCTCCTTGTAAAGTTTCTACTAGACCTGCAGCTTTAACAGCAGCAACAAGCGTTGTATGGTCTTTTGAATTTACAGCATTTTCAATAATATTTTTGCTAGGATACATTGCAGCACCACCAACCATTACAGTTTTCTCACTAGACATTTTCTTATCCATCATCATCTTCTCCTTTTTGTCCATTTTACTTTTCTTAGACATTTTATCTTGTCCAAAAGTTGTAGCACTTACAAGTAATGCTAATGCTACTAATCCTGATGTAATAATTTTTTTAGTTTTCATTTTATTATAGTTTTTATTTGTGTTGATATACTATTATAAACGAAGTATAGACAATCACGGTTTTTATAAAGCGCTAACTTTAGTGTTTATTTAACGTTTTACAAGGGTGTTAAAATACCTTCAAAAATCAATTAAAGACTTGTATTGCACATTACTATGTTGTAATTTTAAAAGAAAAAGAAAATGCTTTCAAAAACAAATATTCAACAAAAACTTAGCGAGTTTAGAGATAAGAGAGTTACCGAAAAGGAGTTGATAGATGAAGTGTATTCCATTTTTGCTGAAAATGAAACACAGAGACAGGCTATTTCAGAAAGACTTTCAAATAAAGAAACGGTAAGCGCTGAGTTTAACATAGAACACCTTAAAACAGAAAAAATTTATCACATTGAAGACATTAAAGCTTTATGTGTTACATACAGGCTTCGCTTTTTAGATAGTCATTTTTTTAAGGGGACTATTCCAGAAGAAGCCATCTCTAAAATAAGAGTGCTTGAAAAAGAACACGGCACTATACTTTCAAACTTAAAGATTGTTGCGCCAGCTAAGCTTTTAAAATTAGAAAATGCAGACGACCCACTTTTGTTTGCTCCCATGGGGAATAATTATTTCTATTTAATTCACAAATGGGGAAACGATTTACACCCACTTCGTAAAATAGTAATGTGGCCTTATAAAAGTTTTGAAAATCTAATTTTAACCACCCTATTGGTCAGTATTTTTTTAACATCTATAACTCCCATGCAGGCTTTTACCAAAGGGGATGTAACATTGCAAGAATATTTTTTGATGTTTTTGTTTATGTTTAAAGCAGTAGCAGGCATTGTACTTTATTATGGTTTTGCAAAAGGAAAAAACTTTAATGGTGTGATTTGGAATAGCAAATACTATAACGCATAACTTATGGAAAAAGACAAAACAACTACTAGAATTTATACTGGTCCAGCGATGATAGCTAAGGGACTAATTGCTCATCTTAATGAGATTGGTATTAGCCCTATTGAGCGCAATGATAATGAAAGTGGCATTACTGCTGGTTTTGCAAAAGGAGTTCCTGGACAAGTAATGCTTTTTGTTAGAAAAGATCAACTCGAAAAAGCACAACCTGTTATTGATGCCTATCTCTCAGGAATTGGAGAGTAAGCTTATTTTCCATTAATATATTATGAATTACTATAAGTCTTGTACTTTTGCAGGATGCAACACCACCCAGATTCTATTCGAATAAATAAAGCCATTAGTGATAGTGGATATTGTTCTAGACGCCAAGCCGATAAACATATTGAGGCTGGTGATGTAAAAATTAATGGTAAAAAAGTAACTCTTGGTGATAGAGCAATGCCAGGCGATATTATTACAGTTAATGGAAAACGTATTACTGAAAACGATAATCTAGTTTATATTGCGCTTAATAAACCTGTAGGAATAACATGTACAACAGACCAACGTGTAGAAGGTAATGTTGTAGATTTTATAAATCATAAAGAACGTATTTTTCATGTAGGAAGATTAGATAAACCTAGTGAAGGTCTATTATTAATGACTAATGATGGAGATATTGTAAATAAGATTCTTAGGGCTGGAAACAAGCATGAAAAAGAATACATTGTAAAAGTAGATAGACCTATTACAAAGGATTTTATACTTCGTATGCGAAATGGTATACCGCTTCACGAATTAGAAACTACAACTAAAAAATGTGAAGTGGAACAAATAAGCAGGTTTGTATTTAAAATAATTTTGATTCAAGGGCTAAATAGACAAATACGAAGAATGTGTGATTATTTGGGATATGAAGTTGTTACACTAAAAAGAGTTCGCATTATGAACATTGAATTAGGAAACCTTGAAATAGGAAAGTGGAGAGACCTTACAGCTAAAGAGTTAAGGGAGTTAAAACAATCTGTTGAAACTTCAGACAATAGTGCTTTTGTAGATGTACAAGAAAAAAAGAACATAAGCAAAAGTCCTAGACGAAGAAGAGGTAGAAATTAGACATAAAAAAACCACGCACCGATTGAGTAGCACGTGGTAATTTTCAACTAACTAACCAAATTAAATTTCAATTATGAAATCTCAACCATTCTCTTAATATTCTTAGGCTCCTCTACTTTTTCAATGGTAACTGTTAACAATCCATTAACGTATGTTGCCTTAATTTCTTCTTTATTACTACTTTCCGGAAGCGAAAAAGTTCTTTTAAAGTTTGTAAAATCAAATTCTTTTCTAGTGAATTTTGTATCATTCTCTTTTTCAGTTTCCTTAGTCACAGCAATGGTTAAAACATCTTCTTCTACTTCTATGGTAAAGTCTGATTTCTCCAATCCAGGCGCTGCAACTTCAATGATAAAGTTCGTAAAATTCTCTGAAATATTTACGGCTGGACTGCTAAATTTTTCATAATTCGGAATGTCAAGTCTGTTCTCCATAAATATGTCGTCAAATATAGATGGAAACCATCCATTTTTTGTGCTATTAATTACTTTCATCTTTTTATTATTTAAAGTTTAAATTCAATTTTTGATTAGTAATTAACAATAAATATTCCATCACTAAAATCAAGACACTTTGTCTTAAAACATAGGGTTTTTACTGTCTTTTTGACTGCTTGGAGTAAAGAAAGTGTTAGTTTGATATTTGTACCTTTATAAAATGAAAGTAGTAAATGAATCATTCAATAAAATAAAATCAATATTTAATATTATTCAGGGTAAAATTGCCTTCTACCCTTCTATTATAGCTCTAGCTGGGGTTTTACTTGCAATTATTATAACAACTTTAGAAACAACTTCTGTTTCAAATTTTTTACAAGAGAACTTTACTTCTTTGTCAATTAAAAGTGGTGATACTGCCTTAACTATGATTAGTGTATGTATTGGAGGTTTAATATCAATTATGGTTTTTAGTTTTTCGGTAGTTATGCTATTGCTAAGTCAAGCTTCAAGCAATTTTTCTCCAAGAATACTTCCAGGTTTATTAAGCGACAAAAAAAATCAATACATATTGGGATATTATTTAGGAGCTATTATTTATTTAATGTTCATTCTATTCTCCATACGTCCTGAAGCTAGTGAAAACTCAATTCCCTCGTTAAGTATTTTAATAGGTGTTTTTATAACTATATTTTGCTTAGGATCTTTTATATACTTTATTCACAACATGTCTCAAAGTATTCAAATAGGAAATATCTTAGAAAAGATTTTTAATCAATCTAAAAAAAGGTTAAAAGTTTTGGTTGAAAAGCAATATGATGAAGAAGGAAGTCTAAAAGTAAATAAAAATTGGAATACATATAAAATTAATCGATGCGGGTATTTTCAGAATTTTTCACAAAAAAACATTCTAAAAATATGCGAAGAAAATGATACTAAAATTAAAATCTTAATTCCAAAAGGATTCTTTGTTTTATCTAATGATGATTTTTTGATGAGTGATAAAGAAATTGATGAAAAAATTCTACATAAAATTTTAAATAACTTTAATTTTTCAAAAACAGAACTTATCTCTGATAACTATGTGTTAGCTTTTAAACAGATTACCGAGATTGCTGTTAAAGCCATGTCTCCTGGTATAAATGACCCTGGAACTGCGATTAACGCAATCGACTACTTAACAGAGTTACTCTCATTAAGAATGCTAAAAAACGATACAGATATTCATAAATTTAATGATGAAACTCTATTAGAGGTAAAAACTTTAAATTTTAAAAAACTCATTGAAGATATAGTAACATCGTTAAAAACCTACTGCATGCAAGACCCAATTCTTGCAATAAAAATTAAGAACATGATAAACTATCTTTTAGAGCAAAAAGCATATAAAGAGGAATATTATTCGGTTTTAAAGAATCAAATCAATTTATTAGAAAAGGAACTATCCTAGCATTTTATAGCAATAAATAGACTTAATACATTATCTAAAACTAAAAATGATGGTGTTATTTTTTAATTATAATATGTCTGAAAAATCTTAAGCAAATCTTCAGTAGGGATAATTTTATTATCGTGAGCTTCCATTTTATGAAGAATTTGAGTGATAACTCCCGCACGAATTCCCATTCGCAAACCAAAGTTTTTAAGAAGTGCTATTTCTTTTTCGTGCGTCTCATCATCTACATTCATAACCAAAATAAGCTTGTAGAAATGTGTAATTCGCTCCATTTCTGAAGCTAATGGCTTTGATGGAATAGGGTTTTCAAACAACGCATCTACCTCTTCTGGAGTAACATTCATACGTTTTGCAAGGCGCAAAATAAAGTCATACTCCCCAGCTGTTATTTTTTCATCAGCTTTCGCGAGTACTATTAAATCACTAACAAGAGAAAGGTTTTCGTTTTGTTTCATGCTTTAAAAATACAAAAAATAGAATATTACATAAATTAGAAATAATGTACATAAACTTGATTGCTTTAGATATGTTCATTTTCTTTCTATAAGTTCTTTATTAGACCAATACCAAGCAACATCTTCACCACCAGGCTCATAAGGCGCAAATTTATCAAACTCCATCCCAACTTTTTCCATTACTCGAATAGACGCCACATTTTCTTTCATAGCAATGGCAATTATGCGTTTTAATTTAAGTGTATCAAACCCATATTTTAATATCGCACGGGAAACTTCTGTTGCAAATCCCATACCCCAATATTCTGGTAGAAACCTATAACCAAGATCAATTTCATCAAATTCTGGTAAATACGCTAGACCTGCCCAGCCAATAAATTGCATCTCATTTTTAATAAAAGTAGCCCACCTACCGTATCCATACTTTTTGTAGTCTTTAATTCTAGCATGTATCGCCGCTTCCATTTCTTCAATAGATGCTACTGGAGGTTCTCCTGTGTACATTTGTACTTCTGGATTTGAATGCAACCGAAGCATTTCTTCTTTATCATCAAGAGAAATTTTTTGTAACAATAATCTTTCAGTTTCTATTAAAGGTTTCATTTTATTGTTTATTATTTCATCTAACATAATTCAGTATACATTTTAGATGATTAGCACTAAGTTAATAAAAGAAAGTTTATAGACCTTTTATTGTTATATAACTAGAATTGAGTAATTGAAGGTTACAAACTAAGGCTTATGGATATGTACTTTGACAACTCTTAGTTATCTATTAATAATTAATCGTTTTTATTTCCAGAAAGGACTTCATTTACTTCGTTTATACTATCTTCATTGTCCAGTAAAACCACT
Source organism: Patiriisocius hiemis (assembly GCF_031846325.1). Lineage (NCBI taxonomy): Bacteria > Pseudomonadati > Bacteroidota > Flavobacteriia > Flavobacteriales > Flavobacteriaceae > Patiriisocius > Patiriisocius hiemis. The sequence goes on along the minus strand of NZ_JAVRHZ010000001.1, from coordinate 226,711 downwards.
AAAACATCATTCGCTTCAATAATTGTCGCCCCTCCTGGACGTACAAATTTACCGTTTCGCTTTATCATTGTTATAAATGCAGATTGCGGAAAATGCAAATCAACAATACGCTTGTCAACAGCAAAACTTTCAGGCGGAACTGTAACTTCTTTCATTGCAGATTTAGGCAAATTTAAAATATAGCGTTCGTTAGCTGCAACAGGTTTTGTCTTTTCTGGTAAAGCTACATGTAACCATTTTGCCACAATAGAAAGTGTTGTGCCTTGTAAGAGTACAGATGTTACCGAAATAAAAAAAACGATATTGAAAATTACACTTGCTTTTTCTATTCCTGCCAAAAGTGGATACGTTGCAAAAACAATTGGAACAGCCCCTCGTAAACCAACCCAAGAAATATAAAACCGCCTTCTCATTTTCATTTTGAAAAATACTAAGCTGAGAAAAACACCTACTGGTCGAGCAATAAATATTAAAAACAATGAAATAAGTAATCCAATACCGAAATAAGGAATAATTTGAGAAGGAAAAACAAGTAGTCCTAAAGTAAGGAATAACACAATTTGCATTAACCAAGCCAAACCATCAAACATTTTTAAAATGGTTTTTTTGTGTATTAAGTCTTGATTACCTAAATAAACTGCACAAATATAAATAGCGAGAAACCCGTTTCCTCCCACAAAGTTTGTAGCCGAAAATGTTATGAACATGAGAGCGATTACCAGAACAGAATAAAGCCCTTCAAAATCAAGTTTGATTTTGTTGATTATAAACTTACTTATTAAACCAAAAGCAAAACCTAAGGCACACCCTAAAATCATTTGTTGTAAAAACAGAGGAATTATAGATAGGAAGCTTTTGTCTTGGTTGATTACTAAAGTTAAAAACGCAATAGTTAACACATACGCCATAGGGTCGTTACTTCCGCTTTCTAACTCTAATGTGGGCCTAAGGTTTGTTTTTAAGGCAAGGCTTTTTGATCTAAGAATCGAAAATACGGCTGCTGCATCTGTAGAAGATACAATAGAGCCCAGCAACATACTTTCATAAATTGTAAAATCTGTTACAAACCACACAAAGGTTCCAAGAGAAGTTGCAGTTAATAAAACGCCCAATGTAGATAATAAAATTCCTTCTTTAAGAATGGGTTTAACAGATTTCCAATTGGTGTCTAATCCTCCAGAAAATAGGATGAAATTAAGTGATACAATACCAATAAATTGTGCGATTTCTGGATTGTCAAAATTAATACCTATAATCCCATCAGAACCTGCCAACATTCCTATTGCTAAGAAAAGTAACAACGTAGGTACGCCAAACTTATATGAAGTTTTACCTACAATAATGCTTATAAAAAGTAGTATTGAGCCAACTAAAACTATGTTTTCGATGGTAATATTCATAAAATATACAGTTCCTCTATTGTTAAATAAGCGGCATAAATGCCAGTATTTTTAAGTCGCAAAGTTAATCAATTGGTTTACTTTGCTGTCTCAAATTAAAGTATATATTTAAGTAGTGCTGTGTGTGTTAAAGCAAACATCATTGTGCATGTTCGTCGTTACTTTATATTTTTCTTTATCATTTTAATTGCTATTGCTTATTTACAATATAGGCCAGTTATATTCTATTAAAATGACTCTTATAGTTTAGCTCTGAATAGTAATAGTATAAAATAATATGCATAAAAAAACTTCCCAAATTTGAGAAGTTTTTAATGTTATAATAAATGTTGTTAGTATTTATGCGGTAACGCTATACATTTTTTCACGTTGTTCTTTTATTTTTTTATCGCTCATATACTCATCAAAAGTCATATAACGATCTATAATTCCGTTAGGGGTAAGCTCAATCACACGATTACCTACAGTTTGTGCAAACTCGTGGTCATGTGTGGTTAATAATACCGTACCCTTAAAGTTTTTAAGAGAATTGTTAAACGCCGTAATAGATTCTAAATCTAAGTGATTAGTAGGTTCATCTAGCATTACAACATTAGCACGCATCATCATCATACGACTTAGCATACAACGAACTTTTTCTCCTCCAGATAAGACATTACATTTTTTAAGGGCTTCTTCTCCACTAAACAACATTTTTCCTAAAAAGCCGCGGATATAAACTTCTTCACGCTCTTCTTCGGTCTTTGCCCATTGGCGTAGCCAATCTACCAAATTCATATCGCTATTGAAAAAGTGGCTATTATCTAATGGTAAATAACTCTGGTTGGTAGTTACACCCCAACTGTATTCTCCAGAATCAGGTTGTAATTTATCATTTATAATTTCGTAAAAAGCACTCGTTGCTCTAGAGTCTTTAGAAAAGACTACTACTTTATCTCCTTTAGCAAGGTTGATATCAATATTTTTAAACAATAATTCACCATCTATAGAAGCAGATAGGTTTTCTACATTTAAAATTTGGTCACCAGCTTCTCGTTCACGTTCAAAAATAATAGCTGGATAACGACGGCTAGAAGGTTTAATGTCTGAAACATTTAATTTTTCAATCATTTTCTTTCTACTTGTAGCTTGCTTTGACTTAGCAACGTTTGCAGAAAAACGACGAATAAACTCTTCAAGCTCTTTCTTTTTCTCTTCAGCTTTTTTGTTTTGCTGTGCGCGCTGTCTTGCCGCTAGCTGGCTACTTTCGTACCAAAAAGTATAGTTTCCACTAAAGTGGTTAATTTTTCCAAAATCTATATCGCTAATATGTGTACATACAGCATCTAAAAAGTGACGGTCGTGTGATACTACAATTACACAGTTATCATAGTTAGCAAGGAAGGTTTCAAGCCACGAGATGGTTTCGTAATCCAAATCGTTAGTTGGCTCATCCATGATTAGTACATCTGGACTTCCAAAAAGTGCTTGTGCTAATAACACACGTACTTTTTGTTTTCCATCCAAGTCACCCATTGTGCTGTAGTGCAAACTTTCGTTTATTCCAAGGTTTGAAAGCATTGCAGCCGCATCGCTATCTGCATTCCAGCCATTCATTTCTTCAAAAGTAACCTGCAACTCCCCTATTTTCTCTGCATTCTCATCAGTATAATCTTCGTACAGTTTGTCTATTTGAGATTTAATAGCAAACAACTCTTTATTACCACGTACTACAGTTTCTAGTACTTGATACTCGTCATACGCGTTGTGATTTTGCTCCAATACAGACATCCTCTTGCCAGGCTCTAAATGTACATGACCCGATGTTGGGTCTTGCTTACCTGCCAAAATCTTTAAAAAAGTAGATTTTCCTGCACCATTAGCTCCAATAATTCCGTAACAATTGCCTTGAACAAATTGGGTGTTTACCTCATCAAACAACACTCTTTTACCAAACTGTACCGATAAATTTGAAACTGATAACATACTCTAACTCCTGTTTTTAGTGAATTTTCGGCAAAAGTAGCCAATTACATTATACTAAAGAAACATTAACGTTTTAAAATTCCTTTTAACGAGTAATTAACACTAGCTAGCTAGCTATAAATCTATTTTTGTTTTTAGAACCATGTAATTGTGCCTTTGATTAAAAAAATACTTTCTCTTTTTTTCATACTTCTTTTACTGTCTTGCAATTCTAATCGCAAAGGAGAGAACGCTGGTATTTCTATTGGTGGTGAAATTGTAAACCCTAAATCAGAATATGTAGTAATTGCAAAAGGAGATTGTATTGTAGATTCAGTTAAACTAGAAAAGGACAATACTTTCTTATATAGTTCTAAAAACTTAACGCCTGGACTTTATAGTTTTAGACATAATGAGTATCAAGTGATGCATCTTGAACCTGGCGATAGTATTATGCTTCGTGTAAACACAATGGATTTTGATGAATCTCTTACTTATACAGGAGTTGGTGCTGAAAAAAATAATTTACTTATCGAAATGTTTCTTTATAATGAAGCCGAAAGTAGATTGATGCCTAAATTATACATTTTGCCACCTGCTGAATTTCAGAAAAAAATAGACTCTATGAAAACGGAGAGAATTATTTTTTATAATGAATTCAAAAAAAACAATACTGTTTCTGAAAATTTTAGCAAGATTGTAAGTGCAAGTATAAATTACGATTATTATTCAAAAAAAGAGTTATACGCTTCTGCTTATAATGCGAGAGAGCGTTTTAGTGGTCCTGAAGAATTCCCTAAGAAATTTTATAGCTACCGAGATGATATAGATTTTAACAACAATCAATTAAAGACGTATTATCCATATTTTCTATTCTTAAATAGATACTTTGATAATATGGCCTATGAAGAGTATAATGGCATCCATTGGTTTGACAGAAAATCCTATATTCATAATCTTCATAAAATGGAGTTAATAGGTGATATTGTTAAAGATGAAGAACTACGTAATAATCTTTTACGTCTTTCTGCTCGACGTTATTTGTTAAACGGAAAAAATGCTGAGAAAGAAAACGATATAAAAGAATACTTTTTACGTCTTAGTACAAACGAAGCCTATAAAAAGGAAATTACAAAACTTGCTGAAGCAACAATTAAACTTACACCAGGAGAGAAAATACCTAATGTATTACTGGTAGATGCTAACAACAACAACCGAAGCTTACGGGATGTAATAAAAAAACATACTGTTTTATATTTTTGGTCTTCAAACTCAATAAAACATTATAGAGATATACATAGCCGTGCAGCCGAGTTGCATGACAGGTTTCCTGAATATGATTTTGTGGCAATTAATACAGACTCACACTTTAAAAAATGGAGAGAAACCATTAATAATAATGGATATACAAAGTCTTACGAGTATCAAATTGATGATTTAGACGATGCAGAGCGTAAGCTAGTTTTAAACTCTATGAATAAGGCAATTATACTAGACCACAAAGGTAGAATTTTAGAAAATAATGCCAATATCTTTGTTGTAAATATTGAAACCTTACTCCTTGGTCATCTCAATAAGTAATAATTAATTCCCTTTTTTGTAGTCTGCAAGAAATTTCTCTAATCCTATATCTGTAAGAGGGTGTTTTAATAAACCTTCAATAGAAGATAAAGGTCCAGTCATTACATCACTACCTATCTTAGCGCATTCTAATACATGCATAGTATGACGTACAGAGGCTGCAAGAATTTGTGTTTCAAAGCCATAGTTATCATAGATAAGGCGTGTTTCGGCAATGAGGTTTAACCCATCTGTAGATATATCGTCTAGTCTTCCTATAAATGGAGAGACATATGTCGCACCAGCTTTTGCAGCAAGCAATGCTTGTCCGGCACTAAATACTAGAGTACAATTAGTTCTTATTCCTTTATCTGTAAAATACTTAATTGCCTTTACCCCTTCTTTAATCATAGGCACCTTTACTACAATTTGCTCATGTAGCGCAGCAAGCTCTTTACCTTCTTTTATCATACCATCAAAATCTGTCGAAATCACTTCAGCAGAAACATCCCCATCTACAATATCACAAATAGCAACATAGTGCTTTAAGATGTTTTCTCTACCTGTAATTCCTTCTTTTGCCATTAATGAAGGATTTGTAGTTACACCATCCAAAACACCCAAATTTTGAGCTTCTCTAATCTGATCTAGGTTTGCGGTATCAATAAAAAATTTCATTTGTTGGTCGCTTTTAAGTTATTTCTAATGGTTCAAAAATAGGCAAGAAAAATTGTAGAAATACTATTGAATTAAAAAAGTTATTGAGGAGTTTTGTTAACAACCTAAGTGTCTATTTTAGATTTTAGTTTTTACTTCAGCTTATAATGATTCATCAACATTCTCTCATAAACCTTGTCAGGGAGAACTCTCTTTAAAACAATTGAGAATTTTTGCAAAAATGCTCCTACTCTATAGTGAACTTTTGGTTGATTTTTCTGAAGAATTTTATAGACTTCTCTTGCCATAATCATAGGGTCCTCACCACCGTCCACATGCTCATTCATTGTTTTAAGTGTTTCTCCATAGGCTTTTTGATAAGGAGAACTTTCCAAAACGGGTGCATGAAATCGTCCAGCAGCAATATTAGTTGCAAAGTCTCCTGGTGCAACGCTGGTCATCAGAATACCAAACTGCTTGGTTTCCATACGGTAGGCTTCAATGGTGATTTCTAATGCAGATTTTGTAGCAGAATATATACCACGGTACGGCAACCCCATATAGCCTGCAATAGAGGTAATGTTTACTATTTTACCACTTTTTTGTTTACGCATTTGTGGAAGTACTGCTTTAATTACTTCAAGAGGTCCATAAAAATTAGTTTCAAAAGCATTTCTAATTTCATCAGTTGGGGTTTCTTCTATTGGACCCGTAATACCAATACCAGCATTATTAATAACAACGTCTAGTCTACTTTCTTCAGAAATAATTTTTGTTACTGCAGCTTCTATTTGTTGTGGGCTTGTAACATCTACTTGTAATAGAGGAAATGGTGTAGATTTTGAATATTTTGAAGGGTTTCTACTAGTCCCATAGACACGATAATTTTTTTGAGCTAAGTATGTACCTATGGCTTTCCCTATTCCTGAAGAACCTCCTGTAATTAAAACTACTTGTGACATGGTTGTTAGTTGCTATGACAAAGATGCGGTTTCAATACTAAAATTCAAAACCAAATGAAAATAAAGCGCATAAAAAATGGCAAGCTACCTACATCACACCGCTACGACCGTTTACCCTTGCTGCGTTCCCGCCCTGGGGGATTCAACAGGAGCTGGTTGTGTAGGACTTGCCGCTGCAAAGATACTATATTTTAAAGCTTGTACAAAGTATTTTTAGTTATCAATTATAATAAATACCTTTCGGAAAAATTTAAAAAAACAATGTCATTTTATAAACTATTCGCACTCATAGCATTGCTGGTTGTATTCCCTTCTTGTGAAGAAGAAGTCACTAATGTAAATGATCTATTTTCTGTTACAATTAAAGACCAAAAAAAGAAGTATACAACTGAAGAAAGCATTGAAGTTAGCCTTGTAAACAAAAAGAATAAAGAAATATCGACTATTACTTACAATTTGGACGATGTTAGTGTTTCAGCTAATGCTTCAGAAAGCAAAACAATATCGCTTTCAGAAAAAAAATTAGGTAAAAGAAGTGTTATTGCTACTGTAGTGGTTGATGATAAATCGTATACAGTTTCAAAAGATATCATTATTGTTGCCAGTAAAAGTCCTAAGCTATATAGTTACAAAATACTAGAGACCTACCCCCACGATAATAATGCCTACACACAAGGACTAGAGTTTAAAGGTGATACATTATATGAAAGTACAGGACAACGCAAAGAATCTTCTCTTAGAAAAATTGCATATAAAACTGGAGAGGTTCTACAAAAAGTAGCCTTACAAGATCAATATTTTGGGGAAGGACTTACTATTCTTAATAACAAAATATATCAACTTACATGGCAAGCAAAAACAGGTTTTATTTATAACTTAAATACCCTAGAGAGAACAGGAACTTTTGTGTATGGTAAGAGTAAAGAAGGTTGGGGATTAGCTAACGATGGAGCTAAAATCTATAAGAGTGATGGTACAGAAAAAATATGGACATTGAATGCGGAAACACTAGCCGAAGAAGATTATATAGAAATTTACACCAATAAAAGCAAGATAGATAGCGTAAATGAACTAGAATATGTAGATGGAAAAATCTATGCAAATATCTATCAAAAAGATGCTATTGCTATTGTAAACCCAAACAATGGTGCTGTAGAAGGTGTAATTAACCTTAAGTCTTTAAAAGAACAAGTTACACAACACCCTAAACTAGATGTCCTAAACGGAATCGCTTACAAAGGTGAACCTAACATTCTTTATATCACAGGAAAAAACTGGGATAAGCTATTTAAAATTGAAATTATAGCGAACTAAAAGCAAAAAACTATTTTCCCTCACTCAAAATAGCCATTCACTCAATGGCTATTTTTTTTTACTCCTATTTTATTGTGATTTGTGTGTATAAATATAACATTATGAAAAAAGCCATCACGATTAAAATTCCAGAGCCTTGTCATGAAGATTGGGCAAAAATGACTCCAACCGAAAAAGGAAGACATTGTAAAGTATGTACCAAAGAGGTAGTTGATTTTACAAACAAAACAGACGAAGACTTAGTAAAGTACCTAACTAATAACACAAATACATGTGGTAGATTTAAAAAATCACAGTTAGACAGGGAAGTAAAACTAGAAAGAAAGTCAAGAAATAGTTTAGTGCCCTATGCTGCTTCACTTCTACTACCGTTGAGTATGGCAGCCAATGCTATGGAACAAGGTAATTATTCTAAAGCACCACAAAAACAATATGTATCTTTAGAAATTGGAAGTCTTAAAACAGTAATCATAACTGGGCTTATTAAAGATAATAAAGGAGCGCTTGTCTCTAATGCTACAATTACAATTAAAGAAACTGGTGTAACCACAACTACTAATGAAAAGGGCCAATATATATTACGAGCAAAAGCTGGTCAAACACTATTAATTACACATAAGGGCTACCATAAGCAAGAAGTTACTATTTCAGCAGAAAAAGGTTCTTTTAACATTGTTTTAGAGTCTAATGAAACGGTTATCATAAAAGGGTATAACACTTCTAAAGAAACCCAAGTTGTGGGAAGAATGGTTTCTACTATTAAAACAGAAATTACAATTTCAGGGAATGTAACCGATGATGCTGGGCTGCCGTTGCCAGGAGCTAATGTGATTGTAAAAGGAACAGCCATTGGAACGCAAACCGATTTTGATGGTAACTACAGCATAGAAATAGAACCCAATCAAGTATTAGTTTTTAGTTACGTAGGTTTTGAAACACAAGAAATTACTGCCTCAAATGTTTCTAATACAATAGATGTTAGTCTTGAAGCTGGAGCTTATTTAGGCGGATATATAGTTGGCTTGATAATTACACCAGAAGCTGACGATGGTTATATAGAACAATTTCCAAGACCAGATTTTAGGGAAGACCCTGAGCGTAAAGCATGGAAAGAAAAGCTAAAAAAACAACACGAAAACGAAATTGAGTTTAAACGTATTAAGCAAGCTAGAAAAAAAGCCGAAAGACAACTAAAACGCAAAAACAAAAAGAGAAAAGGGAAAAAATAGCACACACAATATTATGCTTCATAATAAAGTTATATTTTTACTAAAAATTTATAGCACGTGAAGTATTTATACGGATTGGCAATTTTATGTTGTCTTGTTTTATGGAGTTCTTGTCGTAATGATTTTGAGACAGTACCAAGTACAGGGAGTTTGGAATTTTCTAGGGATACTGTTTTTTTAGATACTATATTTACTAATATTGGTTCTAGTACTTATAATCTAACAGTTTATAATCGTAGTGACGAAGATATAAGTGTACCAAATGTTGGGCTTGCCGATGGAGAAAACTCTAATTATAGATTAAATGTTGATGGTTTACCCGGAAAAACTTTTGAAAACGTACAAATACGTGCTAATGACAGTATTTTTATTTTTATTGAAACTACATTTGATGTAGCTCCCACCAATGAACTAGAGTTCTTATACACAGACCAAATAGTGTTTGATTCAGGTGCTAATGAACAAAAAGTTGAACTTGTTACTCTTGTTCAAGATGCAATATTTCTATTCCCTGAAGACTTAGGCAATGGTATGTTTGAGACCTTAAATCTAGGTACTGACGAAGAAGGAAACGATATCTTAATTGAAGGGTTTTTCTTAGATAATACAGAGTTAACTTTCACAAACGAAAAACCCTATGTAATTTATGGTTTTGCAGCCGTCCCGCCTGGAGAAACGCTTGAGATACAACCTGGTGCAAGAGTTCATTTTCATGAAAATAGTGGCATCCTTGTAGCTAATACTGGCTCCATAAAAGCCAATGGGCAACCTAGTTCAGATCCAGAAGTCATGGAGGGTGAAATTATTTTTGAAAGTGATAGATTAGAGCCTGGTTTTAGTGATATCCCTGGGCAATGGGGAACTATTTGGTGCACGGCTGGAAGTACAGATAATGAGTTTAGTTATGTAACCATTAAAAATGCCATTGTTGGAATTAGAATGGATAGTAATGATGGTGACGAAACTTTGTCATTATCTAATGTTCAGATTTACAATAGTTCTTTCTTTGGAATACAAACCTTAACAGGAAATATTTACGGTGAAAATGTAGTAATTAATAATTCTGGTTTAGTATCACTAAATATAGGGTTTGGTGGAACCTACACTTTTAACCATTGTACGTTTGCAAATTATTGGACCAATAGTTTTCGCTCCTTTCCTACTCTAATTCTAGATAATTCTGTACAAACTGGAGAAACCACTTTTGAGACTATGCCACTAAGTGCTACTTTTAATAACTGTATTGTTTTTGGAAACGAACAAAGAGAGTATGCAATTGTAAGGGAAGGAAATGATCCATTTAATTTCAGTTTTACAAATTCACTAATGCGTTTTGAAGATCCAGACGGAGAATTTGCAGACAATCCTCTATATTCAGACCCAGCATTTTACCCTAATACAATTTTTAATCAAGACCCATTATTTCAAGATACTGAAAACAACAACTTTAACATAGAACAAGGAGCATCTGCTGCACAAGGTATTGGAGCCAATGGTGTCCCTCCTGCTACAGACTTAAACGGAACTCCTAGAGCTACTCCACCAGATGCTGGTGCCTATGAAGCAACAGTTTTTCCAGATCCTGAAGGATAGTAGAACTTAATTTAGAGTTGAAGTATTACGTAGAGAAGAGTAACAAATATTCTTCTTTACTATCGTAATCATATGTGCCAATTTCTTTTAAGCCTAACTTTTCTAAAAGCTTTATAGAAGCAATATTCTCTTTTACGGTAAAGCCTAAAATTTTATGTAGCTGTAAGGTTGAAAAAGCAAAGTCTAAAACTGCTTTTGCAGATTCATACCCATACCCCTTTCCAATATAATCTGGTAAAAATGCAAAACCAATATCTGGATTGTCTAAGTCCTCACGTTTATATAAACCACAGGCACCTATGGCAATACTACTTTCTTTTAAGGAGACTAGGTAAGAACCATATCCATTTTGTGTGTAACTTGGAATGTAGTATTTTTCTATAAAAATTTCTGCATCTACAACTGAATGGACTTTTCTATCACCTATATACTCCAACCAACCTTGGCTGTTAAGCAGTTTCAACATAAATGGTGCATCAGAAACTTCAATTTTGCGCAATGCTAACCTTTCGGTTTCTAGTACATTCATAACTTCTTAATTTAAACAACAAACAAAGGTCTATCTTCCATCATCTCATTCACTTTATTACCAACTTGCTCAAGACGACTTTCGTCTTCAAAGTTTATAATAGCCTCGTCTATTAAACTTACAATATCAAGCATCTCTGCTTCTTTTAATCCTCGTGTAGTTACTGCTGCTGTCCCTATTCTTATACCGCTCGTTACAAATGGAGATTTATCATCAAAAGGCACCATATTTTTGTTAACTGTTATTTCTGCCTTACCTAGTGCTTCCTCAGCTTGTTTTCCTGAAATATTTTTGTTTCTAAGGTCTATTAACATCATGTGATTATCAGTTCCTTCAGAGATTACCTTGTAACCTTTTTCTACAAAAGCCTGAGCCATAACTGAAGCATTTTTCTTAACCTGTACCATATAGTGTAAAAAATCGTCAGTCAAAGCTTCTCCAAAGGCTATTGCCTTGGCTGCTATTATATGTTCTAGTGGTCCCCCTTGATTACCAGGAAAAATACCGCTATCTAACAACGAAGACATTTTACGTAAGTTCCCATTTTTAAGTGTTATCCCGAATGGATTTTCAAAATCCTTACCCATCAAAATCATTCCTCCTCTTGGACCACGTAGGGTCTTATGGGTGGTAGTTGTAACTACATGACAATGCGGGATTGGATCGCTAATTATCCCCTTGGCAATAAGTCCAGCTGGATGTGCAATATCTGCTAGTAAAATAGCACCTACTTTATCTGCTATTTCTCTAAAACGTTTGTAATCTATTTCTCTAGAATAAGCCGAAGCACCAGCGATAATCATTTTAGGCTGTTCTTTAACTGCAATTGCTTCAATTTTATCATAATCAAGCATTCCTGTAGCTTCTTCTACTCCGTAAAAGACTGGATTATATAATTTTCCTGAAAAATTTACAGGGCTACCATGAGTAAGGTGCCCACCATGTGATAAATCGAAACCTAAAAATTTATCTCCTGGCTTTAAGCATGCGTGAAAAACTGCTGTATTTGCTTGAGAACCACTATGTGGTTGTACGTTTGCATACTCGGCTCCAAATAATGTTTTGGCTCTCTCAATCGCAATAGTCTCAACCTCATCCACTACTTCACATCCGCCATAATATCGTTTACCGGGGTATCCTTCAGCGTACTTGTTAGTTAGAACAGAACCAGCTGCTTCTAGTACTTGTTGGCTTACAAAATTTTCAGAAGCAATTAACTCTAATCCATTGATTTGACGTTTCTTTTCAGCTTCAATTAATTCAAAAATTTGTTCGTCTCGTTGCATAGTAATATTCAGAAAAATTAATAAGTATCAAAAATAGTAAAAGCTCTTGGTTAGTGTTGGATAAATTATATATTTGATTAACAATTTACGAACAAAAAAAGATTCCTACTATGCCATTAACTGCAAACGACCCAAAAAGAAAAACTTGGTTAGACGTTCCAGAAAATTCAGACTTTCCAATACAAAATATTCCATTTGGTGTATTCTTAACACGCGACGATATTATTACTATAGGAACTCGTATTGGTAATACTGCTATAGACCTTGGAGCTTTACATCAATTAGGTTATTTTAATGGGATTGACCTTACCGATGATATTTTTCTGCAAGATTCATTAAACGACTTTATTGCAGACGGACGCAAAACATGGCGGCTAGTACGTAATAGGATTTCAGATTTATTTTTAAAAGATAATGACGAACTAAGAAAAAATAAAGAGCATTGCTTAAAAGTATTATTTAGATTAGATGAGATTGAAATGCTACTTCCAGTAGATGTTGGAGATTATACAGATTTTTATGCAAGTAAAGAGCATGCTACTAATGTAGGCTCCCTTTTTAGAGACCCGGAAAATGCATTACTTCCTAACTGGCTACATATTCCAATAGGATACCATGGAAGAAGTTCTTCTATTATTCCATCAGGGACTCCTATCACTAGACCCATGGGACAAACTAAGCCAGGAGATGATGGAAAACCAGGTTTTGGCCCAACAAAACTACTTGACTTTGAGCTAGAAATGGCCTTTATCACAACTGCTACCAACGATTTAGGAAAACGAGTTACTATAGATGAAGCAGAAGATAATATTTTTGGTTTAGTTCTTTTTAATGACTGGAGTGCGAGAGATATACAAGCTTGGGAATATGTTCCGCTTGGCCCTTTCTTAGGAAAAAGTTTTGCTTCTACAATTTCACCTTGGATCGTAACGTTAGACGCACTCGAACCATTTAGAACTAACGGTCCTAAACAAGATCCAAAACCACTACCCTATCTTCAACAAGGAGATAAAATGAATTTTGACATTAACCTACAAGTAGGTATTAAACCAAAAGATGGCGTAGAAACAATTGTAGCAAATTCAAATTTTAAATACATGTACTGGTCTATGGCACAACAACTTACACACCATACTGTAAATGGTTGTAACGTAAGGAGCGGAGACATGATGGGGAGTGGTACTATATCTGGTCCAACAAAAGATAGTTATGGTTCTATGCTGGAGCTTACTTGGCGTGGTCAAAACCCAATTACACTTAAGAACGGATCTCAGCGTAAATTTATTCAAGATAATGATACTGTAATTATGAGAGCACATGCTCAAAATGACCAAGTACGCATTGGTTTTGGCGATTGTATAGGCAAGGTGCTGCCTTCCAAATAGTTACAACTTTGGCATCACAATTGTAATCTCATATATACATCTTAAAATACAAGATTATGAGAAACACTATTACTTTAATGAGCATTGTGCTATTGTTGACGGCCTGCAGTAGTGTAAAAAGAAACGAGAAGTTTCTGGCTCTTGGAAATTATGATGAAGCAATTGAGCTAGCCGTAAAGAAGATTGCAAAAGACAAAGACAGTAAAAAAAGTAAAGAGCATATCTCTTTGCTAGAACAGGCTTTTGCTAAAGTGGTAGATCAAGATTTACGTCGTATTAAGTATTTAGAAAAGGATACAAATCCAGAAAACGTAAGAGAAATATACTATATCTATGCTGGATTAGAATCTAGACAACAACTTATTAGACCTCTCCTGCCTTTAAAAAATGGCTCGTTTGCTATAGTTGACTACACAGATGAAATAGTACAAGCAAAAAAGGATTATGCAGATTTTTTGTTTGCTGAAGGAAATAACTACTTAAATAGGAATACCGTTCTAGATGCAAGAGAAGCACATCACTATTTTTCAAAGTTGAAAGATATACAACCTAATTATTTTGAAGTAGATAAGCTCCTAAATGAAGCACATTATCAAGGAACCGATTTTGTTTCGGTACAAATAAATAATTTAAGTAACCAGATTATCCCTAGAAGATTAGAGCAAGAGTTATTAGACTTTAATACTTATGGTCTTGATGATTTTTGGACAGAATATCATGGTGCAAAGCAAAATGGCATTCCATACAGTTATGGGGTTTCACTTAATTTTAAACAAATTGGTGTTTCACCAGAACATGTGCGAGAAAAAGAGTATAACCGTACTAAGCGAATTAAAGATGGATGGGAATACAAACTAGACCGAAATGGAAATGTAATGAAAGACAGTCTAGGAAATGATATTAAAGTAGATATTATTAAAGTTGTAAAAGCCCGAGTTACCTATACTGAGCAAGTAAAGTCTGTCTTGGTTGGTGGCACAGTAGTTTACCGTGATTTTGAAAGAAAAGAAGTAATTGACAGGCACCCTTTAAGCAGCGAATTTATCTTCGAAAACATCTTTGCTAGATATAGAGGAGATGAAAGAGCCTTAACAGAAGAAGACAAAAGGTTACTTAGAAATGATTTTATTCCATTTCCAAGCAATGAGCAAATGGTTTTGGATGCAGGAACAGATATTAAAATTAGACTATCTGAAATCTTAGAACAAAATAGTTTTAGGTAGCTCCTACAATGTAAAAACTCCCAAATTGGGAGTTTTTTTTATATAAAATTCTCTAATTCTGATGCTTGAATACTATGGTGTGAGGCATGAGCCACAGCAGTACCGTTTTTAATAACTAGTAATTGGGGACTTTGATGTAAAACTTGAAAACGATGCCCAACTGCATCAGAAATATCACGATAACTCAATAAATCTAGATAATATAAGTCTAACTGTTCTTCAGAAATTGAAAAAGAGTTTTCAAAATTTCGTAATACCATTCTACTTATCCCACAACGCGTAGAGTGTTTAAAAATAGCTATAGGTTTTGATTTTGAAGTAGCAACAATTTCATCCAATTGCTCCATAGTTGTTAGCTGCTTCCAAGCAATAGCGCTTTTTTCTTTTTCTTCTGAAGCATCCTTATTTCCAAATAAACCAAATAGTCCCATTTTTATATATTTTATCACAAATTTAAGCATTCTATACGTCAAAATGACCGCATATTCCTTACAAAAATCAGCCATTTTGTCGTTTTGTACAATTGGTTCATTGTTTGTTATATACTTTAAAAAAAATGAAATTTCGATAATTCCAATTCTTTGGAAAACATCGATCAGCTTAAAATATAAAGACAATGAATTTTAATAATTATACAATAAAATCACAAGAAGCTATACAGCAAGCACAACAACTTGCTCAAGGCTATGGACATCAACAAATTGAAAATGAGCATATTTTAAAAGCTATTTTTGATGTTGATGAAAATGTAACGCCCTATATTTTAAAGAAACTAAATGTTAATTTATCACTTTTACAACAAGTACTTAATAAACAGTTAGAAAGTTTTCCAAAAGTAAGTGGCGGGGATATTATGCTATCTAGGGAAGCTGGAAAAGCAGTTAATGAGGCAAGCATTATTGCAAAAAAAATGAATGATGAATATGTTTCTATTGAACACCTACTCATTGCCATTTTTAAATCTAAAAGCAGTATTGCACAAACTTTAAAAGACCAAGGTGTTACCGAAAAAAACCTAAAAGCAGCTATAGAAGAGTTACGTAAAGGTGAAAATGTAACCTCGCAAAGTGCAGAAGACACCTATAATTCATTAAATAAGTATGCAAGAAATCTTAACGAATTAGCTAGCACGGGTAAGTTAGACCCTGTGATAGGACGTAATGAAGAGATACGTCGTATTCTTCAAATACTGTCAAGACGAACTAAAAACAATCCTATGCTGGTTGGAGAACCAGGGACTGGTAAAACAGCTATTGCCGAAGGTTTAGCTCATAGAATTGTAGATGGTGATGTACCAGAAAACTTAAAATCAAAAATTGTTTATTCCCTAGATATGGGAGCACTAATTGCAGGAGCAAAATACAAAGGTGAG
This sequence comes from Patiriisocius hiemis, assembly GCF_031846325.1. Classification (NCBI taxonomy): domain Bacteria; kingdom Pseudomonadati; phylum Bacteroidota; class Flavobacteriia; order Flavobacteriales; family Flavobacteriaceae; genus Patiriisocius; species Patiriisocius hiemis. The sequence goes on along the minus strand of NZ_JAVRHZ010000001.1, from coordinate 210,257 downwards.
TTTGAAGAGCGTTTAAAAGCAGTTATCAAAGAAGTAACCACTAGTGATGGTGATATTGTATTGTTTATTGATGAAATACACACACTAGTAGGTGCTGGAGGAGGTCAAGGAGCCATGGACGCAGCTAATATTCTGAAACCTGCGCTAGCTAGAGGAGAGCTAAGGGCTATTGGCGCTACTACCTTAGATGAATACCAAAAGTATTTTGAGAAAGACAAGGCATTAGAAAGACGTTTTCAAAAAGTGCTAGTTGATGAGCCAGATACTGAAAGTGCTATTTCTATACTTAGAGGTATTAAGGAAAAATATGAAACACACCATAAAGTTAGAATTAAAGATGAAGCAATTATCGCAGCAGTAGAATTATCTCAACGCTATATTACTAATAGATTTTTGCCTGATAAAGCAATAGACCTAATGGATGAGGCTGCTTCAAAATTGAGAATGGAAATTAATTCTAAACCTGAAGAACTAGATGTTTTGGACAGGAAGATAATGCAACTCGAAATTGAAATTGAAGCAATAAAGCGTGAAAAAGATGAGTCTAAACTCAAGTCTTTAAGAGCAGACCTTGCAAATCTTAAAGAAGAGCGCAACGAACTTAATGCAAAATGGAAAGCAGAAAAAGATGTAGTAGATTCAGTTCAAAACCTAAAAAAGGAAATTGAAGAATATAAGCTACAGGCTGAAAAAGCTGAACGAGAAGGGGACTTTGGTACTGTTGCAGAAATTAGATACGGAAAAATTAAAGAAGCTCAAGAAAAGTTAAGTTCTCTAGAAAAGCAATTGGCTAAAAACCAAAGCGCCAATTCTTTAATAAAAGAAGAAGTAGACAATGAAGACATCGCAGAAGTTGTAGCAAAGTGGACTGGAATCCCAGTAACTAAAATGTTACAAAGCGATAGAGAAAAACTTTTAAAGCTAGAAGATGAGCTTCATAAACGAGTTGTAGGGCAAGAAGAAGCTATTGTTGCAGTTAGTGACGCTATACGTAGAAGCCGTGCCGGCCTACAAGACGTGCAAAAACCAATTGGTTCCTTCCTATTTTTAGGAACAACTGGTGTAGGTAAAACAGAGTTAGCTAAAGCACTTGCAACATATCTTTTTGATGACGAAAATGCTATGACACGCATTGACATGAGTGAGTACCAAGAACGCCATAGTGTGAGTCGTCTTGTTGGGGCACCTCCAGGTTATGTAGGATATGATGAAGGAGGACAACTTACTGAAGCAGTAAGACGTAAACCTTACTCTGTTGTGCTACTTGATGAAATTGAAAAAGCGCATCCAGATACTTTTAATATCCTCTTACAAGTACTTGATGAAGGTAGGTTAACTGATAACAAAGGACGTGTTGCAGATTTTAAAAATGCAATTATAATTATGACTAGTAATATGGGTAGTCATATAATTCAAGAAAAGTTTGAAGCTATAAAAGACCCTGATACAGCAATGGAAGGAGCAAAGGTTGAAGTTCTTGGATTATTAAAGCAAACAGTTAGACCAGAATTTTTAAACAGGATAGACGATATCATTATGTTTACTCCGCTTAACAAGCAGGATATAAAGCAAATTGTAGGACTACAATTAAAGGGACTAACAAAAATGCTTGAGAAACAAGGCATTACTATGGATGCTACAGAAGAAGCTATAAGCTTTTTAGCAAATAAAGGCTTTGACCCTCAATATGGTGCAAGACCTGTAAAAAGAGTAATACAAAAAGAAGTGTTGAATCAGTTATCTAAAGAAATACTTTCAGGAAAAGTAAGTACAGATAGTATTATCCTTCTAGATAGCTTTGATGAGAAATTAGTTTTTAGAAATCAATCAGACTTGGTTTCTAGTTAAAAATAGTTCCTGAAATCATTTCAGGAATATATTTGGTTGGTTAGCCGCTCTCATAATATGTTGGGAGCGGTTTTTTATTTTTATTATTTAGATTACGTACTTTCGCAAGTATATGCTTTCAATAAAAAAACACCTATTTTTTTTATTTATTATTACACTAATTATCAGTTGTAATAATACACCAAAACCTATTGCAGATAACAGACAAAATGACTATGCTTTGTATGATGCAGATGGAGGTTTTCATAGACTTTCAAGTTATAATAACAGTAAAGCAATTGTGCTTTTTGTTCAAGGAAACGGCTGTCCAATTGTGCGTAATGCATTAACAGATTTTCACGCTATAGTAAATGATTTTTCTGAAAAAGGGTTTACTTTTTTTATGTTAAATAGTAATATTCAGGACAGTAAAGAAACTGTAAAAAAAGAAGCTTCAGAATTTAATTTTAAAGTCCCTGTTTTACTTGATAAGTATCAACTAATCGCCGAAGAACTAGATATTACTATAACTGCTGAGGCTATTATTTTACACCCAACTACCCGTGAAATTTTATATCGAGGTCCCATAAACAATAGGTTAGATTATGAAGCTCAAAAAACAAAGCCTACCGAAACCCATTTACGTGATGCGCTTTCTACTATTGTAAAAAAGAGGACCCCAGTTAGTCAGCAAGAAGTTACGAGAGGCTGCAAGGTGACACGTCTTTCAGAATTAGAGAAAGATAAAAAACTAACCTACACAAAAGACATTGCGCCTATTTTAGCAAAAAACTGTGTACAATGCCATAGAGATGATGGGATTGCTCCTTGGTCTATGAAAGATTATCAAACTGTAGCAGGATGGTCTGCGATGATAAAAGAAGTCTTATTAAGTAGAAGAATGCCTCCAACAAAGCTTGACCCTACTATTGGTGAGTTTTCTAATGTAAATATACTTCCAGATAGCAACAGAAGAAAAATTATAAATTGGATAGATGCAGGCTTAGACCCTGGAATTGGGAAAGATACACTAACAAGTATAGCGCAAAAAGACACAATTGAATGGCAAGGAGGCACTCCAGATAAAATTGTTTCTATTAAAGAAGAGACTATTCCTGCTTCAGAATTAATTCCCTATCGTGTTCAAGAGTTAGCTTTGGACTTAGAAATGGATTTATGGCTTAAAGGGATTGAAATTAAAACAGATAATAAAAAAGTAGTACATCATGTAGTTGTTACAAGCACAAGTACACCTAAAAGTAACCCTATTTTAAATAGAGAGTCAAGACAATGGCTTGATGACCTACTTGGTGTAAGCGGTGATGGACAAAACGATATTACTTTTTACCCTAACAATTCTGGAAAATTATTGAAAAAAGGAGATAAAATAATAGTACAAATACATTACACACCATCAGGTAAAATAGAAAAGGATAAAACTAAAATTGGTTTATATTATCATGACTCTATTCCTTCAAAAGAACATTATGTTATTACTCCTTTTGATACAAAAATTGAAATACTACCTCACGCTCAAAACCATAAAGAAATTGTTTATGATAGTATAAAAAAGAATATTAAGCTGTACTCAATATTTCCTCATATGCATTATAGAGGTTCCTCCATAAGCACATATGTTATGTATCCTAATGGCATAAAAAAAATATTACTATCGGTACCTGATTATAATTTTAATTGGCAACAAAACTATATCCTAAAAGAACCTCTGGATATTCCAGCTGGGTCAAAATTAATTGTAGAAGGAGTTTACGACAACACATACCAAAATCCAATAAATCCAGATCCTACTTCTTCAGTTTCTTATGGAAGGCAAAGCTATGATGAAATGCTTTGCGCATTCTTTTCGTATACTATTACTGAATAAATTATAATTCAATTGTAACAAAATTGCACTCTTGTTCGTCATACTAGTATAACAATCAAAAATACAAACAGTATGAAAACGCAAGCACAACAACTTGAAAGAGAGAGGACAATAACTCCAAAAAGAAACACACTATTAGCAATGTATATCGCTTTTGTTTCGGCACTAGTAGTTACATATAGCCTAGTAACAGCAGTAACGTATTTATAAAGAAAAATCCTCCTGTTTGGGGAAACACGGAGGACTTTTCTTTTCATAGCAATTTTGCTATATGATTTTTAAACCTCACATTCAAAAATCAAATTATATACTAACTAACAATGACATATACGCAAATAAAGTTTCTTTGGTTTTAAAAAAGTATCTTTATTAAAATTTTTATAGATGAAAGTAATTGTTAAGTCCTTATTTGTTTTATTTATAGTACTCTTTTCGCAATCTAGTTTTGCACAAACGAAAGCTTCTAAAGAAAATACAACGTACTACCTTATAAGGCATGCAGAAAAAGATAAAAGTGACGCTAAAAATAGAGACCCGCATTTAACTGAAAAGGGGATGGCTAGAGCAACACGTTGGGCTGCATATTTTAAAGATAAAAATATAGATGCCGTTTATTCTACACCCTATCATAGAACCAAAGAAACTGCTCTTCCTACTGCTAATAGCTTAAAGCTTGATATAATAGAGTATAACCCAAGAGCTATGTATAGCGATTCTTTTAAAAAAGCTACCAAAGGTAAAAATGTATTAATAGTAGGGCACAGTAACACTACTCCACAGTTTACTAATTTAATTATAGGTAAAGATGCTTTCCCATCAATGTCTGAAGATGACAACAGTAGTTTATACATCGTAAAGATAGTAGGAAATGAAACAGAGGTTTCTGTTGAAAATATAAACTAGTTTATACTTACTTCAATCTGCTCATTTTCAATCTTTGAAAGCAGCACTAGTTCTTCATTTTCAAATAAAGAATCTAGAGTTGTAAGTTTAATATCTAAGCTTTCTGGTTTGTAATTGTTATAATCTAAGAATGTAATTCCGTTTACAACTCGTTTATTAAAAGCTTCTCTAAACCTTATACCCCCACCATTTACAGTATAACTATAGGCAAGATAGTCTAAAGAAAAATCTTCTTTTTCTATCCAATAGACAAACTCATCTTCAAAATCGGTTCCACCTCCTTCTTCGGTAAAAGTAATACCAATTTCGTAATATTCTTTACCCTTAATTGTTGCTTCTCCTAACAATTCCTTTTTAACCGCTGGAGCATTTAAGCCGTAAGGTAGTTGCGAAAAGTAATGTACGCTATTTACACTATTAGCATACTTTGTAGCCATAGAATCTACTACTTTAATAACGCTATCATTTATATATCTTCTATAGCCTTCATTGGTTATCACATCTTTTATTATCCCAATACTATCACTAAAAATCCTTTCGTATTGGTACTTGCCTGCTTTTCTAATGCTTTTATATTCTTTATCCCGAAATGTAAAAGAGATAAAGGCGTCCTCACAATTATCATTACAATGTACGTCTATAGCATTGTCAATAATATCTTGTGCGGTTAGTTTTTTTGATGATTCCTTACATGACAAGATAAAAAGTACTGTTATAAGTAATAATAAAAGGCGCATAGTAAAGTTTTGTAACAAATGTAAGCACTTCCCTACGTATAATAGTAGTAGAATTTAGTAATTAACAATAATGTTTAATATGACAATCAAAACAGTTCTAGTCTCACTAACCTTATTTTTTTCTGGGTTTATTTTTTCGCAAAGCCCTAACTATGAAGCAGCTTTAAAAAGCTTTCAAGAAAATTATAACAACAATAATCCTGAACCTATTTTCAATATGTTTGATGCCACAATGCAGGCATCAGTAAATTTAAATACGACTACAGACATTGTAACTACCTTTCAAACTAATTATGGTAACTTTAAAAGCTTTCATTTTAAAGAAAGAAAAGAAACGCTTGAGACTTACACAGGTGTTTTTGAAAATGGAAAACTTACAATTTTACTTTCTTTAAATTCTGAAAATAAAATAAATGGTCTTCTTTTTAAACCTTATGAAGATGATGGGAGTCCTGGGAAGTTTGATCGTAACACAACAACCATGCAACTCCCCTTTAAAGGAGACTGGTTTACTTTTTGGGGCGGAACAGACAAAAGAGATAACTACCATGTAATTAATAGAGCACAACGAGGAGCTTTTGACTTTGTAATTGTAGATAGTAATAACAAAACTTATGAGAGAAGTGGTACTAGAAATGAAGATTACTACGCCTTTGGCAAACCACTTTACGCTGTTTGTGATGCAGAGGTAGTACAAGTAATTACTGGTATAGAAGATAATAAACCAGGTACCATGAATCCCAAACAAGCACTTGGAAACAGCCTTACCCTAAAAACATCCAATAATGAATATGTAGTATATGCCCATTTTGAAAAAGGAACTATAAAAGTAAAAAAAGGTGATAGAGTAGTAAAAGGCCAGTTACTTGGAAATTGTGGAAACTCTGGAAATAGTAGTGAACCACATTTACACATACACCTACAAGACGACAAAGATATGGCTAACGCAACTGGCGCTAGGCTCTTTTTTGAAGAACTATTAGTAAATGGAGAATTACAAAATGACTACTCGCCAGTTAAGAATGATGTAATCTCAAGAACGAAGCAATAAATAATTTTAGGCATACATACATTCACTAATTCTTATATACTAATACAAGGTTAACCATTTCAATTTCGATTTCTTTATGGCTATCTTTGCAATGCTATGGCACTACAAAAAAACGTAAACATTAAAAACCGAAAAGCAAAATTCGAGTATGAATTTTTAGATACGTATACTGCAGGAATTGTACTGGCAGGTACCGAAATAAAAGCCATTCGAGAAGGAAAAGCTTCTATAGCCGAAAGCTTTTGTGAGTTTAATGATCGCGGTGAACTCTTTGTTATAAATATGACAGTGCAAGAATACTCACATGCAAGTGCGTATAGCCATAATCCAAAAACAGAACGTAAATTACTTTTAAACCGTAGCGAACTTAAAAAACTTGAAAAAGAGGTTAAAAACTCTGGGCTTACTATTGTACCATTACTACTTTTTACTAACGAAAAAGGTTTTGCTAAACTTAAAATAGCTTTAGCTCGAGGTAAAAAACAATATGACAAGCGTGAAAGTATTAAAGAACGTGATACCAAACGAGATTTAAGCCGACTTAAAAAAGCGTTTAATAATTAATTAGTAACGATTGAACCATAAGTAGTTTCTAATACCTTAGTATCAAACTCTTTTGTAATAGACTCAAAACTATTGGTCTTTTCGTTTTGAATACACATAAAAGGAGGTGACACATAAAAGTCAGGTTTCTTTTCAGGTAGAACAAAAATGTAAGAGTTTACTTCGAAATTATCATCCATATTACATAAATCTAATACTCTAATCACTTCTCCATCAGACTTTTCGACTATTGTCATTGATGCAGTTGCTATAGGACCACAAAAAGCATAAGCAGGTACATGTTTTATAACTTTTACTTTAATAATTTCCTTTAAATCAAAAAACTCCCAATTATCCTGAAAAGAAGTATCAAAAGTTTCGATAATCTTAGATTCTTGACTATTAGATCTGAAAAATGATAATGTTAAAAGTATAAATAAGATATTTTGAAGAGGAAATTTCATACTCAAATATACTAGAACTATTTAAAAAGAGTAAAACCATTTCAAAAGAAACTGTATCTTTATTTTATGACAAAGTACATTCTATTTTTATCAGGTTTCTTAGCATACTCTACTCTATTTGCCCAACCTAATACTGAAGTATATCTTATAGATATTAAAGGGGCTACCCAACTTGAGGTTAGTAACTTTAAAAATATTTCAAATAATGATGGTTATGACAATCAGCCTTCATTTATAGACAACACAACCCTACTCTTTGCAAAAACCAGAAATGGGCAAACAGATATTGCTAAATACAATACAGAATTAGCAAAAACCTCTTGGCTATTTAAAACTACTACGGGAGGCGAGTATTCTCCACAACAACAATTTAATAATAATATTACTGCTGTTAGACTAGATACAAATGGTTTACAGCGACTTTACAGGTATCAAGATGGCAAAGAACCCAAACCTATTTCAAATCAAGAAATTGCTTATTATACATTTTTTGATGAAAACACACTCGTCGCGTCAATTCTTGGAGAAAATAAACTAGACCTAATTGTTTATAAACTTAATGAAGACAAGACCTATAAACTTTTAAAAGGAAGTGGGCGTTCTATTCATAAAATTCCAAATAATGACACAGCCGTAAGTTATACAGCCATTAATGAAAATGGCAATCATGACATTTACCAATTGGATATGGATACTTTAGAAAGCTTTTTTGTTGCTGAACTACCCATAGGTATCCAAGATCATGCATGGCTTACCGAAACTACACTTCTTTGTGGAAGTGGGGCAAAACTATATTATTATGATTTGTTTGGTGATGGTGAGTGGGAAGAAGCAGCAAATCTTTCAGATAAAGGTTTAAAAGAAATAACCCGATTGGCTGTAAGTCCAAATGGTGAAAAAATAGCTTTTGTTGCAGAAATAGATGAAGCTTCACCAGAAGATATAGTTGATGCACATATAGCACCATTTAATGAAAGGAGACTTGATGATTTTGCAAATACTTTTGATACTGATGTTATAGTAAGACGTTTCCCAAATGATACAATGTACATAGGCAGAAATACATTAAAGTCTAATTATAAAAAATATTATGAAAGAGTTGAGAAAGCAAATGTTGAAGTTAAAAATCGTATTGTTTATAAAGGCTATGTCATCGATGAAGAGCTGGTAACTGTAAATACAAAATCACACAGACAAGCAACGGTATATAAAACAGGTAATAATCTTATAAAGTCTATGACTTTTATAGACAACAAAAAAAATGCAGATACCCCTACAATTATTGTAGACAGACAATTAGAGGCGTATAATAATAGAGACATAGACGCTTTTATGAAAACATATACTCAAGATATCAAACTCTATAATTTTCCAAAAAATTTATCTTCTAAAGGTCAAGAACCTATGAGAGAAAGTTTCCAAGGTTTTTTCTCCAGCACTCCAGACTTACATTGCGAAATCAAAAATCGAATTGTTATTGGAAATAAAGTAATAGATGAAGAGTATATTACTGCTAATGGACAAAACTTTAGTGCGGTTGCTATTTATGAGATTGAAAATGGCCTTATAGCTAAGGTTACTTTTATTAGATAAACTACTTCATTCACTTTTCGTATTTTTAAAGAAAAATAATCCTATGTATAGATTTTTTATCCTCTTGCTTTTTGGAACTTCACTAAGCATTCAAGCACAAACCAATCCTAAAATTTATGAAATAATAGATGCTGTTTCTGCGGAAAGAATTGAGACAGACATTACAATATTAGCGGGATTTGGTACCCGAAATACTTTTAGTGACACTATAAGCGATACTAGAGGAATTGGAGCAGCACGCCGTTGGATAAAAAGCGAGTTTGAAAACATCTCAAAAGACTGCGGCAACTGTCTCGATGTATTCTACCAAAAAGATTTTGTAAAAGCCGAAGGTAACCGCCGCGTACCTAAAGACACATGGATTGTAAATGTAGCAGCAGTTCAAAAGGGCACAAAATACCCCAATCGCTATATCATTATGAGTGGTGATATAGATTCTCGTAATAGTGACGGAAGTGATTTCACAAAAGATGCTCCAGGAGCAAATGACAATGCTAGTGGTATGGCAGGAGCTATAGAAGCTGCTAGGGTTCTTTCAAAATACCAGTTCGAGAGCAGCATTGTATATCTGGGACTTAGCGGAGAAGAACAAGGACTATTTGGTGGAGCTGGTTTTGCTGCTTATGCAAAAGAAAAAGGCTGGGATATTATTGGGGTACTTAACAATGACATGATAGGAAATATTAAAGGAGTAGATGGAGTAATTAGTAATGTAGATTTTAGAATCTTTAGTGAACCTGTTCCTCCAACTGAAACTGAAAGGCAACGAAGAGCACGTCGTTTTTATGGTGGTGAGGTAGATGGTATTTCAAGACAACTAGCACGTTATGTTTATAAAACTACCAAAACATACATGCCAGAAATGAATCCTATGATGATTTATCGCTTAGATCGTTTTGGTCGTGGTGGACATCACCGTCCGTTTAATGATTTAGGATATGCCGGTGTTAGAATTATGGAAGCACATGAAAACTATACCCAGCAACACCAAGACATTAGAACTGAAAATGGAATTGAATATGGAGATAAACTTAAATTTGTAAACTTTGAATATGTAAAGAAACTAACGGCTGTCAATGCCATTACAATGGCGAGTTTGGCTTGGGCACCTCCAGCACCCGAGGAAGTTAGTATAGGTGGTATTGTAGAACCTTCAGCAAAATTTAAGTGGAAAAAAGTTGATGGAGCTGTTGGTTACAAGATATACTGGCGAGACACTACCTCCCCAACTTGGGATTACAGTAGATATGTAGGTGATATAAATGAATTTACCTTAAACGGAATCGTAATCGATAATTATTTCTTCGGTATTTCTGCTGTAGGAGCAAATGGGCATGAAAGTGTCGTAGTTTTTCCAAATTCAATTTTTAGATAAAAAGTATGAAAAAAATAATAGTATCAATACTAATTCTCCTAGTCTATTCCCCAGCTATCTCTCAAAATACTGGGTTATTCTCAGAAAAAGAAAAGTTTTCTGAAGCTGATAAGCTTAGAGGAAGTATTACTCCAGAGCGTGCTTGGTGGGATTTACAACATTATGACCTTTCTGTAGAAGTATTCCCAGAAACAAAAACCATTAAAGGGACTAACACAATAACATATACCGTTTTAGAAAATGAAAAAGTGATGCAAATAGATTTGCAAAAACCTATGCAAATTGACAAAGTAGAACAAAATGGAAAAAAGATATCTGTAAAAAAGAAAGGAGCTGTTCACTATTTAAAGTTGAAAAAACAACAAAAGGGAACAGAGCAAAAACTTACCATTTACTTTTCAGGGAAACCACGAGCTGCAAAAAATGCTCCTTGGGATGGTGGTTTTTCATGGAAAAAAGATAACAATGGGAAACATTTTATAGCCACTTCAAACCAGGGAATTGGTGCAAGTGTCTGGTGGCCTAATAAAGACCATGGTTATGACGAGCCAGATAAGGGTCTTAATATAGCTATTATTGCTCCTAGTGATTTGGTTGGTGTTGGAAACGGGAGATTAAAAAATACTGTAGATAACGGATCTACTAAGACATGGAATTGGGAAGTAGTGAATCCTATAAACAATTATGGTGTTAACATTAATATTGGAGATTATGTGAGCTTTGAGGAAAAGTTTGAAGGTCTAAATGGTCCATTAGACTGCCAATATTGGGTTCTAAAAGACAATCTTCAAAAAGCAAAAGAGCAGTTTAAACAAGCAGGTATGATGTTACGCGCTTTTGAGTATTGGTTTGGCCCATATCCATTTTATGAAGATAGTTTTAAGCTTGTGGAAGTACCATACTTAGGCATGGAACATCAAAGTAGTGTTACTTATGGAAATAGATATCAAAATGGATATTTAGGTAGAGATCTTTCAAATACAGGTTGGGGACTTCGATTTGATTTTATAATTATTCACGAAGGAGGTCACGAGTGGTTTGCTAATAATATTACCAATATTGATGTTGCAGATATGTGGATTCATGAGGGATTTACAGCCTATTCAGAAAATTTATATTTAAACTACCACTATAGTGACATTGCAGCAAGTGAATATGTAATTGGTACACGTAGAATGATACAAAACGACAAGCCTCTCATTGGAGTTTATGGGGTAAATAATGAAGGAAGCAGCGATATGTATTACAAAGGAGCAAATATCCTGCATACGCTTAGACAACTTGTAGAGGATGATAAAAAATGGCGTTCTATTCTAACAGGATTAAACAAAGAGTTTTATCATCAAACCGTTAGCAGTAAACAAGTTGAAGATTTTATTAGTACTGAATCAGGTATTGATTTAACCGAATTCTGGGAGCAATATTTACGTACTACTAAAGTCCCAAAAGTAGAATACAAATACAAAGGAAGAGAGTTAAGCTTTAAGTATTCCAACATAATTGAAGGGTTTGATATGCCCGTAATAATGGTTATTAACGGAAAAGAAGAATGGATTTATCCTACCAAAGACTGGAAAACAAAAAAACTAGAACACCCCATAAAAACTATAAAAATTAAGGACGATTTTTATGTAGATAGTGAGTTAATAAATTAATGGAGCGACCGCAACTATATTTTCCAAGAGCAATAGAATGGCGTGAGTGGCTCCATAGTAATCACACTAAATACCAAAACGGAATTTACCTAGAGTTTTACAAACTCCAAACAAAAGTCCCTACTATGCGTTGGGAAGAAGCTGTTAAAGTAGCACTATGTTATGGCTGGATAGATAGTACAGTAAAGAGTCTTGGTGGGGGCAAAAGACGGCAATTGTTTACACATAGAAACCCTAAAAGCACATGGAGTACTCTCAATAAAAAATACATAATTGCATTAGAAAAAGAAGGACTTATTCACGAAAGTGGCTGGAAACTTATTAATCTAGCTAAAAAATCTGGAAAATGGAGCGAAATGGACGATGTTGAAAATGGTATTATCCCACCAGATTTACAAAAAGCTTTTTCTAAAAATAACAAAGCATTTACTAATTATAACAACTTTGCCCCTAGCTACAAAAAATCTTATTTAAGTTGGTTACATAGTGCAAAACGGCAAGAAACAAGAGACAAAAGAATACAAGAAATTATAACACTCTGTGGATTGAACAAAAAATCTAGAAGCTAATGCAATCTCAAAGAAAACTTCCCTTCTATTATCTAACCTTACTTATTTTAGCAGGAGAAGCTGTTTTTATTTTACCCTTTGTATTAGCTAGAGTTTTTAGACCCACATTTTTAGAAGTTTTTAACCTAAGCAATTTACAATTAGGCTATTGCTTTTCAATTTATGGAATAGTTGCACTTGTATCCTATCTATTAGGAGGGCCGTTGGCAGATAAATTTAAACCACGTGTTTTGTTAGCTACAGCGCTTTTTTTAACTTCTTTAGGTGGGTTTGTATTAGCAACATTCCCTTCGTTTACTATTTTAAAAGTCCTATATGGTTATTGGGGTTGTACCACTATCCTACTCTTCTGGGCAGCAATGATAAAAGCGACTAGAATTTGGGGAGGTAGCAACCGGCAAGGAAAAGCATTTGGTTTTTTAGATGGAGGAAGAGGTTTAGTTGGAGCCTGTTTCGGGCTGGTAGGCGTGGTTATTTTCTCTCTATTTATTACTTCAGAAATTACCGAAGCACCTCTAACTGAAAGAAAAGATGCTTTTAGGTATGTGATTTATGTATCTTCAACTATTATTATAGCCATTTCAATCTTGGTATTCCTTTTTTTAAAGGATACATCAAAAAGCATTTCAGAAGAAAAAATAAAAAGCTTTGAATCATTAAAAGCAATTAAACAAGTCTTAAAATTACCAGCCGTCTGGTTGCTTATGATTATTATACTATGCGGGTATACGGGTTATAAAACAACCGATATTATTTCCCAGTATGCCAATGAGGTAATGGGCTACGATCAAATAAAGTCGGCTCAAATTGGAACACTATTGCTTTATATTAGACCAATTGTTGGGGTTACCATTGGTTTTTTGGCAGATATCACAAAACCCTCCAAAGTACTTATTTGGGGATTCGTAATGATGACATTAGGAAGTAGCTTTTTTGCTTCAGGGATTTTAAATGATAGTCTAATTCTTATTTTCTTTATAGCAATGATAAGTACTGCTCTTGGAGTGTACTCAATTAGAGTTTTATATTTTGCAGTTCTTAAGGAAGGGAATATACCGCTAGTATATACAGGCACAGCGGTTGGAATGATGTCACTTATAGGGTATACACCAGATATTTTTGCTGGTCCTATGATGGGTTATCTTCTTGATAATAATCCAGGTGAATTAGGGCATCAATATAGTTTTGGTGCTTTGGCTATATTTTCGGTTATAGGGGGTATTGCCGCTATTGCCTTTAGAAGAATTTCAAAAAATACGACAAGTTAAACTAGAAGTTAATATACTTCTAGCTACACACTACTAACCAATGACTGCTGACTAATAAATCATTATCTTTAAAGTCTGTATCATAATTTCAATCAAGATGAGAAAAATACTATCATTTATACTTATTGCGTGTACACTTACGCTTTCAGCACAGAAAAAGAAAGAAAAAAATACAAAAGAAGAAACTAAATGGGACGTAGCCAATCCGGGCAAAGACTTTAACTACAAAACTCATTCTTTTACTACAGATGAAGGAACATGGATGAATCTGGATGTAAGCCCAGATGGACAAACCCTTGTTTTTGATATGCTTGGAGACATCTATACTTTACCAATAACTGGCGGAAAAGCAAAAGCTATAAGAACTGGAATTCCGTTTGAAATTCAGCCGCGTTTTAACCCAGATGGTACTAAAATATCCTTTACGAGTGATGCAGGTGGAGGCGATAATATTTGGATTATGGATAGAGATGGCTCTAATGCAAAGCAGCTTACAAAAGAAAGCTTTAGACTTCTTAACAATGCTGTTTGGATGCCAGATGGGAATTATATAGTTGCTAGAAAACACTTTACATCTGGAAGAAGCCTTGGAGCTGGAGAGATGTGGCAATATCATATTACAGGAGGAAGTGGGTTACAACTTACCAAACGTAAAAACGACCAACAAGATGTAAATGAGCCTTTTGTTAGTAATGACGGGAAGTATTTATATTATTCTGAAGATATGTACCCAGGCGGGTTTTTTCAATATAATAAAGACCCTAACAAGCAGATATATGTAATTAAACGATACAATTTTGAAACTGGAAAGACTGAAACAGTTACAGGAGGGCCAGGCGGTGCTGCAAGACCAACAGTTTCTCCAGATGGAAAAAAGTTAGCATTTGTAAAAAGGGTTAGAACAAAGTCGGTTTTATTTATTCATGATTTAGAGACTGGAGAAGAGCTTCCTATTTATGATAACCTTGACAAAGACCAACAAGAAGCTTGGGCAATTTTTGGAGTTTACCCAAACTTTGCATGGCTACCTAATAATAATGAACTTGTATTTTGGAGTGGTGGAAAGTTCCAAAAAATAAACATTAAAAACCTTGCAGTCACTAATATACCTTTTACAGCAGATGTAAATATTGACCTTGCTGAAACAGTTCATACAAAAACTCCTATTGAAAAAACAAATTTTAACTCAAAAGTAATTAGGCATTTAGTAACTTCACCAACTAAAGATTTTGTAGTTTTTAATTCCTTAGGATATTTATATCGTAAGAATTTACCAAATGATACGCCTAAAAGGCTAACACAAGGCACCGATTTTGAGTTCGAACCTTCATTCTCCCCAGATGGAAACACTATTGTTTACGTCAGCTGGAACGATCTTGAGAAAGGTGCCATTTTTAAAGTTCCTGCTTCAGGAGGAATTCCTATAAAACTTTCTTCAAGTAAAGGCATATTTCGTACACCTTCCTACTCAAAGGATTCTCGCTATCTAGTTTACAGAAAAGAAGGCGGGAATACAGACCAAGGATTTACATACACAAAAAAACCAGGTATTTATACTCTAAACTTAGCTACAGGAGAGGAAAAGTTTGTTACTAGTAAAGGAGAATATCCACAATTTACTCAAGATGGAAAACGCATCTTACTACAAACAGGAGGTACCTACTTTGGAAACTTAACAAAAAAACTAATTAGTGTAAACCTCAACGGAAATGATGAAAAAGAACATGTTTCCTCTAAGTATGCAAACAGATTGGTCCCAAGTCCAGATAATAAATGGATTGCCTTTACTAATCTACATAAAGTATTTGTAGCTCCTTTAGTACTTAACGGAAAGTCCATAGACCTAGACAACAAATCGAGTTATGTACCAGTTTCACAAATTGCAAAAGACGCAGGTATAAATATACATTGGTCTAAGGACAGTAAACAAGTAATGTGGACCTTAGGAGACGAATACTTTAGTAACGAATTAAAAAACAGGTTTACATTTTTACCAAATGCACCAAAAGAAACCCCAGAGATGAACACTGAAGGTATCAAAATTGGACTTACAGCGCCAGTTGATAAACCTTCTGGAAGTATTGCTTTTATGAATGCTAGAATTATCACAATGGATGGTGATGAAGTAATTGATAACGGACATATATTAATAAAAGACAACAGAATTGAAGCCATTGGAAAAAACATTTCAATTCCAAGAAGTGCAAAAATTTATGATGCAAAAGGAAAAACCATTATGCCAGGTTTGGTGGATGCACATGCACATATTGGAGCCTTTAGATATGGGTTAACAACACAACAGAATTGGCAATTTATGGCAAATTTAGCTTTTGGAGTTACTACAGCACATGACCCATCAGCAAATACAGAAACGGTATTTTCTTTATCCGAATTACAAAAGTCAGGAGCTTTAGTAGGACCTCGCCTCTACTCTACTGGTTTTATTTTATATGGAGCCGATGGTGATTTTAAAGCCGTTATTAATAGTCTTGAAGACGCCAGAAGTAGCATTAGGCGTACTAAAGCCTTTGGAGCAAAAAGTGTTAAGAGTTATAATCAACCTCGTCGCGATCAACGCCAACAGGTATTGCAAGCTGCTAGAGAAATGGGTATTAATGTAGTTCCTGAAGGCGGCTCAACTTTTTATCACAATATAACAATGGTAATAGATGGCCATACTGGTGTAGAACATAATATTCCTGTAGCACCTGTCTATAAAGATGTATTAGAAATTTGGGGTAAAAGTGGTACCGGATATACACCTACACTTATTGTAAATTATGGTGGAATGAATGGCGAATATTATTTCTACCAACGTGATAATGTTTGGGAAAATGAAAAACTACTCACCTTTACACCTCGTTCTATTGTCGACTCTCGCTCAAGACATAGAACTAAAGTACCTAAAGAAGAATACGATAATGGACATATTTTAGTTTCTGAAACAGCAAAGAAACTTTCTGATGCTGGTGTGAAAGTAAATATGGGAGCGCATGGTCAACTTCAAGGGCTTGGAGCACATTGGGAAACTTGGATGATGGCACAAGGAGGAATGAGTAACCTAGAAGCTTTAAAAACAGCTACTATTAATGCTGCGGAATATATTGGAGCAGGTGATGATATTGGTTCACTAGAAAAAGGAAAATTAGCAGATTTAATCATTTTAGAGAAGAATCCGCTTGAGGATATAGAAAACACACAAACCGTAGAAATGGTAATGGTAAATGGTAGATTATATAATGCTAAAACTATGGATGAAATAGGAAACAATCCTAAAAAAAGAGGGCAATTCTGGTGGGAAGCAAATAATTATAATCAAGCATTTCCTTGGCATCAAGAAACCGAAAGTTTTATGAAAGGTGGTTGTGGCTGCCACATTGGACATAATTAGTGATAGAGAAACTGAAATATGAAGCAATAATTAAATAAAGATGAAAGTAACACTAATTAGCATTCCAGTTAGAGACCAAGAAAAAGCTTTAAAATTTTATACAGAAAAGTTAGGTTTTATAAAGAAGAAAGATCAACCATTAGGTGGAGGAAATAGGTGGCTTACCCTAGTTTCTTCAGAATGGAAGGATGGACCAGAATTATTATTGGAGCCAGCTCCTAATCATTTTGAGCCGTGTAAAGTATATCAAGATGCATTGATGGAAGCTGGATACCCTTACACTCAATTTGATGTTAAAAATGTTGATGCAGAGTATAAGCGCTTAACAAATTTAGATGTTGAATTTAGCACAAAACCAACAACAATGGGTACTGTTAAATTTGCTATTTTTAATGATACATGTGGAAATAACATTCAACTTGTAGAAGAATTATAAATCTACAATAATCAAAAACAGATATTGTTTGTTAAGCAGAAAATTTAATCACCATGACCCTCCGTCCTTATTGGAACTATTACAAAGACTGTTTTCCTTTTATTTTAGCTAGTAGTTTGCTTTTTTTTATACTGTTCAATTTGGTAATTGGCATACTTATCTTTTTATCGTTTTCTTTTGTCCTAGGTATTAAAGCTGTGTCGCTATTTAAACCTAATGAAATATATTTCTATTACAACATTGGTATTACCAAGAAAATGCTCTACAAAAAAACTTTTATCATTAATTGTGTAGTAGCAGTTCTGGTGTTTTTATTGTTCCTATTAATTTCTTTTTTATTTGAAAACATTTCAGTTATATAATGCCCAAATTAAATTTGGCAGTAAGGAACTATTACAAAATGTTTCTTTTACGCTTTCAACAGGAGAAGTGCTGGGTATTTTTGGCAGAAATGGGTCTGGAAAATCTACTTTACTAAAAATGCTCTTTGGGACACAACAAGGAGGAAGTATTGGCGCAGCAATAGATTCAAAGATTTTCAATCCAAAAGAAAACATTTTACAACAACATATTGGGTATGTCCCACAACATGAATTTGTCCCTAAGCAACCTAAGGTTAGAGACATTATCCCTATGTATTATCCAGATGAAGAAACTCAAGACAAAGTGTTTTATACCAAAGGTATTCATAAATTAACAGCAAAACGAGTTGGAGAACTTTCAGAAGGAGAACGTAAATTTTTTGAAGTGATTTTAGTAGGAAGTGGTAGTCATCCGTTTCTATTTTTAGACGAACCCTTTTCTATGATAGACCCACTTAAAAAGGATTTGATTAAAGAGTTTTTACTTCAGAGAAAAGAAACAAAGGGCATTATTATTACAGATCATTATTACGATGATGTATTGCAAATGACTAGTAAGAATATTGTGTTAAAGGACGGAAAAAGCTTCACTATTTCTTCTGTTGAAAATTTAAAAGAGTTTGAATATCTTTCAAAAAATTAATTATGCATATAGCACAACTAAATATTGCCGAAGCAAAGGATCATATGGAAAGTGAAACTATGAAAGATTTTGTTGCTAATACAGACAGAATAAATGCTCTTGCAGAAGCACATCCAGGATTTATATGGCGACTAGTAGGTGAAGATAGTAATGACTCCTATGATATGGAGTTATGGGACTCACCTTTTATCATTACCAATATGAGTGTTTGGAAAGACAGAGAAAGCCTCTTTGATTATGTGTACAATACTGCTCATGTGGAAATCCTAAAAAGAAAAAAAGAGTGGTTTCATAAAATGCCTAGGATGCATATGGTACTTTGGTATGTAAAAGAAGGACATATACCAACCATAACAGAAGCTAAAGAACACTTACAACATTTACACACCCATGGTGAGAGTGAGTATGCATTTACTTTTAAAAGTAAGTTTTAAGTAAATACAATAAATCATAAATGCAGTTAATCAAATAATAAACGTACATACTACAAGACGAAGTAAATGCGTATATTTCTTCTAATTTAAAAACACAGACTCATGAAAAAACTAGCACTACTCATACTCTCTATACTTATATTAGGTTCTTGTAACCAACCTTCAGAAAAAAACAATATACCCGATTCTGAAATAGCAGAAACTGAAGACTATTGGTCTTTTGAGGGACGTGACGACCAAGCAACTGGGGGTATAAAAATGATTCCAATTGAAACTCCAAAAGGGACATTTAACGTTTGGACAAAACGTGTTGGGAATAATCCTAAAATGAAAGTGCTTCTATTACATGGTGGCCCAGGAATGACGCATGAAATCTATGAAAGCTTTGATGGTTTTTTTCCTCAAGAAGGTATTGAATATTACTATTATGACCAACTAGGAAGCTACTACAGCGACCAACCCGATGACTTAAGTCTTTGGGACACCGCTCGTTTTGTAGAAGAAGTAGAACAAGTGCGTAAAGCTTTAGGGCTTAATGAAGATAATTTTTATCTATTTGGGCAATCTTGGGGTGGTATTCTAGCAATGGAATATGCCTTAAAATATCAAGATAATTTAAAAGGGCTTATTATAAGCAATATGGTACCTTCTATCCCAGATTATATGAAATACAACGAAGAAGTGCTAGCACCTCAACTTCCTCCAGAAGTACTTTCAAAAATCATGAAATACGAAGAAGCAGAAGACTACAGTAATGAAGAATATCTTGGTTTAATTGTAGAGCATTATTACCCAAAACATGTAATACGCATTCCTCCAGACCAATGGCCTAACTCTATTAATAGAGGGTTTAGCCATTTAAATCCAGATGTATATGTAACCATGCAAGGTCCTAGTGAGTTTGGAGTTAAAGGAGATGCTACCTTAAAAAACTGGGATGTAAAAGATAGATTAAAAGAGCTTACCATACCAACACTTTCTATTGGAGCGCAATACGATACCATGAACCCAAAAGAAATGGAATGGATTGCCAACGAAGTCCAAAATGGCACATATTTACATTGTCCTAATGGGAGTCACTTATCACAGTATGATGATCAAGAACACTTTTTTCCGGGGCTTATTGAGTTTATTAAAAAAGTGGATAAGGATTCTTAATCCAATCTGGTAATCTTAGCGCCAATCGCTCGTAAGCGTTCATCTATATTTTCGTAACCTCGGTCTATTTGTTCTATGTTGTGGATAATACTTGTTCCTTTTGCAGATAAGGCAGCAATAAGTAACGAGATTCCTGCTCTAATATCTGGAGAGACCATAGTAGTCGCCTTTAATTGTGACTCAAAATTGTGTCCAATAACAGTTGCTCTATGTGGGTCGCACAAGATTATACGCGCACCCATATCAATTAGTTTATCTACAAAAAACAGGCGGCTTTCAAACATTTTTTGGTGTATTAGTACACTCCCTTTTGCTTGGGTACAGACTACTAATACAATACTTAATAAATCTGGAGTAAAACCTGGCCAAGGAGCATCGGCAACGGTTAAAGTAGAACCATCAATATACCCTTGTATTTCGTAACCTTCCTGAGAAGGGATGTAAATATCATCAACTTTTCTCTCTAATGTGATTCCTAATTTTCTAAAAGTTGCAGGGATAATTCCTAAATCATCCCAACTAACGTCTTTAATGGTAATCTCACTATGCGTCATAGCGGCAAGACCAATCCAACTTCCAATTTCAATCATATCTGGAAGAATACGATGTGTACACCCTCCTAGACTTTCTACTCCCTCAATAACTAACAAATTAGAACCTACGCCTTTTATGTTAGCTCCCATGCTGTTAAGCATTTTACACAATTGCTGTAAATAAGGTTCGCAAGCTGCATTGTAAATAGTAGTGGTTCCTTTGGCTAAGACAGCAGCCATCACAATATTGGCAGTACCTGTTACTGATGCTTGATCTAAAAGCATATAAGTGCCGGTGAGTCCTTCTGGTGCATCTACACCATAGAAACGTTCTTCTTTATTATATCTAAAAGTAGCGCCAAGTTTTATAAAGCCTTCAAAATGGGTGTCTAATCTTCTTCTTCCTATTTTATCACCTCCTGGACGGGGAATATACCCTTTACCAAAACGTGCCAATAACGGTCCTACAATCATTATAGAACCACGAAGTGAACTTCCTTCTTTCTTGAAAAGTTCAGACTCTAGATATTCTAATTTTATATCATCTGCTTTAAAAGCGTATTTTCCTTTACCTAATTTCTGAATCTTAACGCCAAGATTACCAAGTATTCCAATAAGTTTATTGACATCTACAATGTCTGGAATGTTTTCAATAATTACTTCTTCTGGAGTTAACAGTACGGCGCATAAAATTTGTAATGCTTCATTTTTTGCACCTTGTGGACGGATTTCTCCTTTTAGTTTGTGTCCACCTTCAATTTGGAATGTTCCCATGCGGTAAGAAAATAAGTTTAGTAGCGCTTACGCCCTCTATTGTTTTTATGGCTTTTTTTAGAATTAGTATTAAAACGCTTTTTATTTTTTAATAGTTTATCTGCAGCACGTAAATCTTCATTGCTATCTTTTAAATTTATTTTTCCATCAGATAGCTCATATAAATGTTGAAAAATTACATCATCTTCAACTGTGTCCTTATTCCAATTTAAAAAACACTTTTTCATGTGGTTTGCTATAGTAAGAACAAGACCTTCTTTCATCTCTCCTTCTTCCCATTTGTTAGCTACATCAATCATTCGTTTTATATTATTTCCGTAGAAACGATATTTAGGAAAGTTTTGCGGATACTCTAAACTATCTGGTCTTGCGTAGATTTCTTCTCTTGAAGGTTTTTCAAAAGGAGAATCAACATCCAACTCAAAATTGGAAATAATAAATAACTGATCCCATAACTTATGCTGAAAATCTGGAACATCACGCAAATGAGGATTCATATTACCCATTACAGCAATAATGCTTTTTGCAACTTTGTTTCTCTCTTCTTTATCTTTGATGGAAACTGCATGATCCACCATTTTTTGAATATGACGACCGTACTCAGGAATAATTAAATGAGGTCGCTCTGTATTATACTCTATATTTTCAATCAAAATGTAAAAAATTTAATGAAGTAAAAATTACAAACTCTCTTATGAAGTAATCGTTAAAAAAAGTTTTATAATTATCGAATTGCAAAATACTAATTTTATAAAGAAATCACGCCTTTCACCTTAGAAACTTGCAGATATTTTTCAATAACAGCATCTGGAGAATCCATCGTTACTTTTATTGAAACACTTGTATACGTCCCTTTTGAAGAGTCTCTAGTAGTAGTCAACGCATCTGTACCATCATAAATTGCCTCAATCTCTGCAATTTTTTCATTACTAGCAGGGACAATAAATTTAAACAAATAAGGAGCAGGCCAATTAGTATCCCCTTCCAATTGTTCTTTGAGGCGTTTGTAAAAAGCTTCAGGTTTTGAATCTTGTGACATACTATTATATTAGGGTGCAAAGATACACTTATGTATCAATAATATTTACGTAATTTGCCTAAAATGCAAGGTTTGAAAACAAAAAGAATTGTACTTATTGGAGGTCCTTCCTCTGGAAAAACAACCTTAATTGAAAGTTTAGACAAACAAGGTTATTTTTGTATGCCCGAAATCTCCAGAGAAGTTATTAAACAAGCACAAGCCGAAGGGATTGAACAACTTTTTTTAGAAGACCCAGTATTATTTAGTTCTAAACTACTAGATGGTAGACTGGCACAACACAAAGCTGCCAAAGAAAGTACCGAAACAATTATTTTTTATGATAGAGGTCTCCCAGACGTAACTGCATATATGAAGTATATCGCTGTTTCTTACCCTGACAGTTTTAATACAGTTTGTAGGAAACATACTTATGACCATATTTTTTTATTACCGCCTTGGGAAGCCATACATACTAATGATGACGAACGCTATGAAAACTTTGAGCAGGCAAAATTGATTACAAAGTTTTTAAAGGAAGAGTATGAGCTTTTTGGACATTCCATCACAGAAGTTCCTATTGGTACTGTAGAAGAGCGAACTAAGTTTATAGTAAATACCTTGAAGCTAATTTCTTGAAAACACCCTTACAAATACTTGAAAAATATTGGGGTTACACTTCTTTTAAACCCTCTCAAGAGTCAATTATAGAGAGCGTGTTGGATGGAAAAGATACTGTTGCATTACTTCCTACCGGAGGCGGAAAGTCTATTTGTTTTCAAGTTCCTGCCTTAGCACAAGAAGGTATTTGTATTGTTGTTTCCCCACTAGTTGCCTTGATGAATGATCAAGTAAAAAGTTTAAAAATAAAAGATATTAAAGCACTTGCTATAACAGGTGGAGTTAGTTTTTCTGAATTAAATACACTTCTTGACAATGCTAGTTATGGAAATTATAAATTTTTATACCTATCTCCAGAACGCTTACAGCAAGATATAGTTCAGAACTATATAAAACAGATGAATGTATGCCTCATAGCTGTAGATGAAGCACATTGTATCTCACAATGGGGAAATGATTTTAGACCTGCGTATAAGAATATCACAATTTTAAGAGAACAACACCCCTTAACTCCCATTATAGCATTAACAGCTACAGCCACACCAGAAGTATTAGAAGACACTATTGTTTCGTTACAATTAGAATTACCTAAAGTATATAAAAACTCTTTTACAAGACCCCTACTCGCCTATCATATTCAAGAAGTAACAGATAAACTTTATCATATAGAACAATTACTTAAAACAAATACTGGCAATGCTATTGTATATGTAAGAAGTAGATCAGCTGCGATTGAAACTAGTAAACACCTTAATAGTTTAGGAATAAAAAGTACTTTTTACCACGGAGGCATAACTAAAGAAGAAAAAATTCAACGACTAGCCTTATGGAAAGACGGGAGCGTTCCAACTATGATTGCAACTAACGCGTTTGGAATGGGAATAGATCAACCCAACGTACGCTTTGTAATACATATACAACTCCCTGATAGCTTAGAAAGTTATTTTCAGGAAGCTGGACGAGCTGGACGTGATGGACAGTACGCCAAAGCAATTATTCTCTATAGTGAATATGATAAAAAATTAGTTGAAAAACAGTTTGTAAGTTCACTAGCCACACCTAAAGATTTAAAACTGTTATATAGAAACCTAAACAATTATTTTCAAATACCCTATGGAGAAGGAAGCTATACAGAACACAATTTTAACTTTGTTGATTTTTGTGAAACTTATAAAAGAAATACACTTCTCACTTACAATGGACTACAAACTCTAGACAGACTTGGGGTACTACAGCTTTCACAACAGTTTGGCAGGTATTCTACAGCACAGTTTCTTCTTACTTCTGAAGCTTTGTTGCGCTATTTTAAAACCAATACAAAAGCTTCAGTAATTGGAAAAACCATGCTACGCTTGTATCCTGGTATTTTTGAAATAAAAACAAAAATTAACCTTGACCTTATTTCAAAAAAGACAGGAGTAAAAATCCCAGAAATTATTTCGGAATTAAAAAAAATGGAAAAAGAAGAGATTGTTTTATTACAACTTAAAACAACCGATGCTTCTATTACATTTTTAATCCCACGGGAGGATGACAAAACCATAAATAGTATTGCAAAAGATGTTAAACAACAAAATGAAAAGAAAAAGAAGAAAGTAGCTTCTGTACTAAGTTATGTAGCTAACAATAAAGAGTGTAAAAGTTTACAATTAGTACGCTATTTTGGCGAAGACAATGCTACTCAATGTGGTATTTGTTCGGTGTGTACTAAAAAAGATACCTCCATAGGTTCTAAAGAAACAAACTTAGTAGCAGACACTATTTTAAATCTTCTTGAAGAACGGGAAATGACTTCACGAGAAATTTCAGAAAAAAGTACCTTTGACGACAAAATAATTCTTACTGTTTTAAAACTATTGGTAGATAAAGGAACTGTCGCAATTAATTTTAAAAATCAGTATTACAAAGTATAAAGTTTGAAAAAAGAAAAGAGAGAAATACGAGTTGTTTTTATGGGTACGCCAGGCTTTGCCGTTGGTGTGCTCTCAAAATTAGTAGAAGAAAAAGTGAATGTTGTTGGTGTAATTACCGCCCCAGATAGACCAGCTGGTAGAGGGAGAAAATTAAATACGTCTGCTGTAAAAGACTATGCAGTATCACAAGGCTTAACGGTTTTACAACCAACAAACTTAAAAAATGAAGACTTTTTAAAAGAATTAGAATCCCTCAATGCTAATTTACAGATTGTAGTCGCTTTTAGAATGCTTCCTAAAGTAGTTTGGCAAATGCCAGAATATGGCACATTTAATTTACACGCATCCTTACTTCCAGAGTACAGAGGTGCTGCTCCAATTAATTGGGCAATTATTAATCAAGAAGAAAAATCGGGTGTAACTACTTTTTTTATTGATGAAAAAATAGACACAGGTGCTATCCTACTATCTGCAGAAATTCCTATTGAAGAAAGAGAAACTGCTGGTACTCTACATGACAAACTTATGGGACTAGGAAGTAAGCTAGTTTTAGATACTGTTCAATTAATTGAAAATAATGCAGTAACTACACACATACAAAAAGATGCCAAAGATTTAAAAGAGGCACCAAAGCTTCATCCAGAAAATACAAGAATAGATTGGTCACAACCAGTAGAAAAAATTGACGCCTTAGTTAGAGGATTAAGTCCCTACCCCGTAGCTTGGACTAAAATTAAAAATGAAGAAGATATATATAAAGTAAAAATTTATGTATCAGATTTTGAGGTAGTAAACCATGATGAAGCTATAGGTAGTATTGTAACTTCAAAAAAAACTATTAAAATAGCTGTAGAAAATGGATACCTTATTATTAAGGTTCTCCAATTTCCGGGCAAGCGAAAAATGGATGCAGCATCTTTTTTAAATGGCTTTACTTTTGCTAAAAATGCAAAAGCCTTGTGAACACCCATTGTTGCTGATATTACAAAATATCGTAAAATTAAGCTTGGTTTATTAACAAACCCGCCAAGTTATTAACAAAAACAGGCATTTTGCCCGTCATTACTTGCCTGAACCGATAATCCGTTTAAATTTGTAGAGTAATTAAACAGAAGTTTAACCAACAATAATTTTAAAATTCTAAATTATGAACAAATCAGATTTAATCGACGCAATGGCAGAAGATGCTGGAGTAACAAAAGCAGCAGCTAAAAAAGCATTGGAATCTTTCTTAGGAAATGTAGAAGGTTCACTTAAAAAAGGAAACAGAGTATCTTTAGTAGGTTTTGGCTCTTGGTCAGTTTCTAAAAGAGCTGCAAGAGAAGGAAGAAACCCTCAAACAGGAAAAACTATTCAAATCGCTGCAAAAAATGTAGTGAAGTTTAAAGCTGGATCTGACTTACAGAGTAGCGTAAACTAAATTCTTTATATAAGAAGCATTATAAAACCCTACCAATTGGTAGGGTTTTTTGTTTATGTAAAATTTAATACTTAGATTTAAATTAATAAACTAACTCCATGATTTCTCTAAAACCTGAAAAAGGCGTACTTCTCGTAGCAGAACCTTCTATTATAGGAGATGTTTCCTTTAATAGGTCTGTTGTCTTGTTAGCAGAATATAATGAGGATGGTGCTGTTGGTTTTATTCTAAACAAACCACTTGAGTATGAATTAAAGGATTTTGTGCCTGAAGTTAGTTCTAACCTTAAGGTATATAATGGAGGCCCTGTAGAACAAGACAATCTATATTTTATTCACAGAGTTCCGCATTTAATCCCAAATAGTATAGAAATTTCTAACGGAATTTATTGGGGTGGCGACTTTACAACCATATTAGATTTGTTACAAAACCAAGAGCTTACTAATAACGAAATTAGATTTTTCTTAGGGTATTCTGGTTGGGCAAACAATCAATTAGAACAAGAATTAGAATTGCAAAGTTGGGTGGTTACCCCTAACGAATACAAAAATGAAATTATAAGTAAGAGTAATACTAACTTCTGGAAAGAAAAAATGATAGAATTTGGTGGAGACTACCTCCTATGGTCTAATGCTCCTGAAAATCCAACTCTTAACTAGCCTAATCTTGCCTTTACATTAATTTTAGAAAGTAACTCCGTTGCTACTTTAGTTTCATACTCCTTTTTTCTATATTTTGATATAGGTTGCAATCCCGTAATTACATTAGTAATAAATAACTCATCTGCTTTTTGAAGCTCAAAAGGAGATATGGAAGTTTCTTCTAGTATATAATCTGGAAGTTGACCAATAATAGCAATTAATTGTTTTCGCATAACCCCATTAAGACATCCATCTGTAAGTGGAGGAGTTTTAATTTTATACCCATTTACAAGAAACAGATTTCCATTTAAAGCCTCTACAACTTGCTTTTTTTCATTTAATAATAAACAGTTATTATAATCATTTTCCTTTGCATAGATACTTCCCAATACATTAATTAGTTTGTTATTAGACTTAATAGTTGATAATAAGCCTGCATTAATGTAAAAGTCTTTAAAGAGTTCTACTTCGTAAAAATTTTCATCAAGAGTATAAAAAGATGTCTCTAAAATTTCAGTAGAAATAAGGTATGATATATCATTTGTTGTAGGAGTATATTTTCCTTCAGCAGTACGCCAAACAATCATTTTTACTCTAACCGTATTGTTTTCTTGACTTGAAGCTTTAATGGTTTTTACAATTTCTTCCTCAAGAAACTCCATTGTAAAATTCATTGGTATTTCCATACGCATAATACGCATAGACGCCATAAGTCTAAAGTAGTGGTCTTCCCAAAAAAATAGTTTTCCGCCAGAGTATCTAATGGTTTCAAATAAGGCATCACCATATGCTAGCCCTCTATTAGAATGTGATAAAGCTTTTTCTGAATGTTCTTGGAGTGTCCCGTTGTTATTAATCATAAAAAAACCGCCTTTAATGTAAGACGGTGCAAAGATACTATAATAGGCTTGTTTTTAAGTAGAGCCTAGTATTTGTTTTAATTCAGAAATCATGTTTTCCCACAACATTTTACCTTCTTCCACTTCATCTTCTTCGGCATAATCTGTAATCATTAAGGAAACATCTTTAGTAATTTCATCTACTTGAATTCTCAGTTCAAAATAGTAATTGGTATCTTCATCGTCCATCCATCTAAATTTAATACGCTCACCACTCTTTTTCCCGAGTAGTTTTGCCTTCTCTTCGCTTCCATCCCATATAAAGGTAAAGAACTCTCCTCTAGAGTTTACATTGTCTGCATACCACTCTCCCATACCAGAAGGGGTAGAAATATATTGGTATAATAATGATGGAGATGCCTGTATTGGGAACTCCATTTCGTATTTAACTTTTTCTTCCATAGTAAGGTGTTAGTTATTCACAATATAGATATAATTCTAAATTGAAAAAAGAAAGCTGTAAACTTTTTTTCTTAAAACAAATAACAATAATTATCTTGTAGAAAATTTGTATTTCAACTTATGAAGTTTATTAAAGAAATAGGAATCTTCAATATTATCATGCTAGTAGTAGTGCTCATAATAATAATCGTTGCAGAATATTTGTTTCTGCAAGGCAATAAGATTGATGCGCTGTTCTTAGGGTTATGGGCTCCAACTATACTTGGCTTTATGAATTACTTCAAATTTAAAAGCTAAATGGAAGATATAATTTTAATATATTCAATTATAACTGGTGTTATATTTATTGTCTGGTTAGCCTCAGTTGTAGTAGCATATGAAAAGCATTTTAAAAAAAGAAAATAATTTACTTTTCACATTTGATAGCTGCATAATTGTTTCTATATTTGCAGCCGCTAAAACACATTTTAGCACTTTTGAAATTTTGGCGTGGTAGCTCAGCTGGTTAGAGCGCAGCATTCATAATGCTGAGGTCGGCGGATCGTGCCCGCCCCACGCTACTAAATAAAAAAAGCCTTACTATAATAGTAAGGCTTTTTTTATTTTATTATTTCTCTTGCTTAAGCTAATACAGCTTGTACTTTATCTGCTGCTTCTTGAAACTCAATAGCACTTTGTACATCAAGCCCACTATTATCAATTAAGTCTTTAGCGATATCTGCATTGGTACCTTGAAGCCTAACGATAATAGGTACTTCTATAGTCCCCATATTTTTATAGGCATCTACAATTCCTTGTGCTACTCTATCACAACGCACAATTCCACCAAAAATATTTACTAAGATTGCTTTTACGTTAGGGTCTTTTAAAATAAGATTAAAAGCAGCTTCTACTCGTTCTGCATCTGCCGTACCTCCTACATCCAAAAAGTTTGCAGGTTCTCCGCCAGCTTGCTTAATTAAATCCATAGTTGCCATTGCTAATCCTGCTCCATTAACCATACATCCAACATTACCATCTAAATCTACGTAGTTTAAACCTACTTCTTTAGCTTCAACCTCAACTGGATTCTCTTCCCTTTCATCACGCATTGCTGCATAATCTTTATGACGGAATAACGCATTGTCATCTAAACTTACTTTAGCGTCTACTGCTATAATACGGTCGTCACTTGTTTTTAATACTGGATTAATTTCAAATAAAGAAGAGTCACTATTTGTATATGCCTTATATAATGCCATAACAAACTTTGTCATTTGCTTAAATGCTTGCCCACTTAATCCAAGGTTAAATGCAACACGTCTAGCCTGAAAAGGCAATAAACCTGTAGCTGGATCTATTTCTTCATGGAAGATTAAATGTGGTGTTTCTTCAGCAACTGTTTCAATGTCCATACCTCCCTCAGTAGAATACATAATCATGTTTCTACCTGTAGATCGGTTTAATAAAACACTCATATAATACTCTTCTGGTTCACTATCCCCTGGATAATAAACATCTTCTGCAACAAGTACTTGATGTACTTTTTTACCTTCTGCACTTGTTTGGGGAGTTATGAGGTTCATTCCAATAATATCATTTGCAATGCTCTTTACATCCTCAAGGCTCTTAGCGAGTTTTACTCCTCCACCTTTTCCGCGCCCACCAGCATGTACTTGTGCTTTAATCACGTGCCATCCTGTTCCTGTATCTTCGGTTAGTTTTTTTGCTGCATTTACAGCCTCTTCTGGTGTTGTAGCAACAATACCGCGTTGGATTTCTACTCCAAAACTATTTAGTATTTCTTTTCCTTGATATTCGTGTAAGTTCATATATGAAATATTTCAATTTTAAGAAGCACAAAAATAACAAATGTTTTAGTAATTAAAATGAATTTGTTAGCATTAATCACTTCAAAATTCTTTCAGAAAAAAGAAAACACAAATTTTAAGTTTTTATTAATTAAGAATGAAGAAATAGCTATTACTTTTGACGCTTATTTTTAATTAAAAGAATTTAATGTAATGACACGCAAAGACCTTTTGGCAATTGCTACAGAATTTGGTAGCCCAGTTTATGTTTATGATGCTTCAAAAATTGAAGCACAATACAAACGTTTACAAAATGCTTTTAAGGGTGTCAAACAGGTTAAAATTCATTATGCAGTAAAGGCATTATCTAATATTTCGGTTTTAAAATTATTACTGAAACAAGGAGCTGGATTAGATACAGTATCTATACAAGAAGTCCAATTAGGGCTAAAGGCGGGAGCAAATCCTAAGGATATTATTTACACCCCTAATGGAGTTTCGCTTGAGGAAATTGAAGTTGCCGCTAAACTTGGGGTAAAAATTAATATTGACAACCTCTCTATCCTAGAGCAGTTTGGAACTAAACACCCAAACATCCCAGTTTGTATTAGAATAAATCCGCATGTTATGGCGGGTGGTAATACTAATATTTCGGTTGGACATATTGATAGCAAGTTTGGAATTTCTATCCATCAATTACCTCATATTAATCGTATTGTAGAGAATACTGGCATGCATATTAATGGAATTCATATGCATACTGGAAGTGATATACTGGACATTGATGTGTTTTTATACGCTTCTGAAATTTTGTTTGAAGCAGCTAAGAATTTTAAAAACTTAGATTTTATAGATTTTGGTAGTGGTTTTAAAGTACCTTATAAAGAAGGTGATATTGAAACTAATGTTGAGGAGATGGGTAAAAAACTAACTAAACGCTTTAACGATTTCTGTAAAGAATATGGTAAACAACTAACTCTTGCCTTTGAACCTGGAAAGTTTCTAGTAAGTGAGGCTGGGCAATTTCTTGCCAAAGTTAATGTAGTAAAACAAACCACTTCTACCGTATTTGCACAAATAGATAGCGGGTTTAATCATCTTATACGGCCAATGCTATATGGCTCTCAACATAATATTACTAATATTTCTAATCCAAATGGAAGAGAACGTTTTTATAGTGTTGTAGGGTATATTTGTGAGACGGATACGTTTGCAAATAATAGACGTATTGCCGAAATTAGAGAAGGTGACATTATTTCTTTTTCTAATGCAGGTGCATACTGTTTTACTATGGCGAGTAACTACAATTCTCGATATCGCCCAGCTGAGGTTTTATGGTACAATGAGACAGCACATTTAATAAGAAAAAGGGAAACGTTAGATGATATCTTGAACAACCAAATTGTAATTTCTTTATAATAAATAAGATAAATAGCCTATTTGGTATAAATTAGTGTACCTTTGCACTTTAATTAAATTAATTTATTACAATGAGTAAAGGAACAGTAAAGTTCTTCAATGACACCAAAGGTTTTGGTTTTATTACTGAAGACGAAACAAACAAAGAACATTTTGTACACATTTCTGGATTGATCGACGAAGTTCGTGAAGGTGATGCAGTAGAATTCGATCTAACAGAAGGAAGAAAAGGATTAAACGCTATAAACGTAAAAGTACTATAACATATATTCCATTTTAACCATTAAAGCCCGCAATTTTCATTGCGGGCTTTTTATTTGTGTTGATATTTAATTATTTTTTAGTTAAACCAAGAACCTATTTCTTTTTTTATATCCTCTTTAGCCTTTCCGGTCTTCTCTTGGATTTTTCCTACCATCTCTTCATATTTTCCTTCACTAAAGCTTTCATCATCGTTAAATGAGATACCATACTCTTGCTTAACATTTCCTTTTACTTGATTCCATTTTCCCTTTAATTCTGTAGTATTCATATTAATTATTTTTAAGTTCACTTAAATGTATACAATATAAAGGCTAGATTTTTACAATGATATCACAAAAGCACAGCCTTAAATGTTATAGTTTTAAAAAATGTTCTTAAAAAGTGTTAGTAATTATTGTTACATATTAATAACCACAGTATCTACTCCTCTTCTAATTTTCTTCATTTTAGAAAAAGTATCGTCTTTAGCTCGATACCCAACTGCTAGCACTAGCACAGATTCTAGTCCTTTTTCTTTAAGTTGTAGTTTTTCATCATATGCAAGTGGATCAAAACCTTCAATTGGGCAAGCGTCAATTTCTTCAAAAGCACAAATAGTAAGTAAATTACCTAATGCAATATAGGCTTGTTTTTGCATCCATGTTTTAACTTCTGCATCTGGCTTTTCAGAAAAGCTTTCAACTAGAAATGTTTCAAAAGGGTTTAAAATTTCTTTAGGTGTTTTTCTGGTATCTGCCACCTTTTTAAAGTAAGACTGGATATAGTTTGATGTAATACTAGTCTCTGTACACAATACCAACACATGTGAAGCGTCTGCTACTTGTTGTTGTTCCATAGTAAGTGGCACCAATTCTTTTTGAAGCGTTTTGTTATGTATCGCTATCATTTTTAGGGGTTGTAATCCATAGGAAGTAGCAGTAAGATTAAAAGCCTGCTTTAAGGTGTTTATTTTAGCTTCAGGGAGTAGCTTAGCTGAGTCAAACTTCTTAGTTGCATAACGCCATTTTAGTTTTTCAATAGTATTTATACTCATATTAGCTGTACTTTTGGAAATACAAAAATACAAATCGTTTAGGGGTATAACGTCTCAGATTAGATAATAAAACCCTGTATAGAAATAAGCAATACCTATGGCAACGCTTGAACAACTAAAGAATAAAAGTGAAACCCGAATCTTTAAGGCAGTTTTTCCTAACACCACTAATCATTACGACACCCTATTTGGTGGGACAACTTTGCATATGATGGACGAGGCTTCTTTTATTTGTGCTACTCGTTTTAGCCGAAAAAAAGTAGTAACCGTATCGACAGATAAAATTGACTTCTCCACTCCTATCCCACAAGGAAGTATTGTAGAGCTAGTAGCACGAGTAGATAAAGTAGGTAGAACAAGTTGTGTTGTAAAGGTTGAAATCTTTATGGAAGACATGTACAGTAAGCAGCGAGACAAGGTGGTTACTGGATATTTTACGTTTGTTGCGGTAGACGATAACAAGAAGCCAATTCCTATTATATAAATGGTAAAGATTTATATAATGATAGTATTGTTAAAATCAATATAAAATGGCTGTAAAAATCGTCATGTTTAATTAGATTAGCGCAAATTTAAACAAAAATTACTATGGAAGTTTTATTAAAAGAAGCCGCAGCTTTCGAGAAATCTAAAATGAGCCACATGTCCACGAGCGATAGAGTCGCTGCCTCTAGAGAAGCAAAAAGACTTATTTTGGCTATTAATGAATTCTATAAGAAAAATAAAGACGCTAAATTAATGGACGTGATGAAACGCCTTACCGAAAAGAAAAAGAAAATTGAAAAACGGTTAAAAGGCACACCGTTAACTACATAATTTTAAAAACATATTTATTAAAACACCCTTACGCAGCTATCTGTGTTAGGGTGTTTTTTTATTTCTTTTTATAAACTTTTGCTGGCAATGTTTTAAAAACACAAAACCCGCAACTTTCGTTACGGGTTTCTTTTGCGGAGAAAGAGGTAAGTGAACCTCTTTCGTAGTGCCTTTATTTATTACTGTTTCAGTCCTGTACCATTGTTGGGTCACCTAATAGGTCACCTTTAAACCTTGTAGTAAAGATAAGGAATTTACTTGATTAATCCTTGTACTTTACTGATTTCAAAGCCCATAAAGTCGCAAAATTCATCGATAGTAACTAACTGATGAGCTTCTTTGTTAAGGCGTTCTTTAATCGCTTTGATTATTGTTCTGCCATAACGCTCACTCTTTCCTGTTACTACCTGCACGTCTTTAGGGTAAATACAGATTCTACTCATTCACTTTAAATTTAAAATTAATACTCTAACTATACTTTATCTATACCGTTGCTATAAAGCACTTATATACAATATACGACTAATATCCCATTGAAAAAACTAACTAAAACGGAAGTTTTGGCAACTTATAAACACTACGGAAGCACTCTAATATATTGATAGTCAATAGCTCGTATATTTGATATTCATCATCAAAAAATGTATTAGTTATGGCAAAATTGAAAGGTATTATCAAGTTAGAAGGAACGTTAGACAATCTAACTTTTTACAAAGCAAAAGAGGGTTATTTAGTAAAAACTAAAGGCGGTGTTTCTAAAGAGCGTATTCAAAATGACCCTGCGTTTGAACGTACTCGTGAAAACGGTTCAGAATTTGGAAGTTCTGCATCATCTGGTAAGTTATTGAGAACGTCAGTTAGAAACTTAATGATTAGAGCAAAAGACAATCGAGTTTCAAGTCGTGTTACTCAAAAAATGACACAAATTAAAAACTTTGATACAACCTCTGTAAGAGGACAAAGAAATGTCGCTACAGGATTAGCAACACCAGAAGGTAAAGCCACATTAAAAGGCTTGGATTTCAATAATAGAGCCATTTTAAGTGCTGTTTTATTCGCTCCGTTTACTGTAGATGGTGCAACAGGTGAAATTACTATCCCAAATTTAACGCCTGCAAATGATATTGCTTATCCAAGTGGCGCAACACACGTAAGTTTAAGTTCAGCATTTCTAAAAGTTGACTTTGACACAACAGATAACGCAATCGCATACAGTCCAACTGTAAATATTCCGATTGATTCAACTTCTGCAACGCAAACACTAACGCCTGCAGGTGTTCCAACAGGCACAGGAAACGATATATTCGTTTTATTAGTTGAGTTCTTCCAAGAGATTAACGGTGTTCAGTATCCGCTTAAAAATGGCGCATATAACGTTTTAAATATCGTAGAAGTAGCATAGTTTCATTCTGACCTTTGAAGCTGAAAGAGTCCTATAGTTTTTATTGTAGGGCTTTTTCTTTTGCCATAATTTTTTTGAAGAAAAGAAAAAAGACAGCCAATGTTAAAGGTAGCGTGGATGATGCTGTCAAGGTTTTTGGGTAAAAGTTTTTTACTCTAAAATCTTGAAACCTTTTACGATTGCTACTTAAAAAAAGTTTTATTCAAAACCCGTAGGGCTTGACCTTTACAGTATTGAGCGTTGGCTGATGGAAGCTACCTATATTTGCTTTCTTTTTTATTTTATTACCTCAACTCATTCTTCTTTAGTAATGCAATTATTTCTTGCTTGTTGTAATATCTTCTATTGCCTATACCATAGCTTTTTATTTTACCCTTGTTTGTCCAATGCCAAAGTGTAGTAATATTAATTTTTAAAAAATCTGCTGTTTCTTGTCTTGTTAGATATACATCACTTTCATTAGTGTGCAAATCATCTAAATAGTGTTTTATCTTATCTAATAGCTTGTCTGCTACTTTATCCGCCAATTCATCTACTGTAATTTCTTGAATTTGTATTGTCTTTGTTATCATACTTTATTACTTGTTAAGTTGTTCTAAAATGAAAGTTAACGAAATGAAGCAAACAAAGATTTGAGGTAAGGAATACTTGGACTTAACGATGATTTTGTGCAGTTGAATGAGATAACGTCATTTTCTTTGAAGTTCCAATTTGAGCGTGGGATAAGCGGATATTTTACATAATACCAGTTATAGCTACGAAAATATAAGAATACTGCGTTAGCAAACCCTTGAAAGGATTTTTGCTACTATAACTTGTATTATGTAACATAGCTTGGGTGAGTTTAGGGTTTTATGATATAATAATAACAGAATAGCTTATTGCAGTTTGGTTTGATTTTATGAAAACCAAAGCTGTAATATGCTATTACCTTAAAGACAAAAAAACGCTAAACTTGTTAGGTGAGCGGAACAACACAAAAGACAGAGGATTTTGAGGTACGAAAAAACTGGATTTTGGGTTGTGGGGAATAAAAAAGAGCCTTCCGAAAAAGACTCTTTCATTATTGCTTAATGGTCGTGATTTGAATGGTCATCACTTTTTGTTTCACCTGATTGATTCATCATCATTTCGTGGTCGTATTTACAACAACCTGGTAAACCATCATATGCTTCTTCATCACCTGCTACTTTTTCGGTATCATAACCTGAAGCTGCGATTGCTTTATGGATTGCCATTGCATCGGTTTTTGTATCATCAAAAGATACATCAATCTTCTTTTTATCGACATCCCAATTAGCACTTGCAACACCTTCAACACCGTTAGCTGCTTTTTCGATAGTGTTTTTACACATTCCGCAATTTCCTCTTACACCAAAAGACAGGTCTGTCATTGCCATATCTTTTGACATTTCAGTAGTTGTGGTTTCTGTTTCTTTTTTGGTTTCGTTTTTACAACTTGTGAAACCTAATGCTGCTATTACAGCTACACTTAAAATTACTTTCTTCATTGTTTAAAATTTAATTGTTATTACTTGATTTATTATTCTATTATTTGTTTTACTTCACCACAGGTTAGCATTGCTTCGCCAAAGTATGGATTGATTACTTTTTCTTCTTTGCTTAACCAAAACGCACCATTGTTGTTATCTGCCATTGGACAAAATTCTAAATAGACTTTTTCATTTACACCAAATAGTTGAACAGCATTGATTAGATGTGATGACAAATGCTTGAAATGGTTTCTTTGAAGTTTTATATCTGACGTTTCAGAAATTGAGGTCGCTGAAGATTTTATTTCCTTTTCTAATGACATCCAATGGTTATGCGCCTTATTATCTGACAACAATTTCATATTTACTTTGGTTAAATTGTTTAGTAAAGTTGATGCGCTTGTTGAAGTACTTTTTGAATCTTCTTTTACTAAAGCATCTTTTAAATTGATATATTCATTGTAAACACTATTTAACTGTTGTTGAAATTTCTCTGATACTTCCAAACGCTCATTCATATTGGTGTGGTCAGTTTGTTTGTTGGATGCATTGTTATCCATACCTAAATGTCCTTCGTGTCCAGTCATTACTTTACCACCATCTTTATTCATCATAGATTTTTTGCCTTGTAATTGTGCAGCTGCATCAACTGTAAATGTTCCGTTAGTCACTATTTCATTTCCAACAAATAAACCTTCTACAACTTCATATTCATTACCAATTTGATTGCCTAATTTAATTTCACGCATTTCAAAAATAGGTTGGTCTGGATTTGTTTTAAGGTACACCACAGAACGTTCACCTGTCCATAACACAGAAGATGTAGGAATTGTTAATACTTCGTCATTTTTAGCTGTACTGCCTTCAATATTTGCGGTTACAAACATTCCTGGTTTAAATACATCATCCTTGTTGTTTAGAACCACACGCAAGGTTACTGTTCTTGTTTTCGTGTTTAAAACTGGGTCAATGAAATCTACTTTACCTTTAAACTCTTTATTAGGATAAGCATTGGTTGTTATCATCACTTCCTGTCCTTTTTTAAAGCGGTCAATCTGATTTTCATACACATCAAAATTTCCCCAAACTGTGTTTAGATTGGCAATTTTTAATAAGGGTTGACCTTGTTTAATGTAATCGCCTTGCTCTACCAATTTTTCTGTAACAGTACCCGAAAAGGTTGCATAAACAGGAAAGTTTTCTTTCACTTTTCCAGTTTCTTCAATCTGATTGATTTGATATTCAGAGAGCTTCCATAATTTCAGTTTATTACGGACTGCTTTGTATAAAGCAGGTTGTGATTCTTTTAAAGATGCTGCTGTAATTAATTCTTGTTGTGCTGCATAGAGTTCTGGCGAATAAATGGTTGCCAATAATTGACCTTTACGAACTTCTTCGCCTGTAAAACTCACATTCAAACGCTCAATTCTTCCAGCGAAATAACTTACTTGTACTGCATTGGCTTCTTCGTTTTCAGCAATTTTACCAGATAGTTTTATGGTATTGCCTTCTGCATTGCCTTTACCCACAACGGTTGTTTGAATATTGGCTAATGCCATCGCATTTTCTGTTAGTTTGAACTGGTCTGCCATTAAGCCATCGCTTCCGCTTTCCGCAGGAATTAAATCCATACCACAAATAGGACAATCACCTGGTTCTGGTTTCATAATCTGTGGATGCATAGAACACGTCCACATTTGATTGGTTTCTGCAACCGCATTGTGATTATGGTCTGTTTCTTTATTTGATGAGCCACCAAAAAGCAACCACCCCAATAACACACCTACTACGAGTAAGCCTATGTATATGACAATTTTATTATTTTTCATTTTCTAATCTTTTTATCATTGCTTTCATTTCTTCTATTTCTTTACGCTGTGCTTTTATGATGTCTTCTGCTAATTTCTTAACTTCTGGGTCTTGAATATCTGCTCTTTCACTTGTTAAAATAGCGATAGAATGATGTGGTATCATTGCTTTCATCCAAAGGACATCACCAATAATGGGTGCTTGTGTTCTTACCAATCCTAATGCACCAACAAACAGAATAAAACTACCTGCAAGTATGGCAATATTCTTCTTTTTATCATTATACATTTTTCGCATAAAAAACCACATTATAACTGCCATTGTTGAAATTCCTAAACACGTCATATAGAAACGTGTTAGACTAAACCATACGTGGTCTATGGAATAGGTGTTTAAATACATTGTGATGTACATTGCTACAAATGAGCAAGCCAGCATTATAAAGAAGGTTTTGTAGTTTCCTTTGTTTGAGTGTTCTTTTGGATTTTCCATAATCATTTGATTTATAGTTATACTTTAATCGTTCTTAATCGTAGTGCGTTACCAATAACCGAAACCGAACTAAAACTCATAGCTAAAGCCGCTATCATTGGCGAGAGTAATATTCCGAAGAATGGGAACAACACACCTGCTGCAATAGGCACACCTAATGTGTTATAGATAAGCGCGAAAAATAGGTTTTGCTTAATGTTTCTCATTACAGAATCGCTTAAATTTCTTGCTTTTACAATTCCGTTTAAATCGCCTTTTACGAGTGTTATCATTGCGCTTTCAATTGCTACGTCTGTTCCTGTTCCCATAGCAATACCAACATCGCTTTTAGCCAATGCTGGTGCATCGTTAATACCATCACCTGCCATAGCAACTACTTTTCCGTTTTCTTGTAATTTCTCTACTTCTTTGAGTTTGTCTTCTGGTAACATACTGGCTTTAAAATCTGCAAGATTTAGTTCTGATGCTACTGCTTGTGCGGTATCGTGATTATCGCCTGTAAGCATTATTACATCAATCCCTTTATCTTGAAGTGCTTTAATGGCTTTAGCACTTGTTTCTTTTATCTTATCGCCTATAACTACATATCCAACGACGGTTCCATCTATTGACAAATAAGAAACTGTTTTGCCTTGTTTTTGGTAAGATTTCGCTTCGTCTTTCATTTTAGAAGCAATTTCTGCTTTCACATATTCCATCATTTTAGGATTACCTAATGCTACTTTTTTATCTTTTATGGTCGCTTCAACACCTTTTCCTGTGACTGCACTAAAATCTTCGGACTTTAAAATTTCTGCGTTGTGTTCTTTGCCATATTTAACTGTCGCTTCTGCCAAAGGATGTTCGCTATTTGTATTTAATGACACGATGTATTGTAACACTTCTTTTTCGCTTAAAGCATCATTAAAAGCTCCAACGGTTTCAACTGTTGGTTTTCCTTCGGTAATTGTTCCTGTCTTGTCAACGATAAGCGTATTTACCTTATCCATTTTTTCAAGAGCTTCAGCATTTTTAATCAATACACCATTTTGAGCACCTTTACCCACACCAACCATTACAGACATTGGTGTTGCTAAACCTAAAGCACAAGGACACGCAATGATTAGTACTGCAATTGCATTCACAAACGCATACACATAAACTGGTTCTGGTCCCCAAATAGACCATACTATAAATGTGATTATCGAAATGATTACTACAACTGGCACGAAGTAACCCGAAACTCTATCCGCTAAATTTTGAATAGGTGCACGACTTCTACTTGCATCATTCACCATATGAATGATTTGTGATAATAAAGTGTCACTACCTACCTTTTCAGCTTTCATTAAAAAGGATTGATTGCCATTTATTGTTCCGCTACTTACTTTATCTTCTTGAGTTTTGTTTACAGGAATAGGTTCTCCTGTAATCATAGATTCGTCAATAGTTGTTTCGCCTTC
This sequence comes from Patiriisocius hiemis, assembly GCF_031846325.1. NCBI lineage: Bacteria > Pseudomonadati > Bacteroidota > Flavobacteriia > Flavobacteriales > Flavobacteriaceae > Patiriisocius > Patiriisocius hiemis. The sequence goes on along the minus strand of NZ_JAVRHZ010000001.1, from coordinate 169,782 downwards.
AGTTATCACACCATCCACAGGAATTTTATCACCTGGTTTCACTTTTAGAATATCATTAAGTTCTATCTCGTCAATACTGACTTCAACTTCTTCACCATCTACTATTTTTATGGCCTTATTAGGTGCTAATTTCAACAGTTCTTTTACTGCCGAATTGGTTTTACTATGGGCACGAGCTTCTAACAACTGACCTAAAAGCACTAACGTTAGAATAACTGTTGCTGCTTCAAAATAGACGTGAACTGCGCCTGATTCAGTTTTAAATTGTTCAGGAAATACATCTGGAAACAACATCCCAAATACACTAAATAACCAAGCCACACCTGCACCGATTCCAATAAGTGTAAACATATTGAGATTCCACGTTTTTATGCTTCTATAAGCACGCTCAAAGAACATCCACGTAGCGTAAAAGACAACTGGAATGGATAAAACAAACTGAATCCAGTTCCAATATTTCTGTTCCATTATATCGTACAACGGATTGTTATTGAGCATTTCGCTCATAGCCATTAAGAAAATGGGCAAGGTAAATGCTGTGGCAATCCAAAATTTCTTTAATAGCTTTTTATACGTTTTTTCTTCTGCTGAACTATCTGCTTCCATTGGCACTAAATCCATCCCACAAATAGGACACGAACCTGCTTCGTCTTTGACAATTTCTGGATGCATAGGACACGTCCATTGTTCCTTTGAAGTTGCTGATAGATTTTGTTCTTCCACCAAATCCATTCCGCAAACAGGACAATCGCCTGGTTTATCATAAGTTTTATCGCCTTCGCAATGCATAGGACAATAAAATGTGCCTGTGCCTTTCCCTTTTTGTTGCTTTTCCTTTTTACCTTTGGTATGATGATGATGATGTTCACCTTGATTATGGATAGTGTATCTATCACTATCTTTTTTTAAGGCTTCTTGAAATGTTTCTATAGGTATGTGTGATTCCATTTCTATGGTAACTTCTGCCTTATCTAAATCGACTGTTGCTTTTGAAACACCTCCTACTTTAGAGAGCGTTTCCTCAACGTGACTGCGACAACCGTTGCAGGTCATTCCGTGTATGTGATATGTGTGTGTCATTGTTTTACTGAATTAAATAATTAATGATTGTACTTTGCACATAGTAGGTCTTCACAGATTCTATTTGGTTCATTTGAAACTTTAGCTGCAACTCTTGAATATCCAAAACATCATTAAAATCAATCGTTCCTGTTTCATAGCTTTTGATTAAAATGTCTTCTGCATCTTTGGCTTGCTGTAGGTTTTTGGTTTGGGTAGCATAACTTATTCTTGCAGAAATGCGTTCGTTATTCGCTTTGTCTAAAAGAGTTTCCAATGAATTTAAACGTTCCTGTTTTTGAGCAGTAATTTCCTGCTGTTGCAAATCATTTTGTTTGGTTTGGGATTTATATTTCTTATTGAAAATTGGGATAGATACCGAAACCATTGGCATTACAATATCCTTTCCGTTATCGCTGAAATCCATATTTGGTCTTTCAGCAACATTGATATAATCTAATCCAAAACCAATCATTGGACTGCTTTCTTTTTGATTCAATAATTCTGATTGCTCTATGGATTGGTATAGTTTATCATATTTCAATAATTCAGGATGTAATGCTAAACTTTCAGTATTAACTTCAAAATCATCTGATGGAATAACTAAACTATCTACCACATTCACGGTAACATCATTATCTCTATTCAATAGATTATTGAAGTTAGTTTGTTCTGCTAAAAACTGTTGTTGCAATACATCTTTTACTTGTTGCATTTCGTTCTGACGCATTTGCAATCGCAACACATCTACTGCGGATGCTTTACCAACCTCTACAGAAGTTAATGCCAACGTTTCATAAGTTTCTAATAGTTTGATGTTTTCAGTTAAAACCTCTTGCTTTGCTTTGTTAGCGTATAGATTATAATAGGATTGTGATACCGAAGCCATTAGTTTTCGCTTTGCGATGACAATGTCTTCGTATTTAGCATCTGCCAATGAACTCACGTAATTTTCTCTCGAAGTAATAGTCCCAAACCACGGTAACATTTGTTTAGCATATACTTTAAAGCGTTGTGCACCTGTTCGTGTTTCTGGCTCACTCACAAAATAACCAACTCCAAATTCGGTATTCGGAATGGTATTCACTTCATTTACTTTTTCTGAAGCTCTTTTATATTGCAACTTAAACTTTTGAATTTCTGGATTGTTTGATTCTGCTTCTTGAATGTAGGATTGAAGCTCTTGTGCTTTCGCGAAAGCGGAAACAAACAAAATGCTGATTATTAGAATTATATTTTTCATTTTGATGTTCTTTTAAGTTGAAATTCGGCTTTCCAGCTGTACAATACTGGTACAACAAACAAAGTGATTAAGGCAATGAGCATTCCGCCAAAACTTGGTATTGCCATAGGAATCATAATATCGCTTCCTCGTCCTGTAGAGGTTAATACTGGTAATAATGCCAAAATGGTAGTAGCAGTAGTCATTAAACAAGGTCTGATACGTTTTTCTCCTGCTTCTACAACAGATGCTCTTACTTCCTTTTTATTATCTGGTATGTTTCTATCGAAAGTTTGCGTTAAATACGTTGCCATAACTACACCATCATCCGTTGCAATTCCGAAAAGAGCAATAAAGCCCACCCAAACTGCAACACTTAAATTGATTGGGTGCATTTGGAATAAATCGCGTAGGTTTTCACCAAAGACATTGAAGTTTAAAAACCAACCTTGACCATAGAGCCAAATCATTATAAAACCACCTGCAAACGCTACTGCGATACCTGTGAATACCATTAAGGACGTACCAACCGAACGGAATTGGAAATACAGAATTAAGAAAATGATTGCCAATGCTAACGGTACAACAACCGACAAGGTTTTTTCTGCTCTTAATTGATTTTCGTAAGTTCCTGTGAATGCATAGTTGATTCCTTTTGGTACAATTAACTCACCAGAATCTATCTTTTCTTGAATCAATGCTTGTGCATTTTCAACAACGCTTACTTCTGCAAAGCCATCTAATTTATCAAACAAGACATAACCTACCAAAAAGGTATCTTCACTTTTAATTACTTGCGGACCTTGTTCGTATCTTATAGTTGCCAATTCGCTTAATGGCACAGGACTACCTTTTTCAACAGGCACATAAATCTGTTGTAAATCGGTTGGGTTTGCTCTTAATTCTCTTGGGTATCGTACACGCACACCATAGCGTTCTCTACCCTCAACGGTTTGGGTTAATACCATTCCGCCAACTGCAACTTTAAGTACATCTTGTACATCTTGTATTGAAATACCATAACGTGCAATTTTTTCTCTATCAATATCAATTAACAAATAGGGTTTCCCTACGATACGGTCTGCAAAAACAGCTTCCTTTTTAACCCCTTTAGCTTCTTTGATGATGTTTTCCAATTTCACACCAAACGCTTCAATTTGTTTTAGGTCTTGACCTTTTACTTTAATTCCCATTGGTGCTCGCATTCCTGTTTGAAGCATCACTAATCGGGTTTCAATAGGTTGTAGTTTGGGTGCTGAAGTAACACCTGGTAACTTTGTAACTCTTACGATTTCATTCCAAATATCGTCTGGTGACTGTATTTCTGGTCGCCAATTACGGTAGAACTCGCCATCATCGTCTGGAATGAGTTGTTCTTTTGCTTTAAGAGATTGCCACGCTTCACTCTGTTCCGCTCGCAATGACATTCCGTTTTTTAACACATATTCACCATCATCATTGACTTTGTAGCGTTGGCGTTGACCATTTTCATTTAGCATATATTCTGGTTTGTACTGAATGATGTTTTCATACATTGATAGTGGTGCTGGGTCTAAAGCTGATTCTGTTCTACCTGCTTTACCAACTACGGTTTCAATCTCTGGAATACTGGCTACTGCCATATCTAATTGCTGTAAAACACGTTTGTTTTCTTCTACGCCAGAATGAGGCATCGAGGTTGGCATTAGTAGAAATGAGCCTTCATTTAAAGATGGCATAAACTCTTTGCCTGTATTCTTCATTATAAAAAATCCTGCGATGACAATAGCAGTCGGAACAGATAAAAACAATAGTTTATTATCTAAACACCACCTTAAAATACGTGTGTAATATTTTATAAATAATGAGAAAACACCCAATAAACCAAAGCAAATAATACTAACAAAAATGAGATTCCAAAAAATGGTTTTATCAACGCCTAATGGTCTCCAGTATTCGGCTAACAAGAACACAATAGCTGATACCGAAATAATAATATTGATAAGATTAGTTTGCTTGTCTGTTATCTTATTTTGAAGATTGAGAAGTGCTGTAATTCCAAACGCTATTAATATCAACCCTAACCAATACCCATAGACTATGGCTACGATTCCCAATGCTATTAAAACACCATTTAAAACATATTTAAAAGTGCTTTTAATGTTTTTCTTTCTGAATAAAAATGCAGCAAACGGCGGAATTAAAAATAACGCTACTATTATAGAGGCTGTTAGTGCAAAAGTCTTTGTGAAGGCTAATGGTCTGAATAGTTTTCCTTCCGCTCCAATCATTGTAAATACAGGAATGAAACTGATAATAGTTGTCATAACTGCGGTTACGATTGCGCCAGATACTTCAGCTGTTGCGTTATAGACTACTGTGTTAATTGGGATGAGATTCCCACTTTCGTGGGAACGATTCTCGTCTAAATGCCGAATAATATTTTCTGATAGTATGACACCAACATCGACCATTGTACCAATAGCAATTGCAATCCCAGATAATGCGACAATGTTGGCATCTACACCAAAGAGTTTCATTGCAATAAATACCATTAAAACTGCAACTGGTAATAATCCTGAAATCAAGACAGAAGCTCGAAGATTAAACACCATAATGATTATAACCAAAATGGTAATCAATATTTCAAGAGTTAAGGCTTCATTGAGTGTACCTAAAGTTTCTTGTATCAATTCTGTTCTGTCATAAAAAGGCACTATGGTAACTTGTGATGTTCTTCCATCTGCCAAAACTTTTGAAGGTAATCCAGCACTTAATTCATTAATTTTTTCCTTTACGTTATTAATGACTTCCATTGGGTTTGCACCATAGCGAGCCACCACAACAGCACCAACAACTTCGGCACCTTCTTTATCCAATAGACCGCGTCGTGTTGCAGGACCTAAAGAGACTTTTCCAATATCTTTGATTTTGATTGCTGTATAATCTTCGGAAGTGACTACTGCATTTTCGATGTCGGAAATGGATTTTACATAACCCAAACCACGAACTAAATATTCGGCTTGGTTAATTTCCAAAGTCTGTGCACCAATGTCTTTGTTGCTTTCCTTTACCGCTTTTACGACGTGATGCAATCCAATATTATATTGACGCATTAATTCTGGATTCACATCCACTTGGTATTCCTGAACATAACCACCAATAGAAGCGACTTCAGATACACCACTTGCAGACGATAGCGCATACTTTACATAGTAATCTTGAATACTGCGTAACTCGTGTAAATCCCAACCACCAGTTACATTTCCGTTTTCATCACGACCTTCAAGCGTATACCAAAATATTTGACCTAATCCTGTAGCATCTGGACCCAACGCAGGATTAACACCTTCTGGTAATAAGCCACTTGGTAATGAATTAAGTTTTTCGAGAATACGACTTCGACTCCAGTAAAATTCTATGTCTTCTTCAAAAATGATATAGATACTTGAAAAGCCGAACATAGAGGAACTACGAATGGTTTTAACTCCTGGAATTCCCAATAGGGAAGTGGTAAGAGGATAGGTGATTTGGTCTTCTATATCTTGCGGTGAGCGACCATCCCATTTGGTGAATACGATTTGTTGGTTTTCACCTATATCTGGTATGGCATCTACAGCAACAGGATTGCTTGGTAAAAATCCTGTGTCCCAGTTAAATGGTGCGTTGACTGTTCCCCAACCTACAAAAAGGACGAGTAGCAGAACTGCAACGAGCTTATTTTCTATTAAATATTTTATGCTTTTATTTAGCATGAGCTTTGATAATTAAACAATTAGACATTGATGTTTGGTAAACACCGAATACAGCAAATTATCCTTACAACATTGCAGTCATAGGATAAAAGAGTCTATAGTTTAAAAATCAAATTAAATAGGTCTCGTCAATCTTATAGAGTTGCCTGACGACGAGTGGTGGTTTGTATGCTTCGTATGAAGATACTTTTGTGTTTAACCCTTCAAAAAGGTTACTATAAGTGTAAACAAAAGAAGTTATAAATAGTTGTTGATCAATCGTAATTTTATCAACTTGCAATTGTAATTCGTCTTGACCTTCAATTGATAATTGTTCATCATCACAACAATTTTTCTTGGTAATAGAACATCCTTCGGTTGAAGGCTTTTCCATTTCCATTCCGCACCCTTTGGCCTTCTGAAAAATAGCAGTTTCGACTAAAGTTTCTCCGCAATAATGCATATTCACAGTAAATGACATTGTAGAGAATAACACTACAAAAGCCATTGCTAAAGACATTATTTTATGGAAAAATTGCTTCATACTGTTTGCGAAGTTACGAAATTTTAACAACTATTGATTTTGTTTAACAGAAGTTTAATTGACTAATCTGCTTAATCCCAACTCATTCGTTGTAATCGAACTGCATTTAAAATTGCTAATAATGCTACTCCTACATCTGCAAAAACAGCTTCCCACATTGTGGCTAAACCACCTGCTCCTAAAATCAAGACAATAACTTTAACACCAAATGCTAAAATGATATTCTGCCAAACAATTTTACGTGTAGAACGACTAATCCTAATAGCCCTCACTACTTTTGATGGTTGGTCTGTTTGAATAATGACATCTGCTGTTTCAATAGCTACATCACTACCTAAACCACCCATTGCAATACCAACGTTACTTGCTGCTAAAACAGGTGCGTCGTTTATACCATCACCTATAAAGGCTATTTTGTTTTCAGGATTTTTCTTTAAAATTTCAACTTCGTTTAATTTATCTTCTGGAAGTAAACCACCTTTAGCATTTTCGATATTCAACTCTTTAGCGACTTGTTGCGTGATGGAATCTTTATCACCGGAAAGCATCATAATATTTTTGATACCTACTTTGTGTAATGATGTAATAGTTTCTTTTGCATCTTCCTTTAATTCATCTGCTATGACTATATAACCTGCAAATTGATTATCGATTGCAACTAATACTATCGATTCTACAATAGATTCCGTTTCAGATGGAACATTAATATTATTCGCAATCATTAATGCTTTATTACCTACTAAAACTGTTTTACTATTTACAATTCCTTTTAATCCTTTACCTGCAATTTCAGAAACGTCTTGAGCTTCAAAATCTTCTCCTTCTGATTTATACTCTAAAATTGCTTTAGCAATTGGATGCGTGGATTGTTCTTCCATCGCCATTAAATATTGCATAAATTCGGTTTCTTTCCAATCAATTGCTTTTACTTCTTTGATTTTAAAAACACCTTTAGTTACGGTTCCTGTTTTGTCCATTACCAAAGTATTTATCTTGGTCATTGCATCTAAAAATGAAGCACCTTTAAATAAGATTCCATTTTTTGAAGCTGCTCCCAATCCACCGAAATATCCTAATGGAATTGAAATCACTAACGCACAAGGACAAGATATTACCAAGAAAATTAATGCTCTGTATAACCAATCTCTAAAGACATAATCATCTACAAAAAAGTAAGGTATAAAAGTAACACCAATAGCTAAAAACACTACAATTGGTGTGTAGATACGAGCAAACTGTCTAATAAATAACTCAGTTTTAGATTTGCGTGCTGTCGCATTTTGAACCAAGTCTAATATTCTCGCAATAGAACTATCTTCAAACTTATTGGTTACCTCAACCTCAATAACACTTTCTAAATTGATTGTGCCTGCATACACTTTTTCTCCTGTTAAGATGGAAGTTGGTTTGCTTTCGCCTGTTAGAGCTGCGGTGTTTAGAGCTGCTTTTTCGGATAATAAAACCCCATCTAACGGTATTTTTTCACCTACTCTTATTTGAATCTTCTCTCCTATATTCACATCTTCGGGCGACACACTTATATAGTCATCATTACGAAACACATTAGCTTCTTTTGGTCTAACATCTAACAAGGCTTTAATATTTCCTTTTGCTCTGTTTACTGCTGCATTTTGAAATAATTCACCTACTGCATAAAATAGCATTACTGCAACACCTTCGGGATATTCACCAATTACAAATGCACCAATAGTAGCAATAGACATTAAAAAGAACTCGGTAAAAACATCGCCTTTTATAAGACTTTTCCATCCTTCTTTGATTACTGGAAATCCAACTGGAATATATGCCAAAGTGTACCAAACTACTCGAATCCATCCTTCAAATTGAGGAATCGCATCAAAATAATCTACAGCGATACCTACAATTAACATTACAAAACTTATGATAGCAGGAATGTATGTTTTGAATGCACTTCCATCTCCGTGGTCGTGACCATCATCGTGAGAATGTTGTTCTTCTGAATTTGGTTTTAAATCTCTTAAATTGACTTTCTTTTTTTTCATTTAATTTCTAATAATATTTCAATGTCATTTGGAATAGGCATACGTTTTAATGGTGGCACGTTTGCTCCACCTGTATTACCAAGTGGAACGTGATTTATAAATGATTTCCAGCCACCCAAAAGCAATCTAATTATTTGACCTATTACTTCTTTCGTATCTTTTTGTCTAAATCCAAATTTTAGCATTAACCAATGTGAATAGGTATGTTCTATTGGGTAAGATTGACCTATGATATGACTGCGTTCTAAATGATACCAAGCATCACCAAATTGTTTATTTTCTAAACAGGAACTGTGTTTTTTTAATTCTTCGTTATACGCCTGTTTTAGATTTTTAGGTATTTTAGTATTAAACTTCATATCCTCTAATTTTGGATAAATGTACTTTAATAGCAAGTGCAATGGAAGTGCAATAATTAGCCACTACACTTATCGCAAATACCTTTTACCACCAAATTTACATTCTCTGACACAAAACCATCAGGTACTTTAATCTGCGGTATTTTATGTTCTGTTAAGCATACGGTTTCATTGCAATTGTTACAATGGAAATGTAAGTGCAAATCGGTTTTTATATCACAATTACATCCCTTTTCGCATAAAGCATATTTTGTAATCCCTGTACCATCGTCAATTTGATGCACAATATCCTTTTCTTCAAAGGTTTTAATAGTTCTGTACAAGGTAGTTCTATCTGCTTTTTCAAAAGCATTTTCAATATCACTTAATGTTACCGCTATCTCTTTTTCTGCAAGAAACTTATAAATTAACATACGCATTGCTGTAACACGAATATTTTTTGACTCAAATACTTGTTCTATTGTTTCCATATTTAATCGTGGTCTTCGTTTCCAAATGGTTTAATAATAAGTCCTACACTAAATATAAAACCATCTGTAGGTGCATAAATCTCTGGAAAAACAGGATTGTCGTGTGGTGGTAAAACCAAAGGTGAAAATCTGCTTTGTCTTCTATCTGTAAAGTTTTCGAAATTTACAAATACACTTCCTAATTTAAAGTTACGCATAACCAATAAACCCATAGTTACAAAGTCTGTAGTTTCGGTTCCATTAGATAAAAACTGTTTTCCTGTATAAAAGGTTTCGTAACCAATTCGCCATTTTTCAGATTCGTACATTAATACACTACCTGCGTTGTGTTTTGCGGTTAATGGCTTCTGTGGATTACCAGGTAAATAATTTAGTTTGGTATCAATAAGCGCATAGTTTAAAAACCATCTAAAGTCTTTGTAAGTAAATTTAATATTGGTTTCTGCTCCTTTGCTAAAGATTTCATCTGGTGCATTTTCAAACTGAAATAAACCGTTATCTACAGAATTTAAAAGTAGACCATCATTTATTGCAGTCACATAGAATAATTGGTTTATAGAAAAACCAATCTCATCAGATAATCGTGTTTGATAGTTTACATCGAAATTAACACCATAAGAACGTTCTGCATCTATTGTTGATTTATCTATGGCGAGGACATTTTCAAAATTAATATACTCTGCTTCTTCTGTAAAAATATCAGGAATCTTATACCCTAAACCTCCACCAATTCTACTTGAAAATCCACTATTGTTTTTATAAAGTAATGAAATTCTTGGAAGTGGAAAGAAACCGAAATCCGTATTATAATCTGCTCTTAATCCTGTTTCTAATATCCAATTATCTGATAAATCATAAATATTATTTGCAAATGCGCCAAAGGTTACATCTTTTTGGTCTCTCTGTAGTGGTGCGTTATCATTTTCATCGAAATTTGAGGTATAAAGATTAGCTCCAACTATCCAATCCGTTTTTTCTGATGCTGTATTATATGTGATTTCAGTAAACGTATTTGTTTGTTTGCCATCAAAATTGAAATCCGGAACGGTTAAATTCCTATCGAAAAAAGAGACACTATTTTTAAACTCTACTGAACTAACGGAATCTAATTGTGTTTGATATACCAATTGACTGCTTAATCGTTTTGAATTGTTTTCTTCTGTATATTGATGAATACCTTCTTCACCACTTTCAATTTTGGTAATATCTCCACCAATTCTATCATCGTACGTTCCGTTTAATCCAAACCAAAGTGTTGTTTTATCTGATGGATAATAAAATAATTTTGGATTGAATGAAATTGATGTTGTTTTTGGTAGGTTACTAAAGCCATCATCTTCTGGGTCGTATGCTTTTTGGTAATGACCAGAACCATAAAGTGATACACCGAATTTTTCATTTCGTTTGCTATAAAATACATTGGCAGTACTTCCTAACGCTTGGGTTTGAGTTAGCATAATATCTAATGCAGGTTCTTCATCTGGTGTTTTAGATACCATATTTACTAATCCTGCAATAGCACCTCCACCATAAAGTGTTGACGAACTTCCTTTAATAATTTCAAATTGTTGTAAGTCTAAAGGTGGTATTTGTAAAATACTTAACCCACTTGAGAAACCACCATATAATGGAAATCCATCTCTTAAAAGCTGTGTGTACCTACCATCTAAACCTTGAATACGAATATTGGTACTCCCACTACTTAATGATGTTTGTTGCATTTGTATTCCTGTGCTTTCTCGAAGCACCATAGAAATATTAGTAGGATTCATTATTGCTTTTTCTCCTAATTCCTCTGCACCTATAAACTCTATACGTGTCGGTATTTTTCTAACGGTTCTCGTACTTCTTGAAGATTGCAGTACTACAGCATCTAATTGATTACCACCTTCTTTTAATTTAAAGACTAACGCTGTATTACTTGGAATTTGAATTGTTGTCTCTAATGCTTCAAAGCCTAAAAAGGAAATTATTATTTGATGCTGACCATCTGGTATTTCTGTAAAAGTTGCAATACCATCAAAATCGGTTACTGCTCCTTTTTCTAATGCTTCAAAATAAACTGTTGCGCCCAATAAAGGCTCGTTTTCAGCTTCTGTTAGGACTTTTATTTGTATGTCTGATGTTTGTGCCTGTAACGATAGGCAAAGTATTAATATGAGCTTTATGCTCAATAGGTATTTATTCATTGAATTGTATTTGTAATTAACTAAATAATTGATTTAAAATCGATTTGTTTTAGCTGATTACTTGTGGCGGATGCCAAATATTGGAAAGGAAATTAAACCCGTAAATAGGTTGATATGTAGAAATTAACTCCGTCGAGATTTCAATATTAAGTTTTAAATCAAATGTCTTGATGGGTTCGTAAGTAATTGTCATACCGCAACAATTACAAATACAAGTTACAGGACAAGAATCGTCGCTATCTTCTTGATGATTATGATTTGTACTTATCTCGTCTTGATGCTGCTGGTCTTCTATATTTTGCCCATCAGAACAAGGCTTTGCTGAAAGCAATAGTATAATTAATGATAATATGATTGTTACAAATTTCACAATTACAAAGATAAAAATTTAATGATGCAATGGTTGTGCAATTATTTTATTTAAGCGACAACCTTTGCTTTCTCCTTATTAAGTTTTTTAGAACCATATGCATATTAAGAATTACTTATTTCTATTATTTCAATAGGATAATTAAAAGTGCTCATTTCCCTGATACATTGAATTAAAGAGAATTTAGCAATATTAGATTCTAACTTTTCGACATTATTTCTAATGACAGGAACACGTTGTGTATCTGACTTAAATGCCATTACAAATACTATTTCTTTACCTCCTGTAGCAAATTTTTGAATAAATGAATCCTTATCTACTATCTCATAACCAACATTATCAGCTCTTCTATTATAGCTATCTATTACATCATTGACAAATGCATTATCTCCAGAATTGCGAGAAATCATAAACCTATTGGCCGAAATAACTATTTGGTTACATAAATCACGAATTTTAGCATCAAAACCTGTTTTAATATGAATAAGATAAATTGTATCATCACTTTCATACATAATATCGCATAGCTCAATATTCTGACCTAACGCTTTATCAAAAACCCAATAATTAGGCTCATTTCTGTAAAGAGAATTATAGGCATCTTCACTACTTGAAATCCAAGAGTTAAATAAAATATTTCTTTGAGAATGATGTCTATTAATCATTTGACTGCATAATTTATTCATAGAGTCTGTAAAATCATCTTTTACAAAATACCATTTAGAATCTATGTGAAATATAGGCTTGTTTTCATACTGTAGTTCACAGGTTACATAATGCCAAAAGTTTGCCCATACATATTTCTTTTTTTGATTTCCTTTAAATCCTTCAACTTTTAATCCCCACATTAGTTTGTTAAAATCCAATTGACTTGCATTTAAATCAAGTTGATTAAAAATATATTTTAGACCATCCTCATAAATTTTATTTCTATCCTTAACTTCTAAAAAGTCTTTGCGTTGCCCTTTCATCTTTATCTCAAACCTATCGCACTCATAGAACTGCTTTATTTTAGATGGATGAACAAAATCTATATCGGCTTTTTTAGGGTTTTGCCCTCTTGTTTGAGAAAATCTATTTAACATATCATCACGAAGCTCAATCATTAAGATTTTTACAAATTCATTATCTGTTAAACCTCTTTCTTTAATTTCCACAAATGATGTTAATGGTCTTCTTGTTTGGGTATCTATAATTTCATTAATTCTCTTAAATAGTAAATGCAATTCTCCAAATGAGATTCTATGTTTTATGTGAAAATATGAAGCAATTTCTAACTGTACATTTTTATCACCAAAATCTATAAAATCAAAATATGTATCTCTAATAGCATCTTTTAAAATTAAATTAATGCTCGTCGGAATATTTACAAAATTTAGAACATCACTTAATCGTTGGCCTTCTTTAAAAATTCTATTACTTTGAGTTAATGTTCCAGAAATACCTCTTGTTGTAAGTGAGACAATTTCCTCATCAAGAGTTGTTAGATATTCATAAAACTCCAACCCAAAACGATGATTTTGAAATGCCTTTATAACCATTGTACCACCTCCGCCAATAACAGCAAATATTTTATTATCTATACAAGCAAACAACACAAATGATATTTTTAGAACTGTGAAGTCAAGGTTTTCTGATAATGTCGTAGGTAAAAAACTATCCCAATGCGCTTTTTTTTCTTTTTCGTTATATACGTACGCGTAATAGTGCACACCATCTATTACCTTGGGTAATAATTCTACATTTATAGATTCTGTTTCATCTATTCTTGTTTTGTGGTTTTTTACAAGGGTATTGACTATTTGATGATTAGTTAAGCCTTTAATATCTCTATGCGTAGTATCAATTTGAAATATTTTGATTTCATATTCACCGTTTGCTCTCAATCTTAAATCTTCTATACTCATTTGTTTTTTGATATACGAACTCAATACAACCTACTTTAGTTGTCTCGGGTTATCTTGGATTATTTATGCTACAACCTTTGATTTCTCCTTTAAGTTTTCAAGATGCTTTACCATATTGCTTTTACACCATACCTCTTGTTTTATTGTTGGTGGGTGACCAATAGCTTTGGTTAACTCTTCCATCATAATCTGTTCAACTGCATCTACAAATTCTTCAGTAGTAGATATACTATCGTGAATAGTGTATATAGGTGCTAATGGATATTCTTCTGAAACACGCTTTGCTATGACGTTAATCATTAAATGACTCTCTATGCTCTGTAATAATCTTGGAAGTAGAGATTTGTCCTTACTTTTTATTTTGGCAAATACATCATACACCGCTTTAAACTTTTGTTCAAATAACCTTTTGGGTGCTGCTTCTGCTTGCCCCTTAAATTGGTTGGATGTAAACAACACTTGATACATTAGCAGATAACAGGACAAACAAAACAGGACAAAACAATATAATTGTCAATGGAAATGGCTCAGACCTCAGCAAAAAAGAGGCTTTAAAGGGAAGAGCAAAGCGTAAGACAATAACTCAAATTATGATGCTAAATCTCATCTCAATAGCACAAGAAAATGGAGAACCCGAATTAGAAAAATCATATTGGAATACCTATTACTGCCAACAAAATATTTTTACAGCTGATGGTAGGTTATATAGTAAATATTGTAAGAACAGATTTTGCACACTCTGCTGTGCCAATCGCAAAGCAGATATGATTAACAGGTACTATCCTATTCTAAAAAAGTGGAAAGAACCTTACTTTCTTACTTTGACTGTTAAAGCGTGTAAAGCTCACCAATTAAAAGCATACATAAGGGCTATGCTTAAAACTTTCCAGAAGATTACTGAGAAGCACCGCAAAAGGTATCAAAGAGGTACAGGATTAAAGTTAATAGGCATTAAATCTTTAGAAAGTAATTTCAATCCAAAAACCAAAACATATAATCCTCACTTTCATATTATAGTTAAAGATAAATGGATGGCTGAGGTGATTAAAAAAGAATGGTTGCAAAGAAGTAAAAAAGGATATACTGCTCATTGGTGTCAAGATATTAGACCAATCACAAATTTAGAATCTGGATTAATAGAGATTATTAAATACGGGAGTAAAATTTTTACAGAAGCAGACATTAAGAGTAAAGCTAAACAAACCGATACAGCTTATATATACTTAAAAGCCTTAGATACCATATTAACGGCAATGAAAGGTAAACGTATCTTTGATAGATTTGGTTTTGATGCACCCAAACATATAAAACCAAAGTTCACACCTGCAAAACTATTATCAAGTTACAATGAATGGGAATTTAGAATTGAAAGCTCCGATTGGATAAATAATCTAACAGGTGAAGTACTTACAGAGTACAAAATACCATCTCGTTTGCAGGCTATTTTAGATAATAATATTGATTCAGAAATACTTTAGTTTGTATATTGTAAAAAAATAAAGATAAATGACTGCAAAACCCTTTCTTAAATGGGCAGGTGGTAAAACACAGCTTATAGATGAAATAAAGAATAACTTACCTGAAAACTTAAATAATAGACCATTCACATTTATAGAGCCTTTTGTTGGTAGCGGAGCTGTTTTTTTCTGGATGATGGATAAATTTCCAAATATTGAAAAGGCAGTAATTAACGATATAAATACTGATTTAACAGATTGCTATATTTCAATCAAAAAGGATTTAGAGGATTTAATTAATATTCTATCAAAGTATAAAACTGAATATCACGCTATTTTTAATGATAAGGAAAAGTCAAAAGAATATTATTATGAAAAGCGTTCTCTTTTCAATACTCGTAAATCAACCCGAACAGTCCAAAGTGCTTTATTTATCTTTTTAAACAAAACTTGTTTTAATGGGCTGTATAGAGTAAACAGCAAAAACCAATACAATGTTCCTATTGGTAGATCAAAATCTTTACCTAATATATGTAATGAAGAGAATTTGAGAGCTGTTTCAGAAATTTTACAAAGAACTATCATATTAAATGGTGATTACACCAATACTTTAGAATATGCGGATGCTAATACCTTATTCTATTTTGACCCACCATACAAACCATTAAGCGAAACATCAAGTTTTAATTCTTATGCAAAAGATGTATTTGATGATGCTCAACAAATAAGGTTAAAGGAATTTTGCGAAAAATTAAATGATTTAGGTCACCAATGGATATTAAGTAATTCAGATATGAAAAATATAAATCCAGATGATAATTTCTTTGATGATTTATATGAACAGTTTAATATTTTTAGAGTAAATGCAAGAAGGAGTATTAACTCTAAAGGAAACAAAAGAGGAAATCTTACCGAACTACTAATTACCAACCTTTTTTAATGAAAAAACTAACGACATTATTAAACTTTAGCTCTGATAATGAATTATTTGATTACATAATCTCAACCTTAAAATTAAAAGGAATAACACAATGGGATTATTTTGTTAAATGGGAAAAGGTTCATAATAATATTAAACCTTACGAAGTAGAATTAAACATACTTAACGTACTCATTGGTAAGGAAAATATTGAAGAAGAACTAACCAACTTAATATTACAATATCCTAAGGTAGTTAATATTATACCACTTTTATTAGCTATCAGATTTAAAAATAAGGCAGAACAAAAGATTAATATCTTAACAGACCTTAAAACATTTGAATACGATCATTTTGATTTATCTATAAAAGTGCCTAATAAGTTAGAAGCTGAAAACATTGCTTCTTTCTTTGTGGGTTGTGGTTTAGGTGATTTAGTTAAGGATAAAAAGGTTAAAAATTTAGTTGACTATGCCACAGGGGTAGAAGTTGGTTTAGATAGTAATGGCAGAAAAAACAGAGGTGGTCATCAAATGGAGGATGCTGTTGAAGTCTACATAAAAGAAGTATGCGACGAACTTAATTTATCTTACCTAAAAGAAGCTAATGCAAAAGCAATAAAAAATGCTTGGAATATTGATATTACTTTAGACAAGTCATCAAGAAGATTAGACTATGTTATCAATAAAAATGGAAATCTCTATTTCTTTGAAGTAAATTTCTATAATGGTGGTGGCTCTAAATTAAAATCGACTGCTACAGAATATGTAAATATGAATCAATATTGGAATAACCAAAATATTTATTTTGTTTGGATTACGGATGGTGCTGGTTGGTTAAGTGCTATTTTACCATTAAGAGAATATTTTGATAAAGCCGAATATTTATTGAATTTAGAAATGCTAAAAAATGGAATCTTAAAAAGTTTATTAATCAATGAGTAATTTTAAAATAGACCTTACTACAGGTGACAAATTCTGGACTCCAAAAGGGTTAGGCGCATTAGGTATGGATCCTAATAGAGCTTTAGCTGAATTAGTTGCAAACTCATTAGATTGGCGTAGAACTGACAAGATTAAAACTGAAATATCAATTACTATAGGTAAAGGATTTATTGATATTACTGATAATGGTGTTGGTATGACAGTAAATGATTTAAAAAATGCTATTAAGTTATCTGTTGCAAATGATGAATTAAGACCTAATTTAAGAATTAGAAAAGGGATGTTTGGTATGGGTATGAAAGTAGCCTGCTTAACACTTGGATGGAAAATTACTTTTAGAACTAAATCCATTGAAGAAGATAATATTGAGCATAAAATAATATTAGACACAAGAAAGTTAGATGATGAAGTTTCAAATTATAGAAACAATATTAACGGGTCTTCTTCAGAACCAACAAGTGATTCGCCATTATCTAATTACGAGAGCGGTACTTCAATAAGAATTGAAGATCTTACCTATAATTCATTGATAGGGATTTCAGTAAGAGATTCATTACAAGAGGTGTTCAAGCCTGAATTAGGTATTGAAAATATTGAAATCAAAATAATTGACAAAAACAGGGATGAAGTATTACAATGTGTAAGAAAAGAAGTTGGTATTATTGAAGATTCTAAAGTAGATTTAGACGAACTTGAACTTTATGTAACTAATACTGATTCTGGTGAAAAAGAAAAGATTAAAGGCTGGTTAGCTTTAATGGAAGTAAGTAGTCCAAGCGGTAATTGGGGCTTGCATCTTTATAAAAACAATCAAATAATTGAACGTTTTCATCAACTCCCAATCAGATTAGGTGGTTTAATGTCTAAAAACCCTCACGCCGAAGTTTCAAGAACGTATGGTGAAATAGAGTTAAGTATGTGTTCACCTGCTTTTCATAAAGTTGGGTTCGATCATTCAAGTGATGAATGGACACAAGTTCAAAAACTGCTTGAATCCCATATAAATAAAATAATGGAAGCTTCTCAAAATTACAAGAAAAGCAATAAAGAGAAATCAGCTGAAACCATTAAGAAAATTCAAAAACATAAAAGAGCAAGTAAAAAAGCTTCAGAGAAACTCAAATCTCATATTGAAGACAAAAACAAACCTGAAGATGCATTTACCTTAAATGATGGTAGATGGTTTACTATTGTATCACCTGTTTTTAAAGAACTTAACGAGAATAATACACCTTGGATATATAATTTTTCAAAAGCTTCATCAGAATTATTAATAATAATTAATACATCATCACCTATATATATTGATGCGGAAAATAAAGGATTAGATGATAATTTATTAAGTAGTATAACTAATTGGGCTATTTCTGACTCTGTTTTTTTCTTGTTAAGTAAAGAATATAATTACTCAAATTCTGAAGCATTAATTATCAGAAATGATATTCTGTCTAAACTTTACAAATCTTAATAGTTATGGCAGATAAATTAGACCTTTTAAATAAGAGTGTGCCATTACTAAATAGGTATGACAAATATCTTGAATGGGAAAGCCAAAATTCAACTATAAGCTTACAAGTAGTTTCACAAAATTTAGAAATTGCAACACCTTATGTTGAAGCATATACAGATATGGGAAAATTAGACTACCCTGATGAATTTAACACTATAGATAGTCTCAACATTGATTTAGATTCATTAGTACTAATTTTGAAAGAGGAGTCGGATATTAGAGAACATATCTATGCTAACTATTCAAGTATAATTTTAAATACAACTCAACCAATAAAAGCATTAAGGAATTTTATTGAGGGCAATAACGAACCCTTATTTAGAGATAAATTAGAATCTATTACGCCTCAAGCTTATTTTAAAATTGCTCAATATTTAAAACAAGTAGGAATAATAGAAGGTACTATTAATAAAGGTTTTAGAGGTCTATTAGTCTCTATTGGACGCAAGATTCAAAATGATGAGTATGTTTCAGACAAACAATTTGATTGGGTTGTTAGGGCTATAACTCATTCTAACATTCACTCATTAAGTGTTTTTACTAATGAAATAATTGAAAAAGATTTTCCTGAAGATTACATAATTTTTAAAGAAATCATTACAATTATAGAAACTCAAAATTAATATGAAGAATGTTGATTTACTTAATTCAGAAATATTAAACTTACCTACATATAGAGGGGATAATGATTTTTTAAATCACCTCGATAAGTTATATTCTGACTATTTGAAATTAATTAAACTATGTAAAGGTAATATCTCTAAATTAATTACTTCTAAGTTACCTCTTATCGAAAAAGAAATAGATTTAATTAAAGAGTCTGTTACATTATATTTTAAAGGGAAGACAAGTGAATCTTATTCAAAAATTTCTAAATGTCTTACGCTTTTAAATCAAAATTCATTTTTAGAGGTTGGATATATTGAAGGTGATTTTTATCGAATTAGAAATGCTAACAATAATAATTTGAGCAGAAAAGATATATTTCATATTCCTTTTCAAATTAGAGAAAAAGTTGCAACACAAAGATATAGTATACCAGGTCTTCCTTGTTTATATATAGCCGATTCTATATACACTGCTTGGGAGGAAATGAATAGACCTAATTTTAATGATATTCATATTTCAAGGTTTAATTTTAAAGAAAAGAATTTTAATTTACTTTTTCTAAACACTTCCACCCGAGAAATAAGAGAAAGGTATATTTCAGAAGACAAAATTGTTAATGAAAATATTGTTGTAAAATTTTTGAGCTTCTGGCCTTTATTAGCTGCTTGTTCTTATAATGTTAGTAAGAAGCAAGATGTTTTTAAGCCTGAATATATTATTCCTCAAATGGTTTTACAGTGGATTATAGACACACCTAATATAGATGGTGTTCAATTTAAATCTAATAGGTTACTATCAAACAGTAAGAATGTTGGTAGTTTTAATAATGTCGCCATTCCAGTACAAAGTAATAAACAAAATGGCTTCTGTGATATTTTAACTCAAAAGATTCAATTTACTGAACCATTATCTTGGTCTTTATTGGACATATCATTAGTAGATTTAACAAGTTCTAAAACACTCGAAGATTTATCAGTGAGTTCAATACAAAAAGCATCCTATATTGAACTTATTAATGGAGAAAAAACAGATTACTTTAAAACTAAATTTGGTGTTATGGAAAAAAAATTATTGTCAATGAAATTAGAATATATATAGATTTAATGTTAATCAAAATTTAAAATACAATGCGCTTAAAATGGCAATAAGACCTGACAACTCAATTTCAATAATTTTAAATAACATAGAACAATTCAATAACAAAAGTGACATTCGTAACTTTTTATTAAATAATTGGATTCAAGAGGCTTCAGGTTCTAAATACAGGTATTTCGTTGAAACATTAGCAAATGGTAATAGAATTTATTTAGAAAGACCAGGAAGGCTAAATAAAGGGTGTGATTTTGTTATATATATTGAAAATACACATTTATGGAATAATGGTAATGATAGACCACCAGATCATAATTATATTTTAAATGATTTAACAATAAAAAAACAGTTATTAAATCAAGCAGAATGGACTTCTCTACTTAATTCTATTAATAGTATATATAATTGTGAAACTTATAATATTGCTATTCAGTACATTCAAAATTTACCAGTTCTAAATGGTCATTCTTATGAAATATTACTAAAAACTATTAGGTGGTTTTTAATTGAGCAGGATATTACTTATTGGTCTGGTCAAGGTAGAGGTATGTTTCATTCAACAATTCAAAATATTTAATTTATGGCAAGATTAATAAAAGGTTTAAAAAACAATAGGAAAGTAGTTTTTGATGCAGGTAAATTTGATGATTGGTGTGTATATGTAGTTGAAGAAAATGGAAGTAGAAAAGCACCTTTTGATATAGATTATTTTACAGATTTAAAAACATTATCTGCTCATTATATAGGCAACAAAGTTTATGATGATTTTGTTACGATATATAATTTAACAACAAAAAGCATTGATGCTAATGTTATAAATCAAATTAATAAAATTGTTATTACATATCAAGAACAACATCAAATTATCATAGAACAATGGTTAACAGTTTTATATGCTGGTATGATAGCAGAAGAAAACAAACAATTTGCTATACTTAAAAAGCGTGTTAAAAGATTAGGGATGCACCAAGTTTTAATTGAAAACTTATCTCCAAGTATTGCAGCTAATTTCAGTAAAGGTAAAAAATGGCGTGAGTTAGATGCTGTAATGAAACCTAAAGGATTTTAATATTAATGAATCAATACTATCATATATCAAAAGATGAAAATTTCAAACTTATAAAAGGTGATTGTCGTAAAGTTATTCCAAAATTAGACAAGCAATTTGATTTGGTTTTTGCAGACCCACCTTATTTTTTATCAAATGGAGGTGATACAATTCAAAGTGGTAAAATTGTGAAAGTTGATAAAGGAAAATGGGATAGAACCACAACAAAAAGAATTATGCGCAATTTTAACCGTAAATGGTTAAGTGAAGTAAGAAATGTAATGAAAAATGATGCTTCTCTGTGGATTAGTGGTTCATTTCATAATATATTCAATATTGCCGAAATTCTAACTGATTTAGATTTTAAAATATTAAATGCCGTTACTTGGCAAAAAACAAATCCACCTCCTCATTTAGCTTGTCGCTATTTTACACATTCTACAGAAGTCATAATATGGGCAAGAAAACAAGAAAAAAAAGCTCATTATTTCAATTATAATTTAATGAAAGAAATTAACGATGGCAAGCAAATGAAGGATGTTTGGACTTTACCTGCAATAGCACCTTGGGAGAAAAAATTTGGAAAACATCCTACCCAAAAACCCTTATCAGTACTAACAAGAATAATATTAGCATCTACAAAACCAGATGCTTTGATATTAGACCCATTTACAGGTAGTAGCACAACTGGTATAGCTGCAAATCTCTTAAGTAGAAAATTTATTGGTATAGACACATTAAATAAATTCTTAAATTTAGGTATTGAACGAAAAAAAGAACTTGACCAAATCGATAATTTAAAACAGTATTGCAGTAAAATTAGAGGATTTAGTGAAAAGCACAAATTATTTGAAATTATAGAAAAACAAAAAACATAATGAATATATATAGTTTAGATAAAAATAATGCTATTAAGCATATAAAGGAAACCCCTTTTAGACTTGAACGTGATATTCAAAATGTTTTTGAACAGAATTTAAAAGAGTTATTAAGTTTAGTTTTAGTTAAATCGGAATTTACTATAAAAAATAAAAGAATAGATACATTAGCTTATGATCCACAATCTAAAGCTTTTATAATTATTGAATATAAGAGAAGTAAAAACATTAGTGTTGTAGATCAAGGTTTTACCTATTTAAGTTTAATGCTTGAAAATAAAGCAGATTTTATAGTTGAATATAATGAAACTTTAAAATCAACCCTAAAGCGTACAGATTTAGATTGGAGTCAAACAAGAGTAATTTTTGTTTCATCAAGTTTTACTGAAAATCAAAAAACTGCCACTAACTTTAAAGATATTGCTATTGAATTATGGGAAGTAAAAAAATACGAAAACAACTTAATAAGTATTAATCCTGTTAAGAAAAGTAAATCTGCGGAAAGTATAAAACCTATTACATCTTCAAATTCACAATTAGAATCAGTTACAAAAGAAATAAAAGTATATACAGAAGATTTCCATTTAGATCCATACCCTGATAGTACAAGAGAGCTATATGAACAATTTAAAGATAGTATTTTGTCCCTTGCTGACGATATAGAAATTGATCCAAAAAAACATTACATAGCATTTAAAAAAGGTAAAAATATTGCTGATATAGTTACACTTAAAAAAGGTTTAAAAATCTTCATTAATTTATCTAAAGGTCTTTTAGACGATCCTAAAGGATTAATGCGTGATGTGTCAAAAACTGGTCATTGGGGGAATGGTGATTATGAGGTTTCAGTTAAAGACACCAAAAATATAGAATACATTATGAGCTTAATAAAACAAGCAATTTAAGTAGTTAAAAACAGTTGAATTGTCAACTATTCTGTCAACTAAAAAAACAAAACCCTATAAACATTAAGCTTATAGGGTTTTTTGCGGAGAAAGAGGTTCTTCCCCTATATCTTTAAACGTATTGTTTACGGTACTTTACAAAGGTTCAGTTTTACAGGGTAACCTATAGGGTAACTTTACCTAGATTCACTATTATACTCCGCAAGTTACATTTTAAATCCAATACTCCCAAAGTTTTAGGGAATGCTAGGGAATCCCTATCTATACCTAGATAAAAACGAAACCTTTGTATCATAATAACTAATAAAATTTAATATTATGAATGAAAATTTAGAGTTAATGGATTTAGGTATAACACCTTTAACTAGAGAATTATTAATTAATTACATCAGAATTCAATATGAAGAAAATGCTGATTATAGTTACGATTCTTTGAGAGCAGAACTGTTATTGTTAGAACGTGAGAATAGGCTACATGAGTTGTTTCTAGCGGAAGAGCAAGCTAATTATTACGTGGGTAGGGAATAGGATAAAATGGAAGCCAAAGCCTTGAACTGGATATAATAAACCGTGTTCAGTTCACAGCTTTGGATTTAAAGACTCATATAAATATCGTCTAGTTCTTCTTGTCTGATACCTAAGTACCTCTTTGTAATGGCAGGTGAAGAATGGTTAAATAAGTCAGACAAGTAAAGTAATGCTTTGTCAGTCTCATTGTTGTTTAGGTAAACTTGACGACCAAAAGTCTTTCTTAGCGAGTGTGATGATACTGAAAGTTTTTTAGTACCAAAGTAATCTTTGAGTTTACGGTTTACATATTGTCTGCTGTAAACGGTATTTTGGTTTGAAGTAAAAATATATCCTTCGTGGTTTTCTGTTCTGGTCTTTAAAAGCTCAAACGCATCTTTGATATTATCGTTAATTCTGATAATACGTTTTTTATTAGTCTTTTTCTCTAGTAAGGTAATTGAATCACCTTCCAAATCACTAAACTTCAACGATAGGATGTCAGATATACGTAATCCAGAATTTATCCCAAGTACTACCAGAAATCCTAATTTGTAATTTTTGTCATTCTTAATAAGTTTCAACGCTTTATTAAGCGTAGAATCAAAATTCAAATAATCACTTGTTGTAACAGAACCTTTAATACTCATATCTCTAAAAATTTACTATTCAAAGATAATAAATATTTGTTTCACTTTTATATGATTTTAATCAAAAGTGAAACTAAATAATAGTAGCGAACATTAAAAAACACATAAGTAACTGGTAATCAATACTTAGTATAAAATAAAAAGTTTCACTTCTAATAATAGTGAAACTTTTATACTCTACATTATATGATGTTGGGTTACGAATCTATATCCAACGTTTCTTCCAACGTCTTTTTAAATTCGTTTTCGCTCTCGTTGTTATAAAATGGTACACCAGTAATTAAGTATTTGTCAGAATTTAGGGTGATGGTGGTTTTACTTTCTCTTATCTTTTGTAAAAAGTCTTCCTTCCATTTGTCGTGAGCTTTAAGGTGTTTCCCTTTTGGTTCAATAAAAATTTGATAGGTCAGTTCTTCACCTGTTTTTTGTTTACAGAACAGCACAAAGTCTGGCTCAAACGCTCGACCTTGTTTATCAATAATTTTGATTTCTCTTTCATTACGTATTAGGTAAATGTCCTTAAACTGTTTTTCCAGATGCTCAAAACGTCTAGCAAACATCTTCACAAATTCTTTTTCTTCACTTGTGCCGTAGTTTGCATTATACACATACCAACTAGGCTCACTTACTACATCAAATTGACCATCGGCTCGGGGATTATCTTTATAAGTCCTAATTTCTTTATCCTTAAAAACCTTGTGAACGTAGTCGTTAATGTATTCTGAACCTTCATACTCCGTAAGATTAGACTTTATCTCAATCTCAATGGTTTGTAATAACTTCTGGATAGCCGAAAGATAATCTTCATTTGTAATGTTGTCTAATCTGCTTTGTATTCCAGAAACCACAATCTCCAAACTTCCCAAATATTCCTTACTATCTATAAAATTTGACATAGATTTTACATTTGGGAAAAATCGTTCTAAACTGTCAAAGTAGTAAAATGGATTCTGTGTTAAAGCATATTTTATGATATGCTTTGGTATCTCCGAAACTTTTATGTCTTTAGCTGTAATCTTATCTTTCTTTATTTCCTTTTCCTCTTTTGCGAAAGCATCACTCTTGCTTCCAATACCAGATGATAAGGTAAACGGTATATTACGTTTTGAAACTCCTAAATCTGCGAAGGACTTTATATTATCGTAGCTCTTTTCTAGTCTTTTATTGTAGATAACCTTACCTGTCTTATAAAAATCTGTTTCTTTAAACTCTGGTTTTAACGTTAGTTGAAGTTGTACCGAATTTTCATCATTTTCCATTGCACCAGATTCCTGTAATGCCTTTTTTATCTCTGAAATATATCGGCTTTCGTCTTTGGTGTGGTAGTATAGTTCTTCGAGTACCTTAAAATCATTTGTAAGGTCATCATCAAATTTTCGTTTATATTTTTCGTGTCCTTCTTCAAGTTTGAACGGATAGTATCTCGCACCTCTACCGATAAGTTGAGCTTCTGAAAGTGTTGTTTTACCAACTCTTGTATTTGTACCTCCTGTGTTTTGACCTTCGTATAATCTTACGATGTCAAACAAGTTAAGTACATCCCAACCTTCGTTCAACTTCTGGACTGCAAAAACGGCACGAATTGGATTATTAATATCCTCTAGGGTATTTAATCTTATCTGATTTTGTTCTGCTTCTGCATCATTATTAGCACTTAAACAGTTTTCTTCTTTGAAATTAGACTTGATACGGTTAGCAATTTCTGTATCTGTAAGATTATTTTCAGCAAAAAATGTGAACGCATTTTGCACTACCTCAACAGTTGAAGTATCTCTTATATTTTCAACCATTTTGGATGAAAAATCTTCTATCAACTTATGAAACTTCGCTTTATTTTCCTTTGATTCTGCAATGGTACGTTTTGCTTTAAAAAGGATAACAGGCTTTAGATTCACACCTCTTGATGTAGCTAGTTCTTGTCTATATAAATTGAGTATTAACGCTTGAATAATGCGTTCCTGCTCATCGTACATCGACCTAATAAGATTAATCTCTTTAGAATATTTATCTAACCTAAATTGTGCAAGGTCATATTTGTATATTACTTTATCCTGATACTTTTCTGCTATGGCTTGACTGTCATAATCTAATGTAGCTGTAAACTCTAAAAGTATATTCTCAAAATTTAGCTTATGGATTTTCTCTACCAAATCACCCCAAACATCAGCGTTATTATGGTGTGCTTCATCACCTAGTAGCACCAATTTACGGTCTTCAAAGTCTTCAAAACTTAAACCATTTTCTCTCACGTTAAGCAATAGTCCAGATGTAAGCATTTGTATGGAAACAAATTTGATATTGATGTTAACCTCATCTGCTTCATCAAAATTATCTACTTCCTTAACTAGTACCTCTTTACCATCAACCACAATTTTATCCTTGAACAAGTACTTAGATGCAAATGGATTTAAAAAGTTCTCCTTCGTTTTCTGGATAATATTGTTACTATTTACAAAAAACAGAAAATTGCGATATCCTTTTTCATATAAGTAAAGCATTAAACCTGCCATTACCAAAGTTTTACCGCTTCCTGTTGCCATATTGTACATTAGGTGATACGGCTTATCTGGTTTTTCGTCAAAGTCTTCCTTATCTAAATAGATGTAACGTTTAAACGCTTCGACTTGATAAGGTCTAACATCAAATTTTAAATTATCTGAAATAAAACTAGGTAAAGCAACCTGTTCTAATGCTTTGCGTGCAAAAGGGTTATCAAATATTTTATATAAGTACGCCATTCTTAAGCCTTGTTTATTTTGTAAAAATCTTGCGTTACTTTCTTATCCTCATCCGTACAATTCATCTCTTTATCATTAAGTGATGATAGATTTACATACAATTGATTTTTGTCTAATATGCGAACCAGATGCTTTTTTTGTTGTTCGAGGTCTAGCTTCTTAAAATCCTCAATATGTGTATCCTGCTTCTTAATATCTACGTTGTAATTAAGGAAAGATTTTGCTTTCATTTGCTCCCAGATAGTCAATAGCTCTTTGGTGTCATTAGAATCTTTAATTTGGTCAACGAAGATTTGATTATATCTTCTAAGTTCGAGATATTTAAACGAACCTCCACCTTTCCAATTCACATCTTCCTCTTTAGAAATACCTGTGGTGTCGCCATTAATCACATTTTGTAATCTTTCTAATGATAAATCTATTTGACTTGTCATTTGTTCACAACCGATGTATTGAAAACCAAGCTTATGAGCAGTAGCCATTGAGCTACCACTACCAATATGGAAATCTAACAGAATATCTTCTGGATATATGTTACCTATTTCCATAATCTTTTTTAAAAATAATTCAGGTTTTTTTCCGTTTTTGAAAGTAACACCACCTTCACTGGCTACTAAGTTAAATTCCTTCTCAAAATCGTAGTAATTAGGGTATGGATTTCCTACATCCTCTTTTAGTGAAATTGGTTTGCCTTGATAATAAAACC
This sequence comes from Patiriisocius hiemis, assembly GCF_031846325.1. Lineage (NCBI taxonomy): Bacteria > Pseudomonadati > Bacteroidota > Flavobacteriia > Flavobacteriales > Flavobacteriaceae > Patiriisocius > Patiriisocius hiemis. The sequence continues at coordinate 141,962 of NZ_JAVRHZ010000001.1, read as the reverse complement.
CGTTACTTCCAGAAGTATCAAAGGGTTGACGAATGTATCTGTAACCAAGTCCATCACCTCTCGTCCCCATACCAATAACTCTATATAACGCTCCTAAACCATCTTCTTCTTTTCTTTCTCTTAGATTTAATTCGTAATACTCCGATGCTGAACCTTTTTGAGTAATTAGAGAGCCACGAATATTATACTCTTTCAAATCACCATTGTCCTCATTAAGCAATTCATACTCATTGACATTATAAATTTCAACGTCATATTTCCCAATTTTTACAATTTTAGGTTTTGCATTTTCATTAATTTTTACAGTAAATCTGTAATGCCTTTCTGAATTATCTTCTACGAAAATTCTATTTGGTTTATAATTTGGCATACCATACGATAATAACTGCTCAATAACTTTTTGATACCTTATATCTTTTCTTAGAATTCTATTTTCGTGTCGTACTTTAACGTGAAAAATATTTTCAAATCGTTCAATTCCAAATACTTCATCACAAACAGATTTCAAATAAGTATATTCATTATCATCACAACTAATAAAAATCACACCATCTTTTTTCAATAATCGTTTAGCAATTTCGAGCCTATTTTTCATAAACGTTAACCAAGTGGAGTGGTTGAAACTATCGTTATAAGTAAAACTATCATTTTCTGTATTATAAGGTGGGTCGATGTAGATAAGTTTTACTTTACCTGCAAACTCTTTTTTAAGTGAGTGCAACGCTAATAAGTTGTTTCCTTTGATAATCAAGTTATCTGTAATGGTATCTTCTGGTAAACCTCGTTTTTTGTTAATCTCTGCATTTCTGGTAAACCCTGTAAAATTGTGTTCACCATCTTTGTCAAAAGTTTTTGCGTTAGTTAATACTTTTGGCTCTAATAGCTGTGTTATTTCGTCCTGTGCTAGTATTTCGTTAAAGAAAATTTCTTCTCGTTTATCTTCCTCACGACTTTGACCACCTTCCAGAACGCAATCTTTAAAGGGCCATACTAGTGAAACCTCATTACGTTGTTTCAAAAACTTACCATCAATGTTTAAACCTACTTTGTTACGGTACTTAGTGTAGCTATCGTTGAGATAATTTTTCTGTTCTAGAAACTGAACAAACTTATTCTGGTTAAAAACGAGTACATCTTTTAAACTTAGGAAAAATGTTTCTTTTATCTCTGCATCTTCTAGTAGTAAAGAAATAAGCTTTTCATCAAAGTTTTGAGCTTTATTTATGACTACCCATTTTTTAAGTTCGCCTTCATCGGTAATAAATTCATTTTCTTGCTTTAGTTGGTTTTCTAGTTGTTGGTATAGTTTCATGTATATGTCCTTTCTTGGTTGCTGGTATTCTAACTCAAATAAACTTTAAAAATAGTGGTTTTTAATTGTCTTCTATTATGCACCTGCATATTTATAATAAAGATATACAACTATGCGAAAATTAAAAACTCACTATACTGGTGTTGAGGTGATGGAATATTATCAAATTTCAGAACGTACACTACGTTACAGATTAGCTACTCTTAAAAAGAAATACAAGGGTCAACCATCGTTATTATCCAAACAGAATAACGTCTGGCGAATCCATAACAGCATCATAGAACACTTTGAACCCAAACGTAAAAGGCTAGATTGAAGCCTAACCGCATCACCGCTCTTACATAGGTTAATTACAAATGCCTTTTTGCATGTCCTTAGAGTGGTAAAAAATATTTGTATAGATTTTCTACGTACGGGTAAACTCGACCTGCAAATGAGCTTAAAACGGCTGTATTGGTATCAATAGTGGTGTTTTTGGTATTCACACTCTATGTAAAGAATGAAACAAGAATATTTTTCAAAATTATACTTCTTAACCTGCAATCATTGGATAACGTTTTAAACCATTGATATCTATAACAGGAACAGCACCAATATATTCAGATAAAGCATCGGTCATTATCTGGTAGGTTTTTTCTGTGTCGTTCTTATCAACTAAAACACCATCGTGAATTGACAACGGTAGTATATCACTTTCCACTAGTCGTTTACATATTACATCGATAAAAATTTGACTTTCGATTTTCTGTAATCCAATTGAAAATTTTGTGTAATCAACTTGTTTTTGTAGCTCTATGACTGCATATATCTCCGGAAAACTCCTTTTGAATTTACTTTTAAGGCGCAGACATTCATCATTTTTTGAGTACGCTATTAACATCCAATTCTTTTTTGCTGTTTCTCTATCACATTTGAAAATATCACATAGTTCTTCATACCATCTACCATTGATTGTAATGTCAAAGTATCTGTCAATCTCCATTTTAAGCGTTTCTGATGCTTTTTCTTTTAGTTGTTGAAGCGTTACGTTAAAAAGCACAGGCTGTGAGTTAGAAAGGTCTAAATAGGACATTTTCTCATAACCAACGATAAACGGTCTTAGGTCGCTTGCCATCATCGTCAAGTTTGTGTTTAGTCTTCTGTTTTTACCTTTTCTACTGTATAACCAAGACTTATCTTTTTTGGGATTCTTTAAATTATTTACTGACGAAATCCTGTTTAGGTATTTATTTTGAAGTATTGCTTTTGCTTTAATGAGCGTATTGCGGTCAATCTCTTTTTTACGATATTTCCTTTCAAGTACTTCGGTACATTGTCTAAGATAATCATAGCAATACTTTTCTGCTCGCTCTATATCCAGAACCATTGTTTTAGTGTAATGCTTCCACATATCAGTCTTGATATGCTTTGCTAACTTTTTCTTCCTATCAGTTTGTAAATCATACTTCTTCTTTTTGCTTTTAAACAAACTAGAATTTGGTGTAATAGTTACTTCAACACAATTACTTTCTTTCCCCTTTTTATTATCAGTTATAATACTAATGTTTATAGGACTTTTACTTGTATTGTTCACCTCATCTATATAACAATAGAATACACTATTACTATTATAATCTATATATGAATTGTACAAATGATAATATCTACATTTATTAGCTAAATAATTATTATCACTTAAAACAAAACCTTGATTTTGTAAATATCTAAGATAGCTTGCATAGTCGTTCCCTATAATATCAGTTAAATGTTCTGATGATAGTGGTACAAATGTAAAACCGTTTATATTTTTTTCATTGTAACCGTTACCTTTTGGGTCAAATAGTATGGCTAACAACAAGTAGAACTTTTCTACTTTGTATTCTAATGGTACTAGTTCATCATCCCAAGACTTAATAATGTTTTTGATAGGCTTAATATCATCTAATCTATCGTGAAAACGTTCTAGTAATAATTGAGGTAAAAAGAGCTTTAACGACATTTTACCCAATTAGATTATCAGATAAAATCTTATCAATTTCCTTAACAGGATATAGGTACACATCACCAATGGTAGTAAATGGTATGTAACCATTATTTCTATACTTTATAATGGTATTTTGAGAAATACCAAACAGTAACTTCAAATCTTTGTTACGATAGTACTTTTTTACTGGATTAGGGCTTGTTTTATCCAGTTTAGTTTCAAGTTGTGATAACTTGTCGTGTAATGGTAAGAAAAGCTTTCTTAGCTCTCCAAATGGAATAATAGAAATCTGTGATTCGTTTTGCATCATAATTATTGGTTTTAAAATATTATGATGCAAATTTTCGGGTTTTAGTTAGGTATCACTAGGGATTCCCTAACATTCCCTAAGATTCTAGTCTGTGTTTTTAAGATGTTCAATACGCTTTTCGAGATTAACCATTAGTTCTTCAATAAACTCAATTTCTTTGTAAACGTGGTTTTCAGCGTGCTTTCCAACCTTAGACCACTCTTTACCGAACTTCTCAATTTTTACAGGCTCATCATTCTCAAAATAATACGTTTCACTTTCATTGATAAACTCTTTAATCGGTGTATCTGCTTTATTCTGATTAACGCTACCACTTATATAGTCATAATCGTACAAAAACTTAAAAATGTATGCTAGTTGATACTTTCTGCCTTTAAAAAATAACTTACCTTTCTTTTTTCTGACCTCGTTACTACCTAAACTAAAGTCTCCATTCTCATATTTTGAAAGCTTAAATATCAAGTTCAGAATACTCTGAAATTTTTGAAATAACTCTTTTAACAGTTTGCCGTGTAGTTGTATGATATATATTAGATGGGCTTTAGAGTAAACTAACTGTAATTCATCATCTTGTAAATCGTGTTTTTCGACCAAAATAGAATTTAATTCCTCTTGTGTCTTCGTGGAAACCTCATCGTAGCTTAATTCATAAAAACTACCTACTATCTGTAAAACATAAGCGTGTCGGTCATCCTTTCCTGTTTCTGGTTGTGGTAACCATAATTCCAAACTACTGTCTTCTGGTGGGTTATGGGGATAGTTTAAGTACACATCCCAACCCTGTTTTTGATAGTCTATGTCTTTTAGGTCATCTAATTTTAGCTCGGACAATTCTTCTAGTTTGGTCTTGATATTTTGAGTAATACCTTGCAAATATGCTATATGCCCTTTATCGTTTTTGTCAATTACTTTTTCTATTTTTTTATCAAGTTTTGTAATTCTCTTATCAAAATATGAACGTTGTATCTCATTTACCCAATAGTCATTATATGTGAAATTTTGAATTGAAGCATTAAAGCTAATATCAAGTTTAATAGCCTTTTCTATGACTGCGTCAATTTCTGATAATTTTCTTAAGTCCTTCATGAATGCGAATAAGATTTTAATAGATAAAGATAAAAATCTATATGAGTTTTGCACTCAAAACACCCATTTCCTTTTTTACGCTACTATCCAGAACCTTTGCGTAGTGCTGTGTCATTGTAATTTTTGAATGCCCCATCATAGATGAAACATTTTCAATGGACACACCGTTTCCTAGCGTTACCGTAGTGGCAAAAGTGTGTCTTGCTACATAATGGGTGAGCTTCTTGTCTATCTTGCACAAAATAGCAATTTCTTTTAAGTACTCGTTAATTTTTTGATTGCTTATGGTGGGTAGTAGTTTACCACCTTCCAGATGTGCGTATTTTTTTATAATCCGTTGTACTGGTGGTAATACAGGTACATTAGATTTTATAGCTGTTTTAGCCCTATTGGTCTTAATCCATAATGTACCTTCATTATCTTCAATAAGGTTCTTTATGGTTAAATTTTCCACATCAACAGGTGCGTAACTGGTATAACAGGAAAACAGAAATATGTCTTTAACACGGTTTAATCGTTCTGTTTCAAATACTTTCTTTTCTATGCGTTGTAACTCTGCAAGCGTTAAGAAAACCGCATCCTTAATCACTAGCTTTTCATCGTACACCAAAAAAGGGTTTTTATTGATGAGGTCACGTCTTACACCAAAACGGCACATCGTTTTAAAGCATTGGAAATATTTTACAACTGAATTGTGATTGATACCTACTATACTTTTAAATGTGGATTCGTACTTTAAAAAATGTTCTAATTCATATATAAAGGTGTTGTCTATCTCTGTGATGCAAAAGTGCTTTTTTCTATATTTCTCATACAAGAAATTGGACAATAGGTCTTTTGCTCGATTATACTTCTGTAATGATGCTTTTGTTCGTTCACCTGCTTCGTATTTGCGCTTAAAATAATCGTTATGCTTCTGGAAAAGCTCCAGAACATCCAATTCATAAGGTTTAGGCTTTTTACCTTTTAACTGATTCTTTATGTCGTTTAGGGTAACATTTGAATCTAACTTCACTAATTCCAAATAAATGGATTCAATCTTCGATTCTATTAGTTTTAAAGTGGTTCGGGTGTTTTTTTCACTCGTAACACGTAAGGTGTTTTTTAGTTTGTTGGTAGCTTCCCAACGGTCTTTATCAATATATTTTCCAGTACTTAGGGTGGAGGTTTTTCCTTGTAACTTGATTTTAGCATAAATAGCGGATTCACCATTACTATTTTCCTTGTCAGTTTTCAGGTAAAAATAAGTTCTAATCATAGTATTACTTTTTAATTTGTTACAAAATTGCCAGTAAATACTAGGTATAGCTAGGGATTCCCTATGATTCCCTAAGATTTTAGTTACCCTGTGATGAGGTGATTTTGTAGGGTAACCAAAAGGGTAACTCTGTTTTGACGTTTAAGGTGGATTTTGATACATCGTCAAAAACTAAAAAACCCTCTAAACATTGAGTTTAAAGGGTTTTGATTTTTAAAGTGTCTAATGACAACTTTATCAGCGGAGAAAGAGGGATTCGAACCCCCGGAGGTGTGACCCTCAACAGTTTTCAAGACTGCCGCATTCGACCACTCTGCCATTTCTCCTTGAGTGCCTCATCAAGCTATTTGCTTAAATGCGGATGCAAATATAAGATGCTTTTTTATTTTCTTGAAATAAATCACAAATTATTTAGTTATTAATATAAGTTAGCTTAAAAACCATCCTATAACTAATGCCAAAAGCCCACTAGTTATAGGTGATTAAGCCATAAAGACTAGAACTAATCATTCTTTTGAGGGTGTAACATTTTACAATTTCTCAGGTCTTTTTAATATCAATCAAAAACCTATCCATGAAAAATCAACTGCTAACCCTACTTGCAATAGTCTTTGTATTGCAAATTTCAGCACAAGAAAAAAAATCACTTTCCATTGACAGAGTTACAAAAGCACCAAAAATTGATGGAGTATTAGATGATGCCGCTTGGCAAGATGCAGAAATTGCTACAGATTTTATTCAATTTAGACCCGAAATGGGAGTTACTCTTAAAGAGCATCAAAAAACATTAGTAAAAATGTGTTACGATGATGATGCTATATATGTTTCAGCATATCTAAAAGACAAACCTGAAGATATTCAGAAACAAATTACAAGTAGAGATAACTTTGGGCAATCAGATTTTTTCCTTGTGGTCTTAAATCCGAATAACGATGCACAAAACGATGTAGAGTTTTTTGTTTTTGCCTCTGGAACACAAGCAGATGCAATTGCAACTCCTGGGAATGGGGAGGATTTTGGGTGGAGTGCCGTATGGGATAGTGCCGTGAAAATTGTAGATGATGGATGGATTGTAGAAATGAAACTTCCTTATAGAACGCTTCGTTTTTCTAAAGATGTAGAAACGTGGGGGTTACAATTTCATAGACGTTTTAGAATAGACAATACACAATATACATGGAATGCAATTGACAGGACAAAAGGTAATATTGGACTCTATCATGGTGAACTAAATGGAATTAAAAATATTGACCCACCGGTGCGACTTAACCTTTACCCATTTACCACTACGGTATTTGATAACTTTGATAACCCTACTTACAAGATTGGGTTAGATGTAAAATATGGTCTCACAGAAAACTTTACATTAGATGCCACACTTATTCCAGATTTTAGTCAAGCAGCCTTTGATAACCTAACACTTAACCTTGGCCCTTTTGAACAAACTTTTGGAGAACAACGTCAATTTTTTAAAGAAGGAGTAGATTTATTTAATAAAGGAAACTTATTTTTCTCAAGACGTGTGGGTAGTAGGCCTAGTCGCAATTTAAATCTAGAAGAAAATGAAGAAGTTGTTGGAGAATTCCCAAATGAAGTAAAAGTACTCAACGCTATTAAGCTTTCTGGTAGAACCAAAAAAGGGCTTGGAATAGGAATTTTTAATGCCATTACTGAAAAAACTGAAGTAACTGTTCGAAAAACAGAAGAGTTTACCAATCCAGATTCAAACCTAACAGAAACTATAATTACTAATAGAAGAGAAGTCGTAGAACCTTTTACCAATTATAATATTGCAGTCGTAGATCAACTATTTAATGGCAATTCTTCTATTAGCTTAGTAAATACAAATGTAACCCGCGAGGGAAGTGGTTTTAGAGATGCCAACGTAACTGCACTTGTTACCGATGTTTCTAATAAAAGGAATACTTATAATATTCGAGCAGATGTTAAAATGAGTAACCGAAATCTTCCTGGAACAGAAAATTTAGAAACTGGGTTTAGTTCATTCTTTTTTATACGAAAAGCACATGGCAAATTTAGATATAGTTTTGATCATAGTTTTTCTAATGAAAACTATAACATAAATGATTTAGGGTTAAACTTTAGGAATAACCTGAATGATTTTGGAATAGATGCCTCATATACCATTTTTGAACCTACCGAAAAACTAAATAATTTCTCAACAGGAACTTTTGTAAACTACAGGCGCTTATTTAAACCCAGTACATTTACAGGAACAAATTTTGGGTTTTGGCTCAACGGACAAACTAAAAAGCTTATGTGGTTTGGCGGTAACATTAATTTTGAACCCGGAAAACAATTTGATTTTTTTGAACCTCGTGATTTTGAAAACAAACGCTTTTTTGTGTTTAAAAACATAGGGAACATTAATGGCTGGATTGAAACAAACTCAAATAAAACATTATCGTTAAACGCTAACTTGGGTACATTTCATGCCTTTGATAGTGAAAGAGACTTGTTTGGTTATTTTCTTGGAGTTGGACCTTCTATATTGGCTAGTGACAAACTTAGGTTTGGATATAATTTTAATTATAACAATAATAAAGGTAGTAGAGGCTTTGCAAATTCTTCAAATAATATTGAGGGTGAAATAGTTTTTGGTGAACGAGATATTACTACCATAGAGAATAACTTATCAGGTAGCTATACATTTAATCCATTCCATAGTGTTTCTTTATCTCTTAGACATTTTTGGACAAAAGTTGTGTACGACTCAAGACCTTATTTCTTACAAGAAGACGGTAGCCTTGAGATACAACCTAATACATATGAGGAGCTTGGATTAGATGATTCAAACGTTAATTTTAACACATGGAATCTAGATTTAAATTATACCTGGCAAGTAGGTCCTGGTAGTTTTTTAACAGCACTATACAGAAATCAATTATTTGAAAGTGGCACAAATGTGGACGATGATTTCTTTAGAAGCTTAGATAACTTATTTAGTCAAGATATGAATCATATATTTTCATTGCGTTTGCAATACTTTATAGATTACAATCAAATATCTAATCTTTTCAAAAGAAAAAATAGAGCTCCAAATATAGGGCAAGGGAGTGTTAATAAAAGTAACAGGGCTTACTATAGTATTTAAGTAATCACCTTATAAATTGCATTTTGGACGCAATTAACATCTTAAAACATCATTTTCAAATCCTTTAACACACTACGTTAAACCTTTATCAATTAAGAAAACACTAAGATAAATTACCAATTATAGTTCTTATTTTAATGATGAATCAAAAACTTTAAAATGAAGACTATGAAAACAACAAAAGAAATTGCAGATCAAAATATTCATGATAACCTAGTAAACAACCTTCAGGGGCTACTAGAAAAAAATTATGATGCTGAGAAAGGATATACAAAAGCAATGAAAGAAGTGAAAAACGAGCAGCTAAAAGAGTTTTTAAAAATTCAAGCTTCTAAAAGAGCTCAATTTGCAACAGAACTTGACAAAAAAATAAGAAACCTTAATGAAGCTCCACAGGCTACTGGGACTGTAAAAGGGGATTTGCATAGGTCTTGGATGGACGTAAAATCTTTGCTAAGCCAGAACACAGATGAGTCCATTTTAGAAGAATGCATTAGAGGAGAAAAAGCTAGCTTGGAGGAATATAAAGAAACATTAGAAAATAATCGTTTCCCACAAGAAGTAAAGCAAACAATCACAGACCAGATGTCTAATATCCAAGCATCATTAACAATGGTAAAGTCACTAGAGAGCGTAGTATCATAGTTAGTGACAAATTAGTTTAATATTGAGGAGCTTATATAGCTCCTTTTTTTTATGTAAGGCTATATTATATCAATACCTTCTTCCTTAATTGCTTTAAAGCCGCCAGCTACATCAATACCTGTATGGATACCTCTACTTTTTAAAATTGAAGCTGCAATTACCGAGCGATACCCGCCTGCACAATGAATATAAAAAGGTTTATCTGCTGGCATTTTATCTAAATGTCTATTAATATGCTCCAATGAGGCATGGACTGCATTTGGGATATGCGCTGTTTCAAACTCTCCATCTTTGCGTACATCTATAACAATGGCATCATCTTCAAGTGCTGATTTTAAAACTGAAGCAGATACAGATTGCATACTGTCAATTTCTTTTCCTGCCGCCTTCCATGCTTCAATACCTCCTTTTAAGTATCCTAGTGTATTGTCAAACCCAACGCGAGATAAACGTGTAATAGTCTCTTCTTCTCTACCTTCTGGAGTAACTAACACAATAGCTTGTTGTACATCTTTTATCAAACTACCTACCCAAGGTGCAAACCCACCATCAATCCCAATAAATATAGAACGCGGTATATGAGCTTTCATAAATTCAGATTGATGTCTAACGTCTAGCACTAATGCACCTGTTGTGTTTACTAAATTTTCAAAAGCATCTGGAGTTAGCACTCTAGTTCCTTTTTTAACCACTTCATCAATGTCTGCATACCCTTCCTTATTCATTTTAACATTCAGCGGAAAATACGCTGGGGGTGGTGTTAAACCATCTGTAACTTCTTTTATAAACTCTTCTTTGGTCATATCTGCACGCAAAGCATAATTCATTCTCTTTTGGTTACCCAATGTATCCACAGTTTCTTTCATCATATTCTTTCCACAAGCAGACCCTGCTCCATGAGCTGGATAAACTGTAATATGATCCTCTAGTGGCATAATCTTAGTACGTAAACTTTCAAAAAGTATTCCTGCTAAATCTTCTTGTGTTATTTCGCTTCCTTTTTGAGCCAAATCTGGACGCCCAACATCACCAAGAAATAATGTATCACCTGTAAAAATTGCTTTGTTATTACCTTCTTCATCAACTAAAAGATAGGTAGTGCTCTCCATAGTATGTCCCGGAGTATGTAAAGCTTTAATTGTGATACCACCAATTTTAAATTCTTGTTCGTCCGCTGCAATTGTGGCTTCAAAAGAGGGATTGGCATTAGGACCATACACGATAGGAGCTCCTGTTTTTTCTGATAGCGTAATGTGTCCACTCACAAAATCGGCATGAAAATGAGTTTCAAAAATATATTTTATGGTAGCATTATCTCTTTCAGCACGTTGTAAATAAGGAGCTGTTTCCCTTAAAGGGTCTATTACTGCAGCCTCACCGTTACTTTCGATATAGTATGCCCCTTGCGATAAACAACCTGTGTAAATTTGCTCTATAGTCATGTAATAATCTTTTCTGCAAAGATACTAATTGTAGTGATTTGAGTATCTTTCTAAATGTAGATTTAAATATCAGATTTTTCACATAACTTTTACAATATACCTTACAACAAATTCTATATTTACAAAATAAAACATATCAAGATGAAAAAAATAATCACACTTTTGGCAGTTTGTTTGTTCTTTGCATGTTCTAAAGAAGAACAACAACTTAAAACCGTAAGAGCACTAGCCATCAAAGATTTACAAATCCAACTACAACTTCCTGAAGGAACAAAATTTGACGAAAAAGACATAAAAGTTTCTGAAAAAGAATCAGAATTAGAAAAAATTGAGTCTGTGTATGTTGTAACATTTAACATAAAGTCTCAAGATCGTGAAGGGAATGAAGTGGTAAAAACACATACCTTAGAATATGAAAAAATTGGAGAAGGCGGGCTCTCCCCAGACGATTACGAATTAAAATCTTTTAACTAAAAATACACTCATGAAATATCTTTATTTATCAATCTTAACTGTTTGCATGGTAGCATGCAACTCTGCTCAAAACAAGGGCAACAAAACTTCGAAGACTTCTATGTCTCGAGTAGATTATGCAAATACTATTACTGCAGATGACCTTAAAAAACACCTATATACATTTGCTAGCGATGATATGCAAGGACGTATGACAGGTACTGAAGGGCAGAAAAAAGCAGCAGCTTATTTAAAAGACTTCTACACTAAAGAAGGGATTGATGCTCCTACTGAAGCTGGATATTATCAAAATATCCCAGCTGAATATTTTAAAAGAGCCCGTGAGCCAAAAGCTTCAGAAAATGTAGTGGCTTTTATAAAAGGTTCAGAAAAACCAGATGAGATTATTGTGCTTTCTGCCCATTACGATCATGTTGGTACAAACGATAAAGGAGAAGTATATAATGGAGCAGATGATGATGGTAGTGGTACTGTTTCTATGTTAGAAATGGCTCAAGCCTTTCAAAAAGCAGTAAAAGATGGCAATGGCCCTAAGCGTTCTATTTTATTTTTACATGTAACAGGAGAAGAAATTGGACTGTATGGATCTAAGTACTATACAGATAATCCGTTGTTCCCACTTGAAAATACAGTTTGTAATCTAAATACAGATATGATTGGGCGCATTGACCCAGACAAAAAGGACAGCCCAAATTATGTTTATTTAATTGGTAGTGATAAACTAAGCCAGACATTGCATAATGTTTCAGAAGAAGTGAATACAAAGTATATTAACTTAGAGTTAGATTATACGTACAATGATGAAAATGACCCAAATCGTTTTTATTACCGAAGCGATCATTACAACTTTGCAAAAAACAATATTCCAATTATCTTTTACTTTAACGGTGTTCACGAAGATTACCACAAAGTAACAGATACGCCAGATAAAATTGAATACGATTTAATGGCAAAACGTGCGCAACTTATTTTCCAAACAGCTTGGGAAGTTGCCAATAGAGATGAGCGTATTACGGCTGATAAGTTATAATAATTCAAATAGATATAACTAAAAAGACTGCTCAAAAAGCAGTCTTTTTAGTTTGTAATAATCGTCTTTTTATTTCTCACTACATCCTGAAGCAAGTTCTAGACACTTGAAATGACAAGATAAGTTGTTTAACCTAATTTAGTTTATTCAACAACTCCTCAAAAGAACACGATTCCTGCTCCCCTGTTTTCATATTTTTAAGTGTATACGTTTGAGCGTTCATCTCTTTATCTCCTGCAAGAACGGTAAAAGGAATTGCTCTTTTATCGGCATACCCCATTTGTTTTCCCATCTTAGCACTATCTGGGTACAATTCTGCAGAAACACCTTTACTACGTAATCTTGTAATTGCCTTCATGGCATACAAGTTTTCAGTTTCTCCAAAATTGATAAATAGTACTTTTGTATTTGCAGTAACCGTTGTTGGAAATTTATCAAGTTCTTCAAGAACTAAGTAAATTCTATCTAATCCAAACGAGATACCAACTCCACTCATATTTTTTAAACCAAAAATCCCAGTAAGATCATCATAACGCCCTCCACCACCTATGCTTCCCATAGAAACACCTTCTGGAGCAGCAACTTCAAAAATAGCGCCTGTGTAATAGTTTAATCCTCGGGCAAGTGTAACATCAATTTCTAAAGTAGCCGATTGTAGTTTTAATTCTGAAATGGTATTTACAATAAACTCAAGCTCCTCTACTCCTTTCATTCCAACTTCTGATGAAGCAAGCAATTCACGAAGCATAGTTAGCTTTTCTGAAGCACTTCCGCTGGCATCAAACAAAGGTTGTGTTTTTGCAATAGCAGCATCTGGAATGCCTTTACTTCGCATTTCATCTTTTACTTTCTCCTCTCCTATTTTATCTAGCTTATCTAGAGCAACTGTAAAATCTATTAATTTATCTTGCGCGTCAATTACTTCGGCAATACCACTTAGTATTTTACGGTTATTCATTTTAATAGTAACACCCTCCAGTCCTAGTTTAGTAAAAACAGTATCATATAATTGTACAAGCTCTACTTCTTGCCAAAGTGAGGTACTTCCCACTACATCTGCATCACATTGGTAAAACTCTCTAAAACGACCTTTTTGAGGTCTATCTGCACGCCATACGGGTTGCATTTGATAGCGTTTAAAGGGAAAGGTAATATCGTTTTGGTGTTGCACCACATAACGTGCAAAGGGTACAGTAAGGTCGTAGCGTAGAGCTTTTTCTGAAATACTTGAAGTCATTTTCAAGCTATCTTTTTCAGCATAGGCACTACCGTCTACTTTCTTCAAAAAATCACCACTATTCAAAATCTTAAAAATCAACCGGTCACCTTCTTCTCCATATTTTCCCATAAGCGTATCACTATTCTCAAAAGAAGGGGTTTCAATAGGTTGAAAGCCATAGCTAGTAAAGCAATTACGAATGGTATCCATAATATAATTACGTTTTACTACTTCTTCTGGAGAAAAATCACGAGTTCCTTTGGGTATGCTTGGTTTTTTTGACACGTTTGCTAATTTTATGCTACAAATATCTTAAAATAATAGCTAACTTGTAACATTATAGAAGGTTTATAGTCTAACGATAAAACACTATTCCAACACCCTATGTTTTCACTTTTTAGAGAGAATGTTCGCATTGCACTAGATTCTATTAGAAGTCAATTACTTAGAACCATTTTAACTGTTGTTATTATTGGAATTGGTATTTGGGCACTTGTAGGTATTTTGAGTGCTGTAAAAGCTTTAGAAAATACAATCTCTACTAACTTTTCCTCAATGGGAGCTAACACCTTTAATATTCAACGATATGAATTTAACGTACAAAGAGGCGGTGGCGGAGAACGTGAAAAAATAAATCCTATTATAAGTTACAACAATATTAGGGAGTTTGAGGACACGTATGAATTTCCTGGCACTTACACAAGTGTTTCATTTAGATGCACAAGCAATGCTGAAGTAAAATTTGAAAACGAAAAAACAGATCCTGAAATACAAGTGTATGGCGTAAATGAAAACTATTTACAAAACACAGGTACCGAAGTTGAATCTGGAAGAGCGTTTACTTACTTTGATATAAAGAACAATAATAAGGTATGTTTAATTGGGTCTGACTTTACAAAAGGGCTTTTTAAAGATGTAAACCCAGTAGGCAAAACACTTAGCATACGTGGCGTAAAATTTAAGGTGGTAGGTGTGTTAGAGTCTAAAGGATCTACCTTTGGGAATAATCAAGATTTAAAAGTACTAATCCCTATTCAAGTAGCTAGGGGAATGTATACTTCTCCAAACATTAACTACACTATTAGTATTAAAGTAGATGACAAACAATACTTACAAACAGCTCAAGATGAAGCTATTATTACTTTTAGAAATATTAGAGGCCTGAGTCCAATTGAAGAAAATAACTTTGGAATAGAACGAAGTGAAGATTTAATAAACCGAATTACAAGTATTACTGGTGTTCTTGAAGTTGCTGCTTGGATAATAAGTATTATCACAATATTGGGTTCTTCTATAGCACTTATGAATATTATGCTGGTATCTGTAACAGAACGAACTCGAGAGATTGGCGTTAGAAAAGCATTAGGTGCTAAGCGCTCTACAATTTCTACTCAGTTTTTTATGGAGACTATTGTAATTGGGCAATTTGGAAGTATTTTAGGAATACTTCTAGGAGTACTTACCGGAGTAGCATTTGCAGCTATATTTAACTTTGACTTTTCATTACCCTGGGCACCTATGATTTGGGCAACTATAATTACATTTATAGTAGCTGTTATTGCTGGTGCGTATCCAGCTACAAAAGCGGCAAAACTAGATCCAATTGAGAGTTTACGATATGAATAATTAGCTATTAATTAACTTATCAAAAAAAATATAAAGTTCTCCTTTAGTAATACTGGCTCCTTGCTGAATTAAATTAAATATATCTTTTTGGGGGTCGTTGCTATATTTTTTAGTTCCTGTAACAAACTCCACATTATCTGTCATATAATTTTGTTGTAACCAACGATAGCCTTCTTTAGTATTAATATTTTTAGTAGGGTCAAGCACTTTTATACCAATCAAAGACATATTTACATCTTCTAACTTAAATAAGAACATTTGTTGTGGCGCAATATTTTCAAGGTACTTTGCTTTTTTCAAGACTCCTTCCCATACTAAATCACTAAAAACATCTAGCTCCTCTTCTGCAACTTCAGGTTGCTTGGTTTTTATATTTTCCCATTCTTGAGCAGTAATAGATTGTGTTGCTAGAAAATTAATGAATTCTTGGTGCAATTCTTCAAATTGTTCTTTTGTTAATCTAGCGTATTTCATACTATTCTATTTATCAAAATTTTATACTAAACAAAAAGACCTTTCATTTTCAGAAAGGTCTTTAAAATTATGTGTTGCAAAATTATTTTGCTTCAGCAACTACGTCAAACGTAAAGTTTGAAATCACATCTCTGTGAAAACGAATAGTTGCTTCGTATTGTCCAGTTCTTTTAATAAGTCCACCAGCAATTGAGATAAATTTTTTCTCAATAGAAACGCCTTCTTTTTCAAGTGCGTCTGCTAAGTCTGCATTACTTACCGAACCAAATAATTTATCTTTCTCTCCAGTTTTTGCAGTTATTTTAAGCTCTAAAATAGTAGCTAATTTATCTGCTAGCTTTTGAGCATCTTCTATAACTTTCTTTTCTTTAAATGCACGTTGCTTTAAAGTTTCTGCAAGTACTTTCTTTGCAGAAGGAGTAGCAAGGGTAGCATACCCTTGAGGGATCAAAAAGTTTCTTCCGTATCCATTTTTTACAGTAACAACGTCATCTGTAAAACCTAAATTTTCTACGTCTTTCTTTAATATAAGTTCCATATCCTATCTGCTTTTATTTTAATAAATCTGTAACGTATGGCATTAAAGCTAAGTGACGTGCTCTTTTAATAGCAACAGCTACTTTACGTTGGTACTTTAAAGAAGTTCCTGTTAATCTTCTTGGTAAGATTTTACCTTGTTCGTTTACAAAAGATAGTAACCAATCTGGATCTTTGTAATCTATATACTTAATACCAGATTTCTTAAAACGACAGTACTTCTTTGCTTTTGAAGTCTCTATATTTAAAGGAGTAAGATATCTAATCTCTCCATCCTTTTTTCCTTTTGCTTGTTGTTGTAATGTTGCCATGATTTACGCTTTTTGTTTTTTGTTACGCTCTCTTCTTTTTTCAGCCCAAGCAATTGCATGCTTGTCTAAAGAAACAGTTAAGTAACGCATTACACGCTCGTCTCTTCTAAAAGTTAATTCAAGCTCATTAATAACTTCACCATTTACGGTGTACTCAAACAAATGGTAAAAACCACTTTTTTTGTTGTGAATTGGATATGCTAATTTTTTAAGCCCCCAATTTTCTTTGGAAATCATCTTAGCTCCATTAGAAGTAAGTATATCTTCAAACTTCTTTACTGTTTCCTTTATCTGATCTTCAGATAAAACGGGATTTAAGATGAAAACAGTTTCGTAATGATTCATAAAAATCGATTATAATTGTTTAAAATACTCTTAGCACCTTGCCAAGAGCGTGCAAAAATACTATATTTCTTACTATAAACAAACATTTTTGGAAAAGAAAAACGTTTAGTTTTATCGATATTTTAATACTCAAAAACGTTAAACTTTTAGATATTAGACCCTAAAAGTTAAAATAAGTTGTAATTCATCGATTATTTACTTAATATTGTTTAACAATAACCAAGTTACTCGTGGATAAATCAATCTTAAAATGTGCAATTGTAGATGACTCTACCTTGCAGCGACTTTCGATAATAAAATTAATTGAGAATCATCCATCTCTCAATTTAGTTGCAGAGTATAATAATGCCATTGAGGCAAAGATGGGATTAATGAATACAGCTGTTGATTTAATCTTTTTAGACATTGAAATGCCAATTCTTTCTGGATTTGACTTACTAGATGATCTCACACACAAGCCGCAAATTATATTTGTAACAGGTAAAACAAAATATGCCTTTAAAGCATTTAATTATGATGCTGTAGATTATTTAAGAAAACCTATATCTAAAGAACGTTTCTTAAATGCAGTACACAAAGCAATAACAAACTATCGTCTTAAAAATGATGATGGATTTGATGATGAAGATTTCATCTTTGTAAAGAGTAATCTTAAAAAGCGTAAAGTATTTTTAAACGAATTACGCTACATCGAAGCTCTTGGTGATTATGTGAAACTTGTTACAGAACACGATGCTCTAGTAGTACTTTCTACAATGAAAGCTTTTGAAAAACTACTTCCTGAAAATAGATTTTTACGAATTCACAAATCGTACATCATTAATCTTGACAAGGTTGAAAAATACAACAGTAAGTTTATCGAACTTGAAGATGATGAACAACTGCCATTAAGTAGAAATAGAAAAACACAACTTGTTGAAGCACTTGCTGCTAATATGCGTAGCTAGTAATTATCTATATCTATTGTAATTTTTACCGAAGAAAAATCTTTAATTACCGCAAAACTTCTTGATACTTTTTCAATAACCGTTTTTGTACCCGAAATTGACTGTTTCTTAGGTATCTTTATTAAAATGTTTGTAATAAATAGATTTCTAACCCTTCCTACGGGAGGTGCTTCTGGGCCTAATACATTTTCTCCTAATTTAAGTTGTAATGCGCTAGCAAACCAAGTAGCTGCTTTTCGCATTTTATCATAGTTCCTATCTCTACAAGTAATACGTATAGTTCTATAAAAAGGAGGATACTTAAATTGATATCTGTCCTCTAATTGCTGCTTGTACATACCTTCAAAATCATTAGTACTTACTTGTTGCAAGATTTGATGATAAGGGTTGTATGTTTGAATTAAAACTTTGCCGCGTTTTTTAGTTCTTCCTGCTCTACCAGAAACCTGCTGTAATAGCTGAAAACTGCGCTCATGCGCTCTAAAATCTGGAAAATTAAGCAAGTTATCTGCATTCATTACCCCTACAAGACTTACCTTTCTAAAATCTAATCCTTTTGCGAGCATCTGTGTTCCAACTAAAATTGAAATCTCTTCATTTTCTAAACGTTCAATTAATTTACCATAGGCATGTTTCCCTTTGGTGGTATCTTGATCCATTCTGGCAACTACATGGTTTGGAAATAATGTTTTCAATTCGGTTTCAATTTGTTCAGTACCAAAACCTTTTGTATCCAGAGTTTCACTTCCGCATGCAAAACAAGCTGCTAACATTTGTGTATGGTACCCACAGTAATGGCAGCGCATCTCTTTTCTATATTGATGATACGTTAAACTTACGTCACAGTTAGGGCATTGAGGAGAAACTCCACACGTTGTACATTCTACAACAGGAGAAAACCCTCTCCTGTTTTGAAACAGAATAACTTGCTCTTTATTTTTTATAGCTTCATTAATTTCTTCTAATAATCGCTCACTAAAATGGCCTTTCATCTTCTTTTTACGATGCGCTTCTTTAATATCTACCAATTCAATTTCAGGCATTAAAACTTTTCCGTAGCGCTCTTTTAAAGTTACCAATCCATACTTTCCATTTTCTGTATTATAATAGCTCTCTAAAGATGGCGTAGCAGAACCCAATAACGTTTTAGCATTGTGTAGGTTTGCTAATACCAACGCTGCATCTCTTCCATGATAACGTGGTGAGGGATTGTATTGCTTAAAAGATGTTTCGTGTTCTTCATCAACTAATATCAATCCTAGGTCTGAAAAAGGCAAAAACAAAGAAGATCTAGCTCCAATTACTATTTGCGCTTTAGGTTTATTTTGAAGTACGTTGTTCCAAACCTCAACACGCTCATTAACCGAATATTTAGAATGATACACAGCTACTTTATCTGCAAAATAATATTGCAATCGTGTTATAAGCTGTGTAGTTAATGCAATTTCTGGAAGCATATATAGCACTTGCTTACCCGTTTTGAGTATCTCATCGATTAATCGTACATAAATTTCAGTTTTACCACTAGATGTTACTCCGTGAAGTAATACGACATCTTGTTCGTTAAACGCGGTTTTTATTTCTGAATATGCCTTTTCTTGTGCTTTTGAAAGTTCTTTTATTGCTTCACCATCGGCTCCTTCATACACTACTCTATCTTTCTGAATGTAATATTCTTCTAGTATGCCCTTATCTAGCAATGTTTTAATTACTGAAGCTGTGGTATTACTCTTTTTTTGAAGTTGTATAGTTCCAACGTTTTTTTCTTTTGAAGAAAGCACAAAAAGATTCATAAGCACTTCTCGTTGTTTTGGTGCTCTTGTTAAACTATCTAGTAATTCTTTGAGTTTTTCTTCTTCAGCATAACTACTTACAAGTTTCACATAGCGTTTCATTTTCGGAGTATACTGGTCATATACTTCCTCTTGTACTTCAATTACACCTTTCTCTAATAAACTCTGAATTACTTTTACAACATTTTTCTTATCTAAAATGGAGCGTATATCATTAATATGGAGGCTAGATTGATGTTGCAATGCTTCAAAAACCAGAAATTCATCGTCACTAAAGATAGACTCGTCATCAACTTCCTTTTTGGTAAGAGAAATAATAGTTTCACTTTCTAACAAAAAAGCACTCGGTAATGCAGCTCTAATAACTTCACCTAAGGTACATAGGTAATAAGACGCTATCCATTCCCAATGTTTAAATTGTATATTGGTAATAACAAGAGTTTCATCTAGTATTTGGTCTATAGGCTTAGTTTCATAACCAGGCTCTCTATTGTTATAAATTTCATAAACAATACCCGTATATACTTTAGATTTTCCAAAGGGAACAGCCACACGCATCCCTTTTTTTAAGAACAATGCCTCATCCTTATTTACTTGGTAAGTAAAGGCCTGTTTTAAAGGGATAGGTAGTATGACGTCTATATAATAGATAAATTATGTTTTTTGTTTAAAAATAAAAAAGACCGTATTCAAAAGAAACGGTCTTAGTGTTTAGTTATAAACAAATATTATTTAACTCTGTACCAGTATTGAGTTCTACCTATTAATGAAAATCCTATATAACCACGTACCTTTAATTTATCATCTTCTTCTAAGGTAATGTAACACTTGTATAGTTTTCCGTTTTGAGGATCTAATATTTTACCTCCATTATACTCATCATCATCTTTTTCTAATCCTTTAATAATTTCAAGACCTAAAACAGGCTTATCCTTATCTTCTCCTTCACAGTCTTCACATTTTGCATCTTGTCGATCTTTATTTAAAATTTCAACTACTTTGCCATAAACTTTCCCATCTCTTTGATAGATCTCGACAATTGATTTTGCTTCACCAGTTTCATCATCTATTGTTTTCCATTTTCCCATAACGTCCTGAGCAGATACAGTAAGTGACGCTGTAAAAATCAATGCAAGTGTAAAAATTACTTTTCTCATCTTTTTAAAAATTAAATTAGTGTTTATTATTGTTTCTCAACTTTAATCGTTGTAAGGAAACATTGAGCTCAAATCCTAACAACAATAAATTTGAATTTATCCAAATATATAACATCATGATTAAAAGTGCCCCAATAGAACCATATAACTCATTATAATTTGAAAAATTATCAATATAAATTCCAAATAAGTATGTGGTTAGTATAAACAATAGTGTGGTTAGTAAAGCCCCAACTGAAAAAAATCGAGACTCTTTACCCTCTTTTGTTCCATAGTAATACAAGGTTGCAATTATAATATAAATCATGATGATAAAGACCGCAAATTGAAGCACAGAAATCCAAAATAAATCATTTTCAATATAAGATCTACCCTTCAATGTGATAATAATGTATTCTCCATACAATATCAATCCAACCGTAGTAAGCAACAACAATGCCAAAAAGATTGAGACTATGATAGCAACTAAATACTGTCTAAAAAAATTACGATTAATAGTAACGTGAAAAGAGTATTCAAAAGCACTAAAGATTGCATTAACACCATTTGCAGCTAGAAACAATGCAAAAATAAATACAAAAGAAAGAAGTCCTCCTCCACGCTGATTTACAGCAATATCTGCAATAATAGGGTAGAAATATTCTGATGTTTGCGCAGGTAATAATCCTTCAATAAAAACAATAAAACGAGTTGAAAACCCTTCAACAAAATATTCTACGTACGGTATTAAATAAAGTATAAAGAGTAGAAAAGGAAAAAGCGCCATAAAAAAACTATAGGCAATAGAACTTGCTCTAGAAGAAAAAGTACCCTTTAAAATTCCTGTACCATATATCTCCAATAGGTCGTAAAGTGACAACCCATTAGTACCCGGAATGATTATTTTTTTACAAATTCCCGCAAAAAAATTAAAAACAGAAGTTCCAAAACGAATTATTCGTTTTATAAGTAATGAAATTTTTCCTGTTGTATCACTTTTAGACATTAAACAGCTTTGAGACTCAAGTCCATATTATAAACCGAATGTGTTAAGGCACCACTACTTATGTAATCTACACCACATGCAGCATACTTTGCTGCGGTATCTAATGTAATACCTCCGCTAGACTCAGTAAGACATTTATTACCAATAAGAGCGACTGCTTTTTTGGTATCCTCATAATTAAAGTTATCTATTAGAATTCTATACACTCCATCATTTTCTAATATCTCTTTAATTTCATTAAGATTTCTAGCTTCCACAATTATTTTAAGTCCAAGGCTTTGTTCCTTAAGATATTTCTGTGTTTGTTGTATAGCTTTAGTGATACCACCACAAAAATCAATGTGGTTATCTTTAAGCATAATCATATCATATAAAGCAAATCTATGGTTTTCACCTCCGCCTATTTTAACTGCCCATTTCTCTAGTGCACGAATTCCAGGAGTAGTTTTCCGAGTGTCTAAAATTTTTGTTTTAGTTCCTTCAAGTTCTTTTACAAACGTGTTGGTTTTAGTAGCAATAGCACTCATACGTTGCATTGCATTAAGCACCAAACGCTCAGCTTTTAAAATGGACTGTGAACTCCCAGATACATAAAAAGCTATATCGCCATACTTAACTGGTGTCCCATCTTCTAGTTTTACATCAATTTCTAGACCTGTATCTACATAATCAAACACTTGTTTTGCAAAATCTATTCCTGCAATAATCCCATCATCTTTTACTAGTAATTTTGCTTTACCAACGGCGTCTTCTGGAATACAAGCTAACGAGCTGTGGTCTCCATCGCCAATATCTTCTCTAATGGCATTTGCAATAATTAGGTCTATTTCTTTTTGAAATTTCTTTTCTGAAATCATAAAAGCTATTTTTAAGCTAAGTTATAAAAACTAGTGCAGTAATAAGAATGCAGGCTATGTATTTTAAACTTCTACTATCTTTGAATTATGAAAATCACCCTCTACGCTATTGGTAAAACAGATGACACCACCCTTACAATACTTACTCAAAAGTATGTAGATAGGCTACAACACTATACTTCCTTTTCTTTTGAGATTATACCAGATATCAAAAAAGTTAAAAATCTGTCTGAAGCCCAACAAAAAAAGGCAGAGGGTGATGCGTTACTTTCAAAAATTTTGAAAAGTGATGTTGTAATACTTCTCGATGAAAAAGGAAAAAATTATACCTCTGAAGGTTTCAGTAACTTTCTACAAAAAAAAATGAATAGCGGATTAAAGAACTTAGTTTTTATTATTGGAGGGCCATATGGGTTTGATGATGCCATCTATAAACGTGCAAATGGAAAAATTGCACTATCTGCTATGACTTTTTCTCACCAGATGGTACGCCCCTTTTTTGTGGAGCAATTATATAGAGGTTTTACAATACTAAAAAACGAACCCTACCACCATCGCTAGGTTACTTCTTAGGGATGTTCTTTAAAATCTCGATTACAAACTCCCAATATTTTTTTGTTGAAGAAATACTAGCTCGCTCATCTGGAGAATGCGCTCCTTTTATGGTAGGTCCAAACGAAATCATATCCATCTCTGGATAATTTTGTCCTAAAATTCCACATTCTAATCCTGCATGGCAGGCAGCTACATGTGCTTTTTCTCCATTCAATTTTTCATATAGACTATCAAGAACTTTTAATATGGGGCTATCCATATTAGGTGCCCAACCAGGGTACGCTCCTGAGAAAGTTACTTCAAATCCTCCTAATTCAAATACAGCTTGTAATGTATTTGCAAGATTTTCTTTGGAAGACTCTACAGATGAACGGGTTAAGCACTCTATCTTTATAGAAGCATCTTTAACTGTTACTTTTGCAATGTTATTTGAAGTTTCTACCAAATCTTTAATGGCTGGACTCATTCTATACACTCCATTGTGTATTCCATACAAAGTATTAATAAGTATAGATTGTTCCTTTTGAGTCATTGCTTTTGTAGCTTGCTCTGTACTTTTTGCTACGCTAATATTTAGTTCTGGTTCAAGTAAGGTAAACTCTGTAATAATTTCTTGCTTTACCTTTTGGAATTCTGAAGTAAAAGCTTCCATATTTATAGTAGGTATTGCTACAGTAGCAACACTTTCTCTTGGGATAGCATTACGCAAACTCCCACCTTGGATACTTACTATATGAATAAGTGAGTGTGCTGTATGCAACAACCTATTCATTATCTTATTGGCATTTCCTAAACCTTTAATAATATCCATTCCGCTATGCCCTCCTTGCAATCCCTTTACAGTAATTGTCAAAAGCTCTGCGTCATCAGGAATATCCATCTCTCTGTAATTCTTTTTTGCAGTAACATCTACACCACCTGCACAACCAACTCCTATTTCATCATCTTCTTCGGTATCAAGATTTAAAAGAATATCACCTTTAAGCAGCCCACCTTTCAGTCCCATAGCGCCTGTCATTCCAGTCTCTTCATCAATTGTAAATAAGGCCTCTAGGTAGGGATGCGCAATTGTCTTACTTTCTAAAATAGCCATAATTGTAGCCACACCAAGGCCATTATCGGCACCAAGAGTTGTTCCTTTTGCTCGCACCCAGTCACCATCTACATACATATCGATTCCTTGCGTTTCAAAATCAAAAACAGTATCGTTATTTTTTTGATGTACCATATCCAAATGCGATTGCATTACAATAGGTTTTCTATCTTCCATTCCTGGGGTAGCAGGTTTTCTTATAATTACGTTCCCAACAGCATCTTCAATTGTTTCAAGGTTAAGGTTTTTACCAAAGTCTTTCATAAACGCAATTACACGTTCTTCTTTTTTAGAAGGTCGTGGTACTGCATTTAAATCTGCAAATTTATTCCATACTTCTTTAGGTTCTAGACTTCTAACTGCTTCGTTCATAAATAGATATTTTATTAAAATGTAAAGTTACAAGGTTTTACTATTTTTATAAAAGATTAGTGTACTCTATTCTTCAAAACATGAATAAAAAAACCCAGCTCATCGTAGCTATTTTGCTACCCATACAATTTATATTTTTAAAGGTTTTACAGTTTTTCCCTTCGGTAGTAGAAAATTTATATAGTCAAGGGCTGTTCCCCATAATTTCAAAAATTTCTAGGATACTATTTGGGTGGATACCCTTTTCAGTAGGAGATATTTTTTATTTGCTAATTGGGATAATGGTTATTAGATGGTTTATAAAAAATTTTTCGAGGTTTAAAACCGAGCCACTTTGGGTATTAGTTTCAATGGCAGCAAATGTTTCTGTAGTTTATTTTATGTTTACTATGCTATGGGGGCTCAACTACTACAGAGAACCATTACATAAAACATTAGAGCTTGAGAGGGATTACACTACAGAACAGTTGGTTGGAACAACTCACAGACTTATTGCAAAAGCAAATGAAATGCATAGACAATTGGGCTACGCAGATAGTGTAAAAATAGACTTACCCTACACGCAACAAGAAGTTTTTGAAAAGTCTATTGAGGGATATAAAAACTTAGAAAAAGAATTTCCAGAATTAGCTTACTCTCCTAAAAGTATTAAAAAAAGTACTTGGAGTTTAGGTCTAACTTATATGGGATATAGTGGGTATTACAATCCTTTTTCTGGAGAAGCTCAAGTTAATGGGCTTATTAAAAGCTATAAGTTTCCTGTGGTAAGTTGTCATGAGCAAGCGCACCAAATTGGCTATGCAGCAGAGAACGAAGCCAATTTTATTGCCACACTAGCTACGTTACATAACCCGGACTCCTATATTCAATACTCAGGATATATTTTTGCATTAAGATACTGCATTAATGAGATTGCTCGTAGGGATATTGACTTATACCATGAAATACTTCCAACCGTAAACTTTGGAATTTTAGAAAGCTATCGTGAAATGCGTGAGTTCTGGCAGTCGTATTCTAATCCGTTTGAGAATATTTCTAAAGCTTTTTGGGATCAATTTTTAAAAGCTAACAATCAATCTAAAGGAATTATGAGTTATAGTTATATGGTAGCCCTTGTAGTAAATTATTTTGAGGATAAACCATTCTAATTAGAAGCTAATTTGAAAATAAAATAAGGATTTAAGTAAGAATTCTTACTCACTATTTACTTCTCACTCACTCTTAAATAATTGTTAAAAGAACTCTATTTCTATTTCTAAAGTAAGCTTGGCTATGTATCTTTAAAGACTACATAAAATAAATATCAATCTAAATGAAAAAAAATACACTACTATTAGTGTTTTTCTTTTGTGGACTCTTAGCTTTTGGGCAAGACTACTTCCCTAAAAATGATGGGATAAAAGAAAAAAACACCAACTACACCGCATTTACAAACGCAACTATCCACGTCACTCCTACCGAAACTATCAACAATGGGACACTTCTCATTCAAAATGGGAAAGTGGTGAGTGTTGGAAAATCGGTTACTATTCCGCAGAACACGGTAACTATTAACCTTGAGGGGAAACATATTTACCCTTCTTTTATAGATGCCTACACCAGCTTTGGTGTTAACAAACCAAAACGTGCAAGTGGACAAGGTAGATCCCCACAATATGAAGCCTCTAGAGAGGGGTTTTACTGGAACGATCACATCATGCCAGAAAATAATGCAATTTCAAAATTTAAGTATGATAGTAAACTTGCTGCCAAAATGCGTACCCTTGGTTTTGGCGTAGTAAACAGCCATATTATGGATGGTATTGCTAGAGGGACTGGTGTTCTTGTTGCGCTTAATGATGATGAAGGTGATGCAAATAGAATTATAGAAGACGCCTCTGGACAGTTTTTTTCTTTTTCAAAAAGTGTAGCAAGTAGGCAGTCCTACCCTACTTCGTTAATGGGAGCTACCGCATTACTTCGTCAGTTTTATTCGGATGCAGATTGGTATGCAAAAGGTAATGCTACCACAAAAGACCGCTCAATCGAAGCCTTTAATGACTCAAAAAACTTAGTTTCCTTTTTTGAAGCAGGAAATAAAGGAAATAATGTAAGAGCAGATAAAATTGGAGATAAGTACGGCGTTAACTACGTAATTGTTGGTGGTGGAGATGAGTATGAAGCGATTGAGAGCATAAAGAAAACAAACGCAAGTTATATTATACCTATTAATTTTCCGGCTGCTTTTGAAGTAAGCGACCCGTATATGGCCGGTTATCTCTCCATTGAAGATATGAGAGAATGGAACCAAGCTCCTATGAATCCTAAAATGCTTTCAGATAATGGGATTACGTTTGCACTTACCACACATAGTTTAAAAAAGCCAGAAGAGTTTTCGAAAAAATTAGAGAAGGCTTTTGAGTATGGTTTTGATAAAACTAAAGCACTTGCAGCTTTAACAACTATCCCAGCACAATTGCTTGGAAAAAGTAATGAAATAGGCACTCTGCAAAAAGGACGTTACGCCAATTTTTTAATCACTTCTAATGAGCTCTTTGAAGAGGGCACTACGATTTATGAAAATTGGGTACAAGGACAAAAAAATATAGTTAACTCAATGGATATAAAAGATATCCGTGGGGAATACACCTTACAAGCTGGAGGAAAAAACTATGAGATGCAACTTTCAGGTAAGGTAGGAAGCCCAAAAATTGAGATAAAAATAGATTCTATTAAATATCCTTCAAAAATAAATTATAAAGAGGATTGGGTAATCATTTCATTTTCGGATGAAGATAAAACTGAAAACTTAAGAGCAACTGGACGCGTAGTTTCAGATAGTGATGTAATTTCAGGAAAGTTATTATTACCTAACGGAACAGAATCCAACTTTACAGCCAAGAAAACAGGTGATTTTTCTTCAGAAGAAAAAAAGAAAAAAGATAGTGAGGCACCAAAAGTAATGCCTGTTACCTATCCTAACGTAGGATACGGATACGCTACTAAACCTAAACAACAAAACATTTTGTTTAAAAATGCTACAGTCTGGACTAGTGAAGACCAAGGAGTACTAGAAAATACCGATGTACTCGTTAAAAATGGTAAAATTGAAAGAATAGGAAGTAACCTTTCTGCAGGAGGAGCAACGGTTATAGACGCTACAGGAAAGCACTTAACAGCTGGTGTGATAGACGAGCATTCGCACATTGCAGCGCTCTCTATAAACGAAGCTGGGCATAACTCTTCGGCAGAAGTAACCATCGAGGATGTAGTAGATCCAGAAGACATTAATATTTACAGGAATCTTGCTGGAGGTGTTACAAGTATTCAAATTTTACATGGTTCTGCCAATCCAATTGGAGGACGTTCGGCAATAATAAAACTTAAATGGAGTGAAGATGCAGATGGACTAATTTATGACAACAGTCCTAAATTTATAAAGTTTGCTCTAGGTGAAAATGTAAAACAATCAAACTGGCAGAGTTTTAATCGTTTTCCGCAAACACGTATGGGTGTGGAGCAATTGTATGTAAACTATTTTAATAGAGCCAAAGAGTATGAAGCTCAAAAGAAAACAGGCAACTACCGATGGGATGAAGAAATGGAAGTTTTGGTTGAAATACTAAACGGTGACAGATTTATAAGTTGTCACTCTTATGTACAAAGTGAGATTAATATGTTGATGAAGGTTGCAGAGCGTTTTAACTTTAAAGTAAACACCTTTACCCATATTTTAGAAGGTTATAAAGTAGCCGATAAAATGGCAAAACACGGTGTTGGTGGTTCTACCTTTAGTGATTGGTGGGCATACAAATATGAAGTAAACGATGCCATCCCATATAACGCAGCTATTATGGCTAGTCAAGGTGTAACTGTTGCGATTAATAGTGATGATAGAGAAATGTCTAGGCGTTTAAATCAAGAAGCTGGAAAAACAATAAAATATGGCGGAATGAGCGAAGAAGAAGCCTGGAAAACAGTAACTATTAATCCTGCAAAATTACTACATATAGACGACCGCGTAGGAAGTATCAAGAAAGGAAAAGATGCAGATTTAGTACTGTGGAATAACCATCCCATGTCTATTTATGCAAAAGCAGAAAAGACTATGATTGAAGGTGCTTTTTATTTTGATTTAGAAAAAGACAAACAGCAAAGAGCTGCTATCAAAAAAGAACGAAATGAGCTTACAAGTCTAATGCTTTCAGAAAAAAATGGTGGCGGTAAAACCCGTGCGCCAAAAAGAAATTCAGATATTCATTTTGAATGTGAAACTATACACTAATTGTTATGAAATTATATAAAAATATACCACTACTGCTTTGCTTGTTTATAAGTTTACAATTACTTGCACAGCAAACCCCTGCTTCTAAACAAACTGAAGCAATCACTCTACAAGGAGCCACAGCACACATAGGAGATGGAACTGTAATTGAAAACTGCACATTGGTTTTTGAGGATGGAAAAATCACAGCTATAGGTGGCGCACAAACTGCTACAAAAGGAAAAGTAATTAATGTATCTGGCAAACATATATATCCGGGAATAATAGCACCTGCAAAATCATTAGGTCTTATAGAAATTAATTCGGTTCGTGCCACTAATGACCAAGACGAGCTAGGAGATTTTATTCCAAGTGTACGTAGCTTAATTGCGTATAATGCCGAAAGTAAAGTTGTAGAGTCTATGCGCCCTAACGGAGTATTATTAGGGCAAATTACTCCTCAAGGAGGTCGAATTTCTGGTAGCTCCAGCATTGTACAATTTGATGCTTGGAATTGGGAAGACGCCGCTGTAAAAGTTGACGATGGCATTCATTTAAATTGGCCCAACAGCTACCGTAGAGGTAGGTGGTGGTTAGGAGAGCCTCGCGCATGGCAACCAAACAAAAATTATAACGAACAGGTAGAAAGCATTAAAAACTATATAGTAAATAGCAAAGCATATACAACTACAAATAACACAACTACTAATGAAGGCTTTAAAGCAATGCAAGGGCTTTTTAATGGTAGTAAAAAACTATACATCTATGCCGATGGTGAAAAAGAAATGATAGATGCTGTTACTACTGTTAAAGAAAGTGGCGTACAAGCTGTTGTTATTGTAGGTGGATATCAAGCCAATAAAATAATCCCGTTTTTAAAACAACACAATGTTCCTGTATTAGTAAAACACACCCACAGTACTCCATCTCAAGATGATGAAGACTATGATTTTAATTACAAATTACCTAAGCTATTGGTAGATGGCGGTTTATTAGTAGGATTACAAAATGCAGATGCTTCTAACTTTCAGACTAGAAATTTACCCTTTTATGCTGGACAAGTGGTTGGGCAAGGACTTGATAAAGAAAAAGCGTTACAATTAATAACAGGAAATACTGCCAAGATTTTAGGCATAGATGCAGATTATGGAACCCTAGCCATAGGCAAAAGCGCAACCCTTTTTGTAAGCAAAGGAGATGCACTAGACATGCGAGGTAACCAATTAATCCATGCGTTTATAGACGGGAGAAACATCTCACTAGAAACGCACCAAACCGAACTCTGGAGACGTTATATGGGTAAATATGGAGAGCCAATAAAAGAGTAAATATATAGCGTTATCCGGTTATGGTTACAGGATAACGCTACAATATATGTTTATATAACGTGTTGTACAACATATAATAAAAAGATGAGTGAAGAAGAACAAAAATAAATAGAATTGAAAAGGATGTTCTACAGAATCTTTTAACTCAGAATAGCACTGTTTTATTTTATTCTTAACTTTATCAGATTAGTCAGTAGTTTGTTCTATAAATTTTCTATGAATAGCTTCAAATGATAGTTCATCATCGTTCATAGTAAGTTCTATATTTTATTGGTCATTAACATCTCAATGAGAATTTTAACAAGGTTTATTATTATTGGTACCTTTTTGTATAGTATATTTGTCTTGTCAAAACAAATCTGTATTTAAATTTAGAGGAGCAACTCTCTGACAAATTACTCCTCTGATTAAAAAAATACTACCTGCCACTTTGGTCAGGAGGGTTTTGACTATAATAAAATAGTTTTGATAAAGCTTACTGCCACCTCAATGACAAGTTTTATCTGTTTTTTATAGACTTCCCACCATGGGCGCCTTCTACTAATTTTACTCATTTAAATTGAGTATTTATTAATCTCTCAGTTGATAGGTCGAGAGTTTTCACCTATTGCTTCATAGTTTTAGTTTTAAGTTAATACTTCTACAGAGATATAATTTTCAATAAATATTCTAAAGAACTTTAAGAACACTTAACAGCAAAAAATCTTTTTGAGTTAAGGCTTTGTTACAAAGATACACAATAAACCAAGGCACTCATTTTTGAGTTATTCACAGTTGTCAACATTAAAAAATTTCGATATTGAGAGGAATGTAATGGAAACGAGGGGTTGAGGTCACAATGTGATGTTGATAAGCGAATTAAACAAAACGTAAAAAAACGTTGTACAACAACGCATAACGCCTTATGGCTAGCCTTGATGCTAGCTTGAAATTAAATCCAACAAAAAAAACATACCTTTATCGGAACGTATAAGTAAAGGGCTTTGCCGTAACTTCTGATTCTCACGCAGCTCCGCTGCTGCTTGCTTGCCTTTGGCAACCAGCTTCCGAATCTGAAGCCGCAAAACCGCCACAAACGTTATACAAAACCGTTGTGTGCAAGCTGAAAAAAGCATCGTACACAAAATAAAAATAGTAAAATGAGAAAATTAAAACTTCAAATTCAACTCTCAATTGACGGATTCATTTCTGGTCCAAACGGAGAAATGGACTGGATGATTTGGAATTGGGATGAAGAACTAAAGAACTTCGTCAAAGAAATAACAGAATCGACTGACACTATTGTATTAGGACGAAAACTTGCTGAAGGATTTATTACACATTGGAAATCTAACAAAGATTTAGAAGGTGCTAATAAAATTAATAGTTCAAAGAAGATAGTTTTTACAAAAACACTTGAAAACACGGAATGGGAAAATACCTTATTGGAAAAGGGAGATTTAGCAGATAAGATACGAGAATTAAAATCCTCAACAGGAAATGACATCATAGCTTATGGTGGTGGAGAATTTGTTTCATCTCTAATAAAAGAAAATTTGATTGATGAATATTATTTTTTCATTAACCCTTCGATATTAGGTAACGGAATGCCAATATTTCAGAAAACTAATTATAAAACTGAATTGAAGTTGAGAAATGCTAAAGCTTATGAATGCGGAATAACAGTATTAAAATATACGAATTAAAAAAAAGCTAGCTTACAACAACGTATATAAAAAATAGCGATTTAGACGCTTAAACAAAATAAATTAGAAGCCAGTTATAAACAGAAGAGTTAGTACTAAAAATCCGCTACTTTTCATATACAAGACCGTTAGCAAGAAGCAGAGAATTTGATGAACGAAAAAATGAAGGATATAATGAAATTAGCTCGTGTTGAACTAATAATAATTCCAATTTTTATTCTTTTAAAATACATTAGACCAAGTATTTTGGAAAGTGAATCACCTGAATTTTTTAAATTAATATTACTCTCAATACCAAATTTTTTTGAAGCTATAATTGGAACGCTAACCTTAACCGGAATTGGATTGATAATTAACGATAAACTGAAAGTTAAACATCAATTAAAATCAAAATTTATTTACATAATTGCGTTGGTATTAACGGGAATATATGTCTCAACACAAGAATTGAAAATCCATAATTTAGGTGGAAATAATGTGTTTGATAAGAATGATTTGATATTTTCCTTTATTGGATTAATAATTGGTTATTGGATTATTATGAGGATAAAACCTATTATAAACAATCAAACTAAAACTGAATCTCCACTTGAATAAATTGCCAGTTGTAACAACGTGTATAATTCATTGCTAGCCCTAGCCTACTTAGGTAAGCCCTAGCGGACTTTCTATTCGGTTTTTTTTTACTGAATTAGTTGCTAAAACACGCAACGACACGAGAGGCAAATGCCTCGAACTGACGAAGTAAATCATACACAAGACCGTAGTTGTGTAGAATTTGAAAAATGAGCTGGTTTTGGAAATTTTACCAATTTTTGGTAAATTTGATTAAAATTTAAAAATGAAGAATACATCCATATCACTCGGAAACTATTTTGACCAATTTGTAAGTACTCAAGTTTCAGCTGGACGTTATAAAAACGTTAGTGAAGTAATAAGAGCAGGACTACGACTTTTGGAAAACGAAGAAAGTAAAGCAATCGCATTACGGAATGCTATTCAGGAAGGATTGAATAGCCCGGTAGTTGAGGATTTTGATTTTGATGAAAATCTGAAAAGACTAAAAGCTGATAAAAGAAAGAATGGCTAAAGTTATATTAAGACAAAAAGCCATTGAAGACTTAAATAGCATTTGGGACTACACTTTCGAAAAGTGGTCTGAAAAACAAGCCGACAAGTATTATGCTACAGTTAAAATGGCTTGTAACGGAATTGGAGATAATCCGGATATAGGAAAAGAATATATCGAAATTAGTGAAACTCTACTTGGACTCAAATCTGGAAAACATATAATATTTTACCAGCAAACATCAAATAATCGAATTGAACTTATAAGAATATTACACGAAAGAATGGATTTGAAAAATAGGATGGCCGAATAAAAATTACACCCAACAATGGCTATAAGCAATGCAGTTACTCTTAGTCTTAACTGTTAACTGTTAACTGTTAACTGTTAACTGCAAGCAGTAAAAAACTTAATTGATATAGTGACAGATGGAACAAATAAAAATAATATTCTTTGCTCTAACTTCCTTTTTTGGAATTGAAGACGGTAAAATTGCCGCTGATAAAACGACCATTACAATTTACCCTGAGAATAAAGAAATTGAAATTATTCAAGAAGACCTATTTTCAATTATACAAACAGAAAAAGATAGCCTATTAGTCTTAGACCAATGGAATAAATTGCTTGATTTAAAAAAAGGAAACACAACTTGGTCTAAAGAGCTAGATAGTTTTCCTGTTAAGAGTTTTGACTATACATCTATAAAAAACACAATTAAACCGCATTTAATTCTAAGTTATTCAAAAGAAGAAGATTTAAGAAACTTAGGGATTTGGTATAATGAAAATAAAAATCAATTTTCGATTAATCATATTCCACAACATAACACAAAAACTAGTGACGGGAGTTTAAAAGGAAACTATTGGGTTTTTAACGGTGAGAGTAAATTTAGTTTTACAATTGAACCTTTTCTTCAAATGCCTGAGAAGTATCAAAAATTAAAACGACCTTTAAAAAAATTAACTCCAACTATAAAAAAGGAAGAATAAAAGCAGATAACAATTACTTTGTAAATTACTCTAGTATTTTTCTGTGATTTGGTTGCTTAAACACACAACTTATCTTTTACAAAGCACATGATATTAAATTAAACTCACATCTTCTAAACCTAAAGCACATTACCACGTATAGAATAAAAGTTAGTTAAAACATTATAAAAGCCTTCCTACTCCCTACTCTTTTTTGTAATTTTAAAATTAAAACAGTACGATGAAATCTTTATATCTGCTTGCATTAATTACGCTTCTCTTTTCTTGTAATGCGCCACAAAAGAAAAAGGATGTCGCTCTCAATACCGAAACCAGAGACTATAGTATAGAAACTGTTGTCGAAGATTTAAGCAATCCTTGGGGGATGACATGGCTGCCAGATGGCAGTATACTTATTACAGAAAAAAGCGGCGAGCTCATTCATTTTAAAAATGGAACCAAAACAAATATTGCCAATGTTCCAGAGGTATATAATCGTGGTCAAGGTGGATTGCTTGATATTGAAGTACACCCAGACTATAAAAATAATGGTTGGCTCTATATAACATACGCTTCTAGTGAAGGCGAAGGGTCTGGAGGGAATACAGCTTTAATTAGATGCAAATTACAAGATAATTCGCTTGTAGATATTGAACAATTGTATAAAGCAACTCCTAATACAACTAGAGGTCAACATTTTGGCTCTAGAATCGAGTTTGACAATGACGGTTATCTATATTTCTCTATTGGAGAGCGAGGTGCTCGTGATGTAAATCCTCAAGACATTACCAGGGATGGTGGTAAAATTTATCGTTTGTATGATGATGGTCGTATTCCAGAGGACAACCCTTTTGTGGATGTTAAAGATGCTAAAACAGCAATTTACACCTACGGAAATAGAAACCCACAAGGAATGGACAAACACCCACAAACAGGTGAAATCTGGATTCATGAACACGGACCAAAAGGCGGTGATGAAATAAATATTGTTAAAAAAGGAATTAACTATGGATGGCCGGTAATTTCGTATGGTATTAATTATAGTGGTAGTAAGTTTACTGAAATCACTAAAAAAGAAGGAATGGAGCAGCCTGTTTACTACTGGACACCTTCTATTGCTCCCTGCGGAATGACCTTTGTAACAGGAAATAAGTATCCAGACTGGAAAAACCATTTACTAGTTGGCTCTTTAAAATTTAACTATGTTGAACTAGTAAAACTAGAAGGAAATAAAGTAATTGACCGTCAAAAAATAGCCGAAGATGTTGGAAGGGTTCGTAATGTAAAACAAGGCCCTGATGGGTATATTTACATAGGAATTGAAGGTCAAGGTATTGTAAAAATAGTTCCAAATTAGAATAAACATGAAAAAGAGCATCATAGTACTTGTAGCAATAACCCTACTTGCGTGTAACAATTCAAAAAAAGAAGAAAAAGAAACCATAAAAATTGGGCAAAACACAGTAAACACCTCTGTTAAACAAACTCCACTTGAAAAAAGCATAGAACGCGGTGCTGTTGTTTATAAAGATTTTTGTGTGCAATGTCATTTACCTACTGGAAAAGGAGTTCCTGGAAACTTCCCTCCTCTTGCAGGATCAAATTGGTTAACCGAAAAAAGAACCGAAAGCATCCATGCGGTTAAGTATGGACAAAAAGGAGAAATCAAAGTAAATGGAGTAACATATAACGGGATTATGACTCCTATGGGACTAAGCGATAAAGAAATCGCAGATGTGCTAAACTATAGCATGAATAGCTGGGGAAACACCCAAAAAGTAATGGTTACAGAAGAAGAAGTTGCTAAAGTCTCTAAATAATTTTAGCGTTAAAAAACCTTAAAAAAGTCCTTTCCTACTCCTTAACTAATTTCCTACCTTTGTGTAAATTTCCAAACTATGCTCATAATAGGAATTGCAGGAGGAACGGGATGTGGTAAAACTACTGTTGTAGATCAAATTGTAGCAGAATTACCAGCAGATGAGGTCTGCGTAATTTCTCAAGACTCGTATTATAAAGACACATCACATTTAAGCTACGAAGAACGTGTTAAAATTAATTTTGACCATCCTAATTCTATAGATTTTGATTTATTAGTCTCTCATCTTGAAGAGCTTAGAAACAACAAACCTATTGAGCAACCCGTTTATTCTTTTGTAGAACACAACAGAACTGGAGAAACAAAAACAACACATCCAAGAAAGGTAATAATAGTAGAAGGTATTTTAATTTTAACCCATCCAGAAATTAGAGATCTGTTTGATATTAAAATTTTTGTGCATGCAGATAGTGATGAGCGTTTAATACGCAGATTAAAGCGAGATATTGCTGAACGAGGCAGGGATCTTGACGAAGTCTTAGCGCGCTATCAAACTACATTAAAGCCTATGCATAATCAATTTATAGAACCTACTAAGGAGTTTGCAGATATTATTATTCCAACTAATAGATACAATACAGTTGCTGTAGATGTAATACGCACTATTGTAAATGAAAAACTAGCAAATTCTAGAGAGATATAAGATGAAGTTTTCAGAAATTAAAAATAAAAAGTGGTTTAAAATTTTAGCAAGCACCTATGCTATCATAATAATTCTT
This sequence comes from Patiriisocius hiemis, assembly GCF_031846325.1. Lineage (NCBI taxonomy): Bacteria > Pseudomonadati > Bacteroidota > Flavobacteriia > Flavobacteriales > Flavobacteriaceae > Patiriisocius > Patiriisocius hiemis. The sequence continues at coordinate 105,165 of NZ_JAVRHZ010000001.1, read as the reverse complement.
TTTATAGTATGGATGCTTTTTTTTGATACTAATTCTTATTTAATTCATAGAGAACTAGATAATGACATTAATGCACTAGAAGAAAATAAAGAATATTACAAAAAGGAAATTGAAAAAGATAAAGCCTTTATAAATAAAATGAAGGATAGTAATGAGGTAGAAAAATTTGCAAGAGAAAAGTATTATCTCAAAAAAGAAAACGAAGATATTTATATTATAGAACACGAAGACAGCTTAAAAAACAAGAATAAGAATGAATAATTTGTGGAAAGATTTTGATAGCGTTTCTGCAAAACAATGGAAACAAAAAATACAAGTTGACCTTAAAGGGGCAGACTATAACGATACGCTGGTTTGGCAATCTTTAGAAGGAATAAATGTAAAGCCTTTTTATCATCAAGATGATTTTGAGAATTCGTTTAACCCTATTCCCGGTCAACCCAGTAATTGGAACATAGCCCAAAGCATTTATGTAGATGACGAAGTGATTGTTAATGGGATAGCGCTAAATGCAATTGATAAAGGTGCAGAAGCCATAATAATTATTGCAGAGGAACTATTTGATATTCCTGCAGTTTTCAAAAATTTCCCTTTTGATAAAGTTGCCATTTATTGCAAATTTTCATTTTTATCTCAAGAGTTTTACAACGAACTCATTGCTTTTTTTTCAGAAAAAAAAGCAACCATTTATTATGGTATTGATTTAATTGGAAATCTAACTAAAGACGGAAATTGGTTTCACTCACTAGAGAAGGACCATCAAATTCTTGAGAATTTAGTTCAAAATAGTTCGGTTATAAACAGTATTGGAGTAAATACAGCTACGTATCAAAATGCGGGTGCAAACTGCGTCCAGCAACTAGCGTATGGTATAGCACATGCTAACGAATATTTAAATCATTTTTCTGAAACTAACAAAGAAATAAATTTTACGTTTACAGTTTCAGTAGGATCTAACTACTTCTTTGAAATCGCAAAAATACGTGCACTCAGGTTACTACATGCAACTATTGCAGATTTGTATAAATGTAATGTGAATTGCCATATACTAGCTGTTCCATCAAAAAGAAATAAAACACTTTACGATTATAATGTGAATATGTTACGTACTACTACAGAGTGTATGAGTGCAGTACTGGGTGGTGCAGATACAGTAGCAAATTTACCGTATGATGCCATATACCACAAGAGTAATAAATTTGGCGAGCGTATTTCAAGAAACCAATTATTAATATTGAAAGCTGAAAGCTACTTTGACACCGTTAGCAATGCTTCAGATGGCAGCTATTATATTGAAGCATTAACCCAAGAATTAGCCGAAAAAGCATTGACTCTTTTTAAAGATATTGAAAGAAATGGAGGTTTTCTATCTCAACTAAAAGAGGGAACTATTCAGAAAAAAATAAAAGAAAGCGCTCAAAAAGAACAAAGTCTATTTGACGAAGGAAAATTAAAGTTATTAGGGACAAATCTTCAACCCAACCTTGAAGACAAAATGAAAGAGAATTTAGAGCTCTATCCTTTTGTTAAAACAAAACCCAGAAAAACGCTCTTAGAGCCAATTATAGAAAAAAGACTATCTGAAAACCTAGAAAAAGAAAGACTTGAAAATGAAAAATAATCTACTATTTTATATTGTATTAACTTGTACCGTATTGCTAGCATCCTGTGGACAGCAATCAAAAAAAGTAACTCATAAATATCAAGACCAACCAAGGGTAGTATATTGTAAACAAATAGATACTGTATTGGTTAAAGAAGCATTTTATAGTTTTAAAGAAGACGTAGCTTCTTATTACAACAATCAAGGTTACGAAAAAGGTAGTTTACCTTACTACCACAACGGGTTTACAAAATATGTAAATAGTTTAATTGGGAATAATGCTTCGTATAATTTAGTAGCTTCAGAGCATTCCAAAAAATTAGCAAGAGAGTTAAAAAAGCATCCAGAAATTTGGACTATTAGAGATGGAGAAACCATCCCTAACTTAGAGTCTTCTTTCTTAAAATGTATTACTAAGGATATAGATGACTTTCCGTTAAAAGCATTAATCACTAAAGTGTATCAAAAAGGGAGTATTTCTAGAGAAAATATGCTAGCCTCCTACTATAAAAATGTTGGAAAAGTACATCAAGATAATAGTTTTTCATTGTTTTTAGCATTAGATACATTCTATGCACACCTAGGAGAAGAAACTGAAAAAGAGTAAAATAATGCCTAGAAAAAAAGTTCAAGACATATCATTATATCAAACTACAAAGGAAGCTATTAATGCATCCAAAACAGTTACAACTGCCGAAGATATTGTAGTTAAAAAAGAGTATACAAAACAAGACTTAGCTTCGCTTTCACATCTTGACTTTGTTGCTGGGATAGCGCCAAATTTAAGAGGGCCCTACTCTACTATGTATGTTCGTAGACCTTGGACAATACGTCAATATGCTGGGTTTTCAACTGCCGAGGAGAGCAACGCTTTTTACAGACGTAATCTTGCAGCAGGACAAAAGGGACTTTCTGTAGCATTTGACTTGGCAACCCATAGAGGCTATGATAGTGACCATGAACGTGTGGTAGGTGATGTTGGGAAAGCAGGAGTGGCAATTGATAGTGTGGAGGACATGAAAGTTTTATTTGACCAAATCCCATTGGATAAAATGAGTGTTTCAATGACTATGAATGGTGCCGTGTTACCCATTATGGCTTTTTACATAGTAGCAGCTCAAGAACAAGGTGTCACGCTAGAAGCACTTTCTGGAACAATACAAAATGATATTTTAAAGGAGTTCATGGTACGTAACACTTACATCTACCCACCTACTCCTTCTATGAAAATTATAAGTGATATTTTTGAATTTACTTCGGCAAACATGCCAAAGTTTAACTCTATATCAATTTCTGGATACCATATGCAAGAAGCGGGTGCTACTTGTGATATAGAGTTAGCTTATACATTAGCTGACGGTTTAGAGTACATTAGAACTGGAATAAAAGCTGGGATGGATATTGATAGCTTTGCACCAAGGCTTTCCTTTTTCTGGGCTATTGGTATGAATCATTTTATGGAAATTGCAAAAATGCGTGCTGCTAGAATGTTATGGGCTAAGCTAGTGAAGCAATTTAATCCTAAAAACCCAAAATCATTAGCACTTAGAACACATTGCCAGACTAGTGGTTGGAGTCTTACAGAACAAGATCCATTTAACAATGTTGCAAGAACTACTATTGAAGCTGCTGCTGCAGCCTTTGGAGGTACCCAATCCCTACACACTAATGCCTTAGATGAAGCGATAGCCTTACCAACAGATTTTTCGGCTAGGATTGCTAGAAATACACAAATCTACTTACAAGAAGAAACACAAATTACAAAAACAGTTGATCCTTGGGCTGGAAGCTATTATGTAGAAAGCCTTACAAATGATATCGCAGAAAAAGCTTGGAAACTAATTGAAGAAGTTGAAGAGTTAGGAGGAATGACTAAAGCAATCGAAGCAGGTATTCCAAAACTTAGAATTGAAGAAGCAGCTGCTAGAAAGCAAGCAAGAATAGATAGCGGTCAAGATATTATTGTGGGAGTTAATAAATACAGACTTGAAAAAGAGGGTCCGCTACAAATTCTTGATGTAGATAACCAAAAAGTAAGGCAATCGCAGTTAGAGCGATTGGCTGTCTTAAAAGACAAAAGAGATACTGCAAAAGTTAATCAGAATTTAGAAACATTAACAGCATGCGCTAAGACAGGTAAAGGAAATTTATTAGCTTTAGCTGTTGAAGCTGCAAAATCTAGAGCGACCCTTGGAGAAATTAGTGACGCGTTAGAAGTAGCTTTTGGTAGATATAAAGCACAAATAAAATCGTTTAGCGGCGTGTATAGCAAAGAAATAAAGAAAGATCCAAGTTTTGAAAAAGCCAGAGCTATGGCAGACCAATTTGCTGAGTTAGAAGGCCGTCGTCCTCGTATTATGATTGCAAAAATGGGGCAAGATGGTCATGACCGTGGTGCCAAAGTAGTAGCAACTGGCTATGCAGATGTAGGATTTGATGTAGATATTGGACCTTTATTTCAAACCCCTAAAGAAGCTGCAAAACAAGCAATAGAAAACGATGTACATATCCTTGGTGTATCTTCTTTAGCTGCTGGACATAAAACCTTAGTCCCACAAGTAATCGAAGAAATGAAAAAACTAGGTCGTGAGGATATAATGGTAATTGTAGGCGGTGTAATCCCGGCACAAGATTATCAGTTTTTGTTTGATGCTGGTGCAGTAGCTGTCTATGGGCCAGGAACAAAAATTAGTGATGCTGCTATTGAGATGTTACAGATTTTGATTGATTCTGTTGCGTAGTTATTTCTTTAAAAATTGTTTTCCAGTTATACCTTAATGTTCTGAATTGAATTGAATATTCCTTGGCACTTGTATTTATAAGTATGAATTTTCACTTTGTTCAAAAAACAATCGCATCATCAAATATGTTCAATAAAACCCAAATTATCTTATAACTATCTCATAATAAGATGATGATACTTAATTGCTTAAAAATGAGTTCCCCTTGTTCCTCAAAATTGTTCACTATCTGTTAACAATTTTCATTTTCTATTGGTAGAATAAGTTGTACTTTTAGTTTTTATTTTTAGCACAATTAATGGGTAAAATTATTGCAATAGCAAATCAAAAAGGAGGTGTAGGAAAAACTACTACATCGGTGAATCTAGCGGCTTCGCTAGGTGTACTTGAAAAAAAAGTATTATTAATTGACGCCGATCCTCAAGCAAATGCCACTTCTGGTTTAGGAATTGATGTTGAAAATGTAGAAGCTGGAACCTACCAATTATTAGAACATACCATTGCAGCAAAGGATGCTATTATTTCATCAAACTCACCAAATCTTGATCTTATCCCTGCTCATATAGACCTTGTTGCTATAGAGATAGAGCTCGTAGATAAAGACAAACGAGAGTACATGCTTAAAAAAGCAATTCAAGATTTAAAAGCAGATTATGATTTTATTTTAATAGATTGTGCTCCTTCTCTTGGTTTACTAACTCTAAATGCTCTTACTGCGGCAGACTCTGTGATAATACCTATACAATGCGAATACTTTGCGCTTGAAGGGCTTGGAAAACTTTTAAATACTGTAAAAAGTGTTCAGAAAATTCATAATAAAAATCTAGATATCGAAGGGTTATTATTAACCATGTACGACTCCAGATTACGCCTTTCTAACCAAGTGGTTGACGAAGTTAAAAAACACTTTGACGAAATGGTTTTTAAGACAATCATTCAACGAAATGTACGTTTAAGTGAAGCACCTAGTTATGGTGAAAGTATAATTAGTTACGATGCAGGTAGTAAAGGTGCCAACAATTACTTAAGTTTGGCACAAGAATTAATTGAAAAAAACTAGTAACAGATGGCGAAGGCTACAAAAAAACAAGCCCTTGGAAGAGGACTTTCGGCATTACTGAAAGACCCAGAAAATGATATAAAATCTGCTGAAGACAAGAACGCAGATAAAGTAGTGGGTAATATTGTTGAGCTTGAATTAAAAACAATTGAAGTAAACCCATTTCAACCTAGAACTAGTTTTAATGAAGAAGCATTACGAGAGTTAGCTTCATCTATAAGAGAATTAGGCGTTATACAACCAATTACAGTTAGAAAACTTGGTTTTAACTCGTATCAACTTGTAAGTGGAGAACGCCGTTATAGAGCTTCAAAATTAGTAGGGCTAGATACGATTCCTGCTTATATTAGAATTGCAAATGACCAAGAGTCCCTAGAAATGGCTCTTGTTGAAAATATTCAAAGACAAGATCTTGACCCAATAGAAATAGCGTTGTCTTACCAACGTCTTATCGAAGAGATAGATATCACACAAGAAACATTGAGTGAACGTGTAGGTAAAAACAGGTCTACTATAACCAACTATTTGCGCCTTCTTAAACTAGATCCAATTATCCAAACTGGTATGCGAGATGGGTTTATAAGTATGGGACATGGACGTGCATTAATAAATATTGAAAACACAGGGGATCAACTAGATATTTATGAAAAAATAATAACAGATAAGCTTTCGGTACGTGCTACAGAAAATTTAGTACGTGATTACAAGGCTCCTAATGATGCACCCAAGAGCACTCCAAAATCACTTCCTAATTTTGCTAATAAAGGCAGAAAACAGCTAAGTGATATTTTAGACAGCAAAGTGAATGTTAAGCTAACAAATAGCGGAAAAGGGACTATTGCTATTAACTTTAAAGACAAAGAAGACTTCTTAAGGATTATAGAACAAATTAAAAGTGAAAAATAGTATTCTATTTATACTATGCCTTCTGTTCTCTGGTTTTATTGCAGCACAAACTACAGACAGTCTTTCGGTTAAAAAAACCGAAGAGCTAGTTGTTGACCAAACAGTTGCAAAAGAACCTTATGACCCTTTACGCCCTTCCCGAGCAGCTTTTTATTCTGCTGTATTACCAGGACTAGGGCAAGCCTATAACAAACGCTACTGGAAAATTCCAATTATTTATGCAGGAATGGCTGCCGGAATTTATTTTCATATTCAAAATGATAAAGATTATGATCGCTTTAGAAATGCATACAAAAGAAGGTTGGCTGGTTTTACAGATGATGAATTCTTTGGCGATGGTGAGACACCTATAATCTCTAATGAAAGACTTATTAATGCCCAAGAAACAGCTCAAAAAAATAAGGATGTAAGTATTATTGTTGCCCTTGCTTTTTACCTAGTCAATATAGTAGATGCTAATGTTGATGCCCATTTAAGACAGTTTAATGTTAGTGAAGATCTTTCTATTTCTCCCAATTTTGAAATTGACCCAATTCGTGTTCAGGCTAATTACGGACTTTCATTAAAATTTAATTTAGAATGAAAATAGCATTACTTGGCTACGGTAAAATGGGTAAAAAGATTGAAGAGCTAGCAAAACAAGCAGGTCATACCATAGTTTATAAGAAAGGAAGTTCTTTAGAAGAAGGTTCTTTGAATAAAGCTGATGTCGCTATCGAATTTTCCGTGCCAGAAACAGCAGTTGCAAATATTACTAGATGTTTTGAAGAAGGTATTCCTGTTGTATCAGGCACTACCGGCTGGCTGGATCACTACAAGAAAATAAATACAATTTGTAAAAACTGTAACGGAAGTTTTATTTATGCGTCAAACTTCAGCGTTGGTGTAAACTTATTTTTTAAACTGAATGAATTTGCTGCAAAACTATTAGCACCTTGGGATGAATACGAGGTGAGTATGGAAGAAATTCATCATATAGAAAAAAAAGATGCGCCTAGCGGCACTGCAATTTCATTAGCCGAAGGTATTATGGAGCACAGCAATAAAGAAAATTGGACCTTAGAAAATCCTTCAGAAAAGGAAATAGAAATTACCGCAAAAAGAATTAAAGATGTAAAGGGAACACACACTATTATGTACGATTCTACTATAGATTGTATTCGCCTTACACATGAAGCACATTCTAGAGATGGTTTTGCAAAAGGTGCTATCTTAGCGGCTTCTTGGTTACAAGACAAAAAAGGAATTTATACCATGCAAGATGTTCTTGGTATTTAAAAAATAGAAAAAGATTAGTAAAGATGAGTTGGACAGGTTGGTTATTATTTTTTGCAATTCTACAAGTAGTTCACTTTTTAGGCACTTGGAAGTTATACAAAAAGGCAGGAAGGCAAGCTTGGGAAGCAGCAGTCCCAATTTACAATGCAGTTGTTTTAATGAAAATAATAAATAGACCATGGTGGTGGACTATTTTACTGTTTATTCCAATCATTAACCTCATTATGATTCCCGTTGTATGGGTAGAAACAATTCGCAGTTTTGGAAAAAATAGTGCGTTAGATACTGCTTTAGTACTTTTAACATTTGGGCTTTATATTTACTATATTAATTACACACAAGATGTTACGTATGTTGAAGACAGGAGTCTAGTACCCAGAACCTCAGCGGGAGAATGGGTTAGTTCCATTTTATTTGCAGTAGTAGCGGCAACTCTAGTGCATACATATTTTATGCAGCCATTTACCATACCAACTTCCTCTTTAGAAAAAACACTACTAGTTGGAGATTTTTTATTAGTAAGTAAGTATCATTATGGAGCACGAACTCCTATGACTTCGGTAGCACTACCTATGGTACATGACACTATTCCAGTTGTAAAGTCTAAATCATATTTAACAAAACCGCAGTACCCATATTTCAGGCTACCCGGTTTTCAAAAAATAAAGCGTAACGAAATAGTAGTTTTTAACTGGCCTGTTGATACGGTAAATGCTTTTCAGCAATGGGGGGATGGAAAATATTACTATAAACCCATTGATAAAAAATCTAATTATGTAAAACGCTGTGTAGGTTTACCAGGGGATTCTCTTGAGGTAAGAGATGGATATGTATATATTAATGGTAAGCAAAATGAATTACCAGAGAGAGCCAAGTTACAATTTGGTTATGCATTTAGAACGTCTAGGCCTTTAAATCCTTCGTATGCAAAAGAACAATACAATATCAGCGATTTATATATAGCTGACAAAGAACAAAGCTATCAGGTTTTTCAGGCACATATGACGGATGAAGAATTTAAAAAATTTAAAAACTATCCGTATTTAGATACTATTATAAAAACTACACTGCCAAAGGGACAATTGTCTCGTGGTACTTTCCCTAATGATGCAAGATATCCTTTTAATAATGACCATTTTGGGCCTATTTATATTCCAGAAGCTGGAAAAACAGTAGCGATAACTACAGAAAGTATCCCTTTTTATAAAAGAATTATTGAAGTGTATGAAGGAAGTGAGCTTGGTATAGAAAATAAAATATCACAATCCGGCACCCAAGTATTACTTAATGGACAACCCATTACTGAATATACCTTTAAAATGGACTATTACTGGATGATGGGAGACAATAGAAATAATAGTGAGGATGCAAGAACTTGGGGTTATGTGCCATTTAATCATGTAGTAGGAAAACCTGTATTTGTTTTTATGAGTTGGGATGGAAAAGCGCAAGGAATTAAAAATAAAATACGTTGGGAGCGTCTCTTTACAACTGTTGGCGGTAACGGTGAACCCGTTTCCTATTTTAAATATTTTATAATAGCACTTATTGGTCTGTTTGCCTTTAACTTTTTTAGAAAAAAGAGGAAAGAAAAAGCTGCAAAGTAGAAATGATGGATATTTTAGTTCATCCCACCTATTTCCCTTGTATAGTACAAATGGCTGCAATTGTACAGGCCAAGAAGGTAGTTTTTGAAACTGACGATACTTACCAAAAACAAACCTTTAGAACACGATCTTATATTGCGCATAGTAATGGCAAACTTTTGCTTAATGTACCCATAAAACATAGTGGAAATGGAATACGACAAAAAATGAAAGATTTACAAGTTGAAAATGATTTTCCATGGCAGTCACACCATTGGAAGTCATTACAGTCTGCCTATCGCACTTCTCCATTTTTTGAATATTATGAAGATGATATAGCACCACTTTTTACTGAAACAGTAAATCATTTATTAGAGCATAATATTTCAATTTATAAATTACTTGCAGAGTTAATTGGCATTGAAACACCTATAGACTTCACCACCGAATATTTTTTTACTCCAGAACAACAAGACTATAGATATCTTGCAAAGTCTAAAGAAATTAATTTTAAAGTCCCTAAGTATACACAAGTATTTGAAGAAAGTCATGGTTTTTTACACAACCTCTCTATTCTAGATTTATTATTTAATGAGGGGCCTAATACGTTGGGTTATTTGGAAAGTATGTCTCTAAAACTTTAATCTATTCTTTGCTAGGCCAACCAAAAGTAGCTACAAGTGGATAATGGTCTGAAAATGATTCTTTTATTGTAGTAAAGTTAATTACATCCAATGATTTTGAGCTTAACATATAATCAATCCGCATTGGATAACCATCAAACTTAAAAGTAGTGCCTAATCCACTACCGCGTTCTACAAAGGCGTCATTCATATCCTTCTGTAATGCATGATACGTGTAAGAAAAAGGTGTGTTATTAAAATCCCCTGTAATAATAATTGGGTGTTTAGTGTTCTCTTTATGAGAAGCAATCAACTCTAATTGCTCTTGTTGTTTTACAAAAGTTCTTGCTAGTCTTTTTCGTAAACGCTCTTTATCACCCTTTTGTATAGAGGTAACTGTAGGAGAAATCCCTAAAGACTGCAAGTGAATATTATATACTCTTATTGTGTCATTATTTTTTACAACATCTACAAATAAGCCATTATTAAATGTCTTATGGAAGTCCAATGAGCCTTTATCACTAAAAGGGTATTTTGATACTATAGCGTGCCCCATATTCGCATTCTCATCTTTATAATAAATATATTGATAAGGATACGCTGCTAAATTAAGGTGTGTTTTTTTGTAATATTCCTGTATACATATAACATCTGGCGCTTGCTCTTCTAGCAGCAAACTAAGCTGGGGTAATACATCATCTTTTGCTTCTTTTTCATAAGCATTAAATAATCGTACATTATAAGTAAGTACTTTTAGGCTGTTGTTATAATCCTCAACAGTACCACTAGAACCAAACTCTAAAAATGGATTAAAATGAAAGTAAGCTATAACTAAAATAAGTCCAGAAACTAATAGCTTTTTCTTTCTGCGTAACAACCAATAAAGCAGAAATATAATATTGAGTAAAATAAGAGGAGATACTGCTAGACTTAAAAGGGAGATTGTAGGAAATGATTTAGGAGGAACATACGGAAGGACAAAAGAAAGTACAAGCAAAAATGCACAGATAACATTTGCTCCAAAAATTAGTTTCCCCAAAAAACCTATCTTATTCAAATACGAGTATTTTATTCTTTTCCAGCTTTAAATAAAAAGTCTTTCTCAGCTTTTGTTAAGCTTTCATAACCACTTTTACTTATCTTATCTAAGATAGCATCTACTTTTCGTTGGTTATCTGTTTTCGTTTCACTTGTAGTAGAACGTTTTGTTTTTTGTTGTGTTGTTTGTGTTCTATGTACTTTTTTAAATGGCTTCTTTTTTCTGGGAGTAAACAAATCAGAAATCCAATCCATAAAGTTAGTAAACCAAGCACCAATATCATTTCCTTTCGCTAATTGCTGAGCATAAAAATACCCAAAAACTCCACCTCCTATATGTGCTAGTAAACCACCTTCATTCCCAGAAGCAGGCAAACGCACTAAGTCCATTACAAATAAAAAGGCCGCAATTTGCCACAATTTAATAGTAAATGTAAAAATTCTAAACGCTGTATTAGGTGTATAAGTAGCTATAAAGACCATAATAGCAGTTACTGCTCCAGAGGCACCCAACAAATAAGCATTTTTCCCTTCAAAAACTGGGAATAGGTTATAAGATAAAACATATAACAACCCACCAGCAATAGCACCCACAAGATAAATAGTGAGAAAGCGTTTGCTATCAAATAAGTTTAAAACAAAATTCCCAAACCAATACAACCATAACATATTGAAGAGGATGTGGAAAAAATCATAGTGAATAAAAGCATAGCTAATAAAAGCCCAAGGTTGTAAAATAAACTCTGAAAAAGAATCAGGCAGTACAAACCAACTAGTAATTGTAAATAAATCAATGTTAAAAAAGAACCCTGTAAGCCTAACAAAAATAAAAATGAGTGCATTAAGCACAATCAACTTTATATGAACGGGTGCTGTTTTGTATTGATATGTTAAACTGTTTGCTGCCATATTAATTCCAACGCGTATTGTTCATACTATTCTTTTTCCAGTAATATGCCATGATAAAACCAAATATAGCTCCACCTATATGCGCCCAGTTAGCAATGTTTTGTCCAAATAGTGAAAACCCTGTAACGCCTGAAAACAAATCCAATAATAATAATCCGGGTATAAAATATTTAGCTTTTATTGGTACTGGGAAGAAAAGTAACATTAATTCTGCATTAGGATATAATAACCCAAAAGCTACTAAAACACCATATACAGCTCCAGAAGCTCCTACTGCTCTACTATAATATGCGTCTACCATTCCACTAAAATCTGAAACTGGAAAACCTTCTGGAAGGTTAACTTGATAGTTTCCAGAACCAGAGCTGGTAGCTTGACGAATAACATCATTAATCATTTCAAAAATTTGAGCGTCTGCGTAACCAGCAGCAGTTAAGGCGTCAAATCCTGTCTTAAAATAATAATAATTTACAAGTGTATGTATTAAAAAAGCACCAAGTCCAGCTGAAAAGTAGAAGAACAAAAACTTATTGCGTCCCCATTGCATTTCTAGAGGAGAACCAAATGCCCATAGAGCATACATATTAAATATTAAATGAAAAAGCCCTCCATGCATAAACATGTGGGTTATGGGCTGCCAAAATTGAAAATTTGGATTTTCAAAGTAGTATAAAGAAAATAATTTATAAAGCAAGTCACCATCAAGCAACATAGTTCCTAGAAAGAAAATAACATTGATTATGATGAGTACTTTTATAGTTTCGGTTATCCTACCCATATTTAAAACTTTTTATCAAAATCTGATGCTTCCATAGTCATAAGCACCGGTTTATTTTTTGGTGAAACACTTGGCTCTTTACAAGCAAATAATTGGTTTACAAGGTGCTCTTGCTCTTCAGTAGTTAATACTGTTCCTGTTTTTACTGCCATGCTTTGTGCCATACTTTGTGCAAGGATATCATTTTGACTAAAACTAGTATCTGGCACATCTTCTTTAATATCACTTAATAATTGCTCAAAAATAGGACTTACTTGACTTTCTTGAATACTAATAGGGACTCCAGTAATTTCTATTTCACTATCATTTTGTGTAGAAAACAAGAAGCCAGTATGCTCCAATTGCTCTTGAACTTTCAATAATAACTTTATATCTGGTTGTGAAAATTGCAATACTAAAGGAAATAATAATTGCTGGCTCACAGCTTCTTTAACAGTAATATTTTTTAATAATTCTTCATACAACACTCTTTGGTGTGCACGATGCTGATGTATTACCATCATCCCACTCTTAATAGGACTAATAATATATTTATTTTGTATCTGAAAGGTAGCTAATGATGTTTTGGTTACTTGCGTTTCATCAAACAAAGCTCCGGTTACTTCTTCACTTTCAAAAGTAATATTTGCTGGTTTACTCTCTAATCCTGTATATAAAGACTCCCACGCTGGCGTATGTTCCTTTTTTAAAGAAGTATGTTTCTGTTTTACGACTGTGTCAGGTTTAAAAGGATTAAATGATGGGTCTACTTCAATCTTGGGAGCAATTGGGTTCTTTTTGCTATACGCATAAGGTGTATCAAACCCAGAATCTTTATTAAAATCTAATACAGGTGCAATACTAAACTGCCCAAGACTATGTTTAATAGTAGCTCTGAGCATTGCATAAATAGCATGTTCATCATCAAACTTAATCTCAGTTTTAGTTGGGTGAATATTAATGTCTATGGATTGTGGATTCACCTCCAGGTATAAAAAATAACCAGGATGCAAACCTTCTTTTATTAATCCTTCAAAAGCAGCACTAACAGCATGGTTAAGATACCCACTTTTTATAAATCGATTGTTCACAAAGAAAAATTGCTCACCCCTACTCTTTCTAGCAAATTCTGGTTTTAACACAAAACCAGAGACTTTTACTATCTCTGTAAACTCTTCAACAGGAACTAATTTTTCATTTGCTTTATTTCCAAAAATTCCAACAATGCGCTGTCTGTAATTTTGCGATGGTAAGGTAAAAACAGCATCCCCGTTATGAAGCATTTTAAAAGCTACGCTTGGGTGTGCTAGAGCTACCCTATGAAACTCATCAATAATATGGCGGGTTTCCACAGGGTTGCTCTTTAAAAAATTTCGTCTTGCAGGAATATTATAAAAAAGATTTTTTACGGCAATAGTAGTTCCCGTAGGGACTACCGTAGCTTCTTGAGAGACAACGGTACTGCCTTCTATTTCAATTTTAGTACCAATCTCGTCTTGTTCTCTTTTAGTTTTTAAATCTACATGAGCAATGGCAGCGATAGAAGCTAGGGCTTCGCCCCTAAATCCTTTCGTGTTTAGGTTAAATAAATCTTCGGCAGCTTTAATTTTTGAAGTAGCATGACGCTCAAAAGATAATCGAGCATCAGTAGTACTCATTCCTATACCATTATCGGTTACTTGAATAAGTGTTTTACCTGCATCCTTAATTACTAGTGTAATTTCAGAAGCATTGGCGTCTATAGCATTTTCAAGGAGTTCTTTTACTACTGAAGCAGGACGTTGTACAACCTCTCCGGCAGCAATTTGATTAGCAACGTGATCTGGTAATAACTGAATAATATCCGTCATTAGAATCCTTGAAAGAAAATAGATAAATCAAATTCGATAATAAAAAGAAAGATGAGTAAAAAAATAGCAAAAATGATAAGAATTGTACGATTGGCCCTCTTATTTTTAGACTCACGTAACTCTTGCCACGCCGTTTTAAAATTAGATTTTAACCCTTGTTTACCAACAGTAGTCCTATACTTATCAAATTTGTGTTCAATTTCAAAAGGACTCCCCTCTTTATCAGATTTGTAATAACGAGGGCTGTAGCTAAATTTTTTATTTTTACGTTTGCTTATTAATCCCATAATTCTAGTGTTTCAAAGTTACTTAAAATACCGCAGTTTGTTGTATATATTAACAACTTTTACGGGTGCTTACTTCTGAAACTACAAGGACTGTTCCAATTTCACACCTGTAACATTTTGTTAATACAAACATTACAGTTTTTTTAGTATCTTGAAATTATGAAAAAATTAGTAGCAATAGTTAGTATCATAGCATTTACAATAGGTTGTTCTGAATCTGAAGATAATCTTGAGGTAACCCAAGAAAATTTAGTAGGAAACTGGAAACTCATTCAAGCATATAATGACCCCGGAGACGGAAGTGGTGATTTTGAACCTGTCCAAGATGGATATAGGTTTACATTAAATGAGGATGGAACTTTTACTTCTGAAAGATTAATAGAATGTGCCACAGGAACTTATACTATTGAAGACAATACAAAGCTAGTTTTTAATTACGATTGTGATAACTTTACTGAAGTTTACATTGACATCATTCGGTTTTCGGGAAATGATTTAATTACTTCTCCAAGAGAGCCCTTTGCATGTATTGAAGGTTGTAGTAAAAAGTTTAGTAAAAATGGTCTCTTTTTCTAAGCAGTTACTCTATTAAATCTACCATCAAACTATTGAATAGCTTTGCCTTAGACACAAACATTTTATTCATAATTTCATTAGTTTTTAATTTGGCATCTATCAAACTTTTCTCTCTAGAATTAATTAAAAATATAGAGCTTTCCCCAAAACTTAGTTTACGTTCTTCGGCAGCTACTAGTTTTTCATAATCTAGAACTATATTTTGTATGAGGTTTATTTGGTTATCATATGAGTTTATTTCATTGTATATAGCTGTAATCTTATTTTTTATTTCTAGTTCTTGGCTAGTTAGCTCAAAAGTAGCGTCTTGTACTTTAAACTTTGCCAACTTTAAGTCTCCTCGTTCTTTTCTAAGAAATAAAGGAAATGATATTTGCAGTCCAGCCTTGTAATTTGCTGTATTAAAGCTATTGGCGATTTCTGGTGTCTGACTCAAAAAATTGTATTCCAAATCTACTTTTGGTAATAACTTATTTGCCTTTAATCTTTTATCTACTTGTAAATTCTCTAATTTATTTTCTAAGGATTTTAATTTAGGGTGAGTAGAGATATCAAAATCACTAAGAGGTTTATTTTCAATTTGCAATGCAGCATCAATAGCAATTAATAATTCAACATCTGGAATAACTTTTTCTTCTAACTCTAAAGGAATATTGTTTTCTATCCATAAAAAATTAGAGAGTTCTAATTTTTTCTTTATCAAACTAAGTCTTGCTTGTTCTAAACTTAGCTCTCTATTCTGGACAATTATTTTCGCTTCTACTGTATCTATAGCAGCACGTTCTCCAACTCTTGCACTTTTTGCTATCCCGTTAAATCGAGTTCTAGCATTCATCAGAAAAGAATCATATATTTTCACTTCGTTATAACTTTTAAGCCAATCAAAATATGCCAGAGAGGCTTTAAATAATATTTTGTTGACCAATAAATCTCTATCTGCTTTTGATTGTTGGTTAAAAAACTTAGCTTTCCTTAAGGTAGCCATCCTATCATTAACCAATAATCCTTGCGCTAAGGAAAGGGAGACTCCAGCGCTATATAGGCCATCTACAGGAACATTATTTTGTGGATTAAGAAAAAGCCCTGTGTTTTCTTCAAAATCTGCTTTAAACTCAATTCCATACCAGATTGGGATTTTAAAAGTTGCATTCAATAAATCATAGTACTCTCTTTCCTTAAACTTTTTACGACTATAATCTACTTCAATTTTAGGGTCAAATCCCCCTCTAGCTCTCAATAAATTTGCTTCACCAATTTCTAGGGTTAATTCAGCTTGCTTTACAATAGGATGGTGTTTTTTTACATACCCCAAATACTCTTTAAAAGTAAGTACAATAGTATCGGGTTGTGCTGTAAGTCCATACGATAACCACAAAAAACTATAAAAAATAAACTTCTTCATTAATTACTTTTTTTTGTTATCTACTTGATTGTTTTCTGGTTGGTAATAATTTGGAGGAAAACCATTAAGTTTTCGCCATAATTCAAACCAAATAGGAACATCCTCCAGTAACGCTAGTGTAGTTGCACCAGACCCAACTCTAATATCTTTAGGCCAAGGGTGGTCATCAAGGTCTGGGGCAAGTAAGACCCTATACTTTCCATTATCGCTTATAAAGTTTTCAATAGCAATTACTTTCCCCCCGTAAGTTCCATATGATAAATTAGGCCATCCACTAAAAATAATGGCCGGCCAACCATCAAACTGTATCCTTACCTTCTCCCCCTTATGCAACAATGGCAAATCTATGGGCTCTACATAAGTTTCTACTGCAAAATCAAAGTTTGAAGGCATAATATTTACTAGTTGTTCTCCTTCCTTAAATGTTTCTCCTACACCGCTCTTAATAGCTTTATTAATAAATCCATCTTGGGGAGCTCGAACGTAAAGAAGACTATTTCTTATCTCATAATTTGTAAAATCATTTTCTAACTTAGATACCTGTGCTTCTGTATCAAACCTACTCGACTCTGCTGTAAATTTATCGCTCTGAGCTTTTGATATTTTGTCTGTATACTCTGCTTGGATTCTACTAATCTCTACTTGTGCGTTGACAACGTCGTTTCTAGTCGCTAACAATTTGTTTTCTTGTGAAATTAACTTAGCCTGAGTTTCTTGCAGTTTTAAACTTTTTTCTTCTACATCTGTAACTGCTTTTAGTCCTTCCTTTTGAAGAGTAAGAGTACGGTTGTATTGTCTTTCGGCAATAGACAAATTTGTTTCAGCGGCTTTTAAATCTATACTATCACTCTTAACTTTAAGTTTAGATTGTAAAAGTTTATTTCTAGCTTGTTCAAGTTTTAATTTTTTTTCATTGTATAATGCACCTATCTGATTTTCTAAAGATTTAACCTTATTTTCATACGATAAGATGGAACGTGTCTTAGCATCAATCTGCTGTCCAGTTCTTGATACAAGGTTTGGGTCAAAATATTCACTTTTTACTTCAGAAATAAAAAGAATTGTATCTCCTTTCTTAACAAAATCTCCTTCGCTTACATACCATTTTTCAATTTTACCAGGAATGGGAGATTGTATTGTTTGTGGTCGTTGGTCTGGACGTAACGTAGTTAAATATCCTTTTCCTGAAATATTTTGTGTCCAAGGTAAAAACATAAAAATGAGAACAATAACAGCAAATATTTTTAGAAAATTATTAAAGTGTCTATAATGCCTTTTATGAAAGACCTTCTTACTAGATTTATAGTTATCTATTGAAACTTTTTTATTAAGTTGATTATGAGTAATATTAAGCATCTTCTTATTTATTAAATAATACGACCATTTTCAATGGTAATCTTATTAGTAATTACTTCTTCCCATTTTGTATTCTGGCTTACAACAACTAAGCTCCAAGGATTTTCTTTTTTAGTAAGAAAATCTATGATCTTATTTTGATCTTTAATATCTAATTGATCTAGTGGTTCTTTTAAGATTAATAACTTTGGTTTACTTACTATACTTCTTGCTAGTACAATTTTTTTACTTAATGAGTATGAGAGTTGCTTCCCTTCTGGATATAAAATAGTCTGCAACCCCTTTTCTTTGTTTTTTACAAATTCTGTTAAACCTATATTATCAAGAGCCCAATACACATCTTCTAACGGAATAGATTCGTCCCCAAAAGTGATATTTTCAAGGATGGTACCTTCAAAGGGAGTTTCATCCATAAGAGATTGCCCAATAAGCCCTCTATATTTGTTTATTTGAAGGTTTTGTAAAGAGATTTCATTGGCAAAAATTGTTCCTGAGGTAGGCTCTAGTATTCCAGCAATAATTCGCAAAAGTGTTGTCTTACCAGAACCATTACTACCCTTAATTAACGTATTACTCCTTGGAGGAATTTTCAAAGAAATATTTTCTAGTATTTTTTTATTATCAACTGGAGCAATGTAGTCTACTTTATTAAGTTCAATTGTAAGATCTTCATTTAACAAAAGTGGATCTTGCCCTTCTTGTGACTCTAGTTCTTTATCAACAACTTGGCCTAGTTTTTCTAAAGAAGTAAGAACATCATAAAAGGTTTCAAGACCTGTGATAAGTTTTTCTACAGAGCCAATAATCAATAAAATAATAATCTCAGCAGCAACAAATTGTCCAATATTCATTTCTTGATTTAAAACCAACAATCCACCTATTAATAAAAGTCCTGCAGTAACAAGAACTTTAAAACCAATCATTTTTATAAACTGAAATACCAGAACTCTAAAATGACTTTCTCTAGCATCTAAATAATCTGCAACTAAAGCATCGTTTTTTTTCATAGCAAGGTTGGTTTTACCCGATAGTTTAAAGCTTATAATAGACCTTGCTACTTCTTGTATCCAATGTGCGACCTTGTACTTATTTTTAGACTCTTCTAGGCTAGTTAACAACCCTTTTTGAGCTGAAAATTTAAACAAGATATAGATAAGCCCAACTAGTAAGAATCCATAAATTATGAAAAAAGGATGGTAAAAAGACAGTAAGATTAATCCAAAGATTATTTGAAGTAAAGCAGCTGGGAAATCAACTAATATTTTTGAAACCCCCTTTTGAATAGTTAATACATCAAAAAATCGATTCGCAAGCTCGGGTGGATAATAATTTCTTAGCTCACTCATTTTAATTTTTGGAAATCTATATGCAAATTCAAAAGAAGCTCTTGTAAAAATCTTTTGTTGAATATTTTCTATAATTCTAAATTGCATTAACTGAAGTAGTCCAACAAAAATAATCCCTATCGTTACCAAAACTACTAGTACAATCCAAGATGTACTTATTTGTGCTCCTTGAATTAAATTAATAATTGCTTGAATTCCTAGAGGTAAAGACAAACTTACAATACCAGCAAAAATTGCATAATAAAAAATTTGCAATACATCTTTTTTATCAAGTTTTAATAGATTAACAAGTCTTTGCCAAGAAGAAAATGTTTTCTTAGTCATGCTCTATCCTTTAAGATTGGTAAATATTAAATGTTTAAAATATGCAGTTGGTAAAACACTATCGCAATCTGTAATTGAGGGGAAGTGATCCTTAAGATAATGTTGATGCA
Organism: Patiriisocius hiemis; assembly: GCF_031846325.1. Taxonomy (NCBI): domain Bacteria; kingdom Pseudomonadati; phylum Bacteroidota; class Flavobacteriia; order Flavobacteriales; family Flavobacteriaceae; genus Patiriisocius; species Patiriisocius hiemis. Next base: position 85,413 of record NZ_JAVRHZ010000001.1, on the reverse strand, counting down.
ATACACCTTCTATTAAAGTACTAGCTAAACTTAGTGGATAAGGATACTCTTTATTTACTAAATGTATCATATCACTAAAACGAATAACTAGTCGCTTATATATTGCAAAAAAACCTTCTTTATTTTCATCATCAACCTCTTTTGTTAAATAAGATTTAGAGTATTCATTAATAATAATTCTATGTAAAGCAACTTCATTAACATGCGTAAATGAAGAGTCAACTTCTACAGTTCGGGCAATTGTTTCTATAGCTTTATCTAGCTTTTCTTTTGGATTGGCAATATTAGATGTCGAGAATACTAATTGATACTCAATCCAACTCCAATACCAAGAGGCCAAATACAATAGAAGCATATGTTTGTTTTCAAAATATCTATAAATAGAACTCTCATTAGATCCAATCTTGACTCCTAGTTTTTTAAATGTAAAAGCATCAAATCCAATTTCGTCTATAAGTAAAATACTTTGCTCTATAATATTCTTACCTAATTTAGAGGACTCTGGGTCTTTTTTAAAGACTTTATCGTTCACAATAATTTTAATAGACTTAAGTAAAGTATCCATATTTGATATAACTTTATGCAAATATAATAGTATTACTATTAATTTTGTTTGCATTGTGATTATTTTAAGAAATCTCTTTTAAATTTATTATGCATGCATAGTATTTTTTCTTATATTTGACTTCTGAAATTTTCAGAAAACACTAACCCATTCTATTTATGAAAGAAAAAACAATAGATTACATATTACGCGCAACATGGATGAGTGTTACAAAAATGTATAATGAAGAAGCGAGTAAAAAAGGGAGTACAATGGCTACAGGGTTTGCACTTATTAGTATTGATCCAGAAGAAGGAACTCCATCAACTGCATTAGGCCCTAAAATGGGCATGGAAGCAACAAGTTTGTCTCGTACGTTAAAAACAATGGAGGAAAAGGGTCTTATAGAAAGAAAACCTAATCCCCTGGATGGTAGAGGTGTTTTAATACACCTTACCCCTTTTGGAAAAGAGATGCGAGAATTTTCAAAAAATGTAGTATTACAGTTTGATGAAGCTGTAAAAGCTAGTATTTCTCCAGAAGAATTAGCAACCTTTAAAAAGGTAGCCAACAACATATTAGAATTAATTAATTCAAAAAAAATTTACGACTTAAAAAAAATAGCATAAAACATGTCAAAAAGAACAATAAATAAAATTGCGATTATTGGTTCGGGTATCATGGGAAGTGGTATCGCTTGTCATTTTGCAAATATTGGTGTAGAAGTTTTACTATTAGACATCGTTCCAAGAGAACTTACAGATGCCGAAAAAGCAAAAGGACTTACGTTAGAGGACAAAGTAGTACGTAATCGTTTAGTAAACGATGCGTTAGCTACTTCAATAAAATCTAAACCTGCTCCATTATACCATAAAGATTTTGCAGATAGAATTACAACTGGTAACCTAGAAGACGATATTGCCAAGGTAGCAGATGTAGATTGGATTATGGAGGTTGTAGTTGAAAGACTAGACATAAAGCAACAGGTGTTCGAAAAACTAGAGAAACATAGAACTCCAGGAACGCTAATTACATCTAACACTTCTGGTATTCCTATTAAATTTATGAGCGAAGGTCGTTCTGAAGATTTTCAAAAACATTTCTGCGGAACACACTTCTTTAATCCTGCACGTTACTTAAAGTTATTCGAAATTATTCCAGGACCTAAAACAGATACTACCGTTTTAGAGTTTTTAAATAACTACGGAGAAAAGTTTCTAGGTAAAACATCGGTTGTAGCAAAAGACACGCCAGCTTTTATTGGAAATAGAATAGGAATCTTTAGTATTATGAGCTTATTCCATACTGTTAAAGAAATGGGATTAACTATAGAGGAAGTAGATAAATTAACAGGACCAGTAATTGGTCGTCCTAAATCTGCAACTTTTAGAACTGTAGACGTAGTAGGGCTAGACACCCTAGTACATGTAGCGAATGGTATAGCAGAAAACTGTCCAGACGATGAACGTCATGAACTCTTTAAGCTTCCAGGCTTTATTAACACCATGATGGATAATAAATGGTTGGGAAGTAAAACAGGTCAAGGGTTTTATAAAAAAGTAAAAGGAGATGATGGAAGGTCTAAAATTCTTTCTTTAGACTTAGATAGCTTAGAATATCGTGATGGAAAAAAAGCAAAATTTGCTACCTTAGAATTAACAAAGTCTATAGACAATGTAGCAGATAGGTTTAAAGTCCTTGTAAAAGGAAAAGATAAAGCTGGTGATTTCTATAGAAAAAGTTTTGCTTCACTTTTTGGATACGTAACACATCGTATTCCTGAAATATCTGATGATTTATACAAAATTGATGATGCAATGAAAGCAGGTTTTGGTTGGGAGCATGGCCCCTTCCAAATATGGGATGCTATAGGAGTAGAAGCTGGATTAGAAATAATGAAAAATGAAAGTATTGAAGCTGCTTCTTGGGTACAAGAAATGATTAATGCCGGTAACACTTCATTCTATACAGTAAAAGATGGGGCTACCTATTACTACGATATATCTAAAAAATCACAAGAAAAAATACCTGGACAAGACGCCTTTATTATTTTAGACAATATTAGAAAGTCTAAGGAAGTATTTAAAAACTCTGGAGTTGTTGTTGAAGATTTAGGTGATGGCATTCTTAATGTAGAATTCCAATCTAAAATGAACACCATTGGAGGTGATGTTCTTGCTGGTTTAAACAAAGCTATTGATCTGGCAGAAAAAGATTTTGCAGGTCTTGTTGTAGGAAACCAAGCTACTAATTTCTCTGTAGGTGCAAATATTGGAATGATCTTTATGATGGCTGTAGAACAAGAATATGATGAGCTTAATATGGCTATTAAGTATTTCCAAGATACTATGATGCGCATGCGTTACTCATCAATCCCAACTATTGCTGCTCCACATGGGATGGCTCTTGGAGGCGGATGTGAATTATCAATGCACGCCGATAAAGTAGTTGCGGCGGCAGAAACATATATAGGCCTTGTAGAATTTGGTGTTGGAGTAATTCCTGGCGGTGGAGGCTCTAAAGAAATGGCTTTGAGAGCCCAAGACACTTTCAAAAAAGGAGACGTAGAATTAAATACACTCCAAGAATATTTCTTAACTATTGGGATGGCAAAAGTAGCTACTTCTGCATATGAGGCATTTGATTTAGGCATACTCCAAAAAGGAAAAGATATTGTTGTAGTAAATAAAGATAGACAAATCGCTACCGCAAAAGCCTATGCTAAATTGCTAGCAGATCAAGGATACACAAAGCCAGTAAAGAGAAAAGACATTAAAGTTCTTGGTAAACAAGCATTGGGTATGTTTTTAGTAGGAACAGACTCAATGGAAGCAAGTAATTACATAAGTGAACATGATAAAAAGATAGCAAATAAACTAGCATATGTAATGGCTGGTGGTGACTTATCTGAGCCAACAGAAGTTTCTGAGCAGTACTTATTAGATCTAGAAAGAGAGGCTTTTTTGAGCCTTTCTACTGAAAAGAAAACGCTTGAGCGTATTCAACATATGTTGAAAAAAGGGAAACCATTACGTAATTAAGGTATTAGTAAAAAAAAAACAGAAAAATGAAACAAGCATATATAGTAAAAGCATATAGAACAGCTGTTGGAAAAGCACCAAGAGGAGTATTTCGGTTTAAAAGAGCCGATGAGTTGGGTGCTGAAGTAATTCAGCATATGATGAAAGAATTACCCAATCTTGATGTTAAAAAAATTGACGATGTTATCGTAGGTAATGCAATGCCCGAAGGTTCTCAAGGACTTAACATGGCGAGATTTATATCTCTTATTGGATTAAATAGTGTTGACGTACCTGGTGTAACTGTAAATCGTTTTTGCTCCTCAGGGATTGAAACCATTGGTATTGCTACAGCAAAAATTCAAGCAGGTATGGCAGATTGCATAATTGCTGGAGGATCTGAAAGCATGAGTAGCGTTCCTATGACCGGTTTTAAACCCGAACTAAACTACGAAACTGTAAAAGCAGGTCATGAAGAATATTACTGGGGAATGGGAAATACAGCAGAAGCTGTCGCAAATCAGTTTAAGGTTTCTAGAGAAGACCAAGACGAGTTTGCCTACAATTCTCACATGAAGGCATTAAAAGCGCAATCTGAAGATCGTTTTCAAGATCAAATTGTTCCAATTAATGTTGAGCAAACATACATTGATGATAACGGAAAAAAAGCAACAAAGAATTATACAGTAACTAAAGATGAAGGACCTAGAAAAGGAACTAATAAAGAAGCATTAGCAAAGTTACGTCCTGTATTTGCACAAGGAGGGAGCGTAACCGCTGGTAATTCTTCACAAATGAGTGATGGAGCCGCTTTTGTAATGGTTATGAGTGAAGCTATGGTCAAAGAATTAAACCTTGAACCAGTTGCAAGATTAGTTAATTACGCTGCGGCGGGTGTTGAGCCACGTATTATGGGTATAGGTCCAGTAAAAGCAATTCCAAAAGCACTAGAGCAAGCTGGACTTAGACAAGATGATTTATCATTAATTGAATTAAATGAGGCTTTTGCTTCACAATCGTTAGCAGTAATTAGAGAACTTGGGCTTAATCAAGAAATAGTAAATGTAAATGGGGGAGCTATAGCACTAGGACACCCTCTAGGTTGTACAGGAGCAAAACTCTCAGTTCAGTTATTTGATGAGATGAGAAAAAGAGAGATGAAAGGTAAGTATGGAGCAGTAACAATGTGTGTTGGTACTGGACAAGGAGCATGTGGAATTTTTGAATTTTTGAATTAATAAAAAAACCAAATATAAAATGGACACAATAAATAAAGATATACTCCGCGGTGGTCAGTTTTTAGTTAAAGAAACAGACTGTATGGACATTTTTACTCCAGAAGACTTTTCGGAAGAGCAAAAAATGATGAAAGAATCGGTTACAGATTTTGTAGATAGAGAAATCTGGCCTCACAAAGAACGTTTTGAAAAGAAAGACTATGCGCTAACTGAAGAAGTAATGCGTAAGGCTGGTGAACTTGGTTTACTAGGAATTGCAGTTCCCGAAGAGTACAATGGTTTAGGGATGGGTTTTGTAACCACGATGTTAGTTTGTGATTATATCTCTGGAGCCACAGGGTCTATTGCTACTGCCTTTGGAGCGCATACTGGGATTGGTACAATGCCAATAACATTATATGGTAACGAAGAGCAAAAGAAAAAATACGTGCCAAAATTAGCAACAGGAGAATGGTTTGGCGCATACTGTTTAACAGAGCCTGGAGCAGGTAGTGATGCAAATAGTGGTAAAACAAAAGCAGTCCTTTCAGAAGATGGTACACATTACAAAATCTCTGGACAAAAAATGTGGATTTCTAATGCAGGTTTCTGCAATGTATTTATTGTTTTTGCTAGAATAGAGGATGATAAAAATATTACTGGATTTATTGTAGAAAACGACCCAAGTAATGGTATCACTATGGGAGAAGAGGAGCAAAAATTAGGAATTCACTCCTCGTCTACTCGTCAAGTATTTTTTAGTGATACAAAAGTTCCTGTAGAGAATATGCTTTCAGAGAGAGGCGCTGGTTTTAAAATTGCTATGAATGCATTAAATGTAGGGCGTATAAAATTGGCTGCAGCCTGTCTAGATGCACAACGTAGAGTAATTACCGAAGCCACAAAGTATGCTAACGAGCGTATTCAATTTAAAACACCTATTGCAAAATTTGGGGCAATACAATCTAAAATTGCTGAAATGGCTACTGCTATGTTTGTGGGTGAAAGTGCAAGTTATAGAGCAGCAAAGAATATAGAAGATAGAATAAGCATAAGGCTTTCAGAAGGCAATACGCATCAAGAAGCAGAGCTAAAAGGAGTTGAAGAATACGCAATAGAGTGTTCAATACTAAAAGTTGCTGTTTCTGAAGATATCCAGAATTGTAGTGACGAGGGAATCCAGATATTTGGAGGAATGGGCTTTAGTGCAGATACTCCAATGGAAGCTGCTTGGCGTGATGCACGTATCTCACGTATCTACGAAGGAACAAATGAAATAAACCGAATGCTAGCCGTAGGTATGCTTGTAAAAAAAGCAATGAAAGGACATGTAGATTTACTTGCACCAGCAACCGCTGTTGGTGAAGAACTACTTGGAATTCCATCTTTTGATACTCCAGATTTTTCTGAAACACTTTCAGAAGAAAAAGATATCATAAAAAGATTGAAAAAAGTATTCCTAATGGTTGCAGGAAGTGCCGTTCAAAAATTTGGTCCAGATTTAGAACAACATCAACAATTACTAATGGCTTCTGCAGATATCTTAATTGATATATATATGGCAGAAAGTGCTGTGTTACGCGCAGAAAAAACACATAAAAATGGTGGCGCTAACGCAGACTATCAAGTAGCAATGGCGCAGCTTAATTTATACCATGCAGTAGATAATATTACTAGAAGTGCTAAAGAAGGTATTGTAAGTTTTGCTGAAGGCGACGAACAAAGAATGATGCTTATGGGCTTAAAACGTTTTACAAAATATCAAAACATGCCTAATGTTGTAGCATTACGAACTAAAATTGCTGAAAAGGTAACAGAAGAGAATAAATATCCTTTTTAAGGATAAACACATTTAAAGTAAATTCCTTTCATAATTTGGAATTTGGTTAGTTAGTTGAGAAAACCGTTCTTTCGAGAGCGGTTTTCTGTTTTTAACTACCTGCAATAGGACTTCCAAAAATACCAACGGCTAGCTCAGCCCACACTAATATAAATAGAGTGATTATAGCAATTAATAATACAATACGTCTTCTTTTGGATGTTATCTTCTTAGAGAAAAATAATATAAATGCTCCCATAACTAAAAGCATTACTGTAGCTACTATAAAGTCTAATAGATTCCATTGTACCTCATCTGTAAATTGCATAGCAAGAAGTGGTATCAGTAAAATTCCGAAGACTGAGATCAATAAGTATTTTAATTGATTTTTCATGCGTAAATACAAGATACAAAAAAACCCTTCAAAAAGAAGGGCTTTTAAAATGGGTGGAAGACCGGGTTCGAACCGGCGACTTTCGGTACCACAAACCGACGCTCTAACCAGCTGAGCTACAACCACCATGTTGCTTTTATAATTTAAAGCGGATGCAAATATACTCTAAATCCTACTTTTGCGCAATACTAATCTTTAAGATTTTTAGATTAAATCATACAAACTTTCTACTGCAACATAACGCTCAACAGTAAAGCCTTCGGCATGCTCAACACCTATTAATCTTCCTAGGTCTTGAGCTCTATAAGTTAAGCTATCTTTAAAGTTGGTACTAGAAATTGGCGTTTCAGGTTCTTTAGAATCAGCACTATGAAATTGACTTTTGTATGCTAAAACAGCTTCTAATTTTTTGTCCAAATATCCAGAAACATCTACCACAAAATCTGGCTCTATATTTTTCCATTGTATATAATGATACACATGCTCAGGTCTCCATTGTTGTTGAGAATTCCCATCTATTGATGTCTCTATTTTTTGTAGACCACTCAAAAAACATGCATCACTAGCTAGTTTACTTCCTTTACCATGGTCAATGTGTCTATCATCTATTGCATTACACAAAACAATATCTGGACGGTATTTTCTAAGCACTTTAATAATTTCAATTTGTGCTTCTTTATTGTTTTCAAAAAAGCCATCAGCCAAGCCTAGATTTTCTCTTACTGAAACACCTAAAATTGTAGCGGCATTAGTAGCTTCTTGATCTCTAATTTCTGCAGTACCTCTAGTTCCTAATTCCCCTCGGGTAAGATCTAAGATTCCAACTTTTTTTCCATTTGCAACTTCTTTGGCTATGGTAGCTGCACAACCTAGTTCAACATCATCTGGATGTGCACCAATAGCTAAAATATCTAATTTCATACCAATTCTTTCTTTACTACACTAGCAAGTGCTTGTTCTATATCTTCAATTAAATCTTTGGGTTCTTCTATCCCTACTGAGAAACGTAACAATCCATCACTAATACCTTGTTTCTTTCTCTCTTCAGCAGATAATAAAGCATGAGAAGTTTCGGCTGGAGATAATATTGTAGACTCCACTCCAGCTAAACTCATAGATTGCTTTATTAGTTTTAGAGCCTTCATGAAATCATTTGCATTAATGCTTTCAATTAACTCAAAAGAAAGCATACCAGTATATCCGCGCATTTGTTTTTTTGCAACATTATGATCTGGATGGTTTTTTAATCCTGGGTAGTATACTTTTTGGATTAAGTCATGAGCATCTAACCATTTTGCCAGTTTCTTGGCATTTTTGTTTTGAGCTTTAACACGTAATGCCATAGTTTTCATACTACGCTCTAGTAACCAGATTGTATGATCACTTAAACTACCTCCAAGATTTTTTGCAATATTCCAGATTGTATCTATATGCTCTTGACTTGCAGCTACAGCTCCAGCACAAATGTCACTATGCCCTCCCATATATTTTGTAGCACTATGAATGCATATATCTATTCCAAAATCAATAGGGTTTTGATTAATGGGTGATGCAAACGTATTATCAATCATGGTAATTAAACCTCTATCCTTTGCTATACTAGTAATCATTTCAAGGTCTGTAATTAGCATTAATGGGTTTGAGGGCGTTTCTATAAATATAACCTTGGTATTATCCTGTATGGCAGATGTAAAATCGTTTCTAGAAAAACCATTTGTAAATGTATATTCTATTCCAAATTTATGAAACTCTTCTACCACAAAATTATAAGTACCTCCGTATAATGTTTTTTGAAGCACAACATGATCTCCCTTGTGTAAAAAGGCAAGCATTGTAGTACTTACAGCCGCCATACCACTACCAAAAATAAGCCCAGCCTCAGCATTTTCTAGCGCAGCTACTTTTTTGCACAATGCTTCCTGGTTAGGGGTATTGAAGTATCGTGGATACCGCTTTACATCTACGCCGTCATATTGGTAAGAACTAGACATAAAGAGAGGTGATATTGCTCCTTGAAATTGTGTATCCTTAACCTCTCCCACGTGGGTGCAAATGGTATTTACGCCAATTTTTTTAGATTTCATAACAAAAAAATTTATCTGCTCTAAGGTACTATTTATTGATGTAATATTGTAATTGCTTGCCCATAAAAAGGTATAACTTTTCTATCTTTACTATATGAAAACCCTACTTACTAATATTTCACAATTATTACAAGCTAGAGAGCCATCTGTAACCCTAGTCAAAGGGAAAGAAATGGAAACACTTCCTCTTTTAAATAATGCTTGGATATTGCTTAATGATACCGTTATTGAAGACTACGGAACTATGGAAAACCTTCCGCAATTGGAAGTAAATGAAACTATAGATTGTACAGGTAAAACAGTATTACCTACATGGTGTGATAGTCATACTCACTTAGTTTATGCAGGTAATAGAGAGCAAGAATTTGTAGACAGGATTAAAGGAAAAACGTATCAAGAAATTGCGGCAAGCGGTGGTGGTATTCTAAATAGTGCCAAAAAGCTACAAATTACGAGTGAGGATAGCCTCTATATTCAAGCAGCAAAACGTCTTGAAGAAGTAATGCAAATGGGTACTGGTGCTATCGAAATTAAAAGCGGATATGGACTCACCACAGAAGCCGAAATTAAAATGCTTCGTGTTGCTAGAAAATTAGGAAAAGAATATGATGTTGCAGTAAAAACTAGTTTTTTAGGAGCTCACGCAGTACCACAAGAATTCAAAAACAATAAAGAAGGATATGTAGAACTTATTTGTACTGAAATGCTACCCAAAATTGTTTCAGAAAAACTAGCAGATTACATTGATGTTTTTTGTGAAGATGGATACTTCTCTGTTGAAGATACTCGTAAAATACTTTCTGAAGGAAAAAAATATAACCTACAAGGTAAAATCCATGTAAATCAGTTTAACGCCATTGGTGGTATTGCCGAAGGTGTAAAACAAGAAGCCCTTAGTGTAGATCATTTGGAAGTCCTTCAAAATAAAGATATCGAAGCACTAAAAGGAAGCAACACAATGCCAGTAGCGCTTCCCTCCTGCTCTTACTTTTTGAGTATTCCTTACACTCCTGGAAGACAGATTATAGATGCTGGTTTGCCATTAGCATTGGCTACAGACTATAATCCCGGTTCTACTCCAAGTGGTAATATGAATTTTGTAGTAGCAACAGCTTGTATAAAAATGAAACTTACACCAGAAGAGGCTATTAATGCAGCAACTATAAATGGAGCGTATGCAATGGGACTTAGTGAAACTCATGGAAGTATTACAAAAGGCAAATCTGCCTCTTTGATAGTTACTAAGGAAATCCCCTCCTATGGTTTTATACCGTATGCCTTTGGGAGTGACCTTATTGATATGGTTTTTGTTAATGGAAAAAGAAGAAAATGAAAGACCTAAAATTATATTCAAAAAGACAGCTAGAAAACCTAATAGATAAACGTGAAGGTGAAATAAAATTTGGAGAAAAAGTTCAAACTGTTGAGACCCTAGAAACCTTAGAAAACAAGACTGCTAAATATGTGTTATTTGGAATTCCAGAGGATGTTGGTGTTCATGCTAATTATGGAAAAAAAGGAACTAGTGCAGCCTGGGAGCAATGCTTAAAAAGTTTACTCAACATGCAAGCAAACACTTACACAAATGCAGAAAACTTATTGGTGCTAGGAGAAGTTGATTGTAGTGAACAAATGCGTACCGCTTCTTTACTAGCACAAGATGGTGCAAACTTTGGAAGTGTTATTGGAAAACTAGTTGAAGAAATTGATGTTAAAGTATCACAAGTAGTACGTGCTATTATTTCTGCTGGAAAAATTCCAATTATTATAGGTGGAGGACATAACAATGCATTTGGTAACCTTAAAGGAGCCTCGGAGGGCACAGGAGGTCCAATAAACGTTGTAAATTTTGATGCTCATACAGATTTTAGACCTTTAGAACATAGGCATAGTGGCAATGGTTTTAGTTATGCTATGGAACGAGGGTATATTGATAAATATGTTGTATTTGGCCTTCATAAAACTTACACATCTCAGGAAGTATATAATCGTATGGAGCAATTTAAAAACAAGATTGCTTTTTTCTTTTTTGAAGATATCCAGCTACGTGAAAATCCAACTTTTAAAAATGCCGTTAGCATGGCACATAAGTTTTTACTCCCAAAAAAATATGGAGTTGAGCTAGATGTAGATGCAATTGAAAATTTTCCAAGTAGTGCAATGTCACCCTCTGGGTTTACTATGAAACAAGCGAGGCAATTTTTACGTTTTTTTGTAAGACACCCACATGTTGCTTACGTGCATATTTGCGAAGCTGTACCACATAAAAACCCTGATCTGAATTATAATGTAGGCAAAGCACTCGCCTACTTTGTTAGTGATGTAATAAGTGATTAACACAAGCTCATGGAAATAGTTTCATACCATCCAAAATACAATCAAGCTTTCTATGACCTCAACATAGAATGGTTAGAAACCTTTTTTTATGTAGAAGATTATGACGGAGAAGTGCTAAGTAAGCCTGATAAGTATATTATTTCTAAAGGAGGGCATATCTTTTTCGCAATAGAAAATGATATTGTTTTGGGGACAGTAGCACTAATGAAAGAGAGCCAAGCAAGCTTTGAGCTCACAAAAATGGCTGTCTTACCTAACCAACGAGGTAATAAAATAGGCCAACAATTAATGCAGCATTGTATTGATTTTGCCAAAAAAGAAGGATTTGACAGGCTTTTTCTGTATTCTAACACAAAACTAGAAAATGCTATTTATATTTACCGTAAATATGGTTTTACTGAAATTTCTGTAGAGCCAAATAGCCCTTACGACAGAAGTAATATAAAAATGGAACTTATACTTGTTTAAAAAGTTCTTACTTAAAACAATAAATTATAACGAATTATGAAAAAATTTCTCTTAGTAGTAGCAGCAATAATTACAATAGTAAGTTGTAAAAATAAATCTGATATCAATACAGATTTTATGAAAGACGAAGAAATCAAAAAGGAAGAAAATACAACTGAGAATACCTTTAAAGTAACACCTATCTCTCATGCCACAATGGTATTAGAAATAGACGGAAAAGTTATTTATGTGGATCCTGTTGGAGAACGTACCGCATTTAAAGAGTTTAAATCTCCAGATTTAATTTTGGTAACAGATATTCATGGAGATCACCTTAATGCTGAAACTATTGAAGCTGTACGTACATCAAAAACTAAAATAATAGTGCCACAGGCAGTAGCAGATAAACTTCCCGAATCACTTAAAACGCAAATTGATGTACTCAATAACGGAGAAACTAAAGAACACTTTGAACTTTCTATTGAAGCAATCCCTATGTATAACTTGAGAGAAGAAGCACTAAAATTCCATAGCAAAGGAAGAGGTAATGGGTACGTAATAGAAAGTAATAATGAACGTATTTATATTTCTGGAGATACAGAAGATATTCCAGAAATGAGGGCGTTAAAAAATATTGACCGAGCTTTTGTTTGTATGAATTTACCCTACACTATGCCTGTTGCTAATGCAGCAGATGCCGTATTAGAGTTTAAACCAAAGAAAGTATATCCATACCATTACAGAGGTACTGAAGGATTAAGTGATGTAGATAATTTTAAATCTTTAATTAAAAAAGGTGCTACTGGAGAAATTGAAGTGGTACAATTAGATTGGTATCCTAGTATAGACTAACTGTATTAATGAGTAACTTATTTACTCCAACCACAATTTAAAATCTTTAACACGTTCTCTAGCTACAATTACTTCTTGTTCTTTATAGCTATTTAGCTTTAGTTGCAGTCTTGAGTTGGTATAAGAGATAATATCTTTTATTGCGTTGATGTTTATAAAGAATTTTCGGCTTATTCTAAAAAAAGTTTCAGGAGAAAGCTCACTTTCTAGCTGCTCTAAGGTAGTGTCAAGCAAATAATCTCTCCCATCTACAGTATGAGCATATGTTCCTTTATTTTCAGAATAGAAACACTCTATTTCATCTACAGCAATCATTTTAATATGCTGCCCAATTTTTGTAGTAAATCGTTTTTTGTATTCTCTTTCAACTGGGTTTGACAATAATTTCTTTATGTCGTCAAAATTGATCTGCACATTTTTTGCTTCGGGTTTAAAGTTCTTAAATTTTGTGACTGCAGCTTTAAGCTCATCATCATCAATAGGTTTCAAGAGGTAATCTATACTATTAAGTTTAAAAGCTTGTAATGCATACTCATCAAAGGCAGTTGTAAATATAACGGCGCTTTTAATAGGAACTTCATCAAAGATTTCAAAAGATAATCCATCGCTTAATTGTATGTCTAGAAAAATTAAATCGGGATGTGGATTGTTTTGAAACCATTCTATAGATTCGTCGACACTATGTAGCATTGTCTCGGCAGTTACATTTAACGCTGTTAGCATTCGTTGTAATCGACGTGCCGATGGTTTTTCATCTTCTATAATGAGTACATTCATTATTAATTAAATTTTGTTCGGTTAGTTTCTTCTTCTTTTTCTATAAACTCTTTAATCTTTCTTTCTTCCCACTTTTTAAATAGTTTAAAACTTGGTCCAAAAACGTATAACCAATGTATAAATAGTCCTATTCCCCACAAAATTGCAGTACTAAAAGTGTTTAGTGTAAACCAGGTATTAAAGTCGTCCATTGTTTGATATCCCCGTACCATATCTTTAACATCAAACATTACAAGTATGATAATTAAATTTATTACCAAATAGACAGCAAGATGAGAATAAAACCCCTTAATGTCTTTAATGCGTTTTTTAGCTTTCTCTATCTTAGCTACATTGTAGTCTTCCATTTTATCTAATTCCATCTTTTAGGAGTATTAAAAAGTGTATCATCATTATCCATAAATTCATTGATTTTTCGTTGTTCCCATCTTTCAATAAAGCCTATTTTTATTTTAGGGCCGAATACTGATATTCCGTGAAAAACTAACCATATTCCCCAGAAAAATGGAGTTGTAAAATATGCCCAACCCGGCATCCAAAGTTTTATTGGACTATTAGAAAAAAGACCCAAATTAGCTGCAAGTAATAGTAAATTGACTACTAGATAAATGCCTAGGTGAGTGTAAAAACCTCTTATCTCTGTTACTTTTTTTTGAGCTTTTTTATATTTTAAATGATCCTGCTTATCCATGTCTATCTCCATCTTGTGTTAGAGTTTGTTGAAGTTTCATCTTCTTTATCTAAGAGTTCTTTCATTTTTCTATCCTCCCAGTTTTTCCCTAAGAAGGGATTCCATTGAAAAGCTTTTGCTGCTTGAAAAAACAATCCAATTCCCCATCCAAAGGCAGCCCATAAAAACCAGGCATAACGCAATTGGTTAGTATAGTAGTTTAATGCTGCTAGGAAGCCAATGAAAATAACATACATAAACAAGCTAGTGTAAAACTTCTTTATGGCAGCTACACGCTCTTTGGCTTTTTGGTACTTTGTTTCTTTATCAAAATTACGTTCCATGATTTTTTTCTAAAAAATTAAAATAAGTCTTCTTCTCTATCCATATACTCTTTAATCTTACGCTCTTCCCATCCTTTTCCAAATATAAAGTTCCAGCTAAAAGTTTCGGCAGCATGTCCTAACACTCCTAATCCCCAGCCAAATATTGGGAAAATTGCCCAAGGAAAGTCACTTCCTATATAATTAAGCCATATAAAAAAGGGCACAAAAAGTAAGTAAATTGCTAAATGATGATAAAAACCTTTTATTTTTTCTACCTTTTCCTTAGCCTTTTCAAACCTGTAGTCATTTCTTCTGCTATTTGTTTCCATAGTATTGATTTTTAAATTACACTATAAAATTAAGGGAGATTACTAGGTTTATAAAAAGTGAATTACTCAATTGTTAGTTTTTTAGGTTGAATTGTAACTACTATTTATCTTCGTCCATAAATTGACGTATTTTACGCTCTTCCCAATCTTTTCCGAAGAAAGGGTTCCAACTAAATGTTTCTGCTGCATGTGCTAGTACACCAAAGCCCCAACCTGCGATAGGAAATATTGCCCAAGGAAATCCAGCATTAGATTTTATGTTAAGCCAAATAAAAATTGGAATAAAAATTACATACATCCCTAGGTTACCATAAAAGCCTTTAAGCTTATTAACATGCTCCTTAGCTCGTTCTATACGTTTATCATTAATATATTGCTCTTGTGTATTAACTGAAGTGCTTGTAGCCTTTGTAAGCATTGGAATAGCAATTTTAAAAACAGTTCTATCCTCAAAAATTTTAACAGGTCTATCTGTAAGTAAATAATACCGTTGCTTGATATTTCTTAAACCTACACCTGTGCTTTCTTTTACAACCTGTTTTGCTTGCACATTATTTTCTATAACTAGATTATCTTCCTCTTCAAAAATGGTAATATGTAATTTTTTTGAAGGCGTTACTTGATTGTGCTTTACCGCATTTTCTAGTAATAACTGAAGCGATAATGGTACTACCTTGGCTTCTGGATTACTTAAGACTTCTGGAGTAGTAAAAACTATACTGTCTTCAAACCGCATTTTAAGCAAAGACATGTATAAATTTGCGAACTTTAGCTCCTCTTCTACTGTTACTAACTCTTTATTTTTTTGTTCTAAAACATATCTATACACTTTAGAAAGTGAAGTAGTAAACTTTGTAGCGGCTTTAGGGTTTTCTTCAATTAAACTAGTAAGAACATTAAGGCTATTAAATAAAAAATGAGGATCTAGTTGATTCTTTAAAGCATCAAACTGTGCAGAAGCTGTACCTGCAATTATTTTTTGCTCTTTTACTCGCTTGTCTTGAGTGGATTTATAATAAAAGAAAACATAAAAAATTACTGTAATTATTACAGAAATCAATATGGAAACTTTATAGTTTTTAAATTCAAGTTGATTTACAAAAACCTCAACACTAAATCCTTTAATAAGTACAATTAAAACAAAGCTTATAACAAATAGAGTGAGCAATGTAATTCCAATACTAGCTAATAAAGCTTTAGTAATATTTTTTATTTTAAACAGGTTTACATCATACTTATGTAAAAAGTATTTAATTACATACATATTTGCCATGTAAAGAGACACGGCATACATCTGGTTATAAATAAAATTGTACAAAAGCTCTTTACCAGATTCAATGTTATAGTTATCTGTTAGGTATAGTATAATACCTAGTATTAGAAATACAAGTACTCCTATAAAAAAAGCTTTACCTAATTCCTTAAAAAAAGATTTCATTATTCTTTACAGTTTTGTGCGTATGCCTGTTTTGCATATTCTCCGCCGGTATTTGGATAAAACTGTCCTTGAGGCTCATACGTATCAAATAATGCCAAAGCTGTTTTCATTTTTTCACAATAAGGCTCGATAGATTGTCCAAAAAAACGAGCGCTTCCCATATCCCACTCAATCTTTCCGAAAGCCGCTCTCGGGTTTTCTGGTTCTAACATTTGTGCTTTACTGTACAATTCACTTATTTTTCCTGCATACTTCATACCATATTGTTGCCCATCAAAGATGACCCATGCAGTATATATTTGTGCCTGTATAACTAATATCTCTGCATTATCTTTAGAAAGTGCTTTGGCATCATTTAAAAAGTCTTGCGCCTTTTTTAATTGAGCAGTTAAGGTCGCTTCATCTTTTTCATTAAAACTATTAATTACATTTATTTGTGCTACATAAAATGGTGGTAGCCAATTATCTGTTTCAACATTTGCAATACGTTCAAACATATTAGCCGCTTCCCATGGTTTACCATTCTGCCATAAATCGAAAGCCTTCTTCATGCCACTTTCATATTTAGATTGACTAAACGTAACTGTAGATAAGCTTATAGTTAGTAGTAAGAGTACTAGATTTTTCATTTGTTTTATTTTTTATAAAGTTAGTAGATATTTTATACTGATTAGATTTTTCTTCTGAAAAGTGGCACTACATTTTAATAGTAATAGATTTTGATTCATCATTATTTATCTCAAATGAAGCATCTTTCCACTTTGGAGGCCCAAAAAAGCCTTTTGCACCATTAGAACATGCATAATCTTCTGAAGGTATCATTCCCATCATCATATTCAATTTTCCATTATTATCTTCATCATGAAAGGTTGAAATGGCATAAGTGCCGTCTGGGACATCTTCAAAAGTTACAATAACTCTGTTATTCTCAATAGCTGAATTTTTTGAAATAAAAGTTGTAGCCAGAAATGTTGCTTCAGAGTTATATAAACCAACTTTTAATGTGCCCTCATTACTCTTAATATTAGTAATAGAAACGTCAATAGCATTTTGAGCTTGTAGCCCTAAACCCGAAATAAGTAACGCTAAATAAACAAGAACTGTTTGCATGATAATTTGTTTTAATGTTATGGAACAAATGTCAAGAAACAAGACAGCACTTTAAATACTTAATGACTCAATTGTAGAATAAAGAGGATGAAATGTGATTAGAAATCTAGCTAAATGAATACTCTAACAAAATAAAGAAGTGTATTTCATCGAATATTTTTGCTTTTTATAGTTAAAAGTACGTAATTTACTACATAAACTACCAACTTTATACTTTAACGCCCCTAATTATGAAAAAATTAATAGTTACACTTTTTGCTCTTGTATTGTCAATTCCAATGCTTGCAGAAATTTCTCAACAAGAAAAAAATGCACTAGTAGATTTATACATGGCAACTAATGGTGAAAAATGGAATAGCACTTGGGATATAAATGAAGATGTTGCTACTTGGCATGGAATTACAGTTACTAATGGACACGTAACATCAATTTCACTACTTTTCAACAATTTAGAAGGTCAAATACCAAACTCAATTGGCGACTTAGCTTTCTTAGAAAAGCTAGAGCTTTCGTTTAATAATTTACACGGTACATTACCTAAGAGTCTTGGTAATATTTCTAGCCTTAGAGTATTTGCAGTTAACGGGAACAACTTAGAAGGAACAATCCCAGCATCTATAGGTAACTTAGTAAACTTAGAACAACTTCATTTATCAAGTAATGCATTTCATGGTGAAGTTCCAAGAACAATTGGCCAACTTGATAAACTACAAGTACTTAATATATTTGATAATAACTTAGAAGGAACACTTCCTGCAGAATTAGCCATTAGCAAGAGCCTAAAAAAATTGGTCATTGCAGAAAACAACATTAAAAATACAGAAAGTTTTGCCTCAATTTTATTATTTGAAGCCGAAGAAGAAGAATCAATATTCAAAAAACCTACAGCTGTCCCCGCTGCAAAAAGTATTATTGCAATAGAGACAAGTGATGATGACGAAAATTAATTATTAGTTGTTTATAATTAATTACCCCTAAAATGGTTCTGACCCCAATTAGAGCCATTTTTATTTTTTAATAGTCCTTGTACCGTAATAAATCACTACACCTCCAGTAAAAAACATAAGTAGGCTATAAACTGCTGGAGCAATAGCAAAAGCTGTATTCCCTAATAAAACAACAGCAATGGTAATTGCTAAAGTTCCATTTTGAATACCACTCTCAACCGAGATAGAAATAGCTTGCTTTCTATTAACTTTAAAAATAATTGCTGAAAAGTATCCTACTAGCATTGTTGCTATATTTAAAACTAACGTTGCTAAACCAGCATCTTTAAAGTAAGCGACAAAGTTTTCTCTTTCTTTAATAACCAAGACAATTATAATTACAGCTAAAACAATAGCCGAAAAAATTTTAACTGGACGTTGCATTTTTTCTGCAAAAGTCTGTCTGTAACGACGTACTAACATTCCAATTCCAATAGGTAAAACTACAATACTAAATATCTGGAAAATTGTTTGTAAAGTGTCTAGCTCAATTAATTGACTCCTGTCTAAAAAATTCTCTAAAGCAAAATTTACAATAAATGGTATTGTCAAAATTGTAATTAAGCTACTCAAAGCAGTTAACGTTACTGATAGTGCTAAATCACCTTTTGCTAAATGGGAAATTAAGTTTGACGTAGGGCCACCTGGACAAGCGGCTAAGATCATAACTCCAATAGCTATTTCAGGCTCTAATGGAAACATTAAAACAATACAAAAACCTATAAGCGGAAGAAAAATAAGTTGATTTACTAAGCCCACAAAAACTGCCTTTGGATAAAAGATAGTTCGTTTAAAATCTGTTGTGGTAAGAGATAGCCCCATACCCAACATAACTATAATAAGTGCAATACCTAAAATAAGTGTACTAGTAGAATCCATTACAATAATTTTTGTGAAAGATACTAGTTTTAATATTTAAAAATCTAAAGAAAGACCAACTCTAAAGTTTCTACCGCGTGTTTGAAAACGAAATAATTCTTCGTATTCTGTATTAAAGATATTAGTTATAGAAGTAAAGAGGCGTATATTTTTAGTAGCTTGAAAAGAATAATTAAAATCTAACAAACTAAAGCTATCCAAAGTAATTGTTTCATTCTCAAAAGTATCTGGATTAAAAAAACTATCGTCTCTCTCACTCGTATATTGAAATTGTAAACCAAAATTAGTTCTTTTTGAAAATGCGTACTGTGCACTTGCGTTTACCTTATGCTCTGGAATTCTTAGTGCAAAACGCTCATCTGCTTGGGTATTGGTATAATTTGCACTCACATTCAGGTTTTCAAAAAATGTTTTTGAAACTTCTACTTCAATTCCGCTAGAGGTAAACTCTTCAGAAATATTTTGATATTTAAAAATAAACAAGTCGGGGTCTACTGTTACAAAGTCCACAAAATTCTTTTGGTTTCTAGTAAAATAAACAGCACTAACCCTTAAGTCACTTTTAGTAAACTCAAGACCACCTTCTATAGTTGCATTATCCTCAGGCTGTAATTCTCCGTTTCCAAATTGAGGGTCGTATAACTGAAATAATGATGGTGTAATATATGCAGTACTATAAGAACCAAGAGCCTTTAAATTACTACTATTAAAGCCTATGTTATAAGAAGGGTTTATATTGTAAACTACATTTGTGTCATATTCGCTATGTATGTTTATTCTAGCTCCAGCATTTATATTTAATCCAAAATCTGAAAAGTAAGTAGCATTTACATAAGGGTCAATAATATCAAAGTTTGCTGTGTCTTCATCTATATTTTGAACAAAATTATTTTCTCCAAAAGGAATGGTAAACGAATTAAAACTACTCAGGTTTACATTAAGGCCAATTAACGCTGTAAACTGTTTTGAGAAGTTATAACTCAAATAGTTATCTAAGCTATACAATTTTGAATCAAATTTTGAAGGAAACGAAGAGCTTATCTCTCGTTCAATCCAAGTATAGCTATCATTAAATACATATTTTCCTTTTGCAAATTCCCATTCAAAGTGTCCTCCTGTTTTTAATTGTTCAGTAATAGATAGATTTTCGGCATCGGTAAAACTAAAATCATCAAACCCAGCTTTAAATTTATCAAAAGCAAAAAACTGACTTATAGTAATAGCTTCACTTATTTTATAGCCAAGATTAATTCTACCATCAAATCTATTAAAGACATCTGCTTCAAAAGCTTCCTCACCTTCTGGAGCCGCTATTGCAGATAATCCATCTGTATATCTGTTACCAAAAGTAGCATTGTAAAAAAAGTTTTCTAGTGTTCCATTAACCGCAACATTATTTATTACGGAAGCAAGTTTGTAATTCGCTTTGCCTTCACTAGATTGATTACTCGCTAAAGAGGTAGTGAAATTGGCTGCTATTTTCTTTATTGAAGCCTTTTTAGTTGTAATATTTATTACAGCTGTCGCAGCGCCACTCCCATACAATACACTTGAAGCTCCTTTTATAATTTCTATCTCTTCAATAGTACTAGCAGGTAGTAAACGTAAATCATAATCGTTAGCAATTTGCGAGGGGTCATTAAGTTGAACTCCATCTACCATAATTACAACTTGCCTATTATTTCCTCCTCTCACAAAATAACTTAAATTTTGCCCATCATTGCTTCGGCTTCCGTTTATTTCAATTCCAGAAACTGTATTAATAATGCTGGCTACACTTTTACCTGCTTGTTGTTGCAGTTGTTGAGAAGAAATTTTGGTAATTACTTTACCAGAGTTTTTACGAGCAATAGGAACCTTGGTATCAATAAATACCGAATCTAATGCTTCTACTTGTTGTGTTTGTTGTCCAAAGGCAACTAAGGATGTAAATAAACATCCAATTAATAATTTTTTCATAATTAAGTCTGCTATTAACAGAGTTTTTATGAGAAAAAGTAGATTTTATTGAATAAAACAATACCACCTCAGGTAGTAGGCTAACCATTTAAATCTAAACCTTTATCCCGAAAGTTTGACAATATAAATTATGGCAGGTCTCCTGGCTTGTCTGTTGTACACCTTCCCATCATAAATCCATGAAAACAGATTGCATTACACAACTTTATTTACAATAGATACCTGTCTTTGCAGGTATGATAGTGGTTCAAGAAATACAAAATACGAAGTTCTCGTATCGACTTACAGTTGCGGGAACAGCTTTGGATTTTAACCAAATTCCCTTTTAATGACGTGTAAACGCCAACCAAAATTCGGTGCGAAAATAAGTTTTTTAATTAGTTGTACCTATTTAAAACTATTATTTTTGGGCATGCATAAATGTATTCTACCCTTTCTAATTTTTACATTGCTAACTGCTTGTAAACAAGAAAAAAAAGAAATTACTGTTACTGGATCGTTACCTGCTACTATTAAGTATGCCGAAGGTTTTAGTGTTGAGAAAAACAATAATCTTACTATTATACATATTACAAATCCGTGGCCAGGAGCAGACAACACTTATACGTATGCACTAGTCGAAAAAGGTACAGACATAAAAAAATTAGATGGTATTGATGCTATTGTAGAAACTCCTATTGAAAATATAGTTGTCACCTCAACCACGCACATCCCCTCATTAGAAATGCTAGGAGAAACTAACAGTCTTATTGGTTTTCCAAATTTAAATTATATTTCTTCAGAAAAAACTAGACAAGCTATTAATACAGGAAATATTAAAGAGCTTGGTAAAAATGAAGATATTAATACTGAAGTTTTAATTGATCTTTCTCCAGATGCTGTTGTTGGGTTTGCAGTAGATGGAAACAATACCACATTTGCAACAATACAAAAAACAGGCATTCCAGTTTTATATAATGCAGATTGGACCGAAACTCATCCGCTGGGCAAGGCTGAATGGATTAAATTTTTTGGAGCATTATATGGCAAACAGAAGGAAGCAGATAGCATTTTTAATACTATTGAAGCCAATTACCTTTCAGCAAAAAAGATTGCAGCACAAGCCACTAAAACCCCTACAGTATTAAGTGGAGCTATGTATAAAGATGTCTGGTACCTTCCACAAGGAGGTAGTTGGGCGGCACAGTTTATAGCAGACGCAAATGGAAGATATCTTTGGAGTGATAGTGGTGGCACAGGAAGTATCTCTGCAAACCTTGAAACAGTTTTAGAAAAAGGAAAAGAAGCACAATACTGGATTGGTCCTGGACAATTTACAAGTCTTGAGCAATTAGCGGAGACACATACTGTTTATACTCAATTTGACGCTTTTAAAAATAAAAATGTATATAGTTTTACCAACAAAAAAGGGGGAACAGGCGGTGTTTTATATTACGAATTAGCTCCAAATAGACCTGACATAGTTTTAAAAGACATTATTAAAATTTTGCATCCAGATTTACTTCCAGGACATAGTCTCTATTTTTTCAGTACTTTAGAATAGTGCAAGCTACCCAAACATATCGTGGTTATTTTATAATTCTTACCGTATTGGTTTTCCTTGCTTTTATGATAAATATTAGTTTAGGTTCGGTTACCATTCCAATAGACGAAGTATTTTCGGCATTATTTGGCCAAAACGCATCTAAAGAAACTTGGAATTATATAGTTACTCAATATAGATTACCTAAGGCTATAACTGCAATTATTACAGGCAGCGGACTAGCTATTTCTGGATTATTAATGCAAACGTTGTTTAGAAACCCATTGGCAGGTCCTTTTGTTCTAGGCTTAAGTAGCGGAGCAAGCTTAGGCGTTGCAATTTTAATTTTAGGTGCCGGTGCTTTTGGAGGTTTTATGAGTAGTGTTTTGCTAAGTGAATGGAGTCTTGTTATTGCTTCTGCTTTAGGAAGTTTTTTAGTGCTTTTAGCAGTTTTAGCAATCACCTTTAGAGTAAAAGACACTATGGCTATTTTAATTATAGGGCTTATGTTTGGAAGCGTTACTGCAGCAGTAGTTGCGGTTCTCTCCTATTTTAGTAACGCAGAGCAATTACAGCAATATGTATTTTGGAGTTTTGGAAGTCTAGGAAATCAATCATGGCAAGGAATTTTAATTTTATGTATTTGCTTTGGTGTTGGATTACTTATTAGCCTTAGAACTAGTAAATCTCTAAACGCATTACTATTAGGAGAAAATTATGCGAAAAGCATGGGGCTACACATAAAAAAAACAACACTTTTGGTAATTTTTGCCACCAGTATTTTGGCAGGTAGTATTACTGCTTTTGCTGGACCAATTGCTTTTGTAGGGTTAGCAGTACCACACCTAACTAGACAGTTTTTTAAAACTTCTAATCATTTTATATTACTGCCAGCTGTAATCCTTTCTGGAAGTTTGTTATTATTATTATGCGATACCCTTGCGCAACTCCCTTTTTCTGAATATACTTTACCAATTAATGCCATAACTTCAATTATTGGAGCACCAGTAGTAATTTGGTTATTAGTTAGAAAACGTAAACTATTGTTTTAATGACTTCAGAAGAAAGACATACCGTTATACGTGTTGAAGAACTATCTATTGGGTACTTTACAAAGAAAAATGAGAGTATTATATCTCAAGCTATTAGCCTTTCAGCAAAGCAAGGAGAGCTTATAGCTATTGTAGGTCCAAATGGTGCTGGGAAATCTACTCTTCTAAGAACACTATTAGGTATGCAACCAAAAATTTCTGGTCGTATAGAAGTTAAACAGCTAGCTTTAGAAAGTTATAATTCGCATGATTTAGCCCAGCAGATAAGTGTTGTATTAACTGAAGCTCCTGCATCAAAAAACCTAAGCGTTTTAGAATTTGTTTCACTTGGTAGGCAGCCCTATACTAATTGGATTGGCGCATTAGCTCAAAAAGATAAAGAAGCTATAGCAAAAGCACTACAACTTACAGAAACAGAAACCTTATCGCATAAAAACTGCTTTGAGTTAAGTGATGGCCAATTGCAGCGGGTAGCTATTGCAAGAGCATTAGCACAAGATACACCCATTATATTTCTTGATGAACCAACTACTCATTTGGATTTATACCACAAAGCCTATTTGTTTAAACTTTTAAAGAAGCTCTGCAAAGAAGAAAATAAAACAATTATTTTTTCTACGCACGAAATTGACCTTGCCATACAGTTAACAGACAAAATGCTAATCTTGCATAACAAAAAAAGTCATTTTGAGAGTCCTTGTAATCTCATTGAAGCAAAAAAATTTGCTTCTCTTTTCCCTGAAGAGATTATTGGTTTTGATGCAAAAACAGGTCGATTTGTTATCAAAGAATAAACCCTTTAAAAAAAACAAACTGCGTATCTTTACATACAGACTTTAAAAAAATTACACATTGAGTGAATTATTTATCTTTTTACTACTAGGTGCTATTAGCCTTCTTGTTGGAGCTTTTTTAGGAAACTACTTTGCGCGTTTAAAACAAAAAACAGAAACCAGTAAATTAGAAGAGCGTATTTATTATGCAAAATCACAAATTGAAAAACTTGAGGAAACGTATGATAAAGCAATACAGGCTCAAGAAGGTATTCGTTTAGAAAAAGAAGAAATTAATCTAGAGCTCACTAAGAGCAAAAATATTATTGAGCATTTAGAGAACAAGGTTAAAGAAGAAAAACTCGCTATTGAAAAACTACAAGAAAAATTTACTAAAGACTTTGAAATTCTTGCTAATAAAATATTAGAAGACAAGTCTACAAAGTTTACAAAACAAAACAAGGAGAGTCTTGAAGTTATTTTAAATCCTCTTCAAGAAAAAATAAAAACTTTTGAAAAACGAGTTGAGGATACCCATAAAGAAAGTATAGACAGGCATGCCATGCTTCGCCAACAAATAATTGGTTTAAAAGAACTTAATGAACAAATGAGTAAGGAAGCTACAAACCTTACCAAAGCCTTAAAAGGGGATAGTAAAATACAAGGAAACTGGGGTGAATTAGTATTAGAACGTGTGTTAGAAAAATCTGGTCTTGAAAAAGACAGAGAATATTTTGTACAAAACAGTTTTACTACAGATGATGGAAAGCGAGTACTGCCAGATGTGGTACTTCATCTTCCTGATAATAAAAAAATGATTATTGATAGTAAAGTCTCTTTGGTTGCTTATGAGCGTTATGTAAATGAAGAGGAAGAAGACCAGCGAAGCACTTATTTAAAACAGCATATTGCTTCATTAAGAAAACATATTGAGCAGTTAAGTGAAAAAAACTATCAAGATATTTACAAGATAGAAAGTCCTGATTTTGTATTATTATTTGTTCCTATTGAACCTGCATTTGCGGTTGCCATTAACCAAGACACCAACTTATACAACTGGGCTTTTGAGAAAAACATTGTTATAGTGACTCCTTCTACCCTATTGGCTACATTACGAACTATTGATAGTATGTGGACTAATGAAAAACAACAACAAAATGCCTTAGAAATTGCCACACAAGCAGGTAGACTATATGATTCCTTTGTTAGACTTAGTGATGATTTATTAAAAGTTGGTTCTCAAATGGATACAGCCAAAAATACGTATGCAGGTGCTATGAAAAAGCTTTCAGAAGGAAGAGGTAATCTAGTTTCTAGAGTAGAGAATCTTAAAAAATTAGGAGCTAAAGCAAGCAAACATATTGACCAAAAACTATTAGATAGATCTCAAGAAAATGAAATTGATTAAATGGTTAGTAATAGTATTTGATTCTTTTTTAATATTTAGAAATTTAATTTTATCAATAGGGTTTGTAGTAGGAGGCATCTACTTAATTTATAATTCTCAAACAGAATACTTTGAAAAATCCTATCAAAAATCTATGACGCTTGCATTTGGTATCATAATTTTAATTATAGGTGTTCTTTTCAATCTAGCAATTTATTATAACCCTAAGAAGAATAAAAGATAATGACTAGGTCAAAAATATCACAAGTAATTACCGTACTCCCATCTCAAGATATTAAACGTGACATTGAGTGGTATAGCAAATATGTTGGTTTTGACTTTTCATTTGGAGATACTATGTATGCTGGTATTATAAGAGGTGATACAGAGCTTCATTTACAATGGCATGCAGATACTGAAAAAGACCCATTACTAGGTGGATCGGTTGTGAAATTCTTTGTTGATGACATCACACCCTTTTTTGAAGAGTTCGTAAAAAGAGGCACTATTGTAAAAGAAAAATTAAGGAGAAACACTCCTTGGGGCACTCACGAATTTGGGTTTTATGACTTAAATACCAATGCTATCTTCTTTGTTCAGGATATATAAAAAAATCCCGCATTTGCGGGATTATTAATGAGTTTTAAATACTAAATAATGTCTTTAATAAGCTTTCTTATTTCTTATTAATCTTAATAGTAGCAGTTAAATCATCTGCAACAATCCTAACAAAATACATTCCAGTAGTTAAATAAGAAGTTTCTAAATGTGTGTAAGTACCTTCTCCAAGTCCTTGTCCTACTTTTTTACCTTGTAGGTTAAAAATTTCATACGTATCAAACTTGTATAAAGATTCAATAATTAACTTGTCTTCAACTGGGTTAGGATAAAAGTTAATGTTTTGTTCAAACTTATCTTGGACAGATAAAATTTCTTCAACAGTAATAGTACCAAACATATTATTAGGATGGACATCACATTGGTAAGGGTTTTCACCAAGTACTGTAAAAGTGTACATAAATTCTGTTCCTTCTCCAGTTATAATACTACTATCAAAGTCTTCTACGCTACCTGCTAAACTAGTAACACTATGCGGTGCTCCATTAGACCAAGTCCAAAGTACAGTATCTCCTTGTTCAATAGTAAAACTTGCAGCTGCACCCATCACTCCTTGTTCCCAATCAAGTTCAAAAGTGGTTTGTGCTGAAAGCTGTGCGGCAGATAAAATTGCCATAAAAAGTAAAGTAATCTTTCTCATAATCAATATTTTAGTTATAACAATATAACGTAAATTATTGAATAATGGTTTTATAAAAACTACTGTAAATAAAATTTACTTGCTTAAGTACATTTTTCGCCTTGCGTACAAATCGTAAAAATCATCATCTTTAAGACTTTCAATAAACAATATGCTCTCTCCAGTACTCTTCATTTCTGGCCCTAATTGTTTATTCACATTAGGAAATTTATTAAAGCTAAATACAGGCTGTTTTATAGCATATCCTTCAAGTTGAGGGTTAAAATTGAAGTCTTTTATCTTACTATGACCTAACATTACTTTTGTTGCATAATTTACATATGGCTCACCATAGGCTTTTGCAATAAAAGGCACCGTTCTAGAGGCTCTTGGGTTTGCTTCAATGATGTATACCATGTCATCTTTAATTGCAAATTGGATATTTATTAAACCAACCGTGTTTAATGCTTTTGCAATTTTCTTAGTGTGGTCTTTAATCTGTTGCATAACAAACTCTCCCAAATTAAATGGTGGAAGCGTAGCGTTTGAGTCTCCAGAGTGAATACCACAAGGCTCAATATGCTCCATTATACCAATGATATAAACATCTTCTCCATCACAAATAGCATCTGCCTCTGCTTCAATAGCGCCATCTAGGTAATGGTCTAAAAGTAATTTGTTGTTAGGGATTTTTCTAAGTAAGTCAACAACGTGTTCTTCTAATTCCTTTTTATTAATTACAATCTTCATTCCCTGTCCACCAAGTACATACGAAGGTCTAATTAATAATGGAAAGTCTAACTCATCGGCAAGTTGTAATGCTTCGTCTGTTGTTTCTGCAGTTCCAAATCTTGGATATGGGATATTATTTTCCTTTAATAAGGTAGAAAAGCTTCCTCTATCTTCAGCTAAGTCAAGAGATTTATAGCTAGTACCCATTACTTTAATTCCATATCTGTCTAACTTTTCGGCTAATTTTAAAGCTGTTTGACCTCCAAGCTGTACAATTACTCCTTCTGGGTTTTCATGACGAATTATATCATAAATATGCTCCCAGAAAACAGGCTCAAAGTAAAGCTTATCTGCCACATCAAAATCTGTAGAAACAGTTTCTGGATTACAGTTAATCATTATAGTTTCATAGCCCACTTCACTTGCAGCTAGCACTCCATGTACGCAGCAGTAATCAAACTCTATTCCTTGTCCAATTCTGTTTGGACCAGAACCAAGTACAATAATTTTTTTCTTATCGGTTACAGTACTGTCATTCTCTACATAACGTTTTCCATCTGCGGTTTCTACTTCACTTTCAAAAGTTGAATAATAATATGGTGTCTGAGCCTTAAACTCTGCAGCACAGGTATCCACAAGCTTATATACTCGTTGGATACTCATTTCTTCACGCTTTTTATAGACTTGGCTTTCTAAACATTTAAGCATATGAGCTATTTGCCTATCCCCGTATCCTTTTTGTTTTGCCTCTAACAATAATTCTCTTGGAAGAGTATCTAGAGTAAAGTTTGAGATTTCTTTTTCTAACATGTACAGCTCTTCATATTGACGCAAGAACCACATATCTATCTTAGTAATTTCATGAATACGACTTAGGGGTATCCCCATTTGTATTGCATCATAAATCACAAAGACACGATCCCAACTAGCATGCTGTAACTTCTCTAGGATTTGTTCATAGTCTGTATAACTTTTTCCATCTGCTCCTAATCCATTACGCTTAATTTCTAGGGACTGTGTAGCTTTATGCAACGCCTCTTGAAAAGAACGGCCTATTCCCATAACTTCACCAACAGCTTTCATTTGTAACCCTAGTGTTCTATCACTTCCTTCAAATTTGTCAAAATTCCATCGTGGTATTTTTACAATCACATAGTCTAAGGTAGGTTCAAATAGTGCTGAAGTAGATTTTGTAATCTGGTTACTTAATTCATCTAAATTATAACCTATCGCTAACTTTGCAGCAATTTTTGCAATTGGATATCCAGTTGCTTTACTAGCTAACGCCGAGGAACGTGACACACGTGGATTAATCTCGATAGCAATAATTTCTTCTTTTTCATCAGGACTGACAGCAAATTGCACATTACAGCCACCAGCAAAATCTCCAATACTTCGCATCATATGGATTGCCATATCTCGCATTTTTTGGAAAGTTCGGTCAGACAATGTCATTGCTGGCGCAACCGTTATAGAGTCTCCCGTATGAATCCCCATAGGATCCATATTCTCAATCGTACATATAATAACAACATTATCGTTATTATCACGCAATAATTCTAGCTCATATTCTTTCCAGCCCATCATTGCTTTATCAATCATCACCTCATGAATAGGAGATATTTCTAGGCCTCGTTCTAAATTTTTATCAAAATCTTCGTCATTATATACAATGGCTGCACCAGCACCTCCTAAAGTGTAGGAAGCTCGGATACATAACGGAAAACCAAACTCTTGAGCAATTTCTTTTCCTTTAAGGTATGATGTAGCAGTAGCCTGTGGTGCCATAGGAACACCTATCTGTTCCATAAGGTTTCTAAACTGTTCTCTATCTTCAGTAATATTAATAGCATCTATATCAACACCAATAATATCAACATTAAAATCTTTCCAAATTCCTTTCTCATCAGCTTCAATACAAAGATTTAATGCTGTTTGACCACCCATTGTAGGTAAAACTGCATCAATTTGTGGGTGTTCTTTTAAGATTTTTATAATAGACTTTGTATTCAATGGCAACAAATACACATGATCTGCCATTGAAGGGTCTGTCATTATAGTAGCTGGGTTAGAATTAATTAAGATGGTTTCAATACCATCCTCTCTAAGAGATCTAAGTGCTTGAGATCCAGAATAGTCAAATTCACATGCTTGTCCAATAATTATAGGACCAGACCCTATAATTAAGATAGATTTTAATTGAGTGTTTTTAGGCATAGAAGTATAATTTTCTAAGGTATAAAATTACGATAGGTTAGGGTATAAAAAAAAGGTGTTGCTTTTAAAACAACACCTTTTTATTTATGACTTATCAACATTATTTTTTGTGACGAGTTTCAGAAGATACAGATAACTTCTTTCTGCCTTTCGCTCTACGCGAAGCCAGAACTTTTCTTCCGTTTACAGAAGCCATACGCTCTCTAAAACCATGTTTGTTTCTTCTCTTTCTCTTTGATGGCTGAAATGTTCTCTTACTCATTTTTATAGTACTTTATCTTCTGAAAAATCTTTTTCTTAAATTTTTAGGAAATACGCTCCTAAAAGTCGGGTGCAAATATACAATCTTTTTTTACGTTGCCAAACGCAAAATGTAAAATATTTTTGATTGTTTTTGCTACCTTTGCGAACTTATATAATTTAACCATTACAAATGCAAAAATTTCTTACAATTTTCACTTTTTTTCTTTGTGCTGCATTCCAAGTACAAGCGCAAAATATTCTACAATATAATATGAGTATTGGTGACTCCTATACTATAGAGCAAGAAGCTACACAAGATATAATACAAACTATGGATGGCGCAGACCATGAAATGAAAAATACCATACTAGGTGAATATGTTTTTGAAGTTATAAGCGTTACAGATTCAACCTTTGTAATGAATTTTCACTTTAAATCATTGCTTTTTAAAACTGAATCTGGTATATACGGCACCCTCATGGATATTGATACTAATAGAGAAGCCGAAGAAGATGATATTGAAGCAAATATTTTTAAAGGTCTTCTAAATAATGATTTGCAAATAGTAGTCTATAAGACTGGAAATATCAAGACTCTAACAGGAACCGATGCTATCATAGATTCTATGTTAGAAAAAGCAGGAATTGAAGACGATTTCACCAAAAATATTGCTAAAAAAGGGCTTGAGAAAGAGTTTGGAGACGAGAGTATGAAAGAGAGTATGATACAAATGCTTTATTTGTTTTCTGACGAACCCGTCTCAAAAGGTAGTAAGTGGGAAACTTCATTTAATGGAGACCTTAAAGGCAGCACTACCTATTCGTTACAAGAATATTCAACAGAAGAAATAAAATTGGTTGGAGACGGCCCTATAGAGTTAAATACAGTTAATGAAGATGTAACAATGATTCTAAGTGGAACTCAAAATGTTATTGCTACCTGTGATACCGAAACTGGCTTTATGAAAAATGTAACAATAGAGCAAACTGCTACAGGCGTAACAAAAACAAAACAATGGGGTACTGTTGAAGTTCCAACTACAATAAATTCAACAATAACATTCAAAAGAATATAATTCATGTTCAACAAAAACATAAAACTTTTTTTAGCCGCACTTATTTTTGGAGTTTCTATATGGCAATTTGTAGAGGGAAACATTGGTAATGGTATCATGTATATACTATTATCATTAGTGTTTGTTTTCTTATACTTTAAAAATGAATTGATTTTACTTGCATTTCTAAGATTAAGAAAGCAGGATTTTCCTGGGGCAAAAAAATGGTTGGATAAAATACCTAACCCAGAAGCAGCACTTGTGAAAAAGCAGCAGGGGTATTACAATTACTTAAATGGTTTAATGGTTTCTCAAACCAATATGAACGAAGCCGAAAAATATTTTAAGAAAGCAATTAGTCTTGGACTTAATATGGATGCTGACTTAGCAATGGCAAAATTAAACCTTGCAGGAATTGCAATGACTAAAAACAGAAAAAGAGAAGCAGAGACATTACTTGCTGAAGCCAAAAAGCTTGATAAACACAATATGATGGATGAACAAATAAAAATGATGAAGCAACAAATGAAGCGGGCTGGACAACCTAGACAACAATTTGGTCAACAAAACCCTCGAGCTGGTAGAAGAAGTCGAAGATAATTATTTCCCAAAAAATAATTTGATAGCAGCCACTACAAGCACTACTGCAAATATTTTTTTAAGTATGTTTTGATCAATCTTTACAGCAAATTTTGATCCTAAATAACCTCCAACTACAAAAAATACTGCGATTACAATAGCAAATTTCCAATTAATTGGATGCCCTGTTGTATGATAAGTGTATGCTGCTAAAAAAGTAACAGGTACTGCCAAAACTGCTAAGCTTGTACCTTGCGCAGTATGTTGGTCAAAACCAAGAAAAAGCATCATTAAAGGAATCATCACGACTCCTCCTCCTACTCCCATGAAACCACTTAAAACTCCAGCAGCTAATCCAATTATAACAAGTGATAGTATAGTTTGTAGTGTCATAAATTATTGTCCAAAAGAGTAATATCCTTCTTTAGGAATTTCTATATAGTATTTTTTGCCAGATGCATTCTTAAGATAAGTATCTCTTAACCATGGATTGTGAATCTTCAAAATTTTATAATTGATACCATATCGCTTTGCAAACTTTGGAAAATCTGTAACTGGAGTATCAACTAAAACTTTGTTAGTAGGAACTGCAGTATATAAATCTTTTTCTCTGTAGTTAAACCCATATTTCTTAGGATTACTTAAAATTTCTTTAAAAGCAAGAATTCTAAAAACATATCTACTAGTCTCAGAATTTAAAAGTAAATCGTAGTAATCATCTACTTCTTGTCTCTCCATTTGTCTATTAACTCCAGCATTTCCAGCATTATATGCTGCCGCCGCTGCTGTCCAACTACCAAAACGACTCTTAGAAGCTAATAAATACTCTGCAGCAACTTTTGTAGCTTTTTCTAGGTGATAGCGCTCATCAACATAATCATTAATTTCTAAACCATATTCTTTCCCTGTACTCTTCAAAAACTGCCAAAACCCAGCAGCTCCAGCTGGAGACTTAACATTATCTAGACCACTCTCTGCTACAGCTAAGTATTTAAAATCATCTGGTAAACCATATTGTTCTAGTAATGGTTCTATAATTGGAAAGTACTTATTTGCTCTTTTTATAGTTATAAGCATATTAGATTGCCAATATGTGTTAACTAATAACTCCCTATCCATTCGTTCTCTAATATCTGGGTTAGAAAGCGGAACTTCTTCACCAGCAAATGTCATAGAGTCTGGTAATGGTAATGCGTAGACATTATAGTCATTTACCATCCGTTTTTCTAGTGTTTCATCTGTAGTAGGAGCTTCTTGAACAGCATTAATTCCAAAGTAAGCTGTCACAGCTAATAGTAGAACAATTCCAAGTCTTGATATCATCTTCATTTTCAAAAAATTTTGTTTAAAGATAGTATTTCTTTCAGTAATTAAAGAACCAAGCTATCTAATTGTTTTCAATAATTTCAATGAGTTTTTCTGAAACCCAACTTCCTTTATTAAGAATCATAATATGAGTACCTCCTTCCAATAGTATTGGATTCTTTATATTTTTAATAGGAAATACTATATCACTATCTCCATGAATGTGTATTACATCTTCCAGAGGTTTTTCACGTTTCCAACACACCATATTCTCTATTGCCCAATCTAGGTACTTTTTATTTCGTACGTGTAAATAAGTATTGTAAAGAGATAGCCTTTTTTTTGATTTTGGACCAATAGCGTATTTAGTTAAATCATCTGCGCTTAAAACTAAGCTAGTAGGAATTAATTTATAAGCCCTAGTTTTTTTAGCAATCTTAAGTCTTGCTGGCAATTCATTACGACACTTTACGCTTGAAACAATAATGAGCCTTCTTAATGAAAGGTAGGCGCTCATTTCTTGTACCATAACTCCTCCAAAAGATACGCCAATCAACACGCTATTATTGTGTTTTATTCTTGAAGCCATTCTACTTGCATAGGCTTCAATACTTTCCTTTTTATTAGGGATAAGCCATTCTAAAATATGAATTTTGTAATGTTCTTTTGGTAAATTAATATTTTTGAAAATTTCTTTTCCAGCAGCAAGTCCAGGCACAAAATAGACATGTATTTTTTCTTGATTCATTATTTAGTGTAAGAAGAAACTAGTAAACACAAAAGATTATTCGTAAATTTACGTAATATATACAGTCTTTTCAAGCCACTATTGCATATACAATGAAAAAGATTTTACATCCAGCTAGCACAAGAGGAACAGCAGATTATGGTTGGTTACAAGCAAATTACTCATTTAGTTTTGCAAATTATTTTGACCCAAACAGAATGCAATTTGGGAAGCTAAGAGTTCTTAATGACGACTACGTTGCTCCAGCTATGGGTTTTGGTAAACATCCACACCAAAACATGGAAATTATAACAATTCCTCAGTCTGGTGCGTTAAAACATAAAGACTCAATGGGTAATGAAGGAGTTATTAAATCTGGGGATATACAAATAATGAGTGCAGGAAGTGGTGTTGAGCATAGTGAAGTAAATGCTAGTACTACTAAAGCTGTAAAACTTTTTCAAATATGGATACTTCCAGAGGAGCAAAATGTTTCACCGCGCTATGAACAAAAAGAAATTGACCCATTACTTGTCACTAATGAGCTTACAACTATTGTAAAACCTAAGGAGAAGGCTACAGAAGGTGATATGTGGATTAATCAGCAAGCCTATTTTAGCCTAGGAAACTTTGACACAAAAAAAGACAGTAGCTATCAATTAAATAATAAAAACCACGGAACTTATTTTTTCGTAATTAATGGCACAGTTTCTATTGATAATGAAACACTTAACAATCGTGATGCACTAGGAATATGGGAAACCGAAGAAATTGAGTTTAGTGCAGAACCTAATACAAAGCTTCTAGTAATAGAAGTACCAATGAATTAAAAATAGATCCCTATGATAGAAGATGTTGAAATTACCGATAACGAATTTTTAAGACAATTTGAACTTGAAGTAGGCGATAATATGGCTCGTATTGAGTATGCCTTACAAGACAGAAAAATCTTTCTAACTAAATACGAGATGCCTGATGATATGGAAGATCAAGGGTTTAGAGATATTTTTATAAAGGCTGTTTTTGAAGAAGTTAGAAATAGAGGTATTAGTCTTGTACCCACAAACCCTATTATTAAAGGATTTCTTCGTAAGAATCGTAGAAAATATAAAGACTTATTACCTGTTGGAATAAGTATCTAACAATAAGCAGGAATCTTTTCAAACTCAAAGCGTACTAATCCATCATCATCAATTTTAGTGAGTATAACTTGATGAAGTGTATTTGCTAATGCTGGATTCCAAGGATATTTCACTTTTACATAATTTTCTGTAAATCCATGAATGTAACCTTCTTTATTTTCACTCTCAAACAAGACTGTTCTAGAGCTACCTAACTGACTTTCATAAAAGGCTCTTCTTTTCTTTACAGAAAGCCCTCTTAGCATTTTACTTCGCTTATGCCTTACACCTTTGTCAACAACACCATCCATAACAGCTGCAGGGGTATTATCTCTTTCAGAATAAGTAAAAACATGTAAGTATGAAATATCCAACTCGGTTAGAAATTGATAAGTTTCTAAGAAGAGGTCATCAGTTTCTCCAGGAAAACCAACAATTACATCCACACCGATACAAGCGTGGGGCATCACTTCTTTTATTTTTGTAACTCTATCAACATAGAGTTCTCGCATATAGCGTCTTCGCATCAACTTTAACAACTCATTGCTGCCGCTTTGTAACGGAATATGAAAATGAGGCACAAAAGTCCTTGAGTTAGCAACAAAATCTATAGTTTCATTTTTAAGTAAGTTAGGCTCTATAGAAGAAATTCGCAGACGCTCAATCCCATCTACACTATCCAAAGCTTTACACAAATCAAAAAATGTATGTTCGTGCTTTTTATTGCCAAACTCTCCCTTACCGTAATCTCCTATATTAACACCAGTAAGTACAATTTCTTTAATTCCTTTTGCTGAAATTTCTGAAGCATTTTTCAAAACATTTTCTAGTGTATCACTTCTAGAAATACCTCTAGCAAGCGGAATAGTACAATAGGTACATTTATAATCACAACCATCTTGCACTTTTAAAAATGCTCTCGTTCTATCACCAATAGAGTAGCTTCCTACATAAAAATCCGCATCTTCAATCTCACAGGAGTGTATTTGAGCTTGAGTACGAGTTGCTTCTGGCTGGTTAAATAAATCATTGATGTAACTAGTAATGTTAAACTTTTCTGTAGCTCCTAAAACTAAATCTACGCCGTTAACATCAGCAAGTTCCTTAGGCTTCAGTTGTGCATAGCAACCAATGGCAGCAACAAAGGCTTCTGGATTGCTCTTGTGTGCTTGTTTTACAATTGTTTTAAAGCGCTTATCTGCATTTTCTGTAACACTACATGTATTTATAATATAAATATCTGCTGGAGAAGAAAAGTCAACTTTTTGGAAACCTTCAGAAGAAAAACCGCGTGCAATAGTAGATGTCTCACTAAAATTTAGCTTACATCCTAAAGTATAAAAAGCGACTTTTTTTGTTGTTTCCATAGTTTACAAAAGGGGTGCAAAACTACAAATATTTATTGAATTGCAACTACTTTATAAAATGGTGAATTTTCATAAATCTAGCTTTATGATAAATTTTATATAAGCTATATTCGTGTATTCATAAAACTTATGAAATTATACAATAAATACCTCTTTTTACTTTTTTTAATTCTAATCTTTTTTTCTTGTAGTGATACAAAAGATAGGAATAATGACCACCTAGTATTTAGATATAATGAGCATAGTAATATATCAACGCTAGACCCTGCCTTTGCTAGAAATCCACAAATTATTTGGCCAACAAATCAATTATTTAATGGTTTGGTACAGTTAGACGACTCATTAAACATTAAACCAGATATTGCAAAGTCTTGGAGATATATAGATAGTACTTGTACTTTTTACTTTACACTTCGTGATGACGTTTATTTTCACGAAAATGAAGTATTTGGGAAAGATGCCACGCGTAATGCTACCGCATACGATTTTGAGTATAGTTTTGGAAGACTTACAGACCCTAAAGTTGCTTCACCAGGTAGCTGGACATTGCAAAATGTAGAAATGTTTAAAGCAGAAAATGACTCAATATTTAAAATACTACTTAAAAAACCATTTCCACCTTTTCTTAGTATGCTAGGAATGCGTTACTTCTCTGTAGTACCAGAAGAAGCTGTATCGTTTTACGGAAATGAGTTTAGAAGAAACCCTGTTGGTACGGGCCCTTTTCAGTTTAAACTATGGGAAGAAAATGTAAAATTAGTTCTAAGGAAGAATCCATTATATTTTGAAAAAGATAGCAATGGAGCCCAACTCCCCTATCTTGAGGCAGTTTCTGTAACCTTTTTACCAGATAAACAAAGTGAGTTTTTACAATTTGCACAGGGTAATCTTGATTTTATAAGTGGTCTTGATAATTCTTATAAAGATGAAATTATTACAACTACTGGCCAACTACAGCCTAAGTATCAAGAAAACGTAAAATTGATTACCGCTCCCTATTTAAATACAGAGTATCTAGGTGTTTTTATGAGCTCTGACACACCAGAAATTCAATCAAAGTTACTAAGGCAAGCCATAAACTATGGCTTTGACAGAAAAGCTATGGTTACTTATTTACGAAACGGCATGGGGATTCCTGCCGTTAATGGTATGATTCCGAAGGGCTTGGCAGGTTTTAATGATATTGAAGGTTATAATTATAACCCAGAAAAGGCAAAAAAATTAATTGCTCAATACAAGCGAGAAACTGGAAATCTAAACCCAAGTTTGGTAATTGGCACTAATAGTCAATATCTAGATTTATGTGAATACATCCAACGTGAGCTTGAAAAACTAGGTATTTCTATTAGTATTGATGTGATGCCTCCATCAACATTACGACAAATGAAATCTAGTGGTGAACTTGATATTTTTAGAGCAAGTTGGATTGCAGACTATCCAGACGCTGAGAATTACTTATCACTTTTTTATAGTCAAAATTTTACACCAAATGGACCTAACTACACGCATTACAAAAATGAAGTTTTTGATAGCTTATATATAGCTGCACAAAATATTTCTAACATTGAAAATCGCAAAATACTATACACAAAAATGGATAGTATTGTAATGAGTGATGCTCCTGTAGTGCCCTTATTTTATGACAAAGCAGTACGTTTTGTAAATAAAAAAGTGAGTGGGTTGGGTATTAATCCGCAAAATTTCTTAGTACTAAAAAGAACTAAAAAAGAAGAATAAAAAAACCCTGAAATTGGTGTCTTTCAGGGTTTCTCAAAGTTTAGTTTAGAAGTGCTTCAAACTTCAATTTATTATAATCTATAACACTTAAAGCCTTTGAATAATCCAGAAGAAACTTTATTGTTTCTTCTTTTGGAACTAAGTTTTCATCCACGCGTTCCGCACGTGGAGTTTCAGAGTATAATTTTGGCATAGAACGAAATTTTGAGGTTAATGTTACCTAATAACGTCCTATAGTATAGTTTATTGTATTAATTTGTTAAAACTATATTGTGCTTCTCAATTACCTTACGTAAATTGATTAATGCATAACGCATTCTACCTAGCGCCGTATTAATACTCACACCCGTTTGCTCACTAATTTCTTTAAAGCTCATGTCTTTATACATGCGCATTTTAAGAACTTCTTTCTGGTCGTCTGGTAATTCTTCTATTAATCTTCTTACATCACTTTCTACCTGTCCCTTAATCATTCTTTTTTCAATATTTAAGGAATTATCAGAAAGTACAGAAAAGATATTAAAGTCATCTTTGTTTTCAAATTTGGGCATTCTGTTATTTTTTCTGAAATAATCAATAACAAGATTGTGCGCAATGCGCATTACCCAAGGTAAAAACTTTCCTTCTTCGTTATATGCACCTCTTTTAAGAGTACGTATAACTTTAATGAAAGTATCTTGAAAGATATCTTCGGCGAGATCTCTATCAAAAACTTTTGAATAAATAAACGAGTAAATTCTTTGCTTATGTCGTGTAATTAACTCACACAGGGCGGATTCATTGCCATCCATATAAGCACGCACTAGAGGTGCATCTGCATTTGTTGTGCTTTTTTTCATACTATTACTTTTTAAAAATAAACAACTAATTCTAAGGCTGGTAAGTTGTTTTAATTATGTGTTTAAAAGTAGTAGTATGCTATAGGCAATATTTTAAAATGTGTTCGTTGTTAGGGGTAAATATAACAACATTCCTTTTACAAATGCAAAAAAAAGTTAATTTTTTCTATAAAAAAATATAATTACACAATATGTGCAAAGCCAATTTTGAGTTAGTATCTTTGCAAAATTTAATAGCATAGCTACCCTAAAAATTGAAAACCAAAACCCTTAATACAAAGAAAAATATACACATTTTGGGTGCAAAATTGCATAACCTAAAAGATGTTTCGGTTGCAATTCCAAGAAACAAATTGGTTGTTATTACAGGGCTTTCAGGTAGCGGGAAATCTAGTTTAGCGTTTGACACACTTTATGCTGAAGGGCAAAGAAGATATGTAGAAAGCCTCTCATCCTACGCAAGGCAATTTCTAGGAAGATTAAATAAACCAAAAGTAGATGCTATTAAAGGAATTGCCCCTGCTATTGCAATTGAGCAAAAAGTAAATTCCACCAATCCTCGCTCTACGGTGGGAACTTCAACAGAGATTTACGATTATTTAAAACTCTTATATACCCGTATTGGCAAAACCTACTCTCCTACTTCTGGAAGTATCGTTAAAAAAGACACAGTAACAGATGTACTTAATTTTATTAAGTCTTTTTCAGAAAATGAAAAGTTATTACTGCTAACACCTATTTATCTTGAAGAAGGACGCACACTAGAAAACAAAATAAAAGCATTAGCACAACAAGGATATGCCAGAGTTAAAGTTGGTAATAAAGTTGAAAGAATAGATTCGTTAGATTTAAAAAATCTTTCAAAAGATACTCTTCTTGTTGTAGATAGAGTTATTACTAAAAATGACGAAGATTTTTACAATAGATTGGCAGATGCAATTCAAATTGCTTTTTTTGAGGGTAAAGGAGAATTGTATATAGAAAGCCTTTCTGATTCTAAAATCAAGGAATTCAACAACCGCTTTGAA
This sequence comes from Patiriisocius hiemis, assembly GCF_031846325.1. NCBI lineage: Bacteria > Pseudomonadati > Bacteroidota > Flavobacteriia > Flavobacteriales > Flavobacteriaceae > Patiriisocius > Patiriisocius hiemis. The sequence continues at coordinate 45,305 of NZ_JAVRHZ010000001.1, read as the reverse complement.
GCAGATGGTATTACTTTTCTTGAACCTAATGTGCATTTATTCAGTTTTAATAATCCCTATGGTGCTTGCCCAACTTGTGAAGGGTATGGAGATGTAATAGGTATAGATGAAGATTTAGTAATCCCAAACACAGCACTATCTATTTATGAAAATGCTATTTTCCCATGGCGTGGAGAAAGTATGGGGTGGTATAGAGACCAATTAGTAAACAATGCTTATAAATTTGACTTCCCAATACACAAACCTTGGTTTGAACTTTCTGATGAACAAAAAAACCTAGTTTGGGAGGGTAATAGTTACTTTGAAGGTATAAACAGTTTCTTTTCCTTTTTAGAATCTAAAAGTTATAAAATCCAAAATCGTGTTATGTTATCTCGATATCGAGGTAAAACCAGATGTAGCACCTGCAAAGGAAAAAGACTACGCCCAGAAGCTGGCTATGTAAAAATTCAAGGCAAAAGCATACAAGAACTAGTTGAGCTTCCGTTACAAGAAGTTTCTAACTTTTTTAAAAATTTAGAACTCAATAAATACGATACTACTATTGCAAAAAGATTGCTAGTAGAAATAAACAACAGACTCCGTTTTTTAATGGATGTAGGTTTAAGCTATCTCACCCTTAATAGAAAGAGTAACACGCTTTCAGGGGGAGAATCCCAACGAATTAATTTAGCCACTTCGTTGGGAAGTAGCTTAGTTGGTTCTATGTATATACTAGACGAGCCTAGTATTGGATTACACCCTAAAGACACCGAAAGACTTATAGGTGTTTTACAATCTCTACGTGATCTTGGAAATACAGTTATTGTAGTTGAACATGATGAAGATATTATGAAAGCTGCTGATGAAATTATTGATATAGGTCCTGAAGCAGGAACCTTTGGTGGTGAAGTGGTAGCGCAAGGAGTCTATTCTGAAATTTTAAAATCTAACTCCCTAACGGCAGATTACCTAAACGGAACAAAAGAAATTGAAGTCCCTGTAAAAAGAAGAATTAGTAAAAATCATATTACAGTTAAAGGTGCTAGACACAACAATCTCAAAAATATTGATGTTTCGTTTCCTTTAGGAGCATTTACTGCTGTTACTGGAGTATCAGGAAGTGGGAAAAGCACACTTGTAAAAAAAATACTATATCCAGCACTACATCGTGAAATTGGAGGGTATGGTGAAAAACCAGGTCAGTTTACAGGTTTAGAGGGAAATTTCAGTAGTATAAAAAATATTGAATTTATAGATCAAAATCCTATTGGGCGTTCTAGTAGATCTAATCCTGTTACATACATTAAAGCATATGATGATATTAGAGCCTTATTTGCTAAACAAAAACTAAGTGACATAAGAGGGTATAAAGCAAAACACTTTAGTTTTAATGTAGATGGTGGGCGATGCGAAACCTGTAAGGGAGAAGGAGAAGTAACTATTGAAATGCAGTTTATGGCAGACGTAAACTTAGAATGTGAAACCTGTGATGGTAAGCGCTTTAAGAAAGAAGTTCTTGAGGTTACCTTCAATAATAAAAACATTGATGATATTCTTCGCCTTACGGTTGATAATGCTATTGATTTTTTTAAAGAAGGGAATCAAAGCAAGATTGTAGCTAAGTTAAAACCTTTACAAGATGTTGGTCTAGGCTATGTACAATTGGGACAAAGTTCCTCAACACTATCTGGTGGAGAAGCTCAACGTATTAAACTAGCTTCCTTTTTGGTAAAAGGAAATACAAAAGACAAAGCCTTATTTATTTTTGACGAACCTACTACTGGGCTTCATTTTCATGATATTAAAAAATTACTTGCCTCATTCTATGCACTCTTAGACAAGGGACATACTATTATTGTTGTTGAGCACAACATTGATTTAGTAAAGTGTGCAGACTACATTGTTGACCTTGGGCTTAAAGGAGGAAGTGAAGGCGGACAAGTAATTACAGAAGGAACGCCAGAAGAGGTGAGTAAAAATAAAGTTTCTTATACAGCCTCTTATCTTAAAGAGAAATTACCTCTATAAACAAATAACAATCAATTAGTTACATTTTTGGCACATGCTTTGGTTTACTACTACCAAATAGCGTAACGCAAAACCGCTCATTGTTTTGCATAACCCTTAAATACATTTATTATGAAAAAAGTGTTTTTATTAGTAGCGATCTTCCTAGTTGGAAGTGCTACACAGACAATTGCTCAAAACCACCAAAATGTAGTTAAAAATCCAGGGAATAAGCATCGCTATTACAATTCGCAAGAAATTCGTTTTGTAGAAGATGGTGTTTTATACACAGTTAGTACACGTGGAGAATTAAACTTTACGTTTCTACAAGCGTCTAATCCATATCAAGTAGGTAGAAGAAACCATAATGTAATTTATTATGGAAATGATTTTAATTTCAGAAGAAATTATAGGGCTCGTGTTTTAAAAGATCGTTTTGGGATAGTTTACAGAGTTGGTAACACACCTATTGCATACAAAAGAAACGGAAAAGTAAAACGAATTGGCTCGGTTCACTTACAATATAATAGAGGTCTATTAGTGCAAGTTGGTAATATGCAGATTACATACAATCGTGGTGGGAAAATTAGAGATACTCATGGCTATGTTAATAGGTTAAATAGAAAATTATGGCACGATGATTGGTATATACTTAATAGCTACGAAACAGATTACACAATTTGGAATCGTGGTGAAAGAATAAGAGAAAGAAAAGTAAGATAATTTTATAGTTTTTTTGGTTGGTTAGTTGAAAACCCGTCACTCCTTCTAAGGTTTAGGCGGGTTTTCGTTTTTGTATAAATTTATTTGAAAGACTTTTTACAATACTCTCAATTCGTGTTAAATCCTCCATATTTATTAATTTACGATTTTTAATAAATAGATTTTCCTTATAAAACTCAATTTCTAAATCTTTTTGGCTCTTGAAAAATTTTAATATGTTATTAATCAAAATTAAATTTTGTGTTTTTTCAAAAGTAAAAACTTCAAAATTATCAATTTTTAAATCATCATCATTCCTAATTAAATCGAAAAATTTTTCTGAAGTAGACTTTTCTCTCAGGTAGTAGTGTCCAGAATAAAAATCTAACCTTGTCCAAAACATTATTTGGGATTCATGATAATCATTGTCATAATAAGTCTGTCCAGTAATTAAAACAGCTGGATGAAAAATATAGCCTTTGCAATATTGAATCTCAAAAGGTGAAGAATAACTCCAATCGTCATACTTACTTAGTATTTTTGTTTTTTCAAGGAGTTCTATCTCTATGCTAGTTAGCTTTTGTTTACGATACTCTTTACTTCTTCTTAAATAATTTAATGTCTTTTCAACTTCTTTTTCTTCTTCAGTTGGATGATTATCATATTTTTCTAAATATTCATTATTATGGTTTATCCAATGTCCAGATTCAGCTTGTTCTAAACTCAATTTAGCGCCAGATTCAGGATCTATTATAAATTCATCACTTAATCTTTTTCTTAAATGGTTCTCATGCTCTTTTTCTCTTTTGGTTTTATGTACAAAGCCAAAGTATATTATTACAGCAATAAAAATCATTGCTAATATTGGAAGTAACTCGCCCATTTTTTTATTATATATTTAATATTATACCATCATAAATCTACCAAATTCTTCTAATTAATTGGCTATATATCAATTTAATAGTTTAGCTCAAACACAAATATTATGTTAAATTTTTAATATAAGATGCATTTTATCGATATTTTTACTACTTTTAACTATATTTAATACTTGTAATAGGCTTTTGCCCCCCAAATCCCAGCTTATGAAAACGTATGAAAACAGTTATACCAATGGAGAAATAACTGTCACCTATCAACCCAAAAAATGTATTCACGCAGAAAAATGTGCAGAAGGACTTTCAGAAGTTTTTAGAACTACCGTTATCCCATGGATAAATCTTGATGCTGCAGAATCGCAAAAAATTATTCGTCAAATTAAAAAATGCCCCTCTGGAGCATTAAGTTTTTGCAAAAACCAACAAAAAGAAGCTTGTTAAAAAACTTTTAATTTTTCTATAAAATTGTGCCTCTATCACAATTTTTTATACTCTTGCAGTAACAAACTCAAACAAACCTAATACTGAAAGATCTATGAAGAAATTAATTCTATTAGCGCTGCTCCTTTTTTGTAGTGTATCGCTATCCTATTCCCAAGAAACAGAAACGAAGGATAACTCTTTAAATGGTCAATTTGAAGCCATAAAAAAAACCTCTAACAATTACCAAGATTATGAGGTTGTGAAAAAGTTTAAGCTTAACGCACTCCAAAAAAACACCTTAGACTCTATTGCTGTTTATAAAAGTGAAATTTCGACATTAAAAAACACAATATCATCTCAAAACGATGAGATTTCCTCACTTACTACTACATTAAACGAAACTAAAGTGGCTCTTACTAATTCTCAAGAGAAAGAAGATGGTATTGAGTTTTTAGGAATTCTAACTCAAAAATCAACCTACAATACTATTCTTTGGTCTATTATTGGGCTATTACTTATAACACTTGCTTATTTTATATATAGGTTTAATGCTAGCAATAGTATAACTAAAGAATCTAAGGCTAAATTAACCGAATTAGAATCTGAATTTGAACTACATAGACAAAAGAAGTTAGAAGAAATGCAACAAGTACGCAGAAAACTTCAAGACGAAATTAATAAGAATAGAAAAGCTTAACGTTTCGTTAAAGTTTCAATAGGCTGTAACAATTTCTATTTTGTTACGTCTATTGGATAGAAATATTTCTCACTTTACTGTGAAAATTTTTACGTTGATGGTTAGTGTTAATAATAGCAGTAAAGTTATAAACCCGGAGTTCTAGACTTCGGGTTTATTTTTTTTAAAGTTTTTCTCAATTTGTTGTAACATAAAATAGATTGAAACGTCATACTCTTATAAATCCTTGGAAACTGTCTAATCAGCAATTATGTTATACAAGGTATTATGTTAACAATAAAATCTAATCAATCTCAAAATGAAACAGTTTATTCTTTTCGTTGCACTACTTTTTAGTACAACACTTTTCGCAAATCCAGAAAACACCGAAAACATTGGTAAAATTACCGGAACAGTTATAGATAAAAATCTTAACGAGCCCATACCCTATGTTACAGTAGCGGTAAAGACACTAAGTGGAGAAATTATTACCGGAGGTGTCACAGACGACAATGGAAAATTTGAAATAAAAGATATTCCAGAGGGAAAAAGTCAAGTTAGTATTCAATTTATAGGATATGTAACTTACAATACCCAAATAGAAATTTCTCGTGGAGCTAGAAATGTTGATTTAGGCAACGTTTTTCTAGAAGAAAACATTGCAGCACTTGACGAAGTAACCGTTATTGCAGAAACTACTACTATTCAACAAAAAGTAGATAGAAAAGTTATTACTATAGGTAAAGATTTAACTACCGCAGGACCAACAGCTAGCGATATTATGATAAATCTACCTTCAGTAAGTGTAGATCAACAAACGGGAGCTATTGCATTACGAGGAAATCAAAATGTAAGAGTAATGGTAGATGGTAAATTAACTAATGTACCTGTCGCTCAGCTATTAAGACAAATACCATCTAACTCAATTAAACAGATAGAGCTAATCACTAATCCTTCGGCTAAATACAATCCAGAAGGCATGAGTGGTATTATAAATATTATATTACATAAAAACGTAACTATAGGTTTTAATGGAGATGTAAGTACGGGTATCACATACGAAGAACAACCTAAGTTCAATGCTTCAGTAAACACAAACTATAGAAACGGAAAGTTTAACTTTTATGGGAATTGGGGGCATAATACTTCAAAAAATGAAAACTTAGGGAACATTTTTAGACCAGATGAAAACTCAGAACAGGCTTTTAATTTTCTTGATAAAAACCAATCTAATCTCTTTAAAGTTGGGGTTGACTTTTACTTAAATGAAAAAAATACTATTTCATTTTTCACAAATCAAAATATTTATGAAGGTGGATCAAGTGGTTCAACAGATATTACATACAACGAAGATGAAACACTAAATCAGTTTCAGGATTTTTTCAACACACGAGAGAATAATTCTTCTCAGTATAATTTTGATTACAAATTAGATTTTGCAAAAGAAGGGCATAATATTGAGTTAGAAGTGGATTACAACATTTTTGAAAATGATGAAGATGCTAAATTTATGTTTATGGGAGCTGCTTTTAGTGATGACTATAGAGATATAATTAACACCGAAAGAGATAGAATTACTGCAAATTTAGATTATGTAAATCCACTTTCTGAAACTGTAAAATTAGAATTTGGATTAGAAGCACGGTTATTCAATAGTGATATCAATCGTGAAACCTCGCAACAATTAGTAAATCCGTTTGATTTAATGGGGCCTCCTATTACTGGACCAGAGACCTTATTTAATTATGAAAGAGATATTTATTCAGTATATGGAACTATTTCAAAAAGTTGGGAAAAGATGAGTTTACAGGTTGGCCTTAGAGCAGAAACAGTAGATGTAATAGCAAATACAGAAGAAACTTATGGAGATGGAATTGTTACTAATGATACAAGTAATATTAATAACGACCCCGCTGTACAAGTAAGTATTATTAATAATACGGTTTTTAAGAGTTTTAGTAATGATTACATACAGGTATATCCATCTGCATTTTACACCTATACTCCTAATGAGAAAGATCAATACCAAGTGAGTTATAGTAGACGTGTAGATAGACCAGGTCTGGGGCAAGTAAATCCAATTAGAGAATGGGCAACACCGCTCATTACATCTTTTGGAAGTACTAGCTTAACTCCACAATTTACTAACTCTTTTGAAGCAAACTATACTCGAAATTTAGAGAAAGGTAGTATTACAGGAGGTGTGTTTTATAGAATTATTGAAGACGAAATTAACAGAGCTGTATTTGTAGATAGAACAGACTTAAATAGAATTATCCTAACGTATGATAATTTTGATAATACATTTGCCTATGGAGTAGAGCTATCTACAAACTATCGTCCTTTTAAGTTTTGGAGTATAAATGGAAGCTTTGATTTATTTAGTCAAACACAAACAGGAATTACAGAACGTTTAGCAGATGGTGTAACAGGACAAGATGCAACAACCGCAGATATTATTACCGAGGAGGTTGAAGTAGACAACGTTGCTTGGAATCTTAGAATGTTTAATAACTTTAAAGTAAACAAAACACTATCACTTTCGGCATTTGGCTTTTATAGAGGCAAAAACCAAGGAATTCAATTTTTAATGAAGCCCATGTATTTTGTTAATGTAGGAGCTAGAGTAAACCTATGGGAAGGTAGAGGGACATTTAGTGTAAATTATAATGACATTTTTGACACTATGGAGTTTGCTTTTGATGGACAAAGACCATTTCCACAAGTAGGAGCTTTTAACTGGGAAAGTAACACCTGGAATGTAAGTTTATCATACAGATTTGGTGGCGGAAAGTATAGAGCAAAATCTAGAAAGAATAGAGATGACAGAGAAAAAGATGGAAGTGGCGGAATTTTCTAAAACACACTAAACGTTATTTTTATGTTAAACAGCAAATACTGATGAAACATTTTAAACAAAACGCTGTCTATTATATAGAACATTAAAAAAACTCGTATTATAAATTATTTGAATTAGCCTTTAAAAATTTACTTCGAGAAACTATAAACCCTAGCATGAATGCTAGGGTTTTTTAATAAATACCCCTTAATGGGTATTTTGTATTTTATAAAAACTAAAGATATTGCAACTATTCAGAGGTAGAAATACTAATGATATTGAGGAGTTTTAGTTTCAAAAACCTGTGTGTTTCTACATGCAGGTTTTTACCATTTTATAATAACACTACCCCAAGTAAAACCACTTCCAAAGGCAGCTAATACTACTAAATCTCCATCTTTTATTTTACCAGCTTCCCATGCTTCAGATAGCGCAATAGGGATAGAGGCCGCTGTAGTATTTCCATATTTTTGGATATTATTAAATACTTGGTCATCACTTAGCCTCATTTTTTTCTGAATAAATTGAGAAATTCTCAAATTAGCTTGGTGAGGGATAAGCATATTAATATCATTCGCTGTAAAGTTATTTGCTTCTAGACCTTCATTAATTACCTCAGCAAAACGAACTACAGCATGTTTAAAAACAAACTGTCCATTCATATAAGGATAATATGGTATATTCTCTTGTGGATTATCTTCTATTATTTCTGGGACCCAATAACCCGTACTTGGCCCATCTAAAGCTAACTCATCTTTATGCTTTCCTTCGCTATGCAAATGCGTAGATAAAATTCCGCTTTCATCATCAGACCTTGATACAACAACCGCTCCTGCTCCATCTCCAAAAATTACTGAAACTCCTCTGCCCCTCGTTGTAAAATCTAAACCTCCACTATGGTTTTCGGCACCAATTACTAAAATATTTTTATACATACCCGTTTTCACAAATTGGTCTGCAACCGAAATACTATATACAAAACCGCTACATTGATTTCTTACATCTAGAGCAGGTACCGTTCGCATCCCTAACATTTCTTGAACTTGAACGCCTCCACCTGGGAAATACATGTCTGGACTTAAAGTTGCAAAAACTATCATATCTATATCATTAGGAGTGAGATTTGCTCTTTCTAATGCTATCTTAGAAGCTTTTACACCCATTACAGAAGTGCTATTTCCGTCTCCTTTTTTAATATGACGTCTCTCTTTAATACCAGTTCGTTCTTGAATCCAGGCATCATTAGTATCCATTAACTTTGATAAATCATGATTAGTAACAACATTTTCAGGGACATAATGACCTACTCCTGTAATTTTAGACTTGTACATAATTATTATAATTGAAGTGTGCCAAGATACATATAAGGTGTAGAGAAATAAATTTTTTTGAATTGATTAGCTATGCATGCATAATATATTAAATAATGAAAGGAGAAGTGATACTTCTCCTTTCTAACAACCTAACCAATAAAACGATAGATAACAATTACTTTTTCATAGCAATTATCTCGTTTCGTTATATAAAGATAAAGTATTGTTTAATAATATTTCATAATAATTAAACAAACTTTTGTTAATATTTTAAAATTCAATGGTTTTATAATTGTTCACTTTAACTTTTGCCCCTAAATCATTTAATAAATTATACAATCCAAAAAAGGTTCGGTTGATGTATAAAAAATGTTTGGAGCCTCTATTACCATTCATTTTTCTTATTTCAGTATCTTTTGAATATTTATCACTTAAATCTGCTATTTGTCCGAAAAATATAGCATCACTAAAATCAAACTCTTCCCCATGAAAAGGCTTAGTAAAAAGACTCAACATTTCGTGGAATAACTCTGAAAAGAACTTAATTTCTTCTGGAGTATCTTCTTGCTTTAGGATTTCTAGTTCGTATAGTTTTTGCAAAAACACTTCTGGATTATTAATGTTTTCTGGCTTAGCTAGTTCAAAGTAAGGAACATAAAACTCTTCAGGAACTTCTTTAATGCATCCAAAGTCTATTGCCACAAGATTACTATCGTTATCAACTAAAAAATTTCCTGGATGAGGGTCTGCATGTACTCTTTTAAGCTCATGCATTTGAAACATATAAAAGTCCCAAAGCGCTTGTCCTATTTTGTTTGCCTTAACTTTATTCGCATTTTTCGTTGTAAATTCAGATAGATGTTCACCTTGCATCCAATCCATAGTTATAATACGATTATTACTTAATTCTGGATAGTATTTAGGAAACTTAAGGTTAGGGATATGTTTACAAGCTTCTGTAATTTCTTTACTTTGCTTAACTTCTAAGGTATAATCAGTTTCTTCAAGGAGCTTCTGTTCTACTTCTTTAAAATATTTGTCGCTATCCTTACCTTTAATATTAAACATCTTCATAGCTACTGGTTTAACCAATGCAAGGTCACTACTTATACTTTCGGCAACACCAGGATATTGAATTTTAACCGCTAATTTTTTTTCATTCTTCTCTGCTTTATGTACTTGTCCTATACTAGCAGCTGCAACAGAGTTAGCTTCAAAACTATCGTACAAGTCCTCTGGATACTTCCCAAAATATTTATTAAATGTCTTTCTAACTAATGGAGCAGATAATGGAGGTACTTGAAACTGTGCTAGGGAAAATTTTTCAACATATGCTTTTGGCATAATGTTTTTTTCCATGCTTAACATTTGTGCTACTTTTAATGCTGACCCTTTAAGGTCTTTAAGACTGCTATAAATAGCTTCTGCATTATTCTCATTAAGCTTATCTTTAGTAGTTTCAGAGTTAACAAATTTTTCTCCGTAATACTTCAAATAGTTCCCTCCTACTTTAACACCTGTTTTTACAAGTTTTGATGCTCTACTAATCTTACCTGTTGGTATACTGTCTAATGTTTTCAATAGTTCTATCTAATTAATTCATTTTTTCTTTCCACAAAAATTTCCCGAAATCTAAAACACTCTCTAGTGGAGTTGTTTCAAAGACATCAAAAATGGCTCTCACAGATTTTTCAATAACAATATCTGTTTTCTCAAAAGAAGGAGAGTTGTCTTCCATCCAGTACTTCATAATAAAAAGTGTTTGCAACCAAGCTCCTTCAGAAAATACAGATACCGGTTGTTTTAAAATTTTTATTGATTTTGTATCATTTTGCTCTTCAATTAATCCTGCAGCAAACTCCTTTACATGCTTACGCAAACCCTTAAGTTGCATCATATTTTTAAGCATATCTCTATCTTGTGATAACGTAAATAAAACATAACTCCTGTTTGCCGTAAGTAATTCAAAAAAAGTATAGAAAAAAGTGAGCATCTTCTCTTTATTACTAAAGTGTTCATACTCTTTATTTTTATGAGCTAGTTTCATAGAATGATCAAAAAATGTAGTCCAAATACTATCTTTCAATCCATCAAACGATCCAAAAAAGCTGTAAAACTCATCTTCGGTAAAATTATTTTCTTTACAAAACTTGTAGACACTTTTAGGAGTTGTTTCAGCATCTAAAACAGTAGTCATATATGCTTCAATTACTTGTTCTCTGGATATTTTTTTGGATTTTGATGTTGTTTTTTTAGCAGCCATATTTTCAATATTAATTCACAGATATTGTGATATTTATAAACATTAATTTCTAGTGTAAAGATACGAAACGTTTAATTTATTATTCTATTTGTTAAACAAAATACTTTGTTAAATATTCGGACATAATCTGTCAATACTTCTGCCATCATGTCACAAAATCTGTATTGGTATTTTCTTTGTTATACAACGCATATAACTAAAAAATTATAACAATGAGCACAGGGACTATTAATGTATCGGTAGAGAATATCTTTCCGTTAATTAAAAAGTTTTTATACAGCGACCACGAAATATTTTTAAGAGAGTTAATTTCTAATGCAACAGATGCTACTCTTAAGCTAAAACATTTAACCAATATTGGTGAAGCCAGCGTAGAATATGGCAATCCAATGATTGAGGTAAAAGTGGATAAGGACAACAAAAAAATCCATATTATCGATCAAGGTATTGGGATGACTAAAGACGAAGTTGAAAAATACATCAACCAAATTGCCTTTTCTGGAGCCGAAGAGTTTATAGAAAAATATAAAGATAAGCAAGGAGACGATGCAGGTATTATTGGTCATTTTGGTCTTGGTTTCTACTCTGCTTTTATGGTTGCTTCTAAAGTTGAAATTATAACTAAAAGTTACAAGGATGAACCTGCAGCACATTGGACATGTGATGGTTCTCCTAATTACACGCTTGAAGAAACTGATAAAACCGAAAGAGGAACTGAAATTATATTACACATTGCAGAAGATGAAACTGAATTTCTAGAAGACTCTAGAATTAATGAGTTGCTTGTGAAGTATAATAAGTTTATGCCTATTCCAATTAAATTTGGAACTAAAACTGAAACACTTCCAAAGCCAGAAGATGCAAAAGAAGATGACCCTGCTCCTACTCAAGAAGTAGACAATATTATTAACAATCCAACTCCGGCTTGGACAAAGCAACCTACAGATCTAGAAGATAAAGACTACTCAAGTTTTTATAGAGAGCTGTACCCTATGCAATTTGAGGAACCTTTATTTAATATACACCTCAACGTAGATTATCCTTTTAATCTTACAGGAATTTTGTACTTCCCTAAGATGACTAATGATATGAGTATCCAGAAGGATAAAATTCAGCTTTATCAAAACCAAGTATTTGTTACAGATAATGTTGAGGGTATTGTACCTGAGTTTTTAACTATGCTACGAGGTGTAATAGACTCTCCAGATATCCCACTTAATGTTTCAAGAAGTTATCTTCAGGCAGATGGAGCTGTAAAAAAGATCTCTAGTTACATCACTCGTAAAGTAGCAGATAAACTAAAAAGTCTTTTTAACGATAATAGAGAAGACTTTGAAAAGAAATGGGATGACATTAAGATTGTTATTGAATACGGAATGCTTACAGAAGATAAATTCTTCGAAAAAGCACAAAAATTTGCACTATACCCAACAGTAGATGGAACGTATTATACGTATGAAGAGCTAAAAGAAAAAGTAAAAGCTACACAAACAGATAAAGATGATAAGTTAGTGTTGTTATATGCATCAAATAAAGAGGAGCAACATAGCTATATTCAGGCTGCAAAAGATAAAGGATATGAAGTATTATTGTTAGATTCTCCAATTATTGCACATTTAATTCAGAAATTAGAATCTGAAAAAGAGAAGGTAACATTTGCTCGTGTAGATGGAGATCACATTGATAACCTTATAAAGAAAGAAGACACAACAATTTCAAAACTTTCGGAAGAAGAACAAGAGACTTTAAAAACGTTTTTAACTGAAACTATTCCTTCAGAAAAATTTACAGTTCAGCTAGAAGCTATGGACAGTAGTTCAAACCCATTTATAATCACAGAACCAGAATTCATGCGCCGTATGAAGGACATGCAAAAAACTGGCGGTGGCGGTGGAATGTTTGGTATGGGTAATATGCCAGATATGTATAACCTTATTGTGAACACTAATCACGAGTTGGTTGTTGAAATTTTAAATACAAAGACAAAGAAGAAAAAAGAACGTCTTACTAGTCAAGCTTTAGATTTAGCTAAACTAAGCAAAGGACTTCTTAAAGGAGAAGACATGACTGCTTTTATTAAGCGTAGTTATGAGATGATAAAGTAAACCATCTCATTTTATAATTTTTCAAAGGTTACTTAATAACACATTAAGTAACCTTTTTTCTTTAGTTAGTTATTTTAAACTGCAGTCCAGGTTTTCTACCACATTTATAATTTGATTTAAGTTGTGTTACCGTTTGCAACATGGGATTTAAATCAATTAATTTTTGAAGCTGTGTTAATGCACTATCATCTATATCTAAGCCAATGTCTTTATAAATTGTAATTATTGTAGCTATGGATAGCGTATTAAAATTCTGGTTAGTTTCCTCCGGAACAGTTGTAATTACTTCTTTAAATGTAACAGTTGGAAAGGCATTATTAAAGTGGTCTTTATTATCAAAAACAGTCTTTTTGTTTAAAGTAAATAAAGAACCTAGCTTATCAAAATAAGCTTGAGGTTCATCTAAGCTCTTTTTATTAGCGTCATAGATATCTTCATTTACTGCAAGAAGCGCTAACTCAATTTTTTCAGGAATTAATATTGTTTTTTCTGAAAGTTGATTAAGTAAATTATAAGTAATAGCCACTTGATGCTCATCTTTTAAGGCGTTCATCATAGTTTCAGATAATAATATATTTATACTGTTTGGTTTTTCAATGGTGTATTCTGCTGCATCACAACATACAATATCTTCCACATAGCCTTCCAATTCAAATTTTTTAATTACTTGTTGGAGTTTAGAATAGCTATGTTCATGTATTTCAAGTAAAGTAAATTTTAGCTGTTCATTTGTAAAAAAATAAGTCAACGGAAGCACAAGTGAAGCAAAAGGCCCAGTACCTGCATACAAAATATGAGCTTTACCTTCCTTTTCTATTACATCTTTAGTTGCTTTAAAAATTGCTTTGCAAAAACGATACGTCCTTAGATAGTCATTAATATACATACCAGCCCATTTAGGGGCTATGGCTCTACCAGAATGTGTAGAGATATCCATTTGTGCTTCTATGGCTCCCTCGTTAAAAGACACCGAGTCAAAAAGCAATTCTTTGTAATTATTAACCAATGCCAAAATTTCGCCAGGATATAAGTTATCTTTTATAAGATCTTGGGAAACATCATTTAATTGTTTTTGTAGTTCGTTTAGCATGTGATCACGATTTGGTTGCTAAATTAACAATTTAAATAGTGCTTGAAGTTACATTTTAAGTTCTAGAGTTATTTTAAAATTCAACTTTAACATTCAAACTACTTAAAGAATCTAAAAAGTTATCTATATTTATATCAACTAATTAACCACAATTATGAATTCTTTCAAGTCTTCAAGGAGAAACTTCCTTGGCAAGTCCTCAGTATTATTAGCTGGTGGATTTTTACTCCCATCAAGTTTAGCTTTTGCAAACGCCGAAAAAAACACAACTGAATTACTTTTTACTGAAAAAGATTTTGAAGAGAGCAATGATATTAGAAAACCATTTGCTATTGCAAAATCTGTAAAAGTTTGGGGGAAAATTTTTTCCAAAGACGGAAAAACACCACTTGCAAATACACAAATTAAAATTTGGCATCTTTCGCCAAAATCTAAACAATACGGGCATTTAGGAAAATTTACTACTAATACTAAAGGCGAATATACTTTCTGGACAGATTTCCCTGATAGAGAAGAAGGTAAATACCCAAGAATACATTTTGAAATAACTCAAGAAGGTAGAGTTACAACTTCAGAGCTTTTATTAGGAAATGATGAAGCACACATTACATCAAAACATTGGGAAAAAAATAATGTTTTAGGTAAAAAGCTTTTTCCAATAATGAAAAATGGGTCTTTTGAAACCCAAATTAACTTTAATATCACAACTAACTAATCAAAAAATTAATTTATTATGGAACCATTTATAGGAATGATTGTAATGTTTGGCGGAAATTTTGCTCCAAGAAGTTGGGCACTATGTGACGGTCAATTATTAGCTATTTCACAAAACACAGCACTTTTCTCAATTCTAGGAACAATTTATGGAGGTGATGGCAGAACCACCTTTGGCTTGCCAGATCTTAGAGGACGTGTCCCTATGCATGCTGGAAACGGCCCAGGTTTATCAAATAGACAACTTGGTCAAAAATCAGGATTTGAAACAAACACTCTTATAAACGCTAACTTACCACAAATACCATTACGTGTAAGCTCAGCTAATGCTACACAAGGAGCAGCAACTACTGGCTCTTCAATTGCTACACCAGGAATGGTCAATGGAAGAACTTTTGAACCAGGAAACGGATTTAATACTGCTACACCAGATATTATTCTTAATTCAGCTTCTGTAGCAGGCGGTAACTCAACTCCTATAAATAATATTCAACCTTATCAGGTAGTAAATTATATTATAGCTTTACAGGGAACTTTCCCTTCAAGAAACTAAAAAATAAGTTACTCTAAAATTTTCCAGTTAGGGATACCAATAGTGGTATGTTTTAATCTGTATGTTTTAGAAGAAATATTATATAAAGATTGTACACAATAAGGATTACTAATTAAGGATTTAGATTTTAATAACTCTAGATCCTTATAAATAATAATCTTAGCAAAAATTGAAACATCTGGAGTTTCAGTAAAATCCTCTGGGACTTCAATGTTTTCTGAAATAAATTCAAAATTTGGAGAAGGAGCAATATTCTTATTAATAGAAAATAGATATTGCGTATCGCTGCTTTTATAGGTAGGGCCTAACTCCAATACGTTCTTATAAATATCGAAATATGGTTCTTTTGAATAAAAAGTATGCTCTGTAAATATGTCTATAGCTTCTGGGATTAATATCCCCTTTGGATTTAATTGAGGCACTAAATTTTGAGTGATAGCAACTTGTGGCTCTTTGATTAATCCCTTATCCATAGTTTCACTCACTACAATATGTAATGGAAGTGATGTATCATGCTTGTATTCTATAGCATTGCCTAAATAACTTTTTCTGAAATAGGCAGTAGCATCAAGAAATTTAATTAATGCCTCAACCGATGTAATTGAACTTTGGTTAATATCAACTAAAGTAATAGCTAGCTCTTTTGGAGAAAACATAGAAAGTAGTGGCAGTACTATAGGTGCTCCAGGACCGCAACCTGCGTATACCAATTCTATTTGCTGGTTTTTAAAAATAGATTGAGCGTCACGTATTGCATGATAAGTAGCTTTTATAAATCGAACCGTACGTAATGGATCTTGAAGGCAGTCTAGTGCATGTTGAGAAGAAAGTGCAATACCGCCATCAACATGAGTAGGAAATGTGCTTGCGTATTGATCTTTTGATGATGACTGTGCCAACAGTTCTTCATAAAGCGCTGCTAATGATTTTGCTACTGTAACCTCCTCTGCTTCAGATGAAGTCTCCAGTAATACTTGCGTAAGAGATTTAAAAGACAAGTAAGTTTTTATCATTTGCGGAAATTAATAAACGAAATAAGAACGTAAAGTACGTAAAATCACGTATTTAAAATAAAGTAATGATAATATATTATTGAAATTAACATAACAACAATTAAAATAAAACTAACCAAATTGATAATCAATTAAATAAATTGACATGAAAAAAAATTACATTTTAATACTATTTTTTAGCGTAATGCTATTTGGTAGTACTACTGAAATTCAGTCACAAACAACAGAAGATTTTGAAACTGAAACTGTAGGAAGTCAAACATTTTCAGAAGGTGGCTTCAGCTTTACCAGTAATACAGCAAATTTTCAAGTAGATGATTTTGGAGGTGTAAGTGGAGCTGGCTCAGGAGACTCAGACCAATACATGGACAATTTTGCTGAAATAGCTGCCGCCGGTCCTAAAACTTATACATTTACTAGAACTGCAGGGCCAACTACTTTTTTCACAATGCAGGCAGTAGATTTTTATTTGTCATCTCTTGGAGATGCAAGTTTTCCAACAGATGATGGAACACTTACTATTATTGGTAGAACCGGAACTACTGTAGAATATACTGCAATGTACAATACTGGAGACCCTATATATGAAACTGATTTCTCAGGAGACAATGGTTTTTTTAATGTAGACTTTACAAATCTACCTAGTGTTGGCGACCAATCAAATACTAATATTGATAATATTCAATTTATTATAGGTGGTGCATTTAGATATATTGCAATAGATGATTTTGAATTTGATGATGAAGTACTTAATACAGATCCTCCAGAAGTACAAAGCATAGCAGTAGTGGGTATGCCAGCCAGTACAGCAACTAGCGTTGACTTTTTAGTGACTTTTAATGAAAATGCAAATAATGTAAGTACCGATGATTTCTCATTAGATACTGTTGGAACCTTTGGAACAATAGCTTCTGTTTCTGCTAGTTCTGGCACTTCAATTACCGTTACAGTTAATGGTATTTCTGGAGAAGGAACTATTAGTATTGACCTTAATGCAGGTACAGATATTGCAGATGATTTAGGAAACTCAGGACCGCCTGCTTTTACGGCAGGTCAAAACCATACTGTTTCCAGATGTTTTGCTGAAACTTTTGAATCCTTTACAGCTGGAGATGTTCAATTTTCTAGTAATGGTATAGACTTTACAACAGCAACAGGAACAAATGATTTAGAAGTTGAAGTGTTTACTAATGGAGGTGTCGGACCTTCAGACAAATTTCTATCTAACACCTCAGACCAAGGTATAGGTAAAGTATATTCAATTACTACAGTTGGTACAGAATTATTTAACGTAGAAGGCCTTTTTGCGTATTTATCATCTGGAAATAATGGACTACCTAATCCAACAAATGATGGAGATATAACTTTTGAGGGAAGACTTTCTGGAAGCACCTTATATACTATTCAAAAAAATACAGGTTTCCCAACAGATTTTTCTACAAATAATGGGTTTTTCTTTTATGATTTTGGAGCAGACGGCTTGACTAATATTGATGAATTACGAATTACATTAGGAGGCTCTTTTGTTTATCTAGCTATAGATGACTTTGAACATTGTGAAGAAGTAAATACTGCATCTCCACCTATTGTACAAAGCATAAACCTTATTGGAAATCCACCAGCAAATTCAGCTTCTGTTAATTTTGAAGTAATATTTAATGAAAATGCAGTTAATGTTTCAGTAGACGATTTTTCTCTAGATATTGCTGGAACAGCAATGGGAACTATCTCAGGAATTACTGGAACAGGAAACACCTATAATGTCGCTATTAATGGTATTTCTGGAGAAGGAAGTCTTAGGCTAGATTTAAATGCTGGGACAAACATCGAAGATGGAGATGGAAATACGCCTCCAGATCCTTTTATAGAAGGAGAGCGTTTTATTGTATCCATTTGTAATGTAGAAACTTTTGAAGGTTTAGCAGATGGCGATTTTACTTGGACTACAGACATTGTTCCATGGACAACTCAAGGAGCAGGTTTTAGTGTAGATGAATTTATTGGCGCCGGTGCAGGTGGGTCTGATAGATATTTAGACAACTTAACAAGCCAAGCTACCGGTGATGTAAACATTATTGAAATTTCAGATACGCAAGATGTCAAAATGTCTAGTATGGAGATTTATGTTTCCTCAATACTCAATGGGGACAACCCAACGGATAATGGAACTTTACAGGTGAGAGGTCTTTTGGATGGTGTAGAAGTATTTTCAGTAACTAAATCTTCAGGTTTTCCTACTACTTTTGGAAGTACACAAGGATTCTACCTTTGGGATTTTGCTACAGAAGGTGGTTTTGATTGGTCTATGGACGATATTGACGAAATTGAACTTACAATTGGTGGTTCTTTTCAATATATAGCTGTTGATAACTTTAAATTTTGTCAGGAACCTCCAGTACTTTTTACAGCACTAGCAGATTTATGTATAGATGATGGAGTACAAACTGGACTTGGTGGTGCAACACCAACAGGTGGTGTTTATAGCGGACCTGGCGTAACAGATGACGGAAATGGAATGACTTATAGCTTCGACCCTGCTGCTGCAGGTGTTGGAACACACACACTTACGTATACACAAGGAGGAGAATCTGCAACAGATGATGTAGAAGTATTTGCATTACCAACAGTAAGCTTTACAGCACTAGCAGATTTATGTATAGATGACGGAGTACAAGCTGGACTCGGTGGAGGAACACCAACTGGTGGGGTATATAGTGGAACTGGAGTTACAGATGATGGAAATGGAATGACCTATAGCTTCGACCCTGCTGCTGCTGGTGTTGGAACACATACAATTACATATACATATACAGACCCTAACGGATGTACTAATAGTGCTAATGATGATGTGGAGGTTTTTGCATTACCAGCAGTATCTTTTACAGCACTAGCGGATCTTTGTGTAAATGATGGAGTACAAGCTGGACTTGGTGGAGGAACACCAACTGGTGGGGTATATAGCGGACCTGGAGTTACAGATGATGGAAATGGAATGACTTATAGCTTCGACCCTGCTGCCGCTGGTGTTGGAACACATACAATTACATATACATATACAGACCCTAACGGATGTACTAATAGTGCTAATGACGATGTAGAAGTATTTGCATTACCTGTTGTAACATTTACAGCTCTTGCAGATCTCTGTATAGATGATGGAGTACAAACTAGTCTTGGTGGAGGAACACCAACTGGTGGGGTATATAGCGGACCTGGAGTAACAGATGATGGAAATGGAATGACCTATAGTTTTGACCCTGCCGCTGCAGGTGTTGGCACACATACAATTACATATACATTTACAAATTCTAATGGATGTACTAATAGTGCTAATGACAATGTGGAAGTATTTGCATTACCAACAGTAACCTTTACAGCTCCTGCAGACCTATGTATAGATGCGGGAGTACAAGCTGGTCTTGGTGGAGGAACACCTACAGGAGGAGTTTATAGCGGTACAGGTGTTACAGATGATGGAAACGGAATGACATATAGCTTTGACCCTGCTGCTGCAGGTATTGGAACACATACAATTACATATACATATACAGACCCTAACGGATGTACTAATAGTGCTAATGATGATGTAGAAGTATTTGCGTTACCAACAGTAACCTTTACAGCTCCTGACCCTGATGTGTGTGTAGAAGACGCTGTAGTAACAGGGTTATCTGGTGGAATGCCAACAGGCGGTGTGTATAGTGGTACTGGTGTTACAGATGACGGAAATGGGATGACATTTAGTTTTGACCCAACTGCTTCAGCTCCAGCTGGCGGTAATATTCCAGTTACGTACACATTTACAGATGCAAATGGCTGTACTAATAGTGATACAGATACTATTTTTGTTGATCCTGTATGTTGTGAACTTATAGTAGATTGTTCAAATATTACAGATCAAAACCTTTCTTGTAGATCAGACTTACCATCAGTAGATTTTAGTTTACCAATAATTGTAGAGTCTTGTGGTGATGTAATATTGTCTGCTTTAACAATTATTCCAGGAAATTCTGCATGTCCAGGTGATCCACTTATTGTTCAAAGAACATACTTTATTCAAGATGAAGACGGTAATATGGTAGAATGTATGCAAACCTTTACAATTATAGATGATACTGCACCAGTAATAACATGTCCAGCAGATGTTACTGTTCAATGTGATGAGAGTACTGACCCAGCAGATACAGGAATGGCGACTGCTACAGATAACTGTGATAATAATCCATCAGTTACTTTTAGTGATACTATAGTAGCAGGCGCTGGAAACAATTCAACTATAACAAGAACATGGACTGCAACCGATACATGTGGAAACATGTCAACTTCATGTGTACAAACAATTGAAGTTGTAGATACAACACCACCAGCAATTACCTGCCCAGCAGATATTACTGTTGAGTGTGATGAGAGTACAGACCCAGCAGATACAGGAATGGCTACAGCCATAGATAACTGTGACGCTGCTCCTTTAATTACATTTAATGATGTTGTAACACCAGGAATTGGAAACAATTCAACCATTACAAGAACATGGACAGCTACAGATGCTAACGGAAACGCTTCTAACTGTGACCAAATTATTGAGGTTGTAGATTCAACTCCACCAGTAATTATCTGCCCAGCAGATCTTACTATTGAATGTGACGATGACCCTAGCCCAGCTAATACAGGAATGGCAACTGCAACAGACAATTGTGATACTGCTCCTGTAATCACCTTTACTGATGTTGTAGTAGCAGGTGTTGGAAGTAATTCAACTATTACAAGAACATGGACGGCTACAGATGCCAACGGAAACGCTTCTAGTTGTGACCAAGTTATTGAGGTTGTAGACACTACACCCCCTACTCCTGTATGTATGGACATTACTGTTTCTTTAGATGAAAACGGAATGTATGTCTTAAACCCTTCTGAAATTGATGGAGGTAGTACAGACAATTGTGACCCTGCTCCTAGCCTGTTTGTATTTCCAGATACTTTTACTTGTGATGATATAGGAACTAACAATGTAACTCTAACTGTAACCGATGCTAATGGAAATGCTAATGTTTGTGGAGCTATTGTAACGGTAGTTGATGATACTCCTCCTACAATTTCATGTCCTGCAGATATTACTGTAAGTGCAGATGCAGGAATGTGTGATGCAACTGTAAGCTTTGGACCTGCGGTAGCTCTTGATAACTGTAATGTTACTGTTACGCAAACCGATGGCCCTCTAAGTGGAACTAGCTTCCCTGTAGGAACTACGGTTGTTGCCTTTACAGCTACTGATGCTGGTGGAAATAGTACGGTGTGTACCTTTAATGTAACTGTTACTGATGATGAACTACCTGCTGCGGTATGTCAAGACATCACAGTTGCTTTAGATGAGTTTGGTGCTGCTAGTATTATGGCTAGTGATGTAGATGGTGGAAGTACAGACAACTGTGCAATAGATACCTTATCGATTGACATTGATACTTTTGATTGTTCTAATGTAGGACCTAATAATGTGGTGCTTACTGTAACTGATGTCAATGGAAATGTAAACACCTGTACTGCCGTTGTAACGGTAGAAGATACAACTGCTCCTCTAGCTATTTGTCAAAACATCACCGTTCAACTTGATGCTAATGGGATGGTTAGTATTGTGCCTAGTGATGTAGATGGTGGAAGTAGTGATGCTTGTGGTATTGATACACTTACTGTAGATATTGACACTTTTGACTGTTCTAATGTGGGTGCTAACGATGTGGTACTTACTGTAACTGATGTCAATGGAAATAGTAGTACATGTACTGCTACAGTAACTGTAGAAGACACTATTGCACCTACTTTAGTATGTCAGCCAGCGACTATTACTATAGGACCTGATGGAACGGCTACGGTAGATCCGTTAATACTATTAGACCAAACCAATCCTTTAGACAACTGTACTATTGATAGTTTAGCTACCAATGCGGGTACTTTAGACTGTAGTGATGTTGGTAGTACGATAACTGTTACTGTATTTGCTGTGGATGCAAATGGTAATATAGCGTCTTGTGAAACAACACTTACTATTGAGGATAGTCTTGGTCCTGTATTTGACCAAGGAACACTTCCAGAAGATACTTCTAGAGATCCAGAGCCTAATGGTATTTATACCTTAGAAGACTTTACAGTAGGTGTAGCAGCATCAGACAACTGTAGTGATCCTTTATTACCTATTGTTATTGCACAAGATCCAGCTCCGGGTACTCCATTAGGAGTTGGAGTGTACGATATTACTTTAACGGCTATGGATGATTTAGGCAATGAAACAGATTATATCTTTGAGCTTACTGTTAACCCTATCTTGGGTGTGGAGGATACTAACTTTACTAGTTTAAGTTTATATCCTAACCCTGCAAGTGATATGGTAACTTTAAGTAATCCTAATAATTTAGAATTACAGGAAGTAGCTATCTATGATCTTATGGGACGATTAGTAAACACTATCAAACTTATGGATATGGGTACTGAAAGAAACATCGATGTATCGCTACTGCAAAGTGCAACCTACTTGATTGTGATTAAAGGAAAACAAGGTATAACAACAAAACAGTTGATTATAGAATAGTAATTTTTAAATTTTAGTTGTAAAAGCCCTTTAGTTATCATGCTAGAGGGTTTTTATTTTTATATCAATTACCTATCTTTCAAGAAAAAAAGTTGAGAAAATCTTTTCTTATAATTTTTCTACTATGTAAACTTATTGCCCAGTCGCAATCTACATTTACTCATAAAATATTTACCAAAAATGATGGTTTAGAAATAGACAGAATAAAGGCTATGGAGTATGATGATGATGGGTTTTTATGGCTTGGTGGCATTGACAATGATTTAAGGGAGATTATTTCAGCTAAAAAAGAACCTGTAATTCAACGTTTTAATGGAAAAAAGTTTCACTCTATACCCATACCAAAAAACTCAAAAAAAGAGCTTAATTCTATCTTCCAAATAATAAAAAGAAAGGACGGTCTTTTCTTTGTGCATGCAGGAGACCAAATCTTTTTATTTAACCCTTTCACTTTAGTATTTAAGCCATTATTTAGAGAACTTGAAGCAAAGGATATTTATTTTTCAAACATCTTTTTTTACAATAAAGCTTACTATTTACTTACACAAGAAAAAAAGCTAATTACCATTAACAAAATTACAGATGGTTTAGAGCTAAACCCTTTAGTGTCATTTACGAAAAACACTTCAAAATATCTCATAGAAGAATCAACCCAGTTTTTACCTTTTGAAGAATATTTTATAATAAGTGATGATAACTTTCCAGTAACATTTGTAAGCTGGGAAGGAGAAATACTTAATGAACTTCCCTTTAGGCTTGAAAACAAAAAAACTAAACTCTTAGAAAAAATAATTATAGATGAAGTCTTTACTAAAAATGACACTTCTTTTTTCTTATTTAGAAACAATTCTAAATTACACTTTGTAAACAAAAAAAATAGAACGTTAGATCCTGTAAGGACACTTACCCCTTCTTTTGAAAGTAATAATCTAAAGATAATTCAAAATAAGCCAGACAAACCAATTATTGCAACTGTAAAAGGTAAAAATGTAAGTCTTTTTGAATTTAAAAACACAACTAATATTGAAACCATTTTTTCAGAAGAAATTTTTGAAATTAATAGCCCGTTAGAACTAATTACAAAAAATAATTCTAGAGATATCTTTATTGGAAACTCTAAAAACGAACTACATCATATAGGATTATCTTCAACTAAAATTGAAACATTCTTGCCTGAAATTGCTATACGAGCTATCTCAAAATTTGATGATAATTACCTAGTTGCTACCGAAAATAAGGGGTGGTACACACTAAACTTAGAAAAAAAAGAAATACTCCCCTATAAAATATATGTTAATGGTGTTGAAGAAATACCTAACTCTTCCAGATCAATCTTTTTTGAAAACAATAAACTATGGAGTAATGCTGGAAGCAATATATTAGAAATAGATACAGAGGAGAATAAAAATAGTTTACATAGACATTTCCCACCTTCTTGCTTAGCTGAATTAAACAACAATGAATTAATTTATGGAACCCGTGGATATGCACTTATGAGGTTTAACAAAACAACAAAGAAGCATACTAAAATACTCACTACAGATTCTTTATATATCCATGATATAGAGTTAAAAAACAACTTTCTTGTTGGTGCTACAGATAAAGGAGTTTTAACGTACAATTTTGATACTCAAGAAAGTCAGTTTTTTGGGAAAAACATATTTGATGATTCGTACATGTTAGCAATAGAACACCATCCAGAGTATGGTTATTTAATTGGTTCAAGAAGTGGAAAAATATTTCAATACAATAAAAAAACCAATGACTTTACTTTAATTTATAGCGATAAACTAAATGCTGGGATAGCCACTATTCTTTTTAAAAGTGACACTTGGTGGATTAATACTTTTAATGGCATTGTTTCATATAATATTAAAAGCAAAGAAGAAACACGGTATTCTACAAAAGATGGTCTTTCTCATAACGAAACCAATAGATATAGTGCCTTAGATACCGGAGATGGTTTTTTAGTAGGAACAATTAGTGGGCTAAACTATTTTAGACCTGAAGAATTAGAACCTAAAAAAAATGTATCAAAATTAGTACTACTTAAGACAAGAAGTTTTAGTAAAAAACTGAATAAAGTAGTATCTATATATAACAGAGAAAAGTTAAACAAAACTATAGTGCTGCCAGCAGAATTTAAAGAATTAGAGCTGGAGTTTACTTTAACCAACAATACAGAAGACAGGCAACATAACTATAGATATAAGCTTAATAACGAAGATTGGATTAATAATGGTTCTTCCCAAGTGATAAGATTTCCAAACTTTGCGCCAGGCAAGTATACATTAGAAATTGATGCTTTAAACTTTTCAGGGAAAAAAATTGGTGAGTCCATCAACCTAACAATAATTTCTAAAAATTTTTTCTATAAAACATGGTGGTTTTATCTCTTAATTTTAGTCTTAATTATATCAATGCTTACATATTTACTTAAACAAGCAAAGCTAAAACAACAATTACAAGAGACATTTTCTGAAAATTTATTAGAGTCCCAAGAAAAAGAAAGAACCAGAATAGCAAAAGACTTACATGATAGTGTTGGGCAGCAATTAACGTTAATAAAAAAGAAAGCACAAAATTATGACCAAGAGGAACTTGCATTACTTACAAATAATGCATTAGAAGAAGTAAGGAGTATCTCCAGAGATTTATACCCCGCAGTTCTTAAACAGCTAGGACTTACAACTAGTATAGAGCAATTAGTGTATGATATAGATGAAGAAACTACTATTTTATTTTCTACTGAGATTGAAGATATAGATCAAATATTTACCGAAAAAGAAACAGTAAACCTATACAGGTTTATTCAAGAATGCTTAAATAATATAGTTAAACACTCGAAAGCTACATCTGTTGAAGTTATAATTAAAAATAAAAACAAGCATATAGCGATTTCAATTAAAGATAATGGTGCAGGTTTTGATGTTACAAACAAGACCAGTCAAAATAGTTTAGGTTTAAAAACACTTTCTGAAAGAATACGTATCTTAGGTGGAACATTACAAATTAATAGTAAACCCACAAAGGGAACAAATATAACAGCTATACTACCTACAAAATGATGTCCCAAACTATTCTTGTTGCAGACGACCACCCAATGCTATTAAAAGGACTTATTCAAGAACTAGAGCAATATGGATACAAAACACTAAAGGGTGCATTAAATGGAGCTACGGCCCTTGAGGAAATTATAACAGAAAAGCCTGATATTGCGATTTTAGATATTGAAATGCCTATACTATCTGGCTTCGAGGTTATAAAAAAAGCTACCGAAGTTAATACTAAAACTAAATTTATCATTCTTACATCTCACAAAGAGAAAGCCTTTGTGATGAAGGCAAAAAAATTAAATATTTCTGGGTATTTATTAAAAGATGAACCCTTTTCTGAAATTAATAAA
Organism: Patiriisocius hiemis; assembly: GCF_031846325.1. Taxonomy (NCBI): domain Bacteria; kingdom Pseudomonadati; phylum Bacteroidota; class Flavobacteriia; order Flavobacteriales; family Flavobacteriaceae; genus Patiriisocius; species Patiriisocius hiemis. The sequence goes on along the minus strand of NZ_JAVRHZ010000001.1, from coordinate 18,761 downwards.
TGTATTAAAGCTGTTGAAAAAGGAGAAACGTACTTCAGTAAAACATTTAATCATATTTTTTCTACAAAAGTATCTCCCGAACTTAAAAAAATTAAATTTTTATCCCCTTCTGAAAGAACAATCGTACGATTAATAGCACAAGAAAAAACGTCTAAGGAGATTGGAGAATTACTTTCCATTTCTCATCGTACTGTAGAAAAACATAGAGCCAATATTATTGCAAAATTAGACCTACCGCCTAATACAGACTCACTTACTGTCTGGACTACCGAAAACAAAGAGCTTATCCTCTCATTATAGACTATACGTACCCCTACGTAAAATTTGTACTGTACTACGTATTTCAAGATTAATTGTATTAGAATACATTTAAGCTTAAGATAATATTCTTATGAAAAAAGCATTACTTCTAGTCTTACTAAGTTTATTTGTTAGTATAGAATTCAACGGGCAAACCACCTATACCTATAGTGGTAATGGAGAGTGGGGTGTCCAAGCAAGATGGTTTCCATCTTATCCAGGTGAAACTGTTAATGCTGGTGATACTGTGATTTTTGAGGGACAAGATATTACAATTGATAATGGTAATAATATATTTAACAGAGGAACCATTATTTTAAAATCTGGAGCTACATTAACAATTAAGTCAGCTGCGCCTTCTGATCCAGACCCAAATTATTTAACCTCTCCAGGCGTTACCGTTGTAGAAGCTTACGGAGAGTTAGTTGTAGAGGAAAGAGCCAAATTTTCAACAACATCAGCCTTGTATCCCCAAGGTTCACTCCAAGTTCATAGACTTGGTAGGTTTACTAACTACGGTTCTTTTATAACTTTTTGGAAAAGAACACAACTTTCAGGTTGGTGTGATGGGTTTATGGTAAACTACGGTACTTTGTATTTTAATCAAGTAAACGGTTTTACGATTAATCAAAATGGGTATTTTACCAATAGAAATTATGCTGTTATAGCAAATACATCAGGTTTAAACAACTATGGAAACGTACAAAATTTTGGAAATTTGGTAAATGCAGGAACTTTCAGAAACTACAACAGAATTTTAAACAATACACCTAATACTATCTCTAACCAAAAATCTTTCATCAACCAAGCTGGAGGTGTAGTAGATAACAAAGGAACTTTTACCAATAAGATTTCTTACTTTTTCACAAATGAAGGATCCTTCAGAAACTTTTCAGGAGTGCTAAATTTTGATAATACAAGTGGTTTCTCGTCTTATGTTACTAATAAAAATTTTATAGACAATAGAGGCAATTCTACAATAAATTTCAATAGTTATTCTCCAGATAACGAAGGAACAATAGTTAATCAATCAGGATCTAGTATTAATGGCACTAGTACACTTTATAATAATAATAATGGAATAATAGATAACTATGGTACTGTTAACGCAACTATATACAATCAAGGTTTTATAAGAGGAAATAGTTTTAATCACTTTGGAATAATTAAAAATCAAAACATAATAGCACCTAGAAACAACAATAATCCAATTGGTTCCTACGGCATTTCTGGGAGCTCAGAATTTGAGTTTCGATCTTCTATAGAGATTGAATTACTAAATACTAACACCCATGATAAGGTAAGATTTAATAGCTCACTCCCTAGCTCTGAGCGCCCAAGAATTAATGTTACACTTTTAAATGGATTTGTACCTGCTGCAGGAGACCAGTTTGTAATTGTTGAACATCAGGGGCTTACACCTGGTTTTATTAACTTACCAACGTTACCCCCTAGTATTGCTTGGGAGACTCAGCAAAACACAAATAATATTACACTTAAAGTGGTATGTACTCCTTCCACCGTAGAGTGCGCACAAGATGTTACTGTAACTAGTGATATCGGGCTTTGTACTGCCTCGAACGTAATACTTCCTACTCCTAATGTATTTTCTTGTACAACATATACTGCAACAAACGATGCTCCATTATTATTTCCTATAGGTGATACAGAAGTAACTTGGACAATTACTACCTATGATACAATTTTTACTTGTAGTCAAATAGTAACTGTGACAGATATAAATGACCCAACAATGACTTGTAGTGCTGATATTTTGGTGTCGGCCTCACCAAATAGCTGTGAATCATTTGTTAACATAGTTCCTCCTTCTATAGATCTTTTTTGTGATAGTGTTGTATATGGATGTACTTCTCCTGTCACATTTAATACCATTGGTAGTGGTCTTAATGTAAGCCTTGACAATACTTTTTTAACATTACCAATGGTTGAGTATATTGCACAGAGCATTGAAATTCAAGTGGTTGTGAACGGTCCTTTTTATGAAACAGGTGAACGTTTTATGTTTGAAGGACCCGATGGAAATCTATTGCTTAATAAAACTAGAATTAGACCAGAGTGTGTAGACACTACATATCCAATTACAATTACTCCAAGCGTTTGGAATTCGTGGATAGATACGTATGGAACCGATTTAACTTTTAAGGTAAGAAGAAATGTAGGAACAAAGATAAACTTAAATGATCCAAATTGTGGTAATTATTTTTACCTATGTACTCCATTTTCAGGAGCTGCTGAAGCTATAAACGACTATAACAACTCCACAGATGCTTCAGATACCTATCCAGTTGGGACCACAACGATAAATTGGACTTATGTCGCTGATAATGGAAATACAGTAAGTTGTTCTCAAGATATTACGGTTGAGGATACAGAACTTCCTTCAGTTACCTGTAAAAATAGTACAGTTGCATTGGATAGTAATGGTATGGTTACTGTTAACGGTATTGATCTTGATAATGGAAGTACAGATAACTGCAGTATTGCTAGTTATGAAATTGCTGCTTTTGGGATGGCTCCAAGTGCATCTTTTACTTTTGATTGTAGTAATGTAGGGACAAATACGGTTTCATTAGTGGTAACAGATGTTTATGGAAATTCAAATCAATGTACAGCCCAACTAACAATTGAAGACCCAATCCTTCCAACTACTAATTGTATTGACATCATTGTTCAACTAGACATCAATGGGGAAGCAACAATAAATCCTTCAGATATTGATAATACTAGTTTTGATAATTGTGGAATAGCAACATACAGTATCGATAAAGAAAATTTTACTTGTGATGATGTTGGAGTTAATACAGTTATATTAACAGTAATAGACAATAACGGAAATAGTAATCAATGTACTGCCACAGTAACGGTTGAAGATCCTATAGCTCCTCAAGCAAATTGCGTAAGTGACTTGATTCTTAGTCTAGATGAAAACGGGGTAGTTAATTTTACAGCTAGTGATATTGATAGTGGTTCAACTGATGCCTGCGGAATTGCATCAATGGAAATATTTCCAACTCAGTTTGATTGTGATGATATTGGTTTTCAAGATGTAGTTCTTGTACTAGTAGATAATAATGGAAATACTTCGGAATGTACTTCATTAGTTACCGTACAGGATGTATTACCCCCAACACCAGTTTGTAAAGATATTACCGTTCAATTAGATTCAACGGGACAAATAGCCATTACAGCCGAAGCTATAAATGACGGTAGCTATGATAATTGTGCTGTAGATTCAACAAGTATTGATATTCAAAATTTCACTTGTTCAAATCTTGGAGAAAACACAGTTACCTTAACTGTTAATGATGTAAATGGCAATAGTGCAACTTGTACAGCTATAGTAACTGTAGAAGACAGTATAGCACCGCAAATTATTTGTCCAGCAGATGTAACGGTTGAGTGTGATGAAGATAACAGCCCAATAGCGACAGGTGTTGCCACCACGACCGATAATTGTAGTGCAACAGTATCTTTTAATGATGTAGTAGTTCCAGGAATAGGAAGCAACGAAACAATTTTAAGAACATGGACTGCAACTGATATTGGCGGAAACCAAACTTCTTGTGTTCAAACCATAGAAGTAGTAGACACTACACCACCAGTATCTATATGTCAAGATATTACAGTTCAATTAGATGAAAATGGTAATGCTAGTATTATTCCTGAAAATATAGATAATGAATCCTTCGATAATTGTGGTGATATAACCTTTAACATTAGTCAAAATAATTTTAATTGTGATGATATAGGAACCAACATTGTTACACTAACAACAACTGATGAAAATGGCAATACATCTACATGTTTAGCAACCGTAACCATTATAGATTCAACTCCACCAGTAATTATCTGCCCAGCAGATCTTACTATTGAATGTGACGATGACCCTAGCCCAGCTAATACAGGAATGGCAACTGCAACAGACAATTGTGATACTGCTCCTGTAATCACCTTTACTGATGTTGTAGTAGCAGGTGTTGGAAGTAATTCAACTATTACAAGAACATGGACGGCTACAGATGCCAACGGAAACGCTTCTAGTTGTGACCAAGTTATTGAGGTTGTAGACACTACACCCCCTACTCCTGTATGTATGGACATTACTGTTTCTTTAGATGAAAACGGAATGTATGTCTTAAACCCTTCTGAAATTGATGGAGGTAGTACAGACAATTGTGACCCTGCTCCTAGCCTGTTTGTATTTCCAGATACTTTTACTTGTGATGATATAGGAACTAACAATGTAACTCTAACTGTAACCGATGCTAATGGAAATGCTAATGTTTGTGGAGCTATTGTAACGGTAGTTGATGATACTCCTCCTACAATTTCATGTCCTGCAGATATTACTGTAAGTGCAGATGCAGGAATGTGTGATGCAACTGTAAGCTTTGGACCTGCGGTAGCTCTTGATAACTGTAATGTTACTGTTACGCAAACCGATGGCCCTCTAAGTGGAACTAGCTTCCCTGTAGGAACTACGGTTGTTGCCTTTACAGCTACTGATGCTGGTGGAAATAGTACGGTGTGTACCTTTAATGTAACTGTTACTGATGATGAACTACCTGCTGCGGTATGTCAAGACATCACAGTTGCTTTAGATGAGTTTGGTGCTGCTAGTATTATGGCTAGTGATGTAGATGGTGGAAGTACAGACAACTGTGCAATAGATACCTTATCGATTGACATTGATACTTTTGATTGTTCTAATGTAGGACCTAATAATGTGGTGCTTACTGTAACTGATGTCAATGGAAATGTAAACACCTGTACTGCCGTTGTAACGGTAGAAGATACAACTGCTCCTCTAGCTATTTGTCAAAACATCACCGTTCAACTTGATGCTAATGGGATGGTTAGTATTGTGCCTAGTGATGTAGATGGTGGAAGTAGTGATGCTTGTGGTATTGATACACTTACTGTAGATATTGACACTTTTGACTGTTCTAATGTGGGTGCTAACGATGTGGTACTTACTGTAACTGATGTCAATGGAAATAGTAGTACATGTACTGCTACAGTAACTGTAGAAGACACTATTGCACCTACTTTAGTATGTCAGCCAGCGACTATTACTATAGGACCTGATGGAACGGCTACGGTAGATCCGTTAATACTATTAGACCAAACCAATCCTTTAGACAACTGTACTATTGATAGTTTAGCTACCAATGCGGGTACTTTAGACTGTAGTGATGTTGGTAGTACGATAACTGTTACTGTATTTGCTGTGGATGCAAATGGTAATATAGCGTCTTGTGAAACAACACTTACTATTGAGGATAGTCTTGGTCCTGTATTTGACCAAGGAACACTTCCAGAAGATACTTCTAGAGATCCAGAGCCTAATGGTATTTATACCTTAGAAGACTTTACAGTAGGTGTAGCAGCATCAGACAACTGTAGTGATCCTTTATTACCTATTGTTATTGCACAAGATCCAGCTCCGGGTACTCCATTAGGAGTTGGAGTGTACGATATTACTTTAACGGCTATGGATGATTTAGGCAATGAAACAGATTATATCTTTGAGCTTACTGTTAACCCTATCTTGGGTGTGGAGGATACTAACTTTACTAGTTTAAGTTTATATCCTAACCCTGCAAGTGATATGGTAACTTTAAGTAATCCTAATAATTTAGAATTACAGGAAGTAGCTATCTATGATCTTATGGGACGATTAGTAAACACTATCAAACTTATGGATATGGGTACTGAAAGAAACATCGATGTATCGCTACTGCAAAGTGCAACCTACTTGATTGTGATTAAAGGAAAACAAGGTATAACAACAAAACAGTTGATTATAGAATAAGCAAAGAGGGCTAACTAACCACTATCTCTATTAACCCCAGTTATTTATTAATGCTGGGGTTTTTGTTTTATTACGTTACCTTTGTTCTATGTTACCATGGCATCAATATTTATTAGGTTTATTATTTGTGTTAGCTGGCGCAAATCATTTTAGAACTCCAAAAATATATAAGCGTATCCTACCGCCGTATATCCCAGCACATGATACTATTGTGCTTCTTTCTGGAATAGCAGAAATGATTGCTGGTTTTATGCTTTTAAATCCAGAAACTCAAGCTATAGCAGCATGGAGTATCATAATAATGTTACTGCTGTTTATTCCTGTGCATATTTATATGCTTCAAAATGAAAAAGCAGCATTAAAACTGCCTAAATGGGTTTTGGTTATTAGGATTCCGCTTCAGTTTGGGTTGATGTATTGGGCGTATCAATATGTGTAGAGATGGATTTATTTTCTTCAGAAATAGAAACTTCAATAAAAAATTATCAACTTAAAGATGCAGCTATAAATTATTATGATTCTTTTTTTTCAGAAAAAGAAGCCAATTCTTTCTACTCACATTTTTCAAATGAAACAGATTGGCAAGAAGATACTATAACAGTTTTTGGAAAGACCTATAAGCAACCAAGATTAACTGCTTTATATGCATTAAACAAAAAGCCCTACTCCTATTCTGGCATTACAATGCATCCTAAACCTTTTACTCAAGAGCTTATAAAAATTAAAAGCAAAATAGAAACCGTAATCGATGTGAATTTTACAACCGTATTACTAAATCTTTACCGCGATGGAAATGATAGCAATGGTTGGCATAGTGATGATGAAAAAGAACTAGGTAAAAATCCAATTATTGCTTCTGTAAGTTTTGGAGCAACAAGACAGTTTAAATTACAGCACAAAAAAGATAAAGCCTTAAAAGAAAAAATTGCCCTTACACATGGCAGTCTATTAATCATGAGTGGGACAACACAGCATTACTGGAAGCATCAAATCCCCAAAACCAGAAAAGTAGTAAACCCAAGGATTAACCTAACTTTTAGAATAATAAAATAGTAAATCTGTAATTTTGTAGTATGAAAGATGAAACTAAAAAATTTACTGATAGAGAGTTAGACCGCATTATTGAAATGGCTTGGGAAGACCGTACCCCTTTTGATGCTATTACCTTTCAATTTGGAATAAGCGAGCAAGAGACTATTGAAATCATGCGAAGAGAAATGAAGCCCTCAAGTTTTAAAATGTGGCGTGAAAGAGTACAAGGTAGAAAGACAAAACACAGTAAATTACGCGATAGCAACACAAAAACATTCAAATCTACCAGACAAAAGCATATTACTCACAATAAGATTTCAAAGAGGTAATCTACTCGAAAATTTCATTAAGTATAGTTGCAAGACGGATGCCTCCTTTTTGTAACTGTGACCGTACTGTTGTAAAATAATCATGCATATAACGATAGCCTAACTTCTCTCCTACTTCAGTATTTTCATAAACATCTTTACAAATAGCTCTACTTTCATTCATCCAATCTAAAACAGAACCAGACTTAATAGTAGAGAGCTCCTGTTTTGAAAGTTTTCTTGTATTACTAGCCAATTCTTTATAAGACATATTGTAATGTTCTATCATCTTAGTATCCCAAACGGTATGTAAATTTGTCCCCTCATTAAACCAGCGTACTTGAAAATCATTTCCACCTTTATCTTCAGCTAAACCAATATGTAATGGTTGATGCAGATCACCTATAAAGTGTACTAATAGGCGTAAATGAAACGCTTTATTCTCATTACTTTCAGTTTTACTTTTCAATACTTTGATACAGGTATTAATTGCTACTATGATATCGCCTCTATCACTTTTAGGGTGTGTTTCGTAGGCACTATCAAACGGGAAGTTTACATAATGCCAGGGTCCATATTTTCTATAAGCATCATCACTTTTAATTTCATCTCCATAAGTAGAAACAAAAGCAAGTGATTCTCCATTCAATAAAGATTCAATAGCTTTTTTGGCATTTTTTGACAAATACTTTTCAGCAATTTCTCCCGTCACTCTGTGCCCAGTTTTACCCCAATCATCAATAGCTAAAGAAGTACTAGAAATTAATATAAAAGCAAAGAATAATAAATAGGTCTTTTTCATTGTTTTAAGAGTTTACTACAAAGATACTATTCCATAGGTTTTACTGGCATTAAATTTGGTTATAGTATCTTACAACAATTTAAAATACTACTTTAACGTTTCAAAAATAGTTTTAAACCATACTAATGAAAAAGTTCCTATTCCCATTACTTGTACTTTTTGTTTTTTCTAATGCGTTAGCTCAAGAAAAAAAATATACCGAAAAAGAATTAAGCGTTTCAAAATACATTGACGGTACTCTCTTATTACCTTCTACAGAAAACCCTAAACTAGTAATTATTATTGCAGGCTCAGGACCCACAGACAGAAATGGAAATTCAAGTATGTCTAGAAATAACTCTTTAAAATTTTTAGCTGAAGGGCTAGTAAATAATGGTCTAGCTGTTTTTAGATATGACAAACGGTCTGTAAAAATGCTCAAAAATAGAGATCCAAATATGGCTAATATTCAGTTTAATGATTTTATTACTGATGCTGAAGAAGTGATAAATTACTTTAAAAGAAGTGAACAGTTTTCAGAAATACATGTTGTAGGTCATAGCCAAGGTTCTTTAATAGGTATGTTAATAGCAAAAGGTTCAGCTAGTAGCTTTACCTCATTAGCAGGCACAGGACAACCAATAGATGATGTAATTATAACACAAATAGCAATACAACAACCTGGACTAGATAAAAGCGCAGCAACTGCTTTTAAGGAGCTAAGAGAACGTGGTAGTACTACAAATTACGATCCAGCGCTAGCGTCTATTCTTGGGCCTCAAATACAACCATTTATGCTTCAATGGATGCAATTTAACCCTGCTGAAGAAATTAAAAAGTTAGATATCCCTGTGTTAATTATTAATGGTACTAAAGACCTTCAAACCAAAGAGACAGAAGCAGCTTTACTTAAAGAAGCAAAACCAGATGCTTTATATAAGATTATTGAAAATATGAATCATCTATTCAAAAAAATTGAGGGAAATGATCTTGAAAATCAAAAATCGTATGGAGACCCAAACTTACCTGTAATGCCTGAGTTAATTGAAACAATAAGTAGTTTTATTAAAAATTAAACAGCTTCTTAAGTTGTTTAATTTTTACTAAATAATTGTATTTTGCAATAAATAGTTTATTATGCAGGATACTACTCAAGTACTTAAAGACACCACCCCTTTTTTAACTAATGATACCATTGTTTTTGGTGTATTAATGGCGGTACTCGCTATTATATTTTATACTTCGTCTAAAAAAGATGGGTTTTGGCATAAGTTTTATAAAATAATTCCTGCTTTATTTTTAGCGTATTTTTTACCTGCTATTTTAACTTCTATTGGTCTTATAGCGCCAGAATGGACAACTATTAACGAAGATGGCTCTGTTACCGAAGGTAGTACAAGTCTCTATTATATGGCAAGTAGGTACTTACTACCCGCAGCATTAGTACTAATGACCCTAAGTATGGACTTAAAGGCTGTCTTTAATTTAGGGCCTAAAGCATTAATTATGTTTTTTACAGGAACTGTAGGAATTATTCTAGGGGGGCCCATTGCTGTTTTGTTAATTGGTTTAATTTCTCCAGAAACAGTAGGTGGTGAAGGTGCAGATGCTGTTTGGAGAGGACTTTCTACACTTTCAGGAAGTTGGATTGGAGGAGGCGCAAATCAAGCTGCTATGTTAGAAATTTATGAGTATAATCCTCAATCATATGGGAAAATGGTGTTTGTAGATATTGTAGTAGCCAATGTATGGATGGCTATATTATTAATTGGAATTGGAAAAGCTACAAAAATTGACAAATGGCTGAAGTCTGACACCTCTGCTATTGAGGCCTTAAAAGAAAAAGTTTCTACCTATTCCAAAAAAATGGAGCGAAATCCAACTCTTACAGATTATATGGTATTAGCTGGGATAACTTTTGGAACAGTAAGTTTAGCACATTTTGGTGCTGGTTATATTAGTGCAGCTTTTGATGGAGTAATTGGAGGAATGGAAAAAGGACTTGCAAAAAACTCGCTTACCTTTTTGTCTTCTAGCTTTTTCTGGATGGTATCCATAACTACAATCATTGGTATTTTATTATCATATACAAAAGCTAAAAACTTTGAAGGTGCTGGAGCAAGTAAGATTGGAAGTATTTTTATTTACATTTTAGTCGCAAGTATTGGAATGAAAATAGATATCACACAAATTTTTGACAACCCTGGTTTACTGGCTATTGGATTCTTATGGATGAGTATCCATGCTGGACTACTTATATTAATTGCAAAATTAATAAGAGCCCCTTACTTCTTTATGGCAGTAGGTAGTCAAGCTAATGTAGGTGGGGCCGCTTCTGCTCCTATTGTAGCGTCTGCGTTTCATCCATCACTAGCAACAGTAGGTGTATTGTTAGCTGTTTTTGGGTATGCAATTGGTACTTTGGGTGCTGTGCTTTGTACATTTATGATGCAAGTAGTTTCGGCAGGATAAAAACTTTGTTCACAGTTTAAAATTTATCATATTTGCCAGCCTAAATAAAACACATGAAATACCTAGTCTCATTATTAGTATTTGCTATTATTTTAAGTAGTTGTGAGAGTTCTTCAGAAAACACAATGATACTTACTGGTAATATAGAAGGACTCAAAAAAGGTACTGTTTTACTACAAAAAATTGAAGACACACTATTACTTTCAATAGATAGTGTTACTATAAACGGTGATCCAACTTTCACTTTTAAAGATGAAATAACTAGTCCAGAAGTGTATTACTTGTATTTACGACTTAAAGATGGGTCTTTATTAGACGAGCGCATTCCATTTTTTGCTGAACCTTCAGAAATTAATATTACTACTTCTTTAAAATCTTTTGCAATTGATGCAGAAATTACGGGATCATTAAATCAAGATAAGAGTAAAGAGTACAACAAATTGATGCAACGCTATAGAGATAGGAACCTTGAGCTTATTGAAAATGAATTTATAGCAAGAAAAGATGGAAAAGACTCCGCTGCAAATGCATTACGAAAACAACAAAATGCATTACAAAGAAGCTCTTATTTAGCAACTATAAATTTTGCAAGAAACAATCCAGATATTGAGCTATCTCCTTACTTACTTATTAACGAAACCCCAGACATTAATATTAAATACTTAGACACCATATACAACAGCTTAGCTCCAAAAATAAAAGACTCTAAATACGGTAAAGATTTAGAGTCCTTGATTAAAAATCGTAAAAGCTTAGAAGACTAAGAAAGTTTATTTATTCTATCAATAAGTGCTCTTCCTTTTGTTTCGAGTTCTGCATTAACCGCTTTAAAGTGTTCCTTTTTATTTTCAACATCTTTAGTGTTTACTTTGGTAATTAGCTCATCAAAAACATTAATTGCATCATCAATAATAGCCTCTGCTTTTTTATCATCTTTCTTAGGGTTTGTAAGCTCCCAGATATAAACAGCTTCAATAATATCTCCTAAAACGTAATTAATATCTTTTTTTAATTCTCTTACACTTGCCATAACAATATTAGTTTATAATTTGTTGCAAAATTATGGAATATAAACTTCTAATACTGTAGCATTTTGAGTTTTTATTGTTAGCTCTTTAAAGTTTGCAGGTATAAGTACTGTTTCTCCAGTAGAAATTGTTTCTGAAAAATCATCAACTTCAATAGTTCCGTTCCCAGCAACGCACATATAAACTACGAAAGAGTCTATTATACTCAAATCTCTCTTAAATTGTTTTGTGAGAGATAGTCTGTTTGTTTCAAAATAAGCAGATTTTTTCAATAAAACAGCTTCGTTAGTTATATGTTGGTAGGCTAACTTTGCATCGGGTTGATTGTAATCTATAGCGGCTATTGCCTCTTGCGTATGTAATTCTCGCATATTCCCATCTGTGCCTGGTCTATCCCAGTCATAAATTCTATAAGTAATATCGCTTGTTTGTTGAATCTCAGCTAAAACAACTCCCGCACCAATAGCATGAACAGTTCCAGGAGCTATAAAAAAACTATCTCCTTTTTTTACATTCTCTGAATGTAATATTTCCATAATATTATTATTCTGAAGATACTCTTCATAAGTTGATTGATCCATCTCTCTATTGAATCCTAAAATAAGGCGAGAATTTTCTTCAGCGTTCATGATATACCACATTTCAGTTTTTCCAAAAGAATTGTGGCGCTCTTTCGCTAAGGTATCATTAGGATGTAATTGAACTGAAAGGTCTTGTTTTGCATCAATAAACTTGAATAATAAAGGAAAATTAGTGCCGTAAGCTTTATACACTTTGTTACCAAGCAAATCTGCGGTGTAGTGTTCTATTAATTCATTTAATTTTTTTCCTTTTAATTTTCCGTTATTTACCTCTGAAATATTTCCTGTTACACCAGAAAGTTCCCAACTTTCTCCTAAGGTTTCACCACCCTCTTTGTTGTAAAGTGTTTTTAATTTTGAACCACCCCAAACTTTTTCTTTAAGGATAGGTTTAAATTTAAGAGGGTATAATGCTGAAAAACTCATACTAATTTTTGAAGATATTTAAGTGATTTTTCAATATGTGGTGTAGCATTAACAGAATCAAAAGTATATCTTAGTTTTCCGTTTTCGTCAAAAACATAGGTAACTCTTCCTGGCAATAATCCAAGAAAATTATTTTTAACACCAAATAACTTTTTCACGTCTCCCTTTGGATCTGCAAGTAAAGTAAATGGCAATTTATATTTATTTGCAAATTTTTTATGTGAAGCTTCAGAGTCTTTACTTATACCAACTACTTTTGCATTAAACTTTTCAAAGTCTTCATATTTATCCCTAAAGCTACAAGCTTCTTTGGTACATCCGGGTGTAAAGTTTTTAGGATAAAAGTAAATTACAAGGGGTTGCTTCCCAGAGAATTCTTTACTATTAAATGTATTACCAAATTGATCATTCAATTTAAATTCTGGTACTGTATCTCCTATAGTTAAACTCATAATTAGCCGGTATAAACTACAAAATTGCGAGGAGTTTCATATAACTTTATAGTTATTGCGTATTTAGTATCTAGTTTTGCACGTAGCTTATTCCAGATTACAATTGCTATATTCTCTACAGTTGGGTTTAAGTTTTTAAATTCTGGTACTTCAACATTCAAATTTTTATGATCGAAAGAATCTTCAACTTCAGATTTAATAATATCTTTTAATATTTTTAAATCTATTAAATACCCTGTTTCTTTATCTATACTTCCGGTTAAACCCACTTCAAGCTCATAGTTATGTCCATGATAGTTTGGATTGCTACATTTTCCAAAAACTTCAAGATTCTTCTCGTTAGACCAATCTTCACGAAACAGTCTGTGTGCTGCGTTAAAATGAGCTTTTCTATAAATTGTTAAACTCATGTCTTTAAGTGTTTGTAAAACTTGTCAAAAATTATTTTAAACCACTCTGTATATAGTTCAGGTTGGTTTTTAATATCCTTTTTCACATCTTCTAATGGCATCCATTTCCAATCTGCAACTTCATCTGTATTTATTACTGGCTCATCTTCATAAGCACCTACAAGTATATGATCATATTCATGTTCTGTAAGACCATTATCAAAAGGAGCTTTATAAATAAAAGATGTTGTTTCTTTAAGGTCTGTTTTAAAGCCCATCTCTTCTTGTAAGCGTCTTTTTCCTGCTTGTAAATTTGTTTCTCCTTCACGTTGATGACTACAACATGTATTAGTCCAAAGCCCTGGCGAATGGTATTTATGCAAGGCACGCTGTTGAAGCATTAATTCGTTTTTATTATTAAATATAAAAACTGAAAAAGCTCTATGCAATAAGGCTTTTTCATGCGCCTCTATTTTTTCCATGAGACCAATTTGTTCATCTTGTTCATTAACAAGAATTACAAGTTCTTTATTCATCCAATTTCCTTTTTCTCAAAAATACGAAATAGCTAGGGTATTAAAAACAAAAAGCACCCATATCGGGTGCTTTTAAAAAAAGTATTTATGGTAGATAACTTAGTTCATTATTAAGAACATGGACCTTCTGTTTAATTGGTGCTCTTCTTCAGTACACTCAACTCCATTAGAGCATTGATTTACTAATTGATATTCACCATATCCTGTAGCTTCAGTAAATCTACTTCTATCAATACCTCTATTATTTACTAGGTAATCTAGTGTAGACTTAGCGCGTTTGTCTGAAAGTGCTTCGTTATAGGCGTCATTTCCTCTAGAATCTGTATGAGATTCAATCTTGATAATTAACTCTGGGTATAGACGCATTGCAGCAGCTATTTTCTCTAATTCTATTGCAGCATCAGGTCTAATGTTATACCTGTCAAAATCAAAGTATATTGGTTGTAAGTTTAATCTACAACCTAAATCATTAGGAGGACAAGGGTCAAGCCATTTAAGTGCTAAAGGCACTTCAATAGTTCCTGTTACATCTGGAGTTTCTACTACTTTTTCCTCAGGCCTATAACCTTCTTTTGTTCCTCTTACTAAATATTGTGACTCACAAGCTGCGGTAAAGCTATAGCTAGCATCATCGCCAACTATTACTTTTTCAACAACCTCGTTATTATTGGCATCAAGCAGAGAAACTTCTGCACCTGGCAGCAATGCTCCAGAGTCAACGTCTGTTACAACTCCAACAATGGTGATTTCACATTTTTCTTGAACTCTGTATATATCATCTCCAATACTTCCATTTTGTCCATCTCTATTTGAGGATAAATAACCTATTCTCTTTTCTTCTTTTATTATAAATCCAAAATCGTCTTGGTTACTATTTGCTGGTTCTCCAAGATTTGTAATTTTTCCTGGTAGTCCATTTGCATCAAGTGGGGTTACATAGATATCAAAACCACCTAAACCAGCTCTTCCGTCTGTAGAATAGTATAAATTATTTTCTTCACTAATAAAAGGGAAGGATTCTCTAGTTTCTGTATTAATAGATGGTCCTAAGTTTACTGGTTCGCTGTAACTATTTTCTCCAGTAATATCTACATACCATAAATCTGACATCCCTAAAGTTCCCTCCATGTCTGAAGAAAAATATAATCTTTTTTCGTCATTACTTAATGCTGGGTGAGCTACAGAATGTTTTTTACTGTTAAATGGTAGCTCAACAATATTTGTCCAATAGTTTTCACCGCTAATAGTAGCTTTATATAGCTTTAATCGAACTGTTTTTGTTTTATCTTTTCCTTTTTTCCCGTCTGTATAATTGTTTCTAGTAAAGTAAACTGTAGACCCATCTTTTGTAAATGCTGCAGAAGACTCGTGATAAGGAGTATTTACCTCACCACCTATAGGTTCAACATTTGATAGTTTCCCTTCAGCATCCATATCTGCTGTATACAGATCTAAAAATGGTTGGTCTGTCCAACTATAGACTTTTTGCCCTTCTGTGGCTCTACTTGCTGAGGCAAAAACAAGTTTATCACCAAAATAGGAAGGTCCAAAATCTGAAAATTCTGTATTAACAGACACTTTCTCAACAATATACCCTTTAGATTCAAATGCAATACTTTCTAAATAATTAGGGTCATTTTTAAAGTTTTTAATAACTAAACTATCTCCAGCAATCGCAGAATAAAGTTCCATAAGTCTATCAGACTCATCATACTTCTTCACACTTTTAAGTGATTGAGCTGCTCTGTAATAATATTCAGATTCGATTTCTGTAGGGAACTTTGCTATAGCTTGTTGATACCACTTTGCAGCGTTATCATAATCACTATTCCAATAGTATGTATCTCCTAATTTTTTTAAAATCTCTGCAGACTCATACCCATTCTCTACCACTTTAAGGTAGGTTTCTCTGGCATCTATATATGAGTACTTATCAAATTCTTTATTTGCTTTCTCAATTTGGTTTTTTTGAGAAAAAGAAACACTAGTACATAGGAGCACTAGTGTTAAGATAAATGTATTTTTTAGTTGTTTATTCATTGCCCCAATAATTAATTTTGTTATTGTTTTTAGAAGAATCTTGGTGTTAATACACGCTCTGGTTTCTTAAAGATATCAAAGCGAAGCATAATTTCATAAGATCCATCACTATATTGTTCTATATCTGTAGTTTGGTAATCGTATCCAAAACCAATAAATATTCCTTCAGATGCTTGAAAACCAACTAGTGCACTCATTGCAGCACTCCATCTATAGGCTGCTCCTAATGTAAATTTTTCATTAATTAAGAAGTTTGCAGAAACATCCCATTGCAATGGTGATCCACTTACAGCTTTTACTAAAGTTGCAGGCTTAAATTTTAAGTTATCACTAATATCAAAAACATAACCTGCAATTAAAAAGTAGTGTAACCTTTCTGCAGGACTAACTTCTCCGTCAAAATTACCATCTGCAAGTGTTGACTCGTCAAAGTGCTTTGTTGTTAAGAAGTTAGGTACAGAAAGTCCTAAATAAAACTTTTCTGTGTTATAGTACACCCCAGCCCCAATCTGCGGTTGTAATCTATTATCTACATTATTTTCAAAACCAGGATCTGGAGTATTTGGATTTAAGTTTAACTTGTTAAAATCTACATCTAGTAAATCTAAACCTGCTTTTAAACCAAATGATAATTGTCCAGTATCTGAAGTGTTAATTGTATACGAGTAATCTATGTTTACATTAGATTCTATTGCAGGTCCAATCTCATCTCTAACAATAGATAAACCAAGACCCATATTTTCTAATGCACCTATTGGCGAATTTACTGTAAATGTACCTGTTTTAGGGGCTCCTTCAAAACCAACCCATTGTGTACGATATAAAGCTCCAAAGCTTAGTGCGTCACGTGAGCCAGCATAAGCAGGGTTTACCACCTGTGTATTGTACATATACTGAGTATATTGTGGATCCTGTTGCGCATTACTTGTAAAAACTCCTCCAAGTAACATCAAAATTATGATTGCAAAATAACTGTTCTTCATAGTTGTATATTTTAACCCAAGAGGACAAGCCTCTTGGGATTTATCTATAATTTTCTATTATCTATTTAAATATAAGTATCCTGTATAATTGTCTTTCTCTGGATTCTGACTTGGGTCAGAAGGGAAAGTTAATATATAGAAGTATGTTCCTGTTGGCAACTCTTTTTCTTCTCTAATCGTAGAGCGTCCATTAGATCTTCCAGTAAATACATTCTCTGCACCTGTTGCACCACCATAGCCATCAGTTTCAAAGACTAGTACACCCCATCTGTTATAAATCTTAACGTTATTCACAGGGAAGTCTTCTATTCCTAAAATCTGGAAGTAATCGTGTGCTCCATCACCATTTGGTGTTACTCCATTATAGATTTCAAACTGTTGACCTAATACATCTGGTAAAATAGTTATTGTTGGATCATCTGGATCACCATCACCATCTGGATCAGCGTTTGTTGTATTAATTGGATCATCAGAAGTATCACTCACTTCATTTCCGTTACTATCTTCACCAGTTGCTGTTGCTTGATTTACTACCTCTTGGTTAGCAATGTCAGCTTCAGTTACTGTATATGTTGCCGTAAACGTTGTGCTATCAACTTCACCTGGCTCTAATACTGCAATAGGTCCACCTTCAATCTCAATTCCTGGTAATGGGTCATCAAGTGTAATATTAAATACTGTTACTGTACCTGTATTAGTTACAGTAAAGAAGTATGAAATAGTTTCACCTACTTGTGTACTACCATCTCCATTTTCATCATTGAATATACCTGATTTCTCTAATGAAATCATTGGCATTTGACAAAGTACAGTTATTGTTGAGTCATCCTCAAAGTTACTGTTGTTATCAGATAGGTCACTCACTATATTTCCTAGTGGGTCTAAACCTTCAGCAGTTGCTTGATTTGTAACACTACCAGCGTTAACATCATCTTGAGTTACTGTGTAGATTGCACTAAATGTTTCAGTATCAGAATCTCCAGCAGCTAAATCTACAGGACCTCCCACTACTGTTACAAGTGGATCTGTAACAATTACATTAGTTAGTGTAACATTTCCAAGGTTTGTAACAACAAAGTCATAAACAATAGTCTCTCCTAAGTCTACACAACCATTTCCATTTTCATCAGTTGGTGTTCCTGTTTTGATTAAAGCAATGATTGCATTGTTACATAGTGCAGTTACGGTAGGATCATCTTCCACATCACTATTATCATCAGATAAATCTGAAACAATACCGCCATTAGGATCTAAACCTGTTACTTCTGCTTGATTGGTTACTGAACCAGTATTAATATCTGCTTGAGTTATTAAATAAGTTGCAGTAAACGTTGTAGCGTCTGTTGTTCCAGGAGCTAATGTTATTGGTCCTCCTTGTACATTTACTAGAATGTCATCAATATCTATATTAGTAATTGTAGTGTTACCATTATTAATAACCGTGAAGTTATATGTAATAGTTTCTTTTACATCACTACAACCATCTCCGTTTTCGTCATTTACAGTTCCAGTTTTAATTAAAGCAAGACTAGAGTTTTGACATAATGTTGTAACTGTTGGGTCGTCTTCTAATTCACTATTATCGTCAGACAGATCT